>CAZEJY010000005.1:64315-100455 GCA_964512705.1 uncultured Sangeribacter sp. | reverse complement strand
CCATAAGCATAGAGTATGAAAGACCCTCCTGACGAGCAGCAGCGTTGATACGCTGGATCCAGAGTGCGCGGAAGTCGCGTTTTTTCTGTTTGCGGTCGCGGTAAGCGTATGTAAGACCCTTCTCCCAGGTATTTTTAGCTACGGTCCACACGTTGCGGCGGCTACCGTAATAACCACGGGTGAGTTTGAGGATTTTCTTTCTTTTAGCTCTTGAAGCTACGTGATTTACTGATCTTGGCATTTTTTTGAATTTTTTGAATGTCAGCGGCCATCTTTTCTTTATGCACTTACGGAGCTGAGCATTCGGTTAATAAAAAAATTAAGTAAATTTTGGAATCGGTGCCTTGATTGAATCAGGCGCCCGCTTACCTGTTTAGCGAAGGCAAAGAAGTTCGCGAACAGCCTTGATGTTAGCTTCCATCACCAATGCGGTGTGGTCAAGGTTTCTTTTACGTTTTTTGCTCTTCTTTGTCAGGATGTGGCTGTGATAAGCGTGTTTCCTTTTGATTTTCCCTGTGCCGGTGAGCGCGAAGCGCTTCTTAGACGCGGCATTGGTCTTTACTTTTGGCATTGTTTTGAAAATTTAGTTATGTTAAATATTCACCTCGGCACTGTGTGCCTACGGTCTGCATTTTATCTCAATTATTCTTCGGCTGCAGCCTCTTTATTCTTTTGGGGCTTTTCAGCTTTCGGTTCCTTATCTTTCTTTGCCGGGGCTTTCAGAGGAGAGAGCATGATGGTCATTCGCTTTCCTTCAAGGACCGGCATCATCTCAACCTTGCCATATTCCTCCAAGTCATTTGCAAAGCGGAGAAGAAGAAGTTCTCCCTGCTCCTTGAAAAGGATTGAACGTCCGCGGAAGAAAACGTATGCCTTAACCTTGGAACCCTCTTTGAGGAATCCCATGGCGTGTTTGAGTTTGAAGTTGTAGTCGTGGTCATCTGTCTGAGGTCCGAATCTGATCTCTTTTACAACCACTTTGGCAGCTTTAGCTTTCTGCTCCTTCTGACGCTTCTTCTGCTGATAGAGGAATTTCTGATAGTCTAAGATGCGGCATACAGGTGGCTCCGCATTGGGAGAGATCTCAATGAGGTCGAGCTCCATGTCTGCGGCAATGCGACGAGCCTTGTCGATGGGATAGATACCCTGCTCGACGTTATCGCCAACCAAGCGCACTTCGCGCGCACGGATTTGCTCGTTAATCACATAAGGGTCACGACTGTCGCGGTTGTTCGCGCCGCGTGCGGGTCGCTGCCCGGGGCGTGGTTTAGGTCCATTCCCCGCCGGACGATATGGTCCGTTGAATTGTGGTTTTTTCTCCATTAAGTGTTTTTAAACGTTTATTTCTCCTCGCGGTTTGTCATCGCAGCCACTTCGGCATTGATTGCATCTGCAAAGTTAACGATTTTCATCGTACCTTTATCACCTTCGCCCTGTTTTCTTACAGAAACTTCATCATTTTGAGCCTCTTTTTCACCCACAATCAGCAAATATGGGATTTTTTTGAGCTCATTATCGCGAATTTTCTTACCGATCTTCTCATTTCGGTCATCTACGATTGCGCGAACTCCGGCTTTATCCAGCTCCTTAACAACCTTGCGTGCGTAGTCATTGAATTTTTCGCTGATAGGCAATACGACACACTGGTCGGGTATGAGCCAGAGAGGAAGTTTTCCGGCAGTGTGCTCAAGGAGTACTGCCACGAATCTCTCCATAGAACCGAATGGTGCACGATGCAACATCACCGGACGATGCTTCTGGTTGTCGGCTCCGGTATACTCGAGCTCGAAGCGCTCCGGCAGGTTGTAGTCAACCTGGATAGTCCCCAACTGCCAACGGCGGCCGATGGCATCCTTGACCATGAAGTCGAGCTTGGGACCATAGAAGGCTGCTTCGCCCTCTACCTGACGCGCGTTGAGACCCTTCTCCTCGCAAGCTTCGATGATGGCTCTCTCTGCGAGATGCCAGTTCTCGTCACTACCGATATATTTCTCTTTGTTCTTTGGGTCGCGAAGTGAAATCTGAACCTCAAAGTTTTTGAAATCAAGAGCTTTGAAGATGTAAAGAATGATATCCATTACCTTCAGGAACTCATCTTTGATCTGCTCGGGAGCACAGAAGAGGTGTGCGTCATCCTGAGTAAATCCGCGTACGCGTGTCAGACCGTGAAGCTCACCGCTCTGCTCGTAGCGGTATACGGTACCGAACTCTGCAAAGCGAAGTGGAAGATCCTTATATGAACGCGGAGCCGCGCGATAAATCTCACAGTGGTGAGGACAATTCATCGGTTTGAGCATGTACTCCTCACCCTCCTGAGGCGTCTTGATGGGCTGGAAGGAGTCTTTACCATACTTAGCCCAGTGGCCGGAAGTGATGTAGAGTTGCTTGTTACCGATATGCGGAGTGATCACCTGCAGATAGCCATATTCCTTCTGGATTTTACGAAGGAATTGCTCGAGGCGGTCGCGCAAAGCGGCACCCTTCGGGAGCCAGAGAGGCAGACCCTGACCAACAGTTGAGGAGAAAGCAAAGAGTTCCATCTCCTTACCTAATTTGCGGTGATCGCGTTTCTTCGCTTCCTCAAGGAGTGCGAGGTGCTCATCAAGCATCTTCTTCTTGGGGAAGGTGATACCATACACGCGAACCAACTGATCGCGTTTCTCATCGCCGCGCCAGTATGCGCCTGCGAGTGAAAGTATCTTCACTGCCTTGATGGGGGCAGTTGAGGGTAGGTGAGGACCACGGCAGAGGTCGGTGAATTCACCTTGGGTATATGTGGTGATTTTACCATCCTCGAGTTCGCTGATCAACTCACACTTATATGTCTCGTTGCGGTCTCCGAACATCTTGAGAGCATCCGCCTTTGAGATATCTTTGCGTACGATATCCTCCTTCTTGGCAGCGAGCTCCATCATTTTCTTCTCAATCTTCGGGAAATCCTCAGATGTGATCTTGTGCTCTCCGGGATCGATGTCGTAATAGAACCCGGATTCGATTGCCGGACCGATACCGAACTTCACGCCGGGATAGAGCTCCTGAAGAGCCTCGGCAAGGAGGTGTGCGGATGAATGCCAGAAGGCGTGCTTCCCTTCCGGAGAGTCCCATTTGAATAATTCGATGGTCGCATCCCCTGTGATTGGACGGGAGATATCCCATTCCTCACCATTAACTTTTGCTGCCAAAACGTCGGCTGCAAATCTGGGGCTTATTCCTTCCGCTACCTGAAACGGAGTTACACCCGCTTCAAATTGCTTTACACTTCCATCAGGAAAGGTTATATTAATCATATATATTCTTGTTTCTTCTACTCCTTATAGCAAGGAAATATTTAATATTCAAATAATTAACATGGAAATATTCCACCGTCCTGATGGAAGGTGGTTTCCAATTGCGCAAAGTTAATAAATATCAGCTTAATTTGCAAGTAAATTGTTTGCTACCCGTTTCATTTTCATATATGAATCCGGCGAAAGCAGGAGCGTCGCTATTTCATGCGCTTGAGCAGATTGTAGGATGGGATCACACCCAATTCACCTGCCTTGCTGAGGTCAGCGAATGCGAGACGTTTGTTGCCGATATTCAGGTAGCAGAGACCTCGGTTATAGTAGGCGTTTCCGAAGTCAGGATCTAATTTAATTGCCTCTGAATATGCCTGAATGGCCGAGGTGAAATCTCCCATCTTGCTGAAAAGGTTCCCTTTATTGAACCACACGAATACAAGACGAGGATTGAGCTGGAGTGCCCTGTCGTAGTCACTGAGAATCTGCTGAATCTCGTGTGTTTGCTGGCGTTGACGAAGTGTCGCTTCCATCTCAGACTCCTCTGCAGAAGCTGCCGGAGCGTTTTCCAAAGAAGCCTGACGGATTGCACCGCGAGCCATGATGGCAAGAGTGAAATCGGGCGTGCGCTGGAGCGCCGTGTCGAGCGCTGCGATAGCTTCCGGATAATTTTTCAAAGATGCACGGATGAGTCCTAACATCAAAAGGTCGGCAGGTCGGGCGTGATTCTCCTTGCGAAGATCTTCATAATAGTCACCGCGTTTGAAGAGATTCTGGAGAGACGCTTCCTCCGTGTTGTTGCGCAACTGCTCGAGATAGATCTTGTCTGTTACGTATCCATGCATATTGAAGTCGTCCAACTCGCGGAAATAGTTGGATATATTTCGGAGAGATTCTCCACCACTTATCAGAGTGGGGATATATTCAGGTTCGAATTCAACATTCAGGTTGCGGTCCTGAACGCGACCTTTAACTTTCTCATTATAGCTCAGGGTCGTTTCCGTACCTTTGTCAGTGACGGTAACCAACTGGTTGAACCGGTTCATGACTTCTGTTTCATCCTCATCATCATTCGGAGTGTGACGGGCATCGTTGGACTTGCCGGCTGCGATTGTGGGTCGGTCGAGAGGATTGCGCTCGGAATCCTTAACGTAACCGGCAACGAGGTTATCGCCGTTGTGCGCAAGCATCATAGCCTTACGCATGTCTCCCATATTGCGATATGCTTCAGCCATGGCGTAGTATACCGGGTAGAAGCGAGGATATTTCCTTGCTATAATATCAAAGCTCTTCAGGGCCTCACGATTCTCACCGCGTTCCAGGTCTACTAAGCCGAGGTTGTAGCGTGCGTGAAAATTATCGGGGTCCATCTTCAGAACCTGCTTGAAATCATCGGCAGCGCGATTCAGATCCTTAACCTCATAGCGAAGCAACGCGCGGTTGAAGAGTGCCATAGAATTATAAGGCTCCAACTCGAGAGAGTAGTTATAGTCGGACATCGCTCCGAAATAATCATCGTCATTATATCTCAGGAATGCGCGGTTGATATAGAGATCAGCCTCCTGAGGCTGGAGTTTGATAGCTGCGTCCATGTCAGTGAGAGCGTTTTTCCACTCTTTCTGATCGGCGCGAATCTGAGCACGAAGCAGGTGAGCATTGACAAGATTACGGGAGATGGATATCGCTTTGTCGAGATCGGTGAGTGCTCCGACAGTATCGCCTGCCTGCACGCGCAATCTTCCTCTGGCGGTGTAGCCATCCTCAAACTGCGGATAGAGCCGGAGAAGCTTATCAAACGTTTTTTCAGCATCCTCATTCTTTTTCAGTTCAGACTGTGCCACCGCTTTGTAGAAAAGGAAGTATTTATCCTCAGGATTGTATTGCAAACCGGCATCGTAGTCGAGTATGGCAAGGGAATCCTTGCCGAGATTCTGACGTGCGAATCCTCGCACCTTGTAGGTCTCGGTCTTGAATTTATTGCGTGCTATTGCCAGAGTGCAATCCTCTTCTGCCCCTTTGTAGTCCTCAAGATAGAGTTTTGCCAAGGCGCGGAAGAAGTATGGTTCGGATAGATAGGGCTTAGCCTTGATAGCCTGATTGAAGTATTGGATGGAGAGCATATAATCCTCCATAGACAATACATTTTTGCCGATATAGAGCACCTGCTCTGCATTTACTTGCGCATGCATAGTAAAGGGCAATAGGTTCAAAGCCGCAATTATAAGAACTGCGAGCTTGGAGATCTTAAAGGTGATCTTAAATCGGGAAATTGTTAGGATGTCAGGTTTCATCTCCACAAAATTAGTGATATTTTTGATAATTAATAGCTGTTCCGAAACAATAAAGGGGCTGATTTCGTTAAATTTTTATAAATAAGTCTTGATCGCTGATTGTCGAGAGCGGGGTGTATACGCTTTTGATAGAATCAATGGTGTGGATTAATTCCTTCGGCTGCGATAGGACAGGTCTTTAAGATCAGAAAATTTTATTATGGAAAAGGTAGTTATTATTGGAGGCGGTTTCGCCGGATTGAATCTAAGTAAGAAGTTAGATCCTAAAAAATATGAGATAGCACTGATTGACAGAAACAATTTCCATTGTTTCCCGCCACTCTTTTATCAAATTGCATCATCCGGATTGGTGAGTGCGAATATCTGTTTCCCATTCCGCCGGGAGATGAAGAGACACAGGAATGTATCTTACCACATGGGACATGTTAAGAATATCGATGTGGTGAACAAGACAGTCACTACAAGCTATGAGACTATCTCTTATGATAAATTGGTGATTGCTGCCGGTTCAACCAATAATTATTTCGGCATGGATAATCTTGCTCAGGAAACCTTCGGTATTAAAACCGTCGGAGAGGCTGCACATACACGAGACGAGATTTTGGACCGTCTGGAGCGTGGTGCCCTCTGCACAGACCCGGAGCGTCGCAAGCAATTGTTGAGCTTCCTTGTGGTAGGAGGCGGCCCTTCAGGAGTTGAGATCGCCGGCGCAATCGGTGAGATGAAGAAGTATATCTTACCTAAGGAATATCCGGAGCTGACTCCCGAGGATGTAAATGTAACTCTGATCGAGGCGGGCCCAAGTCTGTTAGGTCCTATGCGTCCTGAATCTCAGAATAAAGCGAAGGAGGGCCTGGAGCAGCTGATGGTGAATGTGCGGCTAAACACCGGCTTGAAGAGTTATGAAGATAAATATGTCACTTTTGCTGATGGCCATAAGGAATATTACGAGACCCTGATCTGGACCGCAGGAGTGAAAGGTGAGCCGATGCCCGGATTGCCGGAGGAGGTGATCGGACGTGGAAACAGAATTATTGTGGATGAATTCAATCGAGTCAAGGGATATGAGGATACTTTGTTTGCCGTTGGTGATATCGCTCTGATGCAGACAGAAGATTACCCTAAAGGGCACCCGCAGATGGCTCAGCCGGCTATTCAGCAATCCGCTAACTTGGCGAAAAATATGAATGCCGGGGAGTTCAAGACTCCGTTTAAGTATCACGACAAGGGTTCGATGGCAACCATCGGTAAGAACAAGGCGGTAGCGGATCTGCCTAAATATTCCTTCTCCGGCTTTTTTGCATGGCTGACTTGGCTCTTTATACACCTTATCTCTATCTTGGGCATGCGCAATAAGATGAGTGTGATGGTCAATTGGTTCTGGAATTATCTCTTCTATTCCACCTCACTCCGACTGTTGCTCCGCCCGACTAAGTATCCGCTACGTAAGCATTGGGGTGATTAAACCTTAGTTGAATAAATTGGTCAGATAAATAAATTTGGCTTTTATGATGAGATAAGCTAAATTTGAAAACTTAAGTATTTTCGAAAGAAACCGGATATGAAAAGAAGTGGAATTATAATTGCAATGGGTGCGATGTTGATGCTGTCAACATTGCCCGGTTGTAGTTTCTATAATAAAGTGGCTAATACAGCAAGTAGTACTGTTAACAAGATAGGTAATATCGTGCATAAGTCGTCTTCAGAAAAGACAGCCGAGGCGCAAGTGACAGTGGAGAAGAAAGCTGAAGATAAAAAGACTGCCGAAGCCAAAAAGGCGACTAAAGTTAAGAAACAGGTTGCCGAGAAGAGGGTAGAGGCTACTAAAAATACTGCTGAGCTTAAAAAACAGGTAGAAGTAAAAGTTGACAAAGTCGCTCAAAAGGCTGATATGAACTCTGTTTCAGCAGTGAGCAACGATAAGGCTGTACTCAACAAAGAGGCAACAGCAGAATCGTTGATTCTTTCCGACCGAGAGGATTTCACAGATACTGTTGAGGAGAAGGCTTATACCTCAAAACAACTTGGTCAAGGTGTTATCAAGGGTGATTGGGCGATAGAGAAGGTGAACGGTAAGGCTGCCGTTGGAGAGGATGTGCCCTTCATCAAGTTCGTGCCTGAAGAGGGAAGAATCTATGGTAACAATGGCTGCAACGTGATAAATGGTGAGTTCAAATATAATGCAGCTGATTCAACGGTCACTTTCAGTAATTTGGCTTCGACAATGCGTCTCTGCAACAAAGATGGATTGACCGATTATGAGATCAACGCAGCTCTGGATCTGACCCGTTACTATGAATTGAAGATAGTGGGCGATGATTATTATCTATATTTATTGGACGGTAGTCGCCGTGAGGTGATGAGTCTCATGCACCAGAATTTCCAGTTCCTCAACGGAACGTGGAATGTTAGCGCCATTAACGGTTCGGAGGTCGATGAACCCGATATGCATCTTGTGGTTGATGTTGATGAGGGTAAGATTCATGGCAACACCGGTTGCAATATCCTGAATGGAAATATGGAGATAGATATGGAGAAGGCTAATTCCATCTCTTTCAGCAAGATTCTGACCACTCGCATGGCGTGTCCTCCCGGAAGTCATCAGACAGAGTTCCTTGTGGCTCTCGAGGAGGCTTCTTCGGCAAAACCGTTAAGCAAAGAGAGTGTGGTGCTACTCAATAGTCAAGGAGAGGAGGTTTTGCGCCTCGTGCGTCCCACATCTACCGAAGCGGCACCTGAAGTGACGCCCCTCATCCGCCAATAAAGTATTCATCTGGTTAAATGATAAGGATTTGAGCTTAAATAGTGTCTGAAAGACAAACCTTTTAATAGCCGTGCACATAGCAGTTTAACTGCTATGTACACGGTGTGTAATAGATTATACGGTAAGTGTCTGAAGGACACATCTTTTAACACTGAAACGGATTCCGAACTTTACTTTTTAACAATATTATTATACTATTTTAAGAGGTGTGTCTTTCAGACACTTAGATTGTATTTTTAAACCGTGCACATGGAGTCGTCTCCATGTGCACGGCTAATAAAAGGTTTGTCTTTCAGACATTAAATATTACCCAATTCTTATATCCCCAATTTAATTTTAACTTTTTAACTGGATTTTTACATTAACCCTAATTATTGACCCATGGCTTTCATGGCATAATAGTTACCACCGAAGAAGGTAATAGCCCATAAAATTATCAGGATCCACGCATAAAACAACTGAGCATAGCATTTCTGTTTTATGCAATAGTAGGTGAATGAAATTGCAAAGCCTAAAAAGCTTGCAATGCATATTGCAGTCATCCACCACTTGAACGTAAATATATTGAAGATAAGTGCTATCACTTCAACTACAAGAGTCGGGACTAAAATCCAACATAGTTTAGCAGCACTGGGATTTTTGATACTTTTCATTGAAGATATGTTTATGGGGTTAGAAGCGGCGGCCTTGTTGCTTCATTTGGCGCATCATCTTCATAGGATTCTTCATGGAGGTAGCCATCTTCATCATCTTGCGGGTGTCTTCAAACTGCTTCAACAGTTTGTTTACCTCCTGCAGAGATGTTCCGGAACCCTTGGCAATGCGCTGACGACGCGTGCCTTTGATGATCTCAGGGTTATGACGCTCATAGGGTGTCATGGAGTAGATGATAGCCTCGATGCTCTTGAAGGCATCGTTATCGATATCCACATCCTTAATTGCCTTCCCGACTCCCGGTATCATTGCGGCAAGATCCTTGATGTTACCCATCTTCTTGATCTGCTGAATCTGGTTGAGAAAATCGTCAAAGTCGAATTTGTTTTTGCGAATCTTCTCCTGAAGCTTTTCCGCTTCCTTCTGGTCATAAACCTCCTGAGCACGTTTGGCAAGTTCGACGATGTCACCCATGCCGAGGATACGGCTTGCCATACCTTCCGGATTGAATTCCTGAATATCCTCTAACTTCTCACCTGTACCGACATATTTAATCGGTTTGTCAACAACCGAACGGATTGAGAGAGCGGCACCACCACGAGTGTCACCATCGAGTTTGGTGAGCACAACACCGTCGAAATCGAGTCGTTCGTTGAAAGTCTTGGCTGTGTTTACAGCATCCTGACCGGTCATGGAGTCAACCACAAAGAGTGTCTCCTGCGGGTTAACAGCTTTCTTGATACGTTCGATCTCATCCATCATCTGTTCATCGACTGCCAAACGACCGGCTGTATCGACGATGACAAGATCAAGGTGATTGTTTTTAGCGTGTTCGATAGCATTCAGTGCGATAGCTACCGGATCTTTGCTCTCCTCTTCGGTGTAGAGAGGCACATCGATGCTCTCAGCGAGCACGCGCAACTGTTCGCGCGCAGCAGGACGATATACGTCGGCACCGACAAGCAGAGGGCGTTTACCTTTGGTGGACTTTAGTTTCTTAGCAAGCTTACCGGCGAAAGTGGTTTTACCGGCACCTTGCAAACCGCTCATCAAGATGACAGTAGGATTGCCGGTGAGATTCAACGGAGCTTCCTCTCCACCCATGAGGGCAGTCAGCTCATCGTGAACGATCTTGACCATAAGCTCCTTCGGTTTCAGAGCGTTGATCACGTTCTGACCCAAAGCCTTCTGCTTCACTGTGTCGGTAAAGTTTTTGGCTACCTTGTAGTTGACATCGGCATCAAGAAGAGCGCGGCGAACATCCTTGAGTGTTTCCGCTACGTTGATTTCGGTGATTCTACCCTCACCCTTAAGTATTTTAAACGACCGTTCGAGACGATCCGAGAGATTCTGAAACATAATGTGTAACTGTTAACTTACTTACTTCAAAAGATTAGTAGCTGTGTCGGGGAACACCACTGTCGGCTTCCAGTCGCGAGCTTCTTCAGGTGTCATCTGGGCATAGGAGATTATGATTACCACGTCTCCCGGCTGGACTTTGCGGGCTGCAGCTCCATTCAGGCAAATGACTCCGCTTCCGGGTTCACCTTCGATCGTGTAGGTGTCGAAGCGCTCACCGTTATTATTATTTACGATAAAGACGCGCTCGCCGGGAAGTATGTTGGCCGCTTTCAAGAGCTGGCTATCTATTGTAATGCTCCCGATATAGTTAAGATTCGCTTCGGTCACGGTGACACGATGAATCTTTGACTTCATCATTTCAATCAACATCTTTTCTGTATGTTATATTGTCAATTAGACGAACCTCTCCGCAATAAACCGTGATGCAACCCACAATCCAGGGACTCTCCTCCCACTCCTCGACAGGGAGAAGTGTGCGGGCATCGACAATTTCGAAATATTCGACTTTCATTTCAGGGATTGCATCAAGCATTTCAACGACAGTATCGTGGGTGGCACGCACACTGTGATCCTTGGAATACTCCACGCTGTACTTGAGAGCCTTGTGAATTTCGGGTGCTTTCTGACGCTGTTCAGGAGTGAGCAATGCGTTGCGACTCGAAAGAGCCAAGCCATCGTCGGCGCGTTTGATCGGGCAAGCCACGATTTCAACATTTATCCCCTCGCTCTTGATCATGTTACGGATTACGGCTATTTGCTGGAAATCCTTTTCTCCGAAATAGGCTCTGTCCGGCTGACAGAGACGGAAGAGGATGCTCACTACCTGAGCGACACCCTGAAAGTGACCGGGACGGAATTTACCCTCCATCACTTCTGCTGCGGTGCCGAGTTCAAACTCGTGGCGAGGTTGCGCTTCGGGACCTCCCGGGTAGAGCTCCTCTACAGATGGAGCAAAAACTGCTGTCACTCCCGCTTCTGCAAGGAGTTTGAAATCATCCTCCTCTTTGCGGGGATATGTCGCCAGATCATTGGGATTATTAAACTGTGTAGGATTTACAAATACACTTGCTATCACACATGAATTCTCCTTGACAGCGCGCTCGACTAAAGATAGATGGCCGGCATGAAGTGCCCCCATGGTTGGGACGAAACCAATCGACCTGCCATTCTCCTTCTCTTTGCCCACTAAGTCAAGTAGTTCTCCTACTTTTCTGATTATAATCATTTTATGATAATTTTAGCAGGCTTGACATGAGGAGCCTGCTTATTCTAATCTGCAAAGTTAATCAAAATATTAAAATATCCCCAAATTTTGTTTGATGGAGTCTATTAGTTATTTTTGTAGAAGTGAATTTATTGAACCCTTCCGAGGGTTGTCAACGTCTTTAAGGAAAGAGCATGGAGAATAAAGAAGAGAGATTGGAGAGAATGGTTGAGCTGACCTTTCTCGATGCTGTGGCAAAGGCTTATTTAGAGAATTACGATGACCTTAGTCAGTTCTGTTTTATATTCCCGAATAAGCGTTCCGGTGCGTTTTTCCTGAAGAGCCTGAGCCGTATGGCAGGTGGTAAGACTCTACTTGCTCCGGAGATTATAGCTATCTCAGAATTCGTTGAGAGATTGTCAGGACGACAGACAGCCTCAAGAATAGATCTACTGTTCCGGTTATTCCGACTTTATAGAGAGAAAAAGAGGGGTCGGAAGTCTGCTAAGCAAGCAGGAAATCTGCCGGAGGAGATTATGGAATTTGATAAATTCCGAAGCTGGGGTGAGATACTGATCTCGGATTTCAGTGAGGTAGATCAGTATGATGTTGATGCCCGGTCAATATTTAAGAATGTAAAGGATTATAAAGAGATTTCCTCCAATTTCCTTTCGGATGAACAGATCGAGATTCTCGAAAAATATTTTAATTTTAAGCCAAAGCAGAACAACATCGGTCGTTTCTGGAAGCACACCGGACCCGGCGGTGATAAAAAGATAAACAATAAGTTCGTGGAATTGTGGGAGCAGATCTATCCTCTTTATGAAGCATTGGAGACAGATTTGGATAGGGAGCTTCTTGCTACACAAGGGGGCACTTACAAGCATGCCCTTCGTCGATTGGAGGAATTGGGTAAAGAGATTCTACCTTGGGAGAAGATTGTGGTAGTAGGCTTCAATGCCCTATCCACAACAGAGGCGAAGATATTTGATCAGCTGATAAAGATAGGTAGGCTTCAGGGCGCGGAGGATGAAAAGAGAGCTTTGGTGGATTTTTACTGGGATGCCACCGGTCCGATTCTCGAACCCCGATATCCTGACGGAAGGCTGCTACCCTCATCGCTCGCCGGGGATGCCGGACTCTTCCTGCGGCTTAATAAACGAAATTTTCCTTCTCCGGAATGGTCGGAACCATATCTAAAACTTTCCGAGGCGGAGAGATTGCCCAATTATATGGAGGTCTTGGCTGCGCCATCTAATGCAGCGCAGACCAAGATTGCAGGAGAACAGGTTAAGGAGTTGGCAGAGTTGGTAGGACTTAAAAATATAGAGGATGCGCGTGTGGCAGTGGTGCTTCCCGATGAGAATCTGCTGATTCCTCTCTTATACAGTTTGCCGGATGGATTGGGAACCATAAACCTTACAATGGGTTACTCCTTAAAATATACCTCAACCGCAACCTTTATCCACCATCTTCGGAAGTTAGTGATGCGAGCGTCAAGGAAAGGGGGTGGTAAGCGAATCAGTTTCTTTAAGGAAGATATCACTATGCTGCTTTCTCATCCGTTGAGTCATATACTTTTCGGGAATGATAAGGTTGAGCAACTCAACACAGCGTTGAAGGGGGAGAGAAGCCTGATGGTGGGTCTTGACAAGTTGGTGGAATTAGGGGGTGAGGAACTGAAGCTGATTGATTTCACGGAGTATTCAGCGTCCGGTACCGGAGACCTGACCACGGATGAAGCTATAGCGTTTGTTAACAATATGCTCTTTAACATTGACTTAAAATTGTCTGATGAGAATTCCGGACTGGTAAAGCAGAAGATTGACCGCTCACATTTGGCGCGCTATAAGCAGGCACTTACAACGCTTGAATTGGCAGCAAAGGAACATAAGGTGGAGTTAGGATTGAGCGGAGTCCTTTACATGACCGACCGTCTCGTGGGTGGTGAGAAGGTTACATTCGAGGGGCAGCCACTCTCCGGATTACAGGTGATGGGATTGTTGGAAACGCGAGCTCTCGACTTCGAGCATCTGATCATACTCTCGATGAATGATAAGGTGATGCCACGCAAGTCGCGTAGGTCTACATTTATTCCCGAGGCGCTGCGTAATGGCTATGGCTTACCGAGTGCAAATTATCAAGAACGAATATTCTCTTATTATTTCTACCGCATGATCTCCAGAGCGAAGACCGTGACTCTGTTGTACGATGCACGAAGTGGTGAGGGTATGCGTAGCGGAGGAGAGTCAAGATATATCATGCAGTTACAATATCTGCATACCCACGATAATCTGAAAAGAACCCGTTATAACTTTAATCTAAAATCGGAGAAACCTGAACTGTTCGATGTTGAAAAAACGGCGGAGGTAATGAATGAGCTGAGGGAATTTCAGCAACAGGGTTCCAACATGAATTTCTCCGCTTCCGCCTTGAAAGTTTATGGTAAATGCCCGGTGAAGTTTTATTATGAATCAGTAAAGAAGATTAAGACTGATCCGGCACCCTCTGATACCATAGACCCGATAACGCAGGGTAATATTATTCACGATGTAATGTTTTATCTCTATTTCAGGGTTGAGGATGGAAAGGATCATGAGAGTGTGAGACGTAAGTTCCTTCGTAAACCTATCGAGATGACACGGGAGAAAATTACGGACTTGATTAATGATAGAAATTTATTAAAATCAACCATAATTGAGGCAATCATCAAGAACCATTATGGTGGGAAAGCACCCGTCTCAGGGGGAGAGGTCAAGGATTTTGAAGACTTTGGCGGTCATGTGGAGCTTGTTGCGAAACAGCTTCTGAAGCAGGTGAGGGATATTTTGGAGTATGATAAGTCACTGACTCCATTTAAGCTTGCCGGCGGTGAGTTGGCAGGTTCCTATCAGTATGAATTCGGAGGTGGGGAGAAAGTCAATGTCAAGTTCTCCATAGACAGGCTCGACATTTTGAATCCGGGCACAGCCGATGAGAAGTGGCGCATTATAGACTACAAAACCGGTTCGGCAGGTGTGAAAGCATTGGAGAGGGAGGATATTTTTAATGGCAACTCCTCTGCGAAGAACCTATTTCAGTTGCTTTTCTATGCGAATAACTTGAATGATTATCTGAAGATAAAGGGAGACCTGAATGAAGAAAAGAGTGTGAAACTCGCAATATATCAGATAGAATCGTTGTTGAAAACCGGTGAGTCCCAGCCTGAGATAGAGGGCGTTACGCTTGAAACGCATAAAGAGTTTAACGATGAGTTCTTCAAAGAGAGACTGGATCAGATGTTGAGTGAAATCTTTAATAAAGATATACCCTTCCGGATTACAGAAAATGAGGAGAACTGTAGATATTGCACACTAAAACAACTCTGTGGCAAGGAATAATAAGAAGGATCGACGATAATAATTACGGATGACAACCTTACCTTATGCGAAAAAACTCTTAAAGATGAACGTGGGTACGCGAAAAAATATTTAAATTTGTAATCTATGAGACTGATAGATATACCGGGAAATAAGAAAGTCAAGCAGACACTCAGGGAGATGGTGGACAGTGGGCATATGCCACACGCGATCATGCTCTATGGGAATTCGGGTATAGGAAAGATGATGACCGCCCGTGCGTTTGCTCAGTATGCACATTGCGAGAATCCTCAGAACGGGGAGCCTTGCGGTGTATGTACCTCCTGTCGCCAGCATCAGTCTTTGAATCATCCCGATCTGCATTTCTCCTATCCCATTGTAAAGAATAAGACAGCTAATATTGTGTGCTCCAATGACCGGATAGAGGAATGGCGCGAGATGTTGAGGCGTTTCCCCTCCATGATACCTGAGGAGTGGCTCAATATTATCGAGGCTGGTAACTCGCAACCGATGATTCATGTCGAGGAGGCGGAATATATCCTGCGAGCGGACTCTTTCTCCTCATTCAGTTCAAAATATAAATTCTTTATTATCTGGCTTCCGGAGAGAATGAATGCCGAGACAGCCAATAAGCTGCTGAAAGTGATAGAGGAACCTTCTGAGGGGACAGTATTCCTCTTGGTTTCAAATAGTGAGGCAGATGTTCTTCCTACAATTTCATCCCGTACTCGGCGATTCAACATGTATCCGGTTGAGGAATCAGAGTTGTCGGATTATGTCATGAAAAAATACTCCCTTCAGGCACCTTTGGCTAATGAGATAGCGCATTTAGCAGAGGGGAGTATAGCTGCTGCCGATCAGTTGGCTACGCATTCAGGTGAGCGGGATGAGTTTAGGGAGATTTATCAGAATATAATGCGTGCGGCTTATGCTAAGAAGCCCGGTACGCTAAAGCAGATTAGTGAGACTATTGCGGGGATGGGTAGGGAGAAACTCAGGCGACTCCTCTCCTACATGAGCAATATGACCCGGGAGAATTTCATTTATAATCTTCATAATCGTGCGTTGGTGACAATGTCGTCTGCTGAGGAATCCTTCTCCCGACGCTTTTCACCCTTTATCCATCACGGAAATGTTGAGGCAATAGTAGAGGAGTTTGACAGAGCAGCAAATCACATTGCGCGCAATGGTAACTCAAAGGTGGTGCTCTTCTCTCTCTTTCTATATATAATACCGTTATTACATAAACCCAAATAAAAATTAGAAATGAAACCGACATTGTTTATCCTTGCTGCCGGAATGGGCAGCCGTTACGGTGGTTTGAAACAGCTTGACGGACTTGGTCCTTCAGGTGAGACTATCATGGACTACTCTGTGTATGATGCGCTAAGAGCCGGATTTGGTAAGATTGTGTTTGTGATCCGCAAGGATTTCGAGCAGGAATTCCGCGAGAAAATAATTTCAAAATATGAAGGTCATGTGCCTGTGGAGGTTGTTTTTCAGGCTATAGATAAGCTCCCCGAGGGTTATACTCCCAATCCGGAGCGCAGCAAGCCATGGGGTACTAACCATGCGGTATTGATGGGTAAGGATGCTATCAAAGAACCTTTTGGAGTAATCAATGCTGATGATTACTATGGTGCTGAAAGTTTCCAGTTGCTTGCTGATTTCCTTCGCTCTGTTGAGGGTAAGAAGAATTGCTACTGCATGATCGGTTTCAATATCGAGAATACACTCAGTGAGAACGGTGGTGTGAGCCGTGGTCTATGTGAGGTTAATGCAGAGGGTAACCTAACCGGCGTGACTGAGTGCCATGGTATTGAACGCAAGGATGGCAAGCTCATCCAGGTTGTAGAGGGTGAAGAGGTACCTTTCCCTGAAAATGCCAATGTGTCAATGAATATGTGGGGATTCACTCCAGATTATTTCGATTATTCAGAGAAGGCGTTTGTGAAATTCCTCGATGAGAATAAGAATGAACTGAAGGCAGAATTCTACATCCCGACTGTTGTCAATGACTTGATCAACAACGGTACAATAGACCTGAAAGTGATCGGTACACCATCTAAATGGTTTGGTGTTACTTATGCAGCCGATCGTCCGGCAACAGTGGCACAGTTCGAAAAGCTGGTTAAGGAGGGTGTTTATCCTACACCGTTGTTCAAATGAAATGAATGATACAACCATGAAAGATAAGATATTGGTAACAGGTGGAACCGGCTATATCGGTTCGCACACTGTGGTAGAGCTTCAAAATGCAGGCTATGACGTAGTTATTATCGATAACCTCTCTAACTCCAATGTTGGAGTTCTCGACGGAATCACCAACATCACCGGTATCCGTCCGGTGTTTGTGGAGGGGGATTGCACCGATATGGCTACCTTGCGTAAACTCTTTGAGGATAATCCAGGTATTAAAGGAATCATTAATTTTGCCGCTTCCAAGGCAGTAGGAGAATCTGTAGAGAAACCGCTGTTGTATTATCGCAACAACCTGAACACACTGATGAATCTTCTCGAGCTCATGCCGGAGTTTGGTGTTAAAGGTATTGTGTTCTCTTCATCATGTACGGTTTACGGTGAACCTGATCAGAACCCGATTGATGAGTCAGCACCGATCAAACCTGCAACATCTCCCTATGGTAATACCAAGCAGATCTCAGAAGAGATAATCACCGATTATATCGCTTCCGGAGCACCGATAAAGAGTATATTGCTGCGTTACTTCAATCCGATTGGAGCACATCCATCTGCAGAAATAGGGGAGTTGCCTATTGGCGTGCCGCAGAATCTTGTTCCTTACTTGACGCAGGCAGCAGCAGGAATAAGAAAAGAGTTGACGGTGTTTGGTGATGACTATGACACTCCCGATGGATCATGTATCCGTGATTATATCGACGTGGTAGACCTTGCCAAAGCGCACGTGATAGCAATGCGCAGAATGCTCGATGGATCAGATACAGATGCTGTAGAGGTATTCAATCTCGGTACAGGTAGAGGACTGTCTGTTTTAGAACTGATTGCATCGTTCGAACGTGCGACAGGGGTAAAGGTGCCACATAAGATTGGTGCCCGTCGTGCCGGAGATATCGAAAAAATCTGGGCGAATCCGAAAAAAGCTAACGAAGTACTCGGTTGGGTTGCCACCGCGCCGATTGATGAAACAATGAAGAATATCTGGGCTTGGCAGCAGAAGCTTGCTAACAAATAGGATTCATTTGATACAACTAAAATTACGGAGTGCCAAAATTTGACACTCCGTAATTTGTTTAGGGCCGTAATAATTTACCTTAAATAATGATTAGGTTCGGACACTGTAGATTGGTGTAGTCTCCGTTCATGATTGCGCCGTTTGAGAAGGTAGTGCCATGTTTGGAAAGGGTGCCATGTTGAGAATGGATGTGTCCGAATAAGTGAAGTTTGGGATTGATAGATATTACTTTTGCAAGCAAATTTTCGTCTCCATAATTGATATTATCATCATAATCGAGGATACCGTAAGCCGGTGAATGAGTAATCAGTACGTCGGTGTCTGCAGGTATGTTGTCATAGTTCCGGTTCTGCCGATCTGTAATGCAATCACTCATAAACATCGGAACTCCATAAAACTTCACACCATCTATCTCAACTCCAGAATTACAAAGATAATGAACATTCTCGTCAAGACCGTCTATATTTGCTCCATATAGGCATTCATCATGGTTCCCGCAGATAAAAAGTTTGTGGACATACGGGAGATCGCAGAACCAGTTCATGAAGTCAATAGCTTCAGCCTCACTTCCGTTCATTGTAAAATCGCCGGAATGAACTACCACATCAGCCTCGGGTAAATCCCCGAGTCGATGATGACAACCGTGAGTATCCGATAGATGTAAAATCTTCATAATTCGAAATTTTAAGTAGCTTCTTACAAAGGTAATGCTTTGATGTATCATTTAAAGCACCAACAAAAATTTTTTTCTTGTTCTGATAATTGCGCAAAATGGTTGCGCAGTAGGGTTGTAGCTTTGCATCAGAAATATAAAAATGCTACATTATGAAGAGAATAGAAGGATATGATGTGAAGATATTCACGGATAATATTGAGGAAACTGCATTGAAGCAGATTAAGCAACTTCTGTCAATAGATGTGTTCTCTGAAAAGAAGTTACGAATCATGCCCGATGTTCATGCCGGTGCAGGCTGCGTTATTGGCTTTACCGGAGACCTTGGAGATAAGGTTATTCCTAACATTGTAGGTGTGGATATAGGTTGCGGAATGCGTGTGCTCAAACTCGGTAAACTTTCACACATAAACTTTCATGCCTTTCACGAGTATATACGCTCCAATGTACCCTCCGGAAAGATTGTGCGCGAAGCCCGTTTCGGTTTCAAACCCTTGGTGAACGAAGAGATGGAGATCTATCGTGAGGCGAAACACCTCATTGCAGAGTTGCGATGCTATAGGGATCTTAAAGACTCCGGTCGTCTCTACAAATCTATTGGTACTCTTGGAGGCGGTAACCACTTCATCGAACTCGACAGGGATGAAGAGGGTAATGTGTATCTTGTTATCCACACAGGCTCACGCAATCTTGGAAAGCAGGTTGCTGAAATCTATCAGAGAACAGCCATTAGGCATCTAACCGAAGGAGCGGATGAGTTTGAGGAGATGATAAAGCGCACCATAGAGGAATACAAGGCTGCCGGACGTAGATCGGAATTGCAGGCTGTTATTAAGCAGATGCGTCGGGAACAACGATTAGCCGCGCCTTCACTTCCTGCTGATTTATGTTATGTTGAAGGCGAAGCGCGAGAAGATTATCTCCATGATATGCGTCTTTGCCAGCAGTGGGCAGTATTAAATCGGAAACTTATATCACTTTTTCTTTTAAAATTCTTCCCGGCAGTAACGGTTGAGGAGGAATTTGAGTCCGTGCATAACTACATCAGCGATGACAATATAATCCGTAAAGGATCTATTTCGGCTGCTGACGGAGAGAAGTGTATCATTCCCTTGAATATGCGTGATGGATCACTAATTTGTATTGGAAAGGGTAACCCGGACTGGAATTGCTCGGCACCTCACGGTGCGGGGCGTGTATTGAGTCGTGCTCAGGCATATAAGCAAATCACGATGGAGGACTTTCAAGAATCCATGAAAGGAATCTATTCCGAGTCAGTGAACGAATTCACGCGTGATGAATCACCGATGGTTTATAAACCGTCAGAAGAGATAATATCCAATATTGGAGACACGGTAACAGTTGATACCATAATCCGCCCGATTTTCAATTTCAAAGCATTTTGAAGAGAGTAACTTTGTTCAGAAGAAAAGATTGGTAAGAACAACGGAAAGCCCATCGTATTTTTCTAAATAACTTTGATCGAAAACTCAATTTCATCTAAAGTTATAATATATGGACATAATGCCTTTTGAAAGATATTATAAAGTTGCACCTAAGTTAATATGCTATTTGTTGTTTATATTATTTATGGGGAGGGTAATGTTATTTATTCTCCCGCATCGTTCTCAGGCGATTGCAACTTATATTGGAGATGTATTGGGATGCATGATTCTTGGCAAAAGACTTCCTGACACCATAAAGGAATGGTGGCAACTAACTTATAAATGCATTATGTTAATATGTGTAAAGTTGAAGTTGCTTAATCTCCATGAGCGTTTTAACCTCCTTGCCGAAATATTTATAATAATCTTAATATTTATCGGATGCTTCCTTTACTAATATTTAGCCTTTCTGAACCGTTCATACATTATATGACACAGATCGAACGTATATCAGGTTAGTTAATATCATTATAAGGTTCATGGATAGAGGTGCTATCTCCTAAAGAGGTAGTAGACCAAATGAAAGGGTGGGTTGATGAACTATATAATGTTTACAATGAAGAGAAAAAGTAATGGATAATTTTGTCGCGATTGATTTTGAAACAGCCAACGGCCGACGGTGTAGCGTGTGTAGTGTTGGCCTAATTATAGTGCGTGATAGAGAGATTGTTGATCGCTTTTATAGTCTCATAAAGCCTACTCCCAATTATTACTCCTACTGGACCACGGAGATTCATGGTCTTACACGGTCTGAAACTGATAACGCACCAACATTCCCGGAGGTATGGCAACAGGTAGAGGAGAAGATTAAGGGGCTTCCATTGGTTGCTCACAATAAGCCATTTGATGAAACGTGTCTCAAAGCCGTATTTGCAGAGTATGGAATGGAGTATCCGGAATATGAGTTTCATTGCACTCTCGCCGCCTCTCGCCGTTGCCTCAAGCTTCCCAATCATAGACTTCCGATAGTTGCCGAAGCGTGTGGTTATCAACTTGCTCATCATCATGATGCACTTTCGGATGCCGAAGCTTGCGCCGCGATAGCATTAAAAATACTATAAATTTACGGAAGGTATTATCCTGTGCAAATCTTGCCCGACATTCTCTAAATTTTTATATAAGAAAATTTTACAATTTCGGCAAAAATTTCTATTTTTGCTA
The DNA here is from genome assembly GCA_964512705.1 of uncultured Sangeribacter sp. GTDB lineage: Bacteria > Bacteroidota > Bacteroidia > Bacteroidales > Muribaculaceae > Lepagella. Next base: position 79,053 of record CAZEJY010000005.1, on the reverse strand, counting down.
TTGACTTGAGTTGGTGGCTTCTGCTACCAAATCATTTCAAGACATAGTGAGAGCGTTTTTGCTTATTCCTATCATTGAAAATCGCCAAAATTTTAAGTCGAAGGATTGAGCAGTCAAACGCTCCATGCGTGCGCTATATATCCACCCCTCTAAGCGCGGGGCTGACTATATATCGGCATGGCGTGGGGTGGGCTGTTTATTTCGACTAAGGCGTTTGGCGATGCCTCAATGATAATAATCAGTGAACATTACCCACGCTTTTCACATTTATGACTATCCAAATGCCGACGAGAGGTAACTGAGGCACACAATTTTATCATGAAATCAGACAAGCCTTATTATCTTTGGATTGAGTTGGTTGCATTGTTTATTGGTGTTATGGGGATTGTTTTCCCCTATATGAGTGCCGCATCTTTGTACGGTTCAAGAGAAATGTCCCTGTTGACCGGAGATCTGAAACCATTAGCCTACATTTGTATAATAGTGTTGTGTACAACTGCGGTGATTCAGTATTTCAAGCCACAGTGGTGGCTGATTGCCATATGTGCGGCTTTCGCTTTCATCCCATGGTTCAGTACCATTGGTATTGAAGACGCGAACACGAATCAGTATTTTGCTGTTGCTAAAAGAGAATCTGGAGCATATCTTAGTCTCATTTCATCAGTAATCTTGGCAATATGCTTTGTTATTGAGTTCTGCATGTATATCAGGTACATGAAGCGACCAGTAAGACTATTATATTTCGGTGTGGAATTCTTGATTATGGGAGCGTTAGCACTGTGGGTATACCCCATTGTCGATATAATTGGCGTTGTTCTGATGGTTGTTGCGGCACCGGTCTTTATCTTTCTTTCAATACTTGGATTTATCTTTGCAAAAAAACGCAATAAGGAAACCTTCTCTAACGGAAATCTTTCGGCAGATATTCTTGAAGAGGTGGAAAATAGGCCAACTAAGCCATCGGATAAAAAATTTCTTATTTGGTTGGGCATAGCGTTAGGCCTCTGGACTTTAATCCTTTTAGGGCTTCGGTCAGTGTCACCTTCAGAAGAAGAAATGAAAAATTACAAAGAGGTTATTGTAGAAGAAGCCTGTGTTTACAAATCCATGGAAGATAAGGAGAATGGCCTTGAACCTATTGCGATCCTCAAAAAAGGAGATAAAGTTGAGGTGCGGTTTGCTGATAAGCCATGGGTTGTTATGCGTTACAAGGACCTGGCAGGTAATCTGATAAAAGGGTTTATGCAATATGAGGACTTATACTTTTCTGAAGAGGCAAACCCAAAGAAGGAAGCATCGGAACCATTAATAAAAGGGAATTCATCTTCTTCGGAGAATAGTGGAGCAAATACTTTCAGGAAGGAAGATAATGAGGAAATCAACGATGACTGGGCTGCAACAACTTCAATTGATTGGGAAGGGACAATCAACGGTAAGTGGAAGATTGAGATGACAGTCCATAGGCTTGACGGCATGGTATGGGGAAGTTACTGCTACACAAAAAACAAGACAAGAATTTCTCTTGACGGCCAATGGGGGGAGAGACATCGATTGATTCTTACAGAAAGTGTGGATGGAAACATCACGGGACGGTTTATTGGCACCTATGGCGATGATTCATTTGATGGTATTTGGATAAGCGCTGATGGCGATAAAAAATATCCCTTTACTTTGAAACCAGTTTATAAAGTAGAACCATGAGAAATTATTTACTTATTTTAATCATTTTATTATCGACAATATCGGTAAGTGCCGATGACCGTGCCCTGTTTGGACTAAGGGGGCCGGTTAAAAGTGCAACCTTTTCAACTCGATTAAGTTACATTGGATTTGTGGAAGAGCTGTCTGACGTTTTTGAATTTTCACCGGAGGGTGAGTGGCAATATTTCTCAAACAATGAGAAAAAACGGGAAAGTGATGATGTGAAGATATATAGAAAAGATGGTGAAATTATAGCCACCGTCCGCAAGTTTGGTGATTATCAGACTGAAAAAATTATATGGGAAATGACAAACATACGTGGCGATGAGTATGTATCAACATTTACATTAGAAGAGCCGGATATTAAACATGTCTACTATTTAACTTATGATAATGGTAATCTTTTCTGCGAATCTGCAAGACATGAAGGAAAAGACTGGATTAAACCTAATTGTACGGAAGTTGTTTATAAAGTTCTTGAGCATGATAAATACGGGAATTGGATAAAGCGAAAAGCCGTCTATAATCGGTCGGATGCCGGCATAGAAACATGTAAAATCGAGTATTACCCGGAAGAAATGATACCCAGAGATATTTCTAAAGTTGAAGATGAAAGGGTGCCGGTAATTGTTGAAGAGGAAGTAATCAAACCTAAGGTAGATGATAATGCTGTTTACGCCGATCCTGAGACCAAACCGGCGTTTCCGGGAGGAACAGCTGCCATATTTCGACACATAGCCAAGACCATGCGTTATCCTCTTATTGCTCAGGAAAACGGGAAGCAAGGGAAGGTGACTGTAAGTTTCATCGTGGAAAAAGATGGTACCCTAAGCAATCTCAAAGTCTCGATTGGTGTTGATCCGAATCTTGACAAAGAGGCACTACGTGTAATCAAAATACTCCCGAAATTTACACCCGGAAAAATCAATGGTAAACCTGTCAGAACTTCAATGAACCTACCTGTAACATTCAAACTGAATTAACCATTATGAGAAATTATTATTTGATTTTGATACTATTAGTTATAATGTCCATTATGGCTTCATGTGGAGGGAAGAAACAGATTGAGTCAACCGAAGATGAAGTAATCGCAAATCAGGTTTATTCTCCGATTGACCTCTATTTCATGCGTCCTACCGCCATGTCGGTAAATCCGGGGAATAACCAGAACCCGTTGGCATATCTGCCTGATTTTATCACGTATCCTAATGACTTGGTTAAATTTGGTCTTAAAGGTAATGTAAAAGAATGTGTTATTGCCGTAAGCACGTTCAGTTGGACATATAAATTCAATACTTTCGGTAATCTTACCAACTATCAATTCCGTATGGATAGTAAAGGGCTGTATGGAGAAGGTGTCAAATTGGAATATGACCACAATAATCAGTTGACAATGCTCGGACGCGATTTTCGTGGACAGTCACCTAATAGTGACATATATATTTATTCTGACGGACATTTGGTGAAGCGCCAGAACGGGAGCAGATACCGGGAGTATATATGGAGTAAAGGAAACAATGACAAAGATATCCCCTTGAAATCCGTTTCCAACGAATTGAAGCCTATTCTCAATATGGAATACGTCGAAAATGCAGACGGTTTGGTACTCATTTCAAAAATGACATATAATAACCCTTACCTTCCTGGTGCATTAACTGCTAAGACTGCCACATCTTCGTTTGAATACGACAAGAATGGACGAGTAAGTAAGATAAAAACAACTTTCTTAGATTGTTCAAATGCAAACCAAAAAAATGCGTGGGGAGAATGCATTTATTCTTATAATAACGAGGGTGATGTCGCTAAGGAAATCTTTACGTTATTCGATTCTGACAGCGCCAACAAACATCAACTTTACACAGTAACACAATCATATACTTATCAATATGATGAACATGAAAACTGGATATCAGTGACAATTACAACCAGTGATCCTCAGCCCGGTAATATTCCGACAATGAACCGGAATCTTACCTATTATTCCGAAGAAGAAATGAAAACGATGGGGAGCCCTGCCGATGAAGTCATGGATAAAATATTCGTAGGAGAGTGGGAGTATAAGCAGACCTATCAGCGAGACTCTGATGGTGAAACTGAAATGGTAATAAACTCAGGCACTATTGTAATGAATTTATACGATAAAATCAGATGGGAATGGTCAGAAGAACCTATTCTTGGCTATGTGTATTCAAAAACAATACCCTCTCTCGGAATGGAGCAAGTCGGCACATTCATCATAACAAAAGCCGATGTTAAAGGGAACTCCTCCAATATTATATTAAAAGGATATTATTCAAAAGATTTGTATTCCGCCACATTGGATTACGATTCCGACAGTCATGCTTTATTGTTTGATAATTTAAAGCTTATTCGTCGTGATACTCACAGTCAAGATGATGCTGGAGATGAGACGTTTGACTTTGAACCACTTGAAGGAATGTATTTTGCTGCCGAATAGCCATATATGTTAGCTCAAAAAGAAGAGGGTGCGCCTATTTTGATATTGCACTTAAAATCCCGGGATGGAAAAAATTGGGGGTGAAAGTTGGTGGAGTGGTGCAAATTTATTAATTTTGCGGCATTAACCGTGTGATGGGAAATTTGTTGGCATCGCGTGCGGTGCCGCTCCCAAAATTTCGGAGCAAACTTATTTTGAGTAACACAAAAAGAAAACAATGAAAAAATTTGAATTGAACGCAGAGCCCCGTTTGGAGCTTGGTAAAAAATCAGTGAAAGCTCTCCGTAAGGAGGGTAAGATCCCTGCAGTTATCAATGGTGGCGCAATCGTAGAACTCCCTTACAGCGGTGAGTTGAAACCGGGTGAGAAGCTCGTTGAGCTCGATGAGAAGCGCGGTATGATCACAACAGACATCGTTGTTAATACTGAGGATGTTCGTAAATTGATCTACACTCCCGACATTTTCGAGATCGATATCAAACTCAACGGCGAGGTTAAGAAAGCTGTAATGAAGGAGATTCAGTTCCAGCCTGTAAAAGATACTATTCTTCACATCGACTTCCTTGAGGTTTATCCCGACAAACCAATCATCATGGAGGTTCCTGTTAAGATCGAAGGTCACGCTGAGGGTGTGAAAGCCGGTGGTAAGCTCACAATGTCAATGCGTAAGCTTAAAGTTAAGGCTCTCTACAACGAGATTCCTGAGCGTTTGGTAGTTAATGTTGACAACCTTGGTCTTGGTAAGTCTATGGCAGTAGGTGATCTTCACTTCGAGGGTCTTGAGTTGATGAATGCCAAGAATGCAGTTGTTTGCGCAGTTCAGCTCACTCGTGCAGCTCGTGGTGCAGCAGCAAAAGCAGCAGAGGCTTAATACAAATTGCAAACATATTCACAAGGGCTCTTGCTACAAGAGCCCTTGTTTCGTATAATATGAAATTACTTAAGAGATTATTGGAGTTCTTCAAGATTCGGAAAGAGGGTAATAACTCTGGGAACACCGGTAATGCATATCTCTCTAACGATTCTGATATGAAAAAATTCTTGATAGCGTGCTTGGGAAATATGGGGGTGGAGTATGTCAACACCCGCCATAATGCCGGATTCATGGTAGGCGATTTCATTGCCGAGCAGGCAGGTGTGCCCTTCACATCTTGCCGATATGGCGACATGGCTAAGGTTCGGGTGAAGAATTGTGAACTAATGCTTCTTAAACCTTCCACATTCATGAATCTGAGTGGTGTGGCAGTGCGTTACTGGATGAATAAGGAGAAACTGCCATTAGAGAACCTTTTAGTGGTGGTCGATGATCTTGCGATACCTTTCGGGTCTATCAGATTGCGCAAACAAGGGTCGGATGCCGGTCACAATGGCTTGAAAAACATAGCGTCAGAGTTGGGTACGCAGAATTATGCCAGACTGCGTTTCGGTGTAGGTAACGGTTTCCCGAAGGGTGGACAGATCGACTTCGTGTTGGGTAAATTCCCTCCGGAAGAGATGGAGAAGATGCCGGAGATTCTTGAAAGGGCAGCGGATGCAGTCAAGGCTTATTGCCTCTCCGGTCCGGAGTTTGCCATGACGAGATATAACAGATAGAATAGGTATGGAAGAGAGAGTAGATAAATGGCTTTGGGCGATGCGTGTGTTCAAGACACGCACCATGGCTACAGATGCTTGCAAGAAGGGGAGAGTGACTATCGGCGGAGTGGCGGTGAAACCATCGCGTGCGATCAAAGTAGGGGATGTGATTGACGTTAAGAAACCTCCGATCACTTACTCCTTCCGTGTCAAGCAGATATCCGGTAACCGTTTGGGTGCCAAACTTGTGCCTGAATACTTGGAGAATGTAACATCTCCTGAGCAGTATGAATTGTTAGAGATGACCCGCATTTCCGGCTTCGTCGACCGGCGCAAAGGATTGGGCCGACCCACAAAGCGCGACAGCCGTGAACTATCACGCTTCAAAGAGGAATCCTATACAGCCGATGAATTCTATCTCGATTGGGAGGATGAATAGGCTGGAGTACAATAACCTCTAAGCGTAGAAGTGCAATAATCAGGTTCGTTTCAATTCCAAAAAATTGTTAAAGGGGTGTTGGAAAGATAATGAAAATGGGAAAATTTGGGGGTAAGATTAGTATTATTCTTTCGGATTGATTAATTTTGCAAGAATGCTTGGGAAAAAAGTAAAAAAATGGAATTTCTATGTGAGACGCAAGTCTCATTTCGCACTGCTGATTATCGGAGGTGCATTCGTTTTGTTGCTTTTTTTCAACGAGGAAACCTCAATGAAACTCAATATGGAGTATCAGGAGGAGATCAAGCGACTTAAAAGTGAGATAAAGCAATGCGAAGATTCCGCTGCGTGGTATAGACAGAAGCGCGAAGCATTGTATATCGGTACCGAAGAGTTGGAGCATGTGGTCAGGGAGCAATATCACATGCAGCGACCTTCGGAAGATGTATATTTGGTAAAATAGATTTATCGGATGAAAAATAATAGGGAATTCGACCCCGTAGCACTTGAGCGCCGTCGCAAGATGGTTGAGATCTGTTCCACTACAGGACTGATTCTTGTTGCTGTCGGAATGTTAGTACCCTTTGCAGCAATAGATAATTCGGTGTTGATCATGGCTATGAAGATAGTTTATGCCATCGGTGCCCTGATCTATACCATAGCGAGAATGATCAATGTCAATGCTCCCTCCGACTCCTTGAAACTACGTCGTTTGCGACGCATGGAGATGTGGGGAGGCTTCTGTTTTATATTGGGAAGTTTCTTCTGGTTCTACAATTCAGCACGTTATCCGATGATTACGTTCTCATTGGCTATAATGCGCGATACAGTTGCATTCACCATGGCTGGAGCAATAATTCAGATAGTTGCATCCTGGATGATAACTTCAAGGATGAAAAAGGAGCAAACCAAAAGTTAATTCAAGTTGGAGAAATTGGCAACGAGTGAAGGATGAAAGTACTGACAGTCGACATAGGTAACACCTGCATAAAGGGGAGTGTCTTTGATGACCGCCAACTTCTTGAGAGTGTGCTTTTGGAGAGAAGAGATGCTCCACAACTTCTCCCATTGATTAATAAGTATGCACCGGAGGGTGCTATCAGTTGCTGTGTGGGTGGAAATGCCGATGAGTTTGTAAAAGATCTGGAGCATCTGTCAGGCTTGAAGGTTATGCAGTTCAGCCATGGAAGCAAACTTCCGATTGAGGTGCGCTACGGAACATTCCGGACTCTTGGGTTGGACAGGATTGCCGCTGCTGTTGGAGCGGCTGCCGAAGCAGTGAATTCATTGGTTGTAGATGCCGGTACGGCTGTGACACTCGATCTGGTCTGTGATAATGAATTCCGCGGAGGTAACATCTCTCCGGGCTTAAGGTTGCGTTTGCGCTCTTTAAACCATTACACCTCCCGTCTGCCATTGGTGAACCCGAATGGAGAGACACCGCGCTTCGGTCAGGATACAGCTACCGCTATCCGGTCAGGCGTAGTCAACGGAATAGTGGCTGAGATATGCTCAACGTATCAGGATGCCGCGGGGAAATATCCGGGCATAACCTTGATTCTCACCGGCGGCGATGCCGACTTCTTAGCTCCTCTTCTGGAGAAGAGAGGGTTGAAACCGCAGGTTGATCATAGTCTTGTGGGGCATGGGTTGGAGCAGATTTACAAGCTTAATACACATTGAACCGATAAATACGTTTATTAAATTTTATCAGTTACTTAATAGAGAAATAATTACTACGAAATATAACATTATGAACAAGATAACAGCTTTCCTGATCCTGTCGTTTGTTTCGCTTACGGCTGCCGCTCAAATCAATACGCCCTACTCCATGTATGGCTACGGTATCATAGGAGATCATGCCACATCCTTGCAGCGCCAGATGGGTGGTGTGGGTTATGCAATGAACTCCGGTCGCCAGATCAATGTGATGAATCCGGCGTCTTATGCAGCGATCGACTCGTTGACTTTCCTCTTCGATCTCGGTGCGGATGTCTCTTTCCTCCGGAGCGCAGAGAATTCAGCCAAGCAGAACTCCATCGGTGGTGGTGTGGATTACCTGACAATGCAGTTCCCGATATCCAAGTTTATGGGAGGTTCAGTCGGTTTGGTGCCATATTCACAGGTCGGATATGCATTCGGTAACGAAATCAAACATGGAACAATGGAGAACCAGGGTTCAGGAGGAATCAATCAACTTTACCTCGGTTTGGCAGGTAAGGTAGGCGGTTTCTCTATCGGTGCCAACGTAAGCTATGATTTCGGTAACATAGTCAACGACGTGTTCTCAAGAGTGGCAGCAGCCGGTGGTGAGACCAAGTTTGAGCACGTAATGGAGATTCGTGACTGGAACATCAATATCGGTGCACAGTATACTCTTCGTTGGGATCGCTTCAACAAAATGGTATTGGGTGTGACCTATGCACCGAAGAAGACCCTGAATGGAAATACTTGGGTTACTATTCAGGAGACTACACAGGCCAGCGAACCTACCAAAATCGGAGAAGAGAAGCTGAAGAATAAATACTACACTCCCAACACCGTGGGAGCCGGCGTTAGCTACACCTTTACCAAAGCTTATAGCTTCACCGTGGAGGCGGACTTTACATGGCAGCAGTGGAGCAAAGCAAAGTACTCTGCACTTTATGGTCCTGAGGATATTAAGAATCACAAGCCCGCGGAGGTACTTTCTCCCGCTCAGAGCTTCTATGACCGTACAAAATTAGCTGTCGGAGGTGAGTTCATTCCGAAATTGCGCGGTAATTACGGAGAGCGCATCGCCTACCGTTTAGGCGCCTACTACTCCAACGATTATCTGAATATCAAAGGTAACAAAGTTAAGGAATATGGTATTACATGCGGTTTCGGTTTACCAACTCCCGAGGGAAAGACCCAGATAAACTTAGGTTTGGAATATAAACACCGTAACGCAACACCGGTGAAACTGATCACTGAGAACTATTTCAATATCACGCTTGGTGTCAACTTCAACGAGGTATGGTTCTGGAAGCGTAAGATTCGCTAAGTTGTAACTTATTCTTGACCTATGCGCGGAGAGAGAAGTTTGGTTTATGGTTTTCTGATTCTCATTCTTGCGGCAGCCTGTCGCGAGGAAAGAAAAGTGGATGTTGCCGCCTCGCTGGATCCAAAGAAGATGGCGACCATGACCACCAAGAATATCTCCACGCTGATATCCGATTCCGGCGTAATCCAATATAAGATTGTAGCCCCTCTCTGGCAGGTCTTTGAGGAGGTCGATACTCCTTATTGGTTCTTCCCGGAGGGATTATATCTCCAGAAATATGATCCATATTTCCACGTCGTTGCTACGGTAGCAGCCGATTCGGCACGTTATTTCAAGGATAAACGTTTGTGGAAGTTGGAGGGGAATGTGGAAATGACCAAAGTTCCGAAGGACTTGTTTCTGTCCGAGCGATTGTTCTGGGATGAAAGAAAGCATATCATTTACAGTGACACATTCATGCACATTGAGAATGCGACTCACGTATTGGAGGGAACAGGCTTTGTCAGCAACGAGAAGCTCACGCAATACCGTATTCTGAACCCTGAAGGAATCTTCCCTGTCAACAAAGATGATCTATAAGATAATAAACAAGATACAATTATGACATTGTGGTTGAGCATAGTGATTGTGGCAGTGATACTCTCCGCACTCTTTTCGGGGAGTGAGATAGCTTTTGTGCAATCAAATAAGGTGCGCATGGAGATTGATGCTCAACGCGGAGGACTGGTCGATAAGATAATCAAAGGCTTCTCCAACAGTGAGGATATGTTTATCTCCACACTGTTGGTGGGAAATAACGTGGTCCTTGTAGTTTACGGTATCGCACTTTCAGCAATCATAAATCCCTGGCTTGAAAGATTCTTAGGTGATAATGAAGCGATGGTGCTAATTTGTAATACACTCTTCTCCACCGCTGTAATTCTATTGTTCGGGGAATTCATACCCAAAACGACTTTCCGAATCAACCCGAACCTGTCAATGCGCATTTTTGCGATGCCTTTATATTTGGTATATCTTGTGCTTTATCCTGTCTCATGGTTTGTCTCTGCCATCTCCAAAGGGTTGATGCGCATAGCCGGCATTGCTTCCGAGGAGGAAGCGAAGAGTCGTCTAACCATGGATGAACTCGATGACTATATCCAGCAATCTCTCGATGAGGAGAGGGAAGGGGCTGAAACAATCGAAAATGAGGTGAAGATATTCCGCAAGGCGATAGATTTCAAGGATACGGAAATTTCTGCCTGCATGATACCTCGAAATGAAATCGTTGCAGTGCCATTGGCGGGCACAACCCGTCAAGATCTGATAAAGGTCTTCAGTACCACCGGACTTTCAAAGGTGGTGGTTTATCGAGGCGATATCGATGATGTTGCCGGGTATATCCACATTTCAGAGTTGTTTAATTCCACAGCTGACTGGAAACGGAAACTAAAGCCGGTGATCTTTACTCCCGAGACTATGTTGGCTAACAAGATGATGCGTCGCATGATGAATGAGAAGCGCACGTTGGCAATGGTGGTGGATGAATTCGGAGGAATAGCCGGATTAGTGACTTTGGAGGATATAGTTGAGGAGATTTTTGGGGAGATCGAGGATGAGCATGATGTGAATAAGGTCGTAGCCAAGAAACTTGCGGATGGCAGTTTCGAATTCTCCGGACGTATGGAGATTTCAGCTATCAATGAGGAATATGGGCTCGATCTGAAGGAGGAAGAGGAGGAGTATCACACCCTTTCCGGTTACATACTTGACCACTTGCAGGCATTTCCGGTGCAAGGAGACACAATCGAAATCGGCCAGTATGACTTTACCATTCTGAAAATGACAGCCTCAAGAATAGAATTGGTCAAGATCACTCCACGCCAAACATAAACAGTGCGCAGCATAGGGTTATGCCAAATGATGCTGCGAGAAGGAGAATCGCGGAGCGCGAAATTCTCATTCGGTAACGGAAAAAATAGATGACTGAAATCATCATCAGGTAGATAGCATACCATAAAACCTGGGCAATTCCGATGCCTATAAGCCCGAATCTTTGATATAGAAGAATGTTCAGCGTTACCCCTATTGCAGCATCGAGTGTTTCCGTTATAAAATAGGTTTTCCCTTCCCCTTTAGCAATTATAGTGAAAGCCATGCAGGTAGAGGCGGATTTTATGATTACACTAAGAATTGCTATCGTGATAAAGGGGATAATAACTTCAAATGAGTCAGCATAAAGAATATCAACTATCCAGGACTTACAAAGTAGGAAAACTATCACAAAGGGAGTGAATATCTTCAGGAGCAGACCTAACTCATGGCTCACGAATATACTCATTCTGTGCGCGGAGTGACTGTTTGCCGCCATTCTTGGATAGAATTCCAATCCCACAGCAGAGAAAATAATGGATGTGTAGCGCACAACCAAAGTATTACCCGCCTGAAAATACCCTACTTCCGCTGTGCTTGCGTCCCTGTTTAGCCACGCCATAAAAATCATTTGGGCAACATTTGTGGCAAACGCAGCCATAGCCATGTATCCCCCAAGTTTCACCATTCTGCTGCCCTCTGATAAAGAACCTGAATCTTTTAGTCTGTAAGGAATCTCTTTATTGCGCCAAAGATATATGAAAGATGCTATGGAGAGAGAGTAGGCAAGAATTGAAAGAGGAATACTGATAGACGCCGGTAGAAATCTGAAAAGTGGGATGGATATTATCAGTCCTAAAACGGATCCGGCAGAGGTTGACTTTGCTATATTGTGGAAAAGATCCGTAGCCTGCAGGATAGCCTGTTCGCCATCAGTGAGGGAAGTGAGAAGGATAGATCCGGAGAGTATAATGAACTGCCACCAGTGGGATGTATCGCCAAAGCACCATTGAGACAAAAGTGGAGAGATAGCAGACATTATCACTGCTCCTGTGAGCCCTGCCAACACCGACCATCTGCGAAGTATGTTGGCAATTCGCACTAATGTGGCGTGATTCCCGCGATGTTGAGCCACTTCTCGGACACCGCTCTGTCGTAGTCCTAAGCCGGTTAGAATGGTGATGGTATCAATAGTAGAGTTGAAGATGCCGAAAAGACCGATTCCTGCTGCACCAAGCCATATTGCCACAATCTTTGTCTTAATGATGGCACACAGAATCTTGAATACCTCCGCACTGGAGAATATCCCGATAACCTTTAGGACTCTATTTGTGGTCTTGCTCAGTGCCATTATGCGGAAAAGATTAGAAAGGAAGCAATTTCCCGGCAACCAATTGTATATGTCGTCCGATTGCAGCCGCTTTGCCATAGTGGTGAGCCATGACGTGGAAGCGTTCTATCAATGATTTGCGTTTATTTTTATCAGTAAGACCATCTGAGAGATAATCTATAGTCACGCAATTCAGATTCACGCATCGCTCCGGTGAAGAATTGGCAATACACTTTATTGTCCAGTCATAATCGGCAGAGAAACGATACTTCAAATCATAATCAGGGGCTAAATCGCGTCTGACCATAAAAGCCTGGTGGCATATCAGCATCCCTTTGGAAAAAGATTTAAAGGTCAGCAGGTCAGGCACGCTGTAATGGCGGGGGCCTATAATATTGCGATTGATGTCAACAATCGATGTGTCTCCGTATATGATATCTGCTCCGGCATCAGCGTAAATGGCATATTTCGCAAGCGTTTCTTCTGAATGGAAGGTGTCTCCTGAATTAAGGAAAATCACATACTTCCCCTTGGCGAGATGCAGCCCTTTGTTCATGGCGTCGTAGAGGCCGCGGTCCGGTTCACTGAGAATTCGGACGCCCTCAAAACTGCGGGCTATGTTGAGGGTGTCATCTTTCGAGGCTCCATCGACAATAATATGCTCATAATCACGAAAAGACTGATTCTTCACAGACTCCATTGTAGGTAGCAATGTCTCCTGAGCATTAAAAGTGATGGTTATGATTGAAATTAGAGGTTGTTCCATAATAATTGCGCAAAAATGCAGGATTAATCAAGTAGTTTTGAACAAAATTAGCAAAAAATACTCAGAATAATTTGGGAGAATAAATAAAATAGGGTAAATTTGTGTCGGTTTGCCGTGGAAAATTCCGTGCAAACTAATTTTTTGGGATAATAACATATTAATAATTAAAACTATGGCTTACGTAATTACTGACAGATGTATCGCATGTGGTACATGTCTTCCTGTTTGTCCTGTAGAGGCAATTTCCGAGGGCGATATCTATCACATCGACGAGGACACTTGCATCAGCTGTGGTAGCTGCGCTTCTGTTTGTCCTAACGACGCAATCGAGGAGGGCTAAACGCAGAAAAACGCGCATCGCGCCAACAAAAACCGATGGCTGCCCGTTTATTCCTTGGGCGGCCATCGTTTTTTAACATGGTGCTCAATTTAAAAAAAAGTATATAATCCCATATAGAAAAAGAATCATGAAAGTAAAGATTATAAATAAAAGCCATCATCCGTTACCATCCTATGGCACTTTCGAAGCTGCCGGTATGGATGTTCGTGCCTATCTTCCGGAGGGTCCTGTAACTTTGCGTCCTATGCAGAGGGCTCTGATTCCGACCGGACTCTATATGCAGCTCCCTTCAGGCTATGAATGTCAGATCCGACCCCGCTCCGGATTGGCACTCAAGCATGGATTGACAATTCTGAATTCCCCCGGCACTGTAGATGCCGATTATCGCGGAGAGATAGGTATAATCCTCATCAATCTCGGTCAGGAGGATTTCGTCGTTAACGACGGAGAACGTATCTGCCAGATGGTGATCAAGCAATATACTAAAGTGGAATGGGAGGAAGTTTCCCGCCTCGATCGCACTGAACGGGAGGACGGAGGTTTCGGACACACCGGAACAAATTAATTCTCCATACCATTCAAGTATCAGACTAATAAGTAAACTCTCCACATGAGAAATCCTGCAATATTCATATTAGCGTTAATAACTTTATCCGCAATCGGAGCGACACGCTATGAGCCAGACGCTTCCCGAGTGCGGAATAAGGCGCGTTACTATTATCTCGAGGGAGTAAGAGCGCAGCAGGAGGGTAAACCCTCGGATGCCTATGCCTATTTCTCACATGCTCTTTCGGTCGATCCCTCTTATGTGGAAGCATCAACTGCTAAAGGAGAGATACGCATAGCTGCCCAGATTGATACGTTGCAGAGCCGCTCGGAAGTGGCTCGGTCATTGGAATTGATGCGCCCGTTTGTGGATCAATATCCCGAGGATTACAATGAGTCGATGCTCTATGGGTTCTTCGCTAATGTGACCGGTAATTATCCCGAGGCAATACGTGTGTTCAGTCGCACGGAGAAACTTCATCCGACACAGTCATCTACGCTCGTCAATCTTTCGCGTGCCTACGCTGCCGATGGCAACATGGATAGTGCAATCAGTGCGCTCGACCGCTTTGAAGTAATGGAGGGGATAGACCCCAATATCACCATTCAGAAGATATCCTACCAGTTCGCAAAGCGCGATACCGTCAATGCTCTCGGTGAAGCATCCAAGCTTGTTGCCACCAATCCGCGCGATCCCCGTTTTCTGA
>CAZEJY010000005.1:39600-64215 GCA_964512705.1 uncultured Sangeribacter sp. | reverse complement strand
CTCGGTGAAGCATCCAAGCTTGTTGCCACCAATCCGCGCGATCCCCGTTTTCTGATCCTTAAGGGGAAAGTTTTCTCCATGATTAATCAACCGGACTCAGCTTTAAATTATCTGAATACCGCTGAGATACTGAATCCGGAGAATGGTAACGCCAAACTTGCGCTCGCCGACTATTATCGCGAGCAAGGTGATTCCGCTAAGTATGACCTGAAGATATATGAAGCCTTATCCTCGGAGGACTTTGACTTAGAGCAGAAGATAGGACTGTTAGGTGATTATCTGCAGCATCTTCTGAACGATAGCAGCGATACCGCCCGTGGAGACCATCTATTTGAGATACTCAGAGACCAATACCCACATAACTCACAGTTGTTGGATCTCTCAGCCCGCTATGCAGCAGCAAAAGGTAATTACCAGGAGGCTATAGATGAGGTTGGGTACGCCATATCCTTGTCGCCATCCGATGAGAAATTGCGAGGTCAGCTTATGACCTACCTTCTCGCTGCCGACAAGCCGAAAGAGGTGATGAAGGAGTATAAGGAGGTGAAGAAATTTAACTCTACGCCAATGCGCTCGTTGATATTCCTATATGCTTCAGCCGCGCAGATGGCTAAGGAGTATGATGAGGCGGTTGAGGCATACGGAGAGATACTGCATGAGATCATACCCTCGCTCCCGATAGATACTACCATCACATTACGTCAGGTTCCGGCATCTATATCCTTTGAGGATCTACAGCGCCTCTCACAGCTTTATACAAATATCGGAGATTCATATAACAATGGAGGTAATGCTCAGAAATCCTTCAACGCCTATGAGAATGCCTTACTGTTGGATCCCGACAACTACTTAGCGATGAATAACTATGCTTATTTCCTGAGTGTGCAGGGTAAAGACTTGGAGAGGGCGAGGGAGATGAGCCAGAAGAGTCTTGAAGGTGAGGGTGGTAAAAATCCGACCTACCTTGATACTTATGCATGGATCCTTTATAAAGCCGGGGATTATGACGATGCTCTCAACTATCAGGATTTGGCATTGCAATATGCTGAGGAGGCTGACGATGTGAGTGATGAACTCTATCTCCACTACGGTGATATTCTAAGCGCTCTGCATAGGAATAAAGAGGCTTTGGAGGCGTACGAGAAAGCTTTGAAGTTATCACCCGATAACCATGAGATAAAGAATAAGATTAAAGAACTGAAGCAGCATCATGAATAAAATATTGAAATTAACCGCCATAATGCTTTTTTGTACCATATTCTGTGCTCAGGCACAGAATTCGGATAATATCACTTTGGTGAAAGATCCGGAGGCTGTGGTGGATTCAATTGTAAGGAACTATAACGACTGGGAAACAGTAGAACTGAATGGTAAGCTTCGGATGGATAAGCTGCCGCTCACTCCCTCTATCCGTATGTTTATGCGCAAAGGAGAGGAGATCTCTATCTCTGTTAGAGCAAGTATCTTGGGAGAGGTGGGACGTATCCGTATATGGGGTGATTCCATTCTTGCCGTCAATAAGATGAAACGTGTCTTCGCCCTCGAATCTCTTGATAGAATACAGTCTTTCTATCCATCGGTGATTCCTGAGCTCCAATCGCTGCTGTTGGGTAGGGTTGTTGTCTTCGGCTACGGAGAATTGGCTCAGACCAATCAGCATCAGTTGGATATCTATGATCTCCTTCCTGCGGAGACAGAAAATTTGGAAATAATCAATCCGGCAGATTCCTTGTGGTCAATAGAGAATAGTATTGAGGTTGGAAGCATAGGTGATGTCGATTATCGTTACGATCTGTTTAAGGATGGTAGAATTACAGAATTTATTGTAGGGCTATATGACCATGATATATCCTTGGGCATGGATTTCGGTTACTCAGGAAATAAAACTTCCATGGCGATAAAATTGCAGGATGGAGATAAGGTTAAGTTTGATGCTGCTATGGAATTTGACAAGCCGAATTGGGAATGCTCTCCGATAGCTCCGCTAAAGCTCAATTCCAAGTATCGGCAGGTAGCAATTTCTCAATTTTTAAAAAGCTTCTGAGACAGGTCTAAAGGAATACTTAACATCGATTAGCTAATGAGATATCTGATTTACTCTCTTTTGATTTTACTTTGCGCCTTAGGTGCAGGGGATAGCTATGCCCAGAAAAGAGGCAGGAGTAAGGTCAAGACTTCTACGGTTACTACTAAAAAATCCACTACTGCTAAGCGAAGTAATTCATCAACCTCGAAAGGGAAAGCGCCGGCAAAGAAGGAGACTGCCGCAGAGGCACAGCGTCGCGAGCGTGAGACTCAGAAGGAGATAGCGCGTACGAAAGAGGAGATACGCAAGAATGAAGCTAATGTAAAGAAAAGTCTCAATGAACTCGGTCGCATTCAGTCGGATATCCGCGCCGGTGAGAAAGTGCTGAGTCAGACCACAGCCGAAGTCGCTACACTCGACGAAAAGATTCAGTCTCTGGAAACTCAGATTTCGGATAATGAAGCGCAATTGGAAAAGATGCGTAGCGAGTATCTGAAATCTTTGAAACAGGTCAGAGCAAGAAAGAATTCAAACTCAGATCTTGCGTTCATATTCGGTGCCAAGAACTTTAATCAGGCATTGGAGCGTATGCGTTATCTTCGTCAGATATCTGCTTGGCGTAAACGTAAAACGGAAGAGATAACCAACAAAGTCAATCTGCTGGCTAAAGATAAGGAGGAACTGTCGCAGAGCCGCGAACGTAAGGATGTGGTACTCCAGCAGCAGTTGACGGCTCACAATAAGCTGAAGACCCAATATGCGAAGCAGGATGCGGTGGTAGCTGACCTTAAGCGAAATGGCAAGGCGTTGCAAAGTCACCTGAGTAAAAAGCAGGCGGAGGCTAACGCCCTGAAAGGTCGTATTGCGGCACTCATAGCGGAGGAGACTCGTAAGGCGGAAGCTGCGCGCAAGGCAGAGGAAGCGCGTAAGGCAGAGGAGGCTCGCAAAGCTGAAGAGGCGCGGCTTAAAGCCGAACAGCAGTTGGCCAAAGCAGATGAACCGAAAAAGGGTGAAACACCTAAGAAGGGTGAGAAGCAGCAGAAACCGACCTCTACTGCTAAACCGGAGCAGGAACAGAAGACTGTTTCCAAGGCACCAGCGCGTCCTGCCGTTAAGGCTTCGGAAAATGGCTTTGGTGGTATGAAGGGTTCACTTCCTCGTCCCGTATCAGGACCGTTTAATATCACGGGACGTTTCGGGCGCCATTCACTTCCGGATCTACCCGATGTAGTATATGATAATCCGGGTATAGATGCCCTGTCATCCTTAGGCGCGACTGCACTTGCAGTTTATCCAGGTAAAGTTTCGGGTGTATACATGATACCCGGCTTCTCGACAGTTGTGATTATCAATCACGGAAGCTACTACACGGTTTATGGTAATATCAAATCGGCGACTGTTAAGGTAGGAGACAGTGTAAAGCAGGGTCAGAACTTGGGTGCGCTTGCGGAAGATAGCGATAATCCGAGTTATTCATCTATCCACTTTGAGGTCTGGCATAACCGCGAGAAGATGAATCCGGAGGGATGGTTGAGATAGGTGTTTGGTTTTAGGGGATGTAGGGCTGTACCATGGTGCAGCCGCTGAAATAATTTTAGGAGTTATATGATGGGCGAGTTTATAGTAAGGCGATATCGGGCGGAGGATCGTGAGGCATGGGACGAGTTCGTTGCGGCCTCACGCAATGCGACATTCCTTTTCAAGCGTGATTACATGGATTATCATGCCGATCGCTTTCATGATTGCTCATGGATGGCTTATAAGGGTTCGCGACTGATTGCCATACTTCCTGCTAATATAGATGCCGAATCGAACTTGTATTCTCATCAAGGTCTTAGCTACGGCGGCTGGATTCTTCCACCGGCGCATCTTGATGGCTCCGATCTACTCGACCTGTTTGAGATTGCAGTCAAGGAATGGCGACAATTGGGAATAAAGAAGCTACTGTATAAACCGTTACCCTTTATCTATGCTGAGCGGCCGTCGCAAGAGGATCTGTATGCCTTGTTCAGATTGGGCGCGACTATCAAGGAGACTAATCTGAGCATGACAATTGATCTACGTAGTCCCGGGCAGTATAACAAATTGCGTCAACGAAAACTGAACGCTACCCACGAGCTGATTCACAGTGTTGAGGAGATGGAGGATCCGGAGGAGGTGATGCAATTAGTTGCGGATTGTCTTGAAGAGCGTCATTCGACATCGCCCGTTCACAGCGTCTCGGAGATGCGACTGTTGAAATCCCGTTTTCCGGGTCAGATCCGGTTCTTCGGTATTAGGGTAAGAGAAGGGTCAACCTCTGCTGAAAGAATAAATGATACACGCGGAAAATCGCCCTTGGCAGCTGCTGTCTGTATTTATGATACCGGTTTAGTTGCACATGCACAGTATATCGCCACGAGTGCTAAAGGTAGGGAGGGGGATTATCTTACCCCGCTATTCACATATCTGATAAGGGAGGAATTCTGTGGTAGACGTTACTTCGATTTCGGTATCAGTAATGAGAATCATGGGTTGATTCTCAATGCCGGACTGCTTCGGCAGAAGGCATCATTTGGAGCCACCGGAAGTGCTACAAACGTATTTGAACTCCGGATTTGTGAATAAATCGTTAAAAGGTGTGAAAATATTTGTAGGAATATTTGGTTAAGTGTAAAAAATATTATACATTTGTAACTGAATTGTGCGCGGAGAGTTCCGGTTCAATTTTGAGATAATAAAAGAATTTTATAATTGATTAGTTAATAATCGAATAACTCAGAACTATGAGCAAAAATAAATCGTTCACATCCTCTGTAGTTGGAATGCAGGGAAACTTGATGAGCTTTGCAATGAAACTCACCACGAATCGTGAACAAGCTGAGGATTTGGTACAAGATACCACGCTCAAAGCTCTAAATAATGAAGAGAAGTATGTGGAGAACACCAACTTCAAGGGTTGGATGTTGACCATCATGCGTAATATCTTCATCAATAATTATCGCAAAGCATCTCGCGAAAATACAAATGTAGATAATACAGAAGATCTGTTTCACCTCAATCTTTGTCAGGATTCCGGTATTGAGACACCCGATGGAGCATATGCTGTAAGTGAAATTTCTACAATCTTATCAAAATTCCCCGCTGATTATCGCGAACCATTCTCACTTCATGTGGCCGGTTACAAATATGAGGAGATTTCAGAGAAGCTTTCCATGCCGTTAGGCACTGTTAAGAGCAGAATCTTCTTCACTCGCAAGCGTCTTCGCGAAATTCTCTCAGCATAACAATAGAAATACTTAATACTAAAGGTTATTAATATTGCGTCCTGATGACTCTGTCATCAGGACGTTTTTTTTCTGCTGCGTCATCCAATTTTTTTGTTACACACCGCGGATTCAGTATATTGAAAAGATTTAACATGAATCCTGTTATTTATTGGAATAAAATTCGTATCTTTGTAAAGAATAAAATATTGGTTGTAAATATAGATTTTGCAATTGTATGAATAATATATTAGCAGTAAACTTTACTCCTCCTAACGAAGTCGCGAAGCAGATTGCGTCCAGAGTTAAAGCGCGAAGACTTGAATTGGATTTAACGCAGGAGGGTTTGTCAAAAAGAGCCGGAATAAAGTTTGCAACATATCGTCGATTTGAGCAGACGGGAGAGATATCATTGCGTGGATTGCTTCAGATAGGGTTTGCTTTAAATGCACTCTCCGATTTTAACACACTTTTTGCGCAAAGGCAATATCAGTCTATAGAGGATGTTTTGAAAGAGCAAAATGTTACCCGTAAAAGAGGAAAAAGAAATGATTAATATAAAGCAAATTGAGGTAAACTATGCTAATAGATTAGTCGGTAGATTGGCATTAACAAAGGAGAATTTATGTGTCTTTGAGTATTCATCAGATTGGCTCAAATCAGGATTTTCCATTTCTCCTTTTGAATTGCCATTACGCAGCGGGGTATTTATTGCTAAACAAAGCCCATTTGAAGGAGGTTTTGGTGTTTTCGATGATTGTTTGCCTGATGGTTGGGGCTTACTAATTCTTGACAGATACTTACAACTCAAAGGTATTAATCCTCGAACGTTAACATTGCTTGACCGACTTGCCTTGGTTGGAAGCACAGGGCGCGGCGCTTTGGAATTTAAACCTGATGAGAGCGTGATATCAAAACAAGATTATGTAGATTTCGAGAAGTTAGCATTAGAAGCAGAAGAGATTCTTGACAGTGAAGATTATAAAGGTGAGGGGATAGTGGAATTTCAGTATAGAGGTGGTTCTCCGGGTGGTGCACATCCCAAAATATTCACCCGGTTTGATGATAAAGAATGGTTGGTAAAGTTCCGGGCAAAGAGAGATTCCAAGCAGATTGGTAAGGAGGAATTTAAATATTCAGTTCTTGCAAAAGAGTGTGGGATTGATATGCCTGAGACGCGGCTTTTCGAGGGTAAGTATTTTGGTGTTGAGAGATTTGACCGCTCTAAAAATGTAAAGATACATGTTGTAAGTGTTGCAGGGTTAATAGGCGCAGATTATCGTTTGCCGAGTATTGATTACCTGCATATATTTAAGATATGCGCTACGTTGACAAATAACGTGGCAGAAATGTGGAAGGTTTACCGTCTTATGTTATTTAATTTCCTGATTGGTAATAAGGATGATCATGCCAAAAACTTTGCCTTTACTTATTTGGACGGGGCATGGCATTTTTCACCGGCATATGATCTCTTAACCAGCGACGGAATAAATGGATATCGTACTACATCTATCAACGATAGTATTGTTCCTACTAAAAATGATTTATTTGCAGTTGCAGAGAAGGTAGGATTGGATAGAAAAAAATCAGTTGAAGAATTCTCTAAAATGGAGAATGTTATCTGCGAATCGCACGCAACCTCTTCAAACGAATGATTTTGAGGGTAAGGTTACACCGCGGAATTCGCAGATTGAAAAGTAAATTAATGCGCAATCTGGCGTCTAATTACTGTCGGCTTGGGGAAGAGGGAATTTTTATAACATTGCAGCAATTTGCTTCTCTACTGCGGAACGTATAAATGAGTTAATGGATACTCCTGATTGTTTTGCAAGGAATGCGACACGAGTGTGGATGTCGGGAGTGAGTCGCACATTCAAAGAGCCTGAATAGCTCTTATGTGGTTCTATTCCCTCTTCACAACAATACTCAAGATAATCTTCTACAGCTTCATGAAATGCACTCTTAAGCTCCTCTACGCTTTCACCTTCAAAATTTACAAGACCATTTATGCCTTCAATCTTACCAAAAAAGACATTATCTTCTTCACTAAAGGCCACCGAGCCTATAAAACCTTTATATTTCAATGTATTCATATCAGTCCCTCATTTTTTAGATATTCATAGACTTGCCTCATGGCATAACCCTTGATAATATTACTGGGATGGGGCTTATGAAGCATAATAGGCTTCAAGCCATCCCCTTTAAATATAGCACGCTATCCCGAAGTCTTACCCTTGTTATCGGAAGTGTATCCCAAGGAAATAAGTAAACGTCTCATTTCATCCCATGTAAAATCAGTTGGTAGTTTTGAGAAACGGGATATTAACTTTTCTTTTGTTCCCATCAATATTTATTATAATAACAAAGTAACTATTTTTTTAGTTGCAAAACAAATCCTAATCTTAAAATTTTACACCCGAAAATTATATGCCCATGCGTGGTTCGTTTACTTATTTGGGATATTTTTATTATTTTTGGGGTCTAAGTTTTCCATGCAATGAAAAAGAGTGCGCCTGCAATAGCTATTGTTGTGCCCTGCTATAACGAGCAGGAGGCATTGCCTCGTACCAACAGGATTCTACTCTCTCTCCTTCAACGCATGGTTCGGGAGGAGTTTGTCGCTCCCCGAAGCTTCATCCTTTATGTGGATGATGGCAGCCGCGATCAGACATGGAAGCTTATCAAAGAATATTCCCAACTAACCCCTGAGATTCAAGGTATCTCTCTTTCCTCTAATGCCGGACACCAGAATGCGCTGATTGCGGGTATGGCTGAGGTGGTGAACGAAGTGGATGCGGCAATTACCATCGATGCCGATCTGCAGGATAATCCTGATACTATCCCGGCGATGATCGACAAATTCAGGGAGGGGTATGAGATAGTGATGGGTGTGCGCTCCGACCGTAGTTGCGATTCACGCTTCAAGCGTGCCACAGCCCAGCGTTTCTATTCCTTGCAACATCAGTTGGGTGTGAAAACTGTTTATGATCATGCTGATTTCAGGTTGATGAGCCGGCGAGCAATCGAAGCTTTTTTGGAATATGGAGAACGGAATATCTTTATCCGTGGAGTGGTGGCTTCGCTCGGATTTAAGCAGGCAACGGTGGAATATACCCGTGTGCCGCGAAGGGAGGGAGTCTCGAAATATCCGTTGATGAAGATGATTAACTTTGCCGTGGATGGTATCACCTCCTTCTCCGTGCGTCCTGTAAGAATGATTTTCTTTATCGGTGTCGGCTTCCTTTTAGTTGCTTTGGGTATCTTCATTTATACGATGATCCGATATTTCGGGGGACATACCATTGAGGGTTGGACCTCAATGATTCTCTCAATATGGTTCTGTTCCGGGATATTGCTTCTTTGCATGGGGATTATGGGGGAATATTTGGGTAAGATTTATACCGAAGTGAAGCATCGCCCCCGTTATCATGTTGCCGAGCGTATAGGAACCGAAGAGGCTATTATGGTAGATGAGGCTGAGAATTTTAAGAATGTAAATGCGGAGGGAGATGAGTAGTGAGTTCAGCGTCGTAATACCGGTAAAGAATCGTTGCCATCTGATTCTCCGAGCCTTGGATAGTGTCAAGGCTCAGACTTATCGTCCGCTGAGAGTTATCGTGGTGGATAACGGTTCCACTGACTCGACTGTGCAGACGGTCAAGGACTGGGCTGCGGCTAATTGCGAGACGGACTTAAACTTGGAACTTTTGGAGGAGCCTAAGCCCGGTGCGTGTGCCGCCCGCAATCGTGGTTTGGAGGTGGTGCAATCGGAATGGATGCTCTTCTTCGACTCGGATGACGTGATGGCTCCGAATTTAGTGGAGACAGTTGTGGCTACCTCGGAGTCTCATCCGGATGCTGAGATGATCTATTGGAAGTGTCTTGTCAAAGGAGTGAACGGTTCGGAAAGTTATAAGAAATACCGCACGTCCCGCCATTGGCATTCACATATTTACAATGCACAGTTCTGTACACAGTGTTATGCAGCCAAGACGGAACTGTTCCGAAGAGTAGGAGGATGGAATCCGGAGATGTCTGTCTGGAATGACTGGGAACTTGGCATACGCTTACTCCTTGTAGACCCTAAAAGAGTGGGGGTGCCGGAGGTGCTGACGATTATCTATCCGCAGAAGGAGTCGATTACCGGTGAGAATCATTATTCGAAAGCGGGGGAGTGGGAGCGCGCGATTGATGAGGCTGAAAGGGTTGTGGAGAATGCTGATATCGACACTGAGTTGAAGCGTAAGCTATTGGATATGATAAATTACCGCCGCGTCAATTTATCCGCTCTCTATAGAAGGGAGAAGCATCCGGAGTGTGCCGGCCCTCTCGAAGCAAAAGCGAAAAGCCGTAATAAAGGGGGCGTGAAATGGATTTGGCTAAAGATTTTGGAGAAATATACCGAGTTGGGTGGTAGAGGGGCTTATTTATTCTGGCGATGAAGATACTGTTTTTCGGAGACTATTCCAATCTGCATGCCTGTGTGGCTGCGGAGTTGCGTAAAAGAGGTCATGAGGTGTGCGTGATTTCCGATGGAGGGCGCTATATGGATACTTCACGTGATATCACGCTCGAACGCCATCCCGGCCGCCTTGGTGCTATCAAATATCTCTACAAGGTCTCACAGTTGGTACCAAGTTTGAAAGGCTTCGATGTGGTGCAACTGATCAATCCTCATTTCCTCTCCTTGAAACCGGGAAAAATCAAATATTTCTACGATATTCTGCGGAGAAATAACCGTTCGGTGTTTCTCACCCTCGCCGGGAATGATTATTATTTCGTGAAAGCCTGCATGGACTCGGAACTTTTCCGCTTTTCAGAGTTTAAGGTCGGTAACGAGTTGACGGAATATGAAAAAACTACCAAGCATGGTGAGAAATGGATAGGTGAGGAGAACAGGCTCTATGCCGAATATTTGTATGGTAATATCGATGGCGCCATGTCCATACTGCCGGAATATGATATGGCTGCCCGTCCGCTGTTGGGGGATAAGGTAGCTTTTACAAATATTCCGATTGATTTTGGAATGCTGCCATATAATGAGCCTGATTTTGATGGTAAACTGAAAATCTTTATCGGAATGCGCAAGGGGATGGAGGTGCAGAAGGGTACGGCATTTCTTCTTGATTGCACCACGCGCTTGCAGAAACGTTATCCGGAACTCTGTGAGGTGGAGGTAGCGCGTAATCTCCCGCTACGGGAATATCTCCAACGGATGGGGCAGAGTCATATAGTCCTGGACCAGTTATATTCATATTCACCCGGTACGAATGGTTTCCAGGCTATGGCTTTGGGCCCGATTTCGGGTACGGGTGCGCAGCAGGAGTATTACGACTATATCAATTGGGAGGGAGAGAAACCTCTCCTTGACCTCTCTCCCATGAAAGACCCTTATGGTCAGTTGGAGGAGATGATTCAGAACAGGGAGGGCTTGGCTGAGAGAAGCCGAGCAGCCCGAAGGATGGTGGAGATGAATAATGATGTTACGTTGGTAGCTGATAAATTCGAGAAACATTGGAACAAGATAATAAAATAAAACTACAGGTATTGATCTGCACCTTTGGTGTCGAAGGGATTGAGAGTGTGGCGTCTCATCATCTTCCGGAGGTGGAGGGTGTGGAGTACGTAATCAGTTGGCAATTACCCGAAGGAGAGGCTGATGTGCCCGATTCCCTGAAGAGGGAGGATGTAAAGATTTTAGTTATTAAGTCGCGTGGGCTATCCAAAAACAGAAATCATACACTCGAGATGGCTACAGCTCCCTATTGCCTTATTGCAGATGATGACCTTGATTTCAATGGCTCGGGGTTGGTGGAGATCATCAGAAATTTTGAGAAGAATCCGAATCTTGATATAGCCACCTATAAATTTGACGGAGAGGGTAACAAAGCGTATCCTGCAGAGTCGTTTGACCTGAAGCATCCTAAGAGAAACTATTATGTGTCGTCGGTGGAGATAGCTTTCAGACGATTGCCGGTGATAGAGAGCGGTGTGAGATTCGATGAACGGTTTGGCGTAGGTGCGCAGTTCGTTGCCGGCGAAGAGAATATATTTATTCACCAATTGCTTAAACGTGGACTCAATGGTAGATTCTTCCCTGTGGTAATTGCAACCCATGAAGATGCTTCAACGGGCACAAGGCTGAAGGCTGATCCGCGAGGTATCGAGGCTAAGGGAGCCACATTTTTAATTACGCATCCTGCTACTTGGAGACTGAGGATGCTAATGCACGCATTGCCCGGCCGCCGTCCGGAAGGGATATCCTTTCTGAATTACATCAGGAGTTGGAAGCGGGGAGCGGATATGTGTAAAGCAAGTTCAGAGAACGATGCTACTGATAAACCGATGTTGCCGGCATTCCTTTTCTGGGTAGCATCCGTGCTACTACTTTTCTGCCAGATCTTGACCTTTAATTATTTGGCCGATATCGCACAGTTCAATACCTTTACCAATATACAAATCGCATTTGCGGAGGGATTGCTTATTCTCTCTCCATATCTATTGCTGTGTGGAGGGTGGCGACGCACCATCTTGATACCCATGATACTAATCCCCGCGTTCCTGTATGCAAACCTGCTTTATTACCGCGATTTTCATGACCTGATGGGTCTTCACACCATGTTTGGGGTGGAGAATGCCAACAGCGAAGTGATGGGTGCCGCATTTTCATCGGTGATTACTCCGGATTTGGGGATCGGACTACCGTTGCTTATCTTTTTAGTGCTCTATTGCGTGTTTTTCAAAAGAATGGCTGTCGGCAGATTTTCCGCGCTATTCAAGATTTATGCGTTTGTGGTGATATTGGGTATTTATGCCGCCACACAGACGAAATTGGCACATTTAGTAGCTGAGGCATATCCGGCTGAAACGTGTGATCCAAAGATTCCACAGGTATCGGAAAAATTCCTCTATAATAAGTTTCAGGAATCACCTCGAAAATATCGACTTAGATACTATTCGCTCACTCCATATATTGTCCGAGAGTTTTATGATTATGTGAAACCGGAATACAGGAGTGCGACGGCAGCGGAGAAGCAGGAGATCGAGAGTTTCCTGAATCTGCCGGTTACGCCCTTATTGCCGCAATTTGATTCATTGCCGGATAACGGGAAGAAGAACCTGATACTGATAGTAGTGGAGTCGTTTGATTCGGATATGCTCTATGTGAAACCTAATGGTCAGCCTGCCCTCCCAAATCTAAGGCGAATAATTGAGGAGGCTGACAGTAAGATTATACTCGATAATATTATCCCTCAGATCGGACAGGGAAGATCGAGTGATGGCAGGTTCCTCTATCAGACAGGTATGATTCCCAATCCAACAAATCCGGTGGCGATGGATCATCCGGTTGCTCATTACCCCTCTTTAGCCCGCGCCTTCAATGGGAACGCTAAGGAGTTCGATGTCGGTGCACCGCTGCAATGGAATAAGATTCCGATGTCGAAGAGTTATGGCTATGCGAAGATACACACAGAGGTGGATCTTAGGAAGAACATGAAGAAGCTTGGTGGACGCGATGCCGCTCTTTTCACAAACGCATTACCGTTGATAAAGAAGATGGAACAGCCTTTCCTTGCAACGCTCTGCACCATGGATATGCACGATCCCTATGACGCATTCGGTTGGAAACCATCTGACGCGTGGAGCGACAAATCCTTCAGCGGTCAAGAGCGCGTCTATATCGAGAAGGGTCGACAATTTGATACAGCCCTTGCCAACTTCATTGAGGGTTTAAAAGAGTGCGGGTTATATGATAACTCCGTGATAGCCATTGTGAGTGACCATACAGCCAGGGAGAACCGTCTGAATGGAACTCACTTCATTCATCCCCGGATTCCGGCTATTATCCTCAATTCAGGCGTGAATCTTAAGAGTAGTGAAGAGCTGTATCAATGTGACATTTATCCTACGTTGTTGGATCTGACCGGACGTGCGGACTACAGCTGGCGCGGTTTCGGTAACAGTGTGCTTCGTGAACCCCGTGAGTTGCCAAATGATCCCAAACATCTTTCTATTTTAATGCTTGAAACCGGTTATTGGCGTTAAAAAATAGCCACTATATTGCATTCTTTATTGAAATATTATTAAATTTGCACATCTTTTTGACAAAAGATAAGGCTTTTTATGCTGCGAAGCAGGGAAAAGTCTGATACTTGCTTGTACATGCTTATTTACTAACCTAATAATTAACCTAAATGAAAATGAATCTTAGATTACTGGCATTTTGGGTAATCGGTCTGTTTGCGACCATTGCAATTGCTCAAAAGCCGGTTGAGACGGCAGAACGCTTGATTGGAGACAATCGCGAATCTGCCCGTGAGGTTTCTGCGCTCCCAGCACGAGCATCGGAGAATGCCCGCGAGAAAGTGCCGACACTTCGTTCGCGTGACAAAAAAGCATTTGCTCAAATGTCACCGCAAGTATTCGAGACCCTTAAACTTAACCACTCTGAACAGCCGCAGGTAGCCTTGGCGCCTGTGAATACAGATGGTGCTATGAAGGCACGTTGCGTCATCATCGGCAGCGATGCGTGGGTTGATGGCGAGGATAACTCCGGTGTTTATGAGTTCCCTCTCTCCGGTTCCTATTCCTTCTCGCTTGTAGGGAAACAATACGACATGTATAAAATGGCAACCTATAACGAGGGAACCATTTACACAGTTTACTATGATTACAAGACCAAATTTTCATCCATTCGTCACTTCGACGAAGCTACCTTGGAGATGAAAAAAGAGGTGCCTTTGAAAACTATCATTGATGCGGATGCGATCGCATATGATCCGGCAACCGGTAATATATATGCGTATTATTATGTGTTCGGTCGCACTACTTACTGTCTCGGTATAATTAATGCGGAAACAGGTGATGTTTCTGAAATCAAGGACTATGGTAACTATGATTATAAGAGCGGTCCATTATGGCGTGCGCTTATATCTACACCTGATGGTTCCCTTTACTGCATGGATTCAGACGGTAATCTCGGAAAGGTCAATAAACAGAATGGAGACCTCACTATCATCGGTAATACTGGTTGCCCGACCAAGTATCTGACTTCCGGTCTTTATGACGCTCAGAGCGGCAAGATTTATTATGCGACATGTACAGCCGGCAGTGCTCTTTATACTATTGATCCTGCAACAGCTAAGTCTACGAAAATATATGATATCCCTTACAGTGAGCAGATTGTAGGTATGTATGTACCGGCAGCTCCGGGTGACCCAAAGACTCCGGGTGCTCCCCGGAATATTTCAGCTCAATTTCCAAACGGTTCACTCGAGGGTGTGCTAACCTTCACCGCTCCCACAACTTATCTTGACGGCAGTGCGGCTACCGGTGATTTCACTGCGGTGGTGTCGGTCGACGGTGAGGAGAAGGCTACCAAAACTTTCGCATACGGTGCAGGTACAGTATCTGTACCTGTCGCTGTCGGCAGTCGTGGTGTGCACACTTTCAAACTCGTTCTGAAGAATGATAAGGGCCAGTCAGCAGCTGTCGTGACTTCACTCTATGTCGGTGCCGATGATCCGAGTGCCGTTACAGATGTTGTGGCAAAATGGGATGATGGTAAAACAACCATTACCTGGAAACCTACTGAGGCAGCCCACGGTGGATTCCTCGATCCGGAGAAGACCGTATACAAAATCACCCGTTATGTAGGCACTCAGGGAACTGTTCTTACATCCGATTGCAAGGAAACTACTTTTGTAGATGAATATGCTGAGCCGGAGGGTAAGATCGAAAGGATATATTATGCTGTTCAGGCAGTGTGTGGCGACCTTAAAGCAAGTCCCTCATTATCCTCTTACATCACTATAGGTATAATCGTGCCCCCATTCTCAGATTTTGTGTCTGACAATGTTTCAGGTGCATTTAAAGTTATCGATGCCAATAAGGACGGCGTGACATGGTATTATTCCAAGAATGCGTTGAGATATGATTACGCTCGCAAAGTTGACGCTAACGATTACCTGTTGCTTCCTAAAGTGAAACTTACTGCAGGCCAGATCTACACCCTATCTTTTGATGCATCTTGCTCTGATTCCAATTATCCGGAACGTGTAGCTGCGTATGTTGGAAATGATGCAGTGCTGAGCGCTTTGACAACAGAATTGGTTAAACCGACTGATATCACATCCACTTCTCCGGTGACTCTCGAGGGTAACTTTGTTTGTAAGGAAACAGGTATCTACTACTTTGCAATCAAGGCTTGTTCTGATATGAATAAGGATGAGTTGATCATCACCGGTATCAGAATCAGCGCAGGAAGCAGTGCCAAACTTCCGAATGAGGCTACCAACATCACCGCTAAGGCTGATCCCAATGGTAAGCAGATCGTAACTCTCGGTTACACCGCTCCCTCTGTCAACTTGCTTGGCGAGAAACTTGAATCCCTTGATAAAGTAGAGATCTATTGCGGAGATCAGCTTATCCAGACTCAGAATCCCGCTCCCGGCGCAGAGATGACTTACGTTCATAATGAAGCCGGAAAGGGTATGCAATCCTATTCGATCGTTGCTTACAATGGTGAAGGTGTCGGTAAAAAGGCATCAGTAGAGGTATTCGTAGGATATGATGTTCCTTCTGCGGTAGCTAATTTAAAAGTTGTGAAGGGTGCGAATGCAGGTGAGGTTATACTGACATGGGATCCGGTCACAACCGATGTGAGAGGAGCTGTCTTACCGGCAGGTAGCGTGACCTATGCGATCGCTTCCAATATCGGTAATAAGTCAGATGTGGTAAAAACAGGTTTGGCTGAAAATACATATAAGTTCCAGGCTTGCGCTGCCGATGCCGAACAGCAGTTCGCTCAATTCGGAGTATTTGCCGTATCGGCTGAGGGTGCCGGCGCTCCTGTGGCTTCCTCTGCTATTACTGTGGGTAAACCTTATGCGCTCCCATGGAATGAATCTTTTGCCAATGCTAAACCAAGCAGCATTTTCGCAACAATGCTTTATAGAGGTGAACCACATTGGGAGATTTATGATGATTCTTACCTGCCTGACGTTAAGTCTCAGGATGGTGATAATGGTTATGCTAACCATTATGCAACCGGAGCATATGATTGCGGTGCACTCGTTACCGGTTCTATCGACCTGACTCAGGCTAAGCATCCTGCCCTCTCATTCTATTTCTATCCTATTCTTGCTTCCAGTGGCGATGACACCAACACAATCCACGTGGTTGTGAGCGATGGCACAGGATTTGTCGCTATTAATGAACCATTCGTGCTTTGCGAGAAGGGTAAAGCAGGTGAGTGGAATAAGGCTACGATATCTCTTGAGGCTTACAAGGGTAAGATTGTACAGGTAGGTATCTGTCCTACAACTTACAAGTATGGTAACACATTCCTGGATAACATCTCAGTATATGACCGTTTGGATAATGACCTTGCGGTATCTATGGTAGCTCCTGAATCTATCATGGGTGGTGAAACAGGTAAGGTTCTCGTTTCTGTAGAGAATGTCGGTTATCAGACCACCGGGGAATATACCGTTGATCTGAAAGTAGACGGAGAGGTAATCAACACCGCCAAATGTCCCGCATTGGCTGAGACTCTCGTATACTCTGTAGAGTTCGACGTTCCTACTACATTGTTTACTAATCCGGAAATCACGCTTACTGCACTTGTGAATTATTCTGCAGATCAGAATGCTGACAACAACTCCTCTGTTGTCAAGGTTGCAGTGAAAGTTCCCGAACATCCGGTTCCTACAAGCCTTACAGCTGAGCCTGAGGGAGACAACGTTAAATTGAGCTGGACAGCTCCGGATCTCACAATGTCTCCGACAGAATCAATTGTTGATACTTTTGAATCTTATGATTCGTTTGCACGCTATAAAGCCGGAGACTGGAAATTTATCGACCTTGACGGTGCCGGTGTAGGAGGTTGGAAAAACATCAATATTCCCGGAATGCCTGCATTGACAAAGGATGCTTCATTCTTTATATTCGATAATACTGACAGTCAGTTCAACAAGTCATACAATGCTCACTCAGGTAATAAGTTCCTTGCCGTTATCTACAACTATAACCTTGAGGATAACAATGACTGGGCAATCTCTCCGCAACTCAGTGGAACAGAGCAGACCATCTCACTCTTTGCACGCAGCTACAACAAGTCGTATAAAGAGAACTTCACCATAATGTACAGTACCACAACTGACAATCCTGATGATTTCTTGGAAGTAGGCTCAGTTAAGAAGATTCCTAACGAATGGGGTGAATATACATTTGATCTACCTGCCGGTTCCAAGTATTTCGCTATCCGTTATAAGACGGAAGCAAATGAGATGCTGATGATTGATGATGTTACATATTCTCCTGCCGGTGCGGCTCCTATATATGTGATTGCAGGCTACAACGTTTATCGCGATGGTGTGAAAGTTAACGAAGCACCTGTTACCACTCCAAGCTATGTAGATGCCACAGCTCCCGCAGGAAACCATGTATACAATGTAACGGCACTTTACACTACCAAGGGTGAGTCTGCACCTTCCAACAGCGTTTCAATGACAACGTCAGGTGTAGAGGACTTAGGTGTTAATGCTGCAGATGCGGTATATTATACTCCTCAGGGTATTCTCGTTAGCAATCCTGAAGCAGGACAGTTGTACATCGTAGTCCGCAATGGTGTCGCAACCAAAGAAATCTACAGAAAATAATTAAGCTTACAAGCAGCTTAATTATAGCGCAAATAAAGTCCCGCAGGTGTTTCTCACATCTGCGGGACTATTTTATTGTCAGACTTCATTTGATAAGGTCTGTAGGGTTCTTAGGGACTTTAAGGTCATTCAGATTCTTAAGGAATTTAAGGTCATTCACATCATGGTTGTTTTGCCTACACCTCTTGCACCCTTTATCATAATCAACCTATCGTCCCAAGCAATTTTGTCGTACAGATAACGGTGATGCAAGGTTGTGATCTGCTCAGTAAGACGATGGGATATTTCAAAGATTCGAGTCATAATATGTTGTTTTTAACAAAATTATAAAAAGTTTTCTTTACAGAGAAAAAATTATAAAATCTTTCCCTGTAAAGAAAATATTTCGTGTTTTCTTTTCTTTACAAAGAAAGGAAGTCGCTATATTGATAATTTTTAATTGTTTAACTATCGCGGGAAACATTTTTCTCTTCTCACTGGAAACTTTTTAATTAGGATATTTATTTATGTGCGCTAAAAGTTAGTGAAAGCTTTTTAGATTTGAGCTATGCATCTGTAAGGAATGTGAGACCACGTCAATTTGGATAATAATGTTCAAATTTATAAGTTCGGAAGTCGATTAACAAAAATCTTATGCGGTTAAAATTTTTCTTTGAAAATTCGCGACCTCAATATTGATCTGTAAGTTCTCGCAATGGTGTCACAACCAAAGAAATCTACAGAAAACAATAAGCGTATAATCAACTTTTTTATCTTATATCTCATGAGTTATTCTGCTCTCCCTTTCGCTCGCCTTCGTTTTGGACTTGTACAAAAATGCATAAGTTGAATCCGACTTCAATTCTCGCTCCATATATGTCTTTTTAACATGCTATTGGATAGTGGTATAGTTGCATTGAAACAACTCTGCTATTTGGTCGGCAGTAAACCATATAGATTTATTAGTAAGTTGAACTTCAATGCTTTATTGGCCTTGATTTATCAAGCAAATTTAATTTTATTATCTCATTTTAATAACCTCCTTTTTATGAAGACCAATTTATCAGAAGTGTTATAGACTCGGTAACGCCTCAGTCCAGAAGGTTTCCCTTATATAATCAATCTGATTCTTAATCCGTCCGGTAATCATTGCTTAGACCTTACTTCAACGTAATTTCCAAAACTTTAATGCGTTCCTCTCTTCGTTAGGATTCTCCTTCACAAAGTTGTAATACCATAGAATGAAGTCACAAAGACCCATTGCAAGCGAGCGAAGCATATAGGGAGAGTCTCCCACATGTGGAAGGTATTTTTCGAGGTTCATTGCGATCTCCTCGTCATTGGTAGTAGTATGCAACGATCCTCCCGCTTGAAATACTGCGGACTTCAGCCAATAGGATAACTGTTTTGGCAAAATCGGACGACTGGTGAGACGTTCATACTTCGCCCAAAACTTTTGCTCCGGACTTTCTCTTAGAGTTTCAGGATGTTCCGGTTGGTCTGCGCCGAGGAAAAGACTACTCCACGAAAGATTGACATTCTCTTTCTTTCCTTTGGAAATGATGCCGGATGGAAGAATGCCCTTGCAAACCATGTGACGGAAGATTTCCTCAAGAGACTTGCGCAAATCTACATAGCGATGGTTGTAATCAGCATTTTTAGTATCCTTGAAATGAATTGGTTCAAGAAGTGGCATTAGAAAGAAACCAACTTCGCCCTCCAGTCCAAGGCAGTCAAGAGCATGAAACACATCAGGATACTCATCGTATTCCACACGCAACTGCTGATTGTAGTGAATAACCTGAGTCTTGATTCTCTTGTAAAGAGCTTGCCGTTCAGGAATTTCTTTCCCCCCGATTATAACTTTGCCATTTTTGGAGTAGAAACGGCGATTAGTGCGTTTCACCCAATCTTTATCCCATTCAATATCTTCCGGGATAAGGTCGTGAATATCATCTTCGCCCTGTCCTGAGAGCACATACCAAGGGATAGAGCGATTCTTTATCTTTGCAATTCTTTCAATCCTACGGAAAACATTTGACAGAAAACGATTGGCTTTGTCGGCATCATCACGTCGAAAACTACATTTTGCGTCTAGTATAATTGCATCCCAATGGTCGTAGTTGTTTTCCAATTCGATTTCAGCATCCTCCCAGCAAGCGAAAGGATGAAGTTCGATACTTTCAAGCATATCCGCCTCTCTTGGAAAAGAAGCTGTGATGATTGGATCGTTTTCTACCCAAAGAACATGTATGGATTTGTTGTTTAGCATAGTCGTATAGATTAGTCTTCGATGTCTATAGTTTCAAAGTTCGTTTTCTCAAAGGTGAGTTTGTATATCACCGGGAATTCTGAATCCGGTTCTGAAATGATCTGCACATTCCCTATGCCCTCCATTAGGGTCTTGATTTCATATCCGCCATGACCAGAATGGATTGTCCCGTCGGATGTATCCTTATTCAAGGCAGTCGAAAAACCATTCATTAAAACATCATCTCCAGAGACTCCTTCTTTAAGGGGGCGTCCGTTGTTGGCAATTGTTATGACAATGTTGCCATTCTCCGACATCCAGTCAAACCGGATTTCGTTGTTGGTGCTATAGTCAGTAAAGCCATGTGCATTTGCATTGGCTACTATGTTGTTGAAGATACGCTCCAACAACTTCGCAGGGGCATAGAATATTTCCGCTGCATCAGTATGATAATAATTAGCATCTCCTGTCTCATCATCGAAATAAGGGAAGTCGGCAACATTCTCTTTTCCCATATTCACCATTCTCACATGTGGAGTGGAATGAGTACATATGTAATCGTTGATAAAGGTATATGGGTTGATTTCGATCTCTGCTCCCCAGTCGGTCTTCTCAAAGCGCAAAGACTCTACTTGTCTTTCAAGAGTTGATATTGCATAACCAATACTGTCCATTAACTTCTCTACTGAAATAGGATTGATTCTGCCGATAACATCTGCCGTATCAATCTTTCCTCCCTTTGAGTCAGAGAACATTCGCAGTTGCTCCCAATTGGAAGACAGAGCAGAAAGTGTCTGAATCATGGCGTGGCGAGTGCTTCTCACTTCACGTTTACGAGAATCGTAAGCCCTTTGTAATTCCCCTTCCAGATCACTCATTTCTGAGGATATTATCTCAGAAATAAGCTTCTCTCGCATCTCCGTTGATTCGATATTTGGTACTATAACCGATGAAATATTCAATCTGTTAAGTCGAGGGATTACTGTTCCTGCGCACAAAGCCTTTATTTGGTCAGCTACTGGCTTTGCCGACATAAGTGCAGCAAGATATTTGGCACTAACGCCATCAGTTGGTTTGAACACCTTGATAAAGCCTCCAGGAAACGCTATCTTGCTGTTAAAGTTCTCTGTATAAACAGTACGAGGCTCTCCACTTACCATTGCGAGTATTACTGCGTCTCCAGGAATTTGGATATAATTCTTCGCCGTTGAAATTATATCGTTTCCCGATTTGTTGGGGATAAATGGCTTATGGTGCATTGCCGCAGGAATAGATGAACTTGTGATGAAATATTCCGCTGTATCCTCCTTGCCACGCAATTCAGATACTTCAGTAGCGAGTTCCGATAATTTGATACCCTCAAATTCCGGCACAAGGTATCTTGCGGGCGTTAAGTCGGTATCGACAATCTTGTCGTAAGTAAGCGGAACACTGATACATCCCTCTTCCACATATGAGCCTCTGTCCCAGTAGTCCTCGATATCATTTTCCATATCACGAAGAAACTGTTCCCAATCGAACGTGGTCTGACGATATACGCTCTTGGCAAAGCGAGTATATCCTGATGCATCGGCGAAAACCACATATTCGTTTACAATGCCTTTTGTCAGAACAATTGCGGACTGCGAAACATCTGTACCGGCAAATATATTCGATGGCAACGTAATAATTGCCTTTACAGCCTTATCTCCGATTAGTCTTTCTCGAATCTTTTTGGATATGCCGCTCTGTTGAAATAGAAAGCTGGTTGTAACAATACACGCGAGTGTACCTCCATCTTCAAGTTTATCGTACAGGTTGCCTACAATATCTCCAATCTGTTGACCTTTCTCATGGGTGTATACAGGAGAAGATATGATAGCCTTATACTTTTTAGTCTCATCCATTGATAAGAATGAGTCCCCAAGCTTAATGTTTGTACGTGGCGTAGCTCCAACGGCAAATAGACGTATTTGTCCAATAGCCCATGTGTCCGCATTGTTCTCCTCACCTTCAACAGTATTAGAAAGAGCGACAGCATATGAGTTTGCTCCGGAAAATGGATTGTACACTACTGCATTCTTTGGGAAAGATGCGATTTCACACATAAAGTTAGTAACCTCCTGCGGCTGGATAAAACCTGATATGGGTTGATAAGCAATATCGTTTGCTGAAATTATGCTTTGAAAAAGTTCTTCCAGATGTTGGGAGAGAAAAACCATTTCATCATCATTGATAATACCTTTCTCAAAAGGGTGTGCTGAAAGAATCTCTTTTACCCTTGAATTTGCAGCATCTCCTGCAGCAATAAGGTAGCATTCCAATAGTAGACCCAGCTGAGAACTCCCAAACACGCACTTGGCACGAGTCATTAACATATAATGATTGACAAGGTGTCTCACATCGTATTTTGATTCTACAAGATGTGCAATCTCTGCCTCTTGCTCCTTTGCGTTGGCTACAATCGCTTTTTGCTCAGCAATTGTTGGGAGTGAAATCTGACAAACATTCCTTATCAGATCCAAGGGTGTTAATACAATATTTTGGTTAGTGACTGCGTCGTAGTCTATGATGCCAACTTGTTTCCAATTTAAGTTAAAGCCATCCTCTTCGGTGTACCAATTAATTATTTGATTCCATAGCTCATTTTGACACATGTAGAAAATGTAGTCGGGAGTTATGGTCGGAGCAAGCCGGGCCGCTATGATATAGCCTTCTTTAGTCAAATCGAATTCTGCCGGTATATAAACTGGTGCCTTCTCCGAAGCGATTATAAATGCCATCGAATTGGAGTGCGAAGTTATGACAAGAGTAGGAGATGTGAGTCTGCGCATACCAGTACACGCTTCACCGAGATTGAGGTCTTTCGGGCGAAAACAAACCGAGTCCCAATTCTTGGCAAAGTCTCGTGCAGTAAAGATATATCCGACTTCGGGCTCCTTAATCGTCTCAACTGTGGGATAGAGAAGAACGTTAGCAACGGATGTGAGTTGTGCGGAGGTATTGGAAGTTGTGTTGAGCATAAGTTTTAAATCTTTTTTGTTTTGATTTCACGCTGCAAAGTTACACACCATACGTGCATTGGAACTGCACGGATTGATAATTCTCTAAATTTTTTTTCAATGAAATAGTTATTTCATTGATCAGTCGTTGTGGTTTTAGAACGGTAATCGCTGATCCATAGGATAATAGAAGTTGAATAAGTTCGCGGTTAATCACTGTTTTTATTTCAAAAATATTTTCTTCATTTGAAGGAACCTGTTTTTGACAAGGCAAGATTGGTTTGGAAATAATATAGTTCACGCTTTCAGATGATACTTTGAAGTGTATTATCTCAGGTTCGTCAAATATGTTTGAAACACCTACAATATTTTTAAAGATATTCTTGAAATCAAAAGAAGAGTTAGGAATAAATGGAATCAAAACCTTTTCAATATTAAGAATACGGTCAAACGGGAAATTATATAATCTTCCCTCTTTGCCATCAACACCACAAAACAAGAACCATCGTTTATTGTATTGTTTGAGAAAATAAGGGTAGATTTTATATACTTTTGACTCTTTGCCGAAAGGCTCATATGTTATTGCTAATGGTTGCTCCCTTATAATGGCACTAAACAGCGTTGAAAAATGGCTCCTATTATGAAGGAGGAGGTTGTCATCAAATGCCACAACTGACTCCTTAGTGGAGGGAATGTCAAGCGATAGTTTGAAATGGTCAATCATTTCATCAACCCAATCAAAATTCGGCATTCCTTCAAACTTTGAAAGAATCGAAATGGTCTGTGCCAGTTTTGCCATCCCATCATCATCTATAGGTATATTATAGATAGAAAAGTCTGGATCTTCGTACCAATAGTAAAAATATCGACCAATCTTTTTGCTTTTTATTGAGGCTTCAGGAAAGTCTCGTTCAATATCTGAGAAGTCTGAAAGAATGGTATTTTTAGATGAAATAGTATTAAAACCGGCAAATTCTAACGCATCATTACACTTATCCATCATTTCCCTCAGAGTACAATGCTTTGGACCTCTGAGGCAGCGGTCTAATACTCGTTGACGAATAAGTGCGTTTTTTGTCTTTGCCATATAAATACCAAGAAACATTAATGTTGCATCTGAAGACCGACCAAAATCTGTATCGACTACAAGGGAGTTCCTAAAGATTTCGTCTTTCGTCGGAAGTCCTTTATTTATGATTTGATCATTTTCAGAAAGACGTTATTAACTATTGCTAAGTTAGTGAAAACTTTTGATATTTTCGTTATGCGCTGTTGGAAAAAATTGGATGCAGGATTTGAGATAATATCGTCGCTCCGCGACTCATTTTTATTTAGATTGATTCCCGGCATGACCAACTGGAATGCCGGATTAACGACAACCTCATATAACCGGCATTTTTTTATTGAAGTCAATTGAATAATAATCCTTCAAATCTGTGTAATCTGCGGTTACAAAATAATTGTTTTGAAA
>CAZEJY010000005.1:0-39500 GCA_964512705.1 uncultured Sangeribacter sp. | reverse complement strand
AATAATAATCCTTCAAATCTGTGTAATCTGCGGTTACAAAATAATTGTTTTGAAAATCGGATGCTCCGTGGAGCATCCCTACGAACCACAACCCCATATCACCGGCATTTTTAATTGGAGTCAATTGATTAATAATCCTTCAAATCTGCGTAATCTGCGGTTACAAAATAATTGTTTTGAAATTCGGATGCTCCGCGGAGCATCCCTACGAACCACAACCCCAAGCCACCGTCTTTTGGGGAAATAAATTATTATTCGATTTTTTAAG
Organism: uncultured Sangeribacter sp.; assembly: GCA_964512705.1. Classification (GTDB taxonomy): domain Bacteria; phylum Bacteroidota; class Bacteroidia; order Bacteroidales; family Muribaculaceae; genus Lepagella. The sequence continues at coordinate 39,232 of CAZEJY010000005.1, read as the reverse complement.
TAGCTGGTAAAATTTTATCTTAAAGTTAATTTATAGCAGCTTGATTATTTATTAAATTTTAGTAATTTTGAATTATTAGCCTTAGAAGCTGTTTGAACGGCTAAGTAACTGAGATAAATAAATGAAAATTTTATATATCGATTTATTTTCGAAATTACTTAATGAAGTTGCTTAAACTTATTTTTTATTCACATTTGTGAGAGATTTTGGAGTTAGTTTCTTTACTCGAAGAGGTAGCAACCTAACGGTTGGTACCGATGAGAGGGGAGAAAGGAACCCAAAAGATCCACAAAGATGAATAAAAGGATATAAGAAACATTTCTTTTTAACATTCGTAAATAAGTTTAAACAACTTCAATGATAACATAAAAACTCAAATTGATATGGACATAATTAAAATCCTGAGTGGAGCGCTTTTCCTTGCTCTGCCTGTATCGGCACAGAATTTTACAGAATGGCATGACCAGAACGTGAATCAGTTGAACCGTCTGCCCATGCATTCATCATTTACACCAAAGGAGCAGAAGAAAGTTTCTCTGAACGGTGAGTGGAAATTCAATTGGGTTAAGGATGCTGATCAGCGACCGACGGATTTTTATCGCCAGAACTTTAATGATAAAGGGTGGGGAACAATGCCCGTACCCGGTAATTGGGAGCTGAATGGTTATGGAGATCCGTTGTATCTGAATATCGGTTACGCATGGAGAAATGATTTTGAAAACAATCCCCCGGAGGTCCCGGTAGCTAATAACCATGTAGGTTCTTACAGGAAGAAGATTTTTATCCCTGCTGATTGGAAAGGGGAGGAGATTATAGCTCGTTTCGGCTCGGTAACCTCCAATCTATATCTATGGGTGAATGGTCAGTTCGTGGGATATAGTGAAGATTCAAAACTGGAACCCGAATTCGATATAACTAAATTCGTGAAGCCGGGTGAGGAGAATCTTTTTGCCATTCAGGTGTTTCGCTGGAGCGACGGTAGCTACTTGGAGGATCAGGACTTCTGGCGCCTGAGCGGAATCGCGCGGGATAACTTTCTTTATACACGACCCCAGGGGAATCGAATAGAGGATATCCGTATCACACCGTCGCTTTATAACGATTATCGTGACGGTAGACTTGATGTGGCGGTGAAACTCAAAGGTTCCGGTACTGTGAATCTTACCCTTACCTCGCCTGAAGGGGTAAAGGTAGCCGAAGCCTCCAAAAGTGGTAGCGGTGCACTCAATCTCCAAATAGATTTGGCTAATCCGGAAAAATGGACTGCTGAAACGCCATCGCTTTATACGCTCACTGCGGAATTGAATGTGAAGGGTAAGGTTGTAGAGACAATTCCTCTAAAGGTAGGATTCCGAAGTGTGGAGATTAAGAATAAACAATTGTTGGTTAATGGGCAGCCGGTAATTATCAAGGGAGTGAACCGACATGAACTCGATCCGGATGGTGGTTATGTTGTCAGTCGCGACCGCATGTTGCAGGATCTGCGAATCATGAAAGAGAATAATATCAATGCTGTTCGTACGAGTCATTATCCTGATGATCCAATGTGGTATGATCTTTGTGACTCCGTTGGAATGTATTTGGTAGCGGAAGCGAATTTGGAGAGTCATGGCATGGGGTATAAGGAGAAGACACTCGCGATCCGTCCGGAGTGGTTCAAAGCCCACATGGAGCGCAACGAGAGAAATGTTGCACGTAATTTCAATCATCCATCTGTGATTATCTGGAGTATGGGCAATGAAGCTGGAGATGGTGAGAATTTCGAGAAGATATATAAATGGTTGAAGACAGAGGATCCGTCGCGTCCCGTGCAGTATGAGCGTGCCGAGCTTAATCCTTGGACCGATATTTATTGTCCGATGTATGCAAGCCATACTTCGGTTGAGAAATATTCTCTTGATCCTAAGTCCTATCGTCCGATTATACAATGTGAGTATAATCATGTGATGGGAAACAGCGGAGGAGGATTCAAAGAATATATGGATCTGACCAGAAGGGATTCACTGAATCAGGGTGGTTTTATCTGGGATTTCGTGGATCAGGGTCTTCGTAAGATTACGGCTGACGGGAAAGAGATTTATGCTTACGGCGGCGACTATAACCCCTATGATGCATCGGATAAGAATTTCTGTGATAATGGACTTGTTTCCCCCGATCGAGTGCTGAATCCGCATGCTTATGAGGTTGGATACCAATATCAGAGTATCTGGGCGTCTCCTGTTAACCTCGAATCAGGGGAGATAGAGATATTTAATGAGAACTTCTTCCGCGATCTTAGCAATTACCAGATGCATTGGACTTTAATAGAGGATGGTAAGAATATCGAAACCGGAGTTATGGAGCTGCCGAAGATAGCTCCTCAAGGTAAAGCAATCGTTAAAATCCCGTATACTCTTCCCTCTACTTCAGCAGAGTTGCTACTCAACATAGAGTTTATTACAAAAAGGGCGGAACAATTGATACCGGCTGCTCACATTCAAGCGAGGGTACAGATCCCTATTCAGGAGTATAAATTTGTGCCCGTCGCTTTGTCGAAAGTGAATCAGAAAGCAAATATCGATTCAAAAAATACAAATCGGTTGATAATTTCATCTGCTGATTGCAAGGTTGAATTCTCCAAAGAGGATGGTTTTATCTGTTCATACGAGGTGAATGGAACCGACATGTTAGCTGATGATGGAAAGCTTACTCCTGAATTCTGGCGTGCTCCGACAGATAACGATTATGGTGCGGATTTGGCAGTTAAACGGAAGGTTTGGAGAAATCCGGAAATGAAGCTGACCAGTCTTGATGCAAAGGAGATTTCTGAGGGTGTAGCTGAGGTTATAGCAAAATATGCTATGCCGGAGGTGAAGAGTACATTAATCATGAAATATGATATAAATGGTAAGGGAGAGATACTGCTTACATCGAATTTAATTCCCGATGCAGATGCAACGGATGTCCCGGAGATGTTCCGTTTCGGTATTCAGATGCAGATGCCCTCTTCGATGGATTTATCAACATACTATGGAAGGGGACCTATAGAGAATTATGTTGACCGCAAGTCGAATGCTTTTATCGGTGAATATAGACAGAGTGCAGATGAGCAGGCATATCCATATATTCGTCCGCAAGAGATGGGTAGTAAGGGAGATATGCGTCGTTGGATTCAGACCAATAAAGGTGGAACGGGATTGAAGATAACCTCCAATGCTCCATTCTATGGCAGTGCATTGCGTTATTCCATAGAGTCTTTGGATAATGGGGATGAGAAAACCCAGCGCCATTTCCCCGAAGTTGATCAAGTCCCCTATGTAAATCTGTTGATCGACAGTGCGCAGAGTGGCGTTGGCGGTATCAGCAGCTGGGGAGCACTTCCCTTGAAGCAGCATCGTTTGCCCTTTGGAGAGCAATCTATTACACTTCTCCTTCAACCTGTCAAATCACTTTGAGGCAGAAGATAATTTCATTTTAATGCCCGAAACCGATTCTTGGCGTTAAAAAAATCTCTTTAGGGTCCTTAAGGTTTAAGAATGCAGGCTATATTCCCGCACCGTCGATGAAAGTGTCGGTGCGTGGGGAGCGCTGCAGTATGCGGGAGTATGGAGGAATATTATGAGTAACCCACACGTTACCGCCGATGATTGAATCGTGGCCAATAGTGATTCTGCCTAATACGGAGGCGTTGGAATAGATGGTGACATTATCCTCGATGATCGGGTGGCGCGGGAGATTCATCGGATGTCCTTCGGAATCAAGTGAAAAATTCTTCGCTCCTAAGGTTACACCCTGATATATCGTGACGTGCTTGCCAATGATGCAGGTTTCGCCGATGACAACGCCTGTGCCATGGTCAATGCTAAAGTATTCACCGATAGTGGCACCCGGATGAATATCTATCCCGGTTTTCGAATGTGCCGTTTCGGTAAGGATTCGAGGGAGAAGAGGAACTTCAATGGCATGCAGGAAGTTCGCAAAACGATAGTGCATCATAGCCTGAATAGAGGGATAGCAGAAAATTACCTCAGCTTCGTTACTCACTGCAGGGTCGTTATGAAAAATTGCACGGATATCCGTTAGCAATTTACGTTTCATTTCAGGCAGATGTTCCGTCACCTCCAGAGCTTTGCGAGATGCTTCCGCAGCTATCTGAGTATCATCGCATTCTTCACGGCAACGATCGAAATATAAACTCGACTCTATCTGGGACTCCAACAGAGCATAAAAACGTTCGATACTCACTCCGATGTGAAACGGTCGCATGGCAGATGCAGACTGATTGGTATCGAAAAACTCCGGAAAGAGCATCCTGCGGAGTAAGTCGGTCAATTCCCTGACGGATGCAACCGAGGGGAGTTGATGACCATTACCGGTGTAAATAGGTTTCTCACCCGGTGTAGTTCCAGCCAAGGACTTAACTGTAGCCTTGAGGGATTGCATTATTTCCGAAGTAATCATATATAAGTAGCTTCTTAAGTAGATTAGTGACGAAGTTGGAGCTCTTTCTCTAATTCGGCAATTGAGACGCCCATCTGTTCAAGTAAAACAAGTAAGTGATAGATAAGGTCGCAAACCTCATAGGTGAAACGATCTTTATTCCCATCAACCGCTTCAACGATAGATTCGGTTGTTTCCTCTCCGACTTTCTGAGCAATTTTTTTCACGCCCTTCACGAAGAGCCTTGTTGTATAGGAATCATCCGGCATCTCCTCATGTCTCTGATGGATCAAATCGGCGAGAGAACGGATGAAGCCCTGTGTGGAGGGTGTATCGAAACATGAGACTGTGCCGCGATGGCATGTAGGCCCATGAGGAATCGCCTGGATAAGCAGCGTATCACCGTCGCAATCCTTGTACATATCAACGACATCAAGGAAATTACCGGAGGTCTCACCCTTAGTCCATAGCTGCTGACGGGTACGGCTGAAGAATGTAACTTTCCCGGTCGCAATGGTTTTGTCAAAAGCTTCCCGGTTCATGTATCCTAACATCAGTACGCGTAGGGTGGAAGCATCCTGTATTATGACAGGAAGCAAACCATCTGCGCACTTCTCTAAATCAAAATCATCAAATCTCATATCCATAGATTTATAAACGCACGGCTATTCCTTCGTTGCGAAGGTATTCCTTGACTTCTTTGATAGTTAATTGTCCATAGTGGAAGATGCTTGCAGCCAATGCGGCAGATGCTTTCCCTTCCTTAAGTACTTCAGCTATGTGCTGAGCATTTCCTGCTCCTCCGGATGCTATTACCGGTATTGAGAGTTGAGAAGATAGATCGGCGTAGGTTGACAGTGGATAACCTGATTTAGTCCCATCGTGATTCATGGAGGTAAACAGAATTTCGCCCGCACCTCTCTCTTGAGCCTCTTGAGCCCATGAGAATAGCTCCTTTTCTGTAGTGGTACGACCACCATGGGTTGTTACCTGCCACGTGCCCTCGGGATTCATTCGTGCGTCGATTGCGACAACCACAAACTGCGAACCATAGCGGCTTGCAATCTCAGTAATCAGATCAGGATTCTGCACAGCAGCCGTATTTATGGTAACCTTGTCAGCACCTGCATCAAGCAATCTCGAAGCATCTTCGATCGTTCGGATTCCACCTCCGACCGTGAAAGGTATATTAACGTTTAGGGCAATCTCGCTAACAAGATTTGTAAAGGTACTTCTCCCCTCTGCCGAAGCGCTTATATCGAGATAAACAAGTTCATCCGCTCCCTCTGCTGCATAGTGCGCACCAAGTTCCACAGGGTTACCCACATCTGTTAGGTTCTCGAAGTTGATACCTTTCACGGTGCGACCATCTTTAACGTCAAGACAAGGTATTATTCTTTTTGCAAGCATCTTTTATACTTTATTAAGTTCCACTCGATTACTATATCGCGAAACGTTCCATCTCCTTGAGAGTAATTCTCCCTTCGTAGAGAGCCTTACCTACGATTATACGTTTTAATCCAAGTTCTTCTGCTTTCTCAATGTCGTGAATGGAACTGACTCCACCAGAAACTGTAAATGCAATCTCCGGAAACTCCTCCTGAAGCTGAGTGTAGAGTGGGAAATCGGGACCTTGCAGCATTCCATCGCACGCTATCTGAGTCACAATGGATTGCGTCAGACCATATTCGCGGAATCGGCTGATCAGTTCCTGCACGGTAAATGAAGAGGATTCAAGCCATCCGGAAACCGCTACTTTGCCTTCTTTTACATCCGCTCCAAGAACCATCATCTCATTCCCGAATTCCTTAAGCCATTCGGCAAATAGATTCGGTTGACGGGTTGCCAAACTCCCTATAACAGCGTAGTGCATACCTGCGTCGCGTGCTTGCTCGAGTGCATGGCGTGAGGTCAAGCCCCCGCCCCATTCTATCTTTACATCGGAAACGGCATTAGCCATGGATTCAAGTGCCGGAAGATTGACAGGTTCCCCCGCTTTCGCACCCTCGAGATCTACAGCGTGAATCCTCCTTAAACCGGCATCGGCAAATCTTTTCACCATCTCAGAAGGAGTGTAGTCATAAACAGATTTACGGTTGTAGTCTCCTTGACAGAGTCTTACGCATTTACCGTCGATAATATCTACAGCCGGGATTATTTCAATCATTCTTTTGTTTGTAAAAATAGTTAATACTTGAATCTTTTAGAGTCTGAGGAAGTTCTCAAGAATCCGGTGACCAGTGTCTCCACTTTTCTCCGGATGGAATTGCGTGCCGTAGAAATTCTCATATTTGAGAGCGGCGCTGAACATCTTCCCTTCCGCACCGAAACGGCATGTGGCTATAGTGTCGGGACATAGAGGAGCATAATATGAGTGCACGAAATAAACATGACTTCCTCCGGGTATTCCTTTGAATAATTTGCTCTCCAAGTTGTGGATCGTGTTCCAACCCATGTGAGGAACCTTACTCTCAGGACCCGGGATGAACCGCTCTATCTTGGCATCAAATATACCCATGCAATCTGCATTACCCTCCTGAGTATGGCGACAAAGTATCTGCATTCCTACGCATATCCCGAGTACAGGCTTGCGTAAACCCTTGATGGTTGGTACGAGTCCTGTCGCCTCTAAGTTTTTCATAGCCTCTCCGGCATGTCCCACTCCGGGAAGAATTACGTGTGAGGCACTTTTGATTACCTCCGGATCGGAAGTAAGGCACCACTCAGCGCCTAAGCGGCTGAGAGCATTGGTCACACTTCTTATATTTCCTGCGTTATAATCTATTATTGCAATCATAGGACTCCTTTGCTTGAGGGAAGTGAATAGTTGAACGGACGGCGGTAAATAGCCTCCTTAAGGGCATGTGCAAATGCTTTGAATACCCCTTCGATAATATGATGTGTATTCTCTCCCCGGGCCTGAATATGTATATTGGCGTGCATTGCTGTAGCCAAAGATTTGAAGAAATGTGGATACATTTCAGTAGGTGTGTCACCAACGTATTCGCGTGTCAGAGTCACATCCCATTTCAATTCTGATCTGCCTCCGAGATCGATCAGAACCATCGCTGCCGATTCATCCATAGGGAGTACGAAACCGTAGCGCTCAATACCCTTTTTATCTCCTAATGCAATATTGATGGTTTCACCCAATGCTATCGCCACATCCTCCATGGTGTGATGCTCGTCAACTTCGAGGTCCCCCTTGCAGATGAGCCGTAAACCGATTCCTGCATGGTGAGGTAGTTGATAAAGCATATGGTCAAAGAACTTCAGTCCTGTATCGACATGGCTTGGAATATTACCGTCCAAGTCTATTTCCACTTCGATTTTTGTCTCCGAAGTGTTACGGCTTACGTAAGCCTTTCGGGTTGGTGAAAGAATGTGCCAAGCCAATTCATTCCAATCGGTGAAGAGTCTGTAATCGGGTTTCTTTTCATCCTCCTTTGGCTCATTTCCCGGTTCACGAATCATCAGTCCTTGGGCTCCGAGATTGCGTGCGAGTTGCATATCACTCTCCCTATCCCCGATAACATAACTGTTGGCGAGGTCATAGGAGCCATCCATATATGCCGTCAGCATTCCGGTTGCCGGTTTTCTTGTTGGAGCGTTCTCCCATTCGAAATGAGGATCGATACATATCTCATGCCACTTTACACCCTCCCCTTCAAGAGTCCGGAGCATCTTATTGTGAGCGGGATGAAAGGTCTCTTCCGGGAAGGAATCTGTTCCGAGACCATCCTGATTGCTTACCATCACGAGATCAAAATCCGAATTGGCAAGTCTCGAAAGTGCAGTGATTGCACCCGGAATAAATTCAAGTTTCTCAAGTGAGTCAATCTGTTCATCTTCGGGCTCACGAATAATTGTGCCATCCCGGTCAATGAATATGGCGCGTTTGAGTGGTTGCTTATTTTCGCTGAGAGAATTATTCATAATTGTTGAGAAGATTTATAGTGAGCTCATTCTCCTGAGGGGTGCCGATAGTGATGCGCAGACAGTTTTCACAAAGAGGTTGAGTGGTGCGGTTGCGGATTATCACTCCACCCTCAATCAAATGGTCATACATCCGGTTCGCATCTTTCACTTTTACCAAAATAAAATTGGCATCCGACGGATAAACTTTCAAAACGTTAGGACAGTTCATTAAAGCTTCCTCCATCTTGCGACGCATAGTGATGATTTGCTCCACTTGTTCCTTTACGGAAGTCTCCATTCTCTTAGCGATCTCAATTTGTGTCGGACCGTTGAGATTATATGGGTATTTTACCTTACCGAAAATCTCTGCGATCTCTTTGGTTGCAAAAGCCATGCCCACGCGTAGGGATGCCAATGCCCATGCTTTTGAGAAAGTCTGGAGTACGATTATATTGGGGTGGGAATCTATATACTGAAGCAGTGATGGTTGGGAAGAGAAATCTGCATAGGCTTCATCTACGGCAAGAATCCCTTCAAAATTATCGGCAAGATAAAGTATATCCTCCACGGAGAATGAATTTCCTGTCGGATTATTAGGTGAGCAGATCCATATAACCTTTGAGTTTTTATCACAAGCCCGGAGCACTCGGTCTTTATCGATAGTGAAATCAGAATTTAACAGCACTGAACGATATTCGATGTCATTGATAGCGGCAGATACCTTATATACACCATAGGTTGGGGCAATTGCTACAACGTTATCTTTCCCCGGTACACAAAATACACGATAAATTATATCGATAGCTTCATCGCTGCCGCTACCGCCGATAAAAACCTGCTCCGGTTTAACCCCTTTTAGCTCCGCGATTAGTTTCTTCAAATGCAAATGTCGTGGATCAGGATAGCGGTTGAGACCATTGTTAAATGGATTCTCGTTGGCATCGAGCCACGCTGAAATCTCACCTCCGGAGAATTCATCGCGTGCTGTGGAGTAGGGCTCCAAAGCTAAGATATTGGGACGGACGTAATTTAAAGGATTCTGCATAATTTTAAAACTCTGACAACATTTTATTTAGCCGGATTATTTAGTCGGACTGCAACCGCTTGTGCATGAGCATCGAGTCCCTCATTGTCTGCCATGTTGATGATGGTTGGAGCAAGAGTTTCGAGGCCGTTCTGACTAAGTTCCTGATATGTGATCTTATGAATGTAGCTGTCAATATTTACGCCACTCAGTGAGCGTGCCCAGCCGGCTGTGGGGAGGGTGTGGTTGGTACCGGATGCGTAGTCTCCGGCGCTCTCCGGAGAGTAGTTGCCGATGAAGATACTTCCTGCAGCAGTGATATGACCAGCTGCTTCCCATGGCTCAGCGACCGAAAGGATAAGGTGTTCAGGTCCATATTCATTGGCAAAGGCAAGCATCTCTTCGCGAGAGGGGAACACAATCAGTCGGCTATGACTCAGGGATGCTTCCACTGAGTCCTGACGTTTGAGTAACTGTTTCTGGCGTTCTACCTCTTGTTTCACCTTCTCAGCGAAAACTTCATTATCGCAGACAAGTATTGCCTGGGAGTCAGGACCGTGTTCCGCCTGAGAAAGCATATCGGCAGCGCAGAATGCAGGATTGGCAGTGCTGTCTGCCACAACCATTACCTCGCTTGGTCCGGCTGGCATATCAATAGCAACAGTATTGCTGACCATCTGTTTTGCTTTAGTGACAAACCTGTTACCGGGTCCGAATATCTTATGGACCGGACGGATCGATTCTGTGCCGTATGCCATGGCTACAATAGCTTGCGCCCCTCCAATAGGGTGAACTTCGCTGATTCCACAAAGTCCTGCGGCTGCCAAGATAAATGGAGAAATTCCATTTGCTCCTGCTGGAGTGAAGAGGGCAATCTCCTTGCAACCTGCTAATCGAGCCGGGATGGCAAGCATAAGTACTGTTGAGAATAGGGGAGCGCGTCCTCCGGGAATATATATGCCGACACGTTCTATTGCTACAGGGCGCTGGATGCAAACCACACCGGGAATAGTCTCAACCTTTACCTCTTTGGGAAGTTGCGCTTTGTGAAAAGATGAGATATTCTTCGCTGCTGTTTCCAACGCTTTTCTGTCAACGTCAGAAAGTGAATCTAACGCTTCCGAAATCTTCTCCGTTTCGAGGGTGAGTGATGATAACAGGATATGATCGAAACGTTCTGCATAATCTAACAGAGCTTTATCACCATCTCTTTTAACTGTGGAAAGGATATCCTCAACGGCGTGAAGAATATCATTGTCATCGGGTATGTTTCGACGACAAAGGTCTGTCCACTTCTCCTTAGCAGGATTGATGTAAAGATTCATATCAACGAATTAGATTTTCGAGGGTGAGTACTAAGATATCTTCAGCACCTAATTCTTTCAGTTGCTCAATTTTCTCCCACAGGCTATCCTGAGGCATTACTGCATGGAGTGAAGACCATTCAGGATCTGCAAGAGGAAGAATTGTGGGACTCTTCATGCCCGGAAGAATCTCTATCGCCTCCTTTAGGCATCTGTTTGGAATGTTCATAAGAACATATTTCATATTCCTGCTCTGCACGATGGAATTGAAACGGAATTTCAGCTTCTCAACCACCTCCATCTTTTCTGCACTCAGGTTGGGTGTAGCAATCAGTTCTGCCTCACTGAAGAAAACTTTCTCAACCTCCTTCAGACCATTCTGCACAAGTGTGCCTCCGGAAGAGACAATATCGAAAATGGCATCAGCCATACCTACCACCGGTGCAACCTCAACAGAACCGGCTATGCTGTGTATCTCAGCCTTTATATTGTTTACCTCTAAAAATTTGCGGAGAATGACAGGATATGAGGTAGCTATCCTTTTACCCTCAAACCACTCCAATCCGGGATATTCAACCTCTTTCTTGATTGCAAGTGATATGCGGCAGCCTCCAAAACCAAGAGGCATCACGACGTCAACATTCATCTCTTTTTCAGCGACCTCATTAGCACCTACAATGCCGAGATCAGCTACGCCCATAGCAACAGCCTGGGGTATATCGTCATCACGAAGGTAAAGTATGTCGAGAGGGAATCCGTCTGCATGGGCGATCAGCTTGCGGCTGCTTCCGGAAGCAGTTATACCCGCATCAGCAAGAAGATTAACACATTTTTCATTAAGCCTGCCTTTGGCTTGTATAGCAATACGCAACATAAAGAAGCTCTTTATCTATTTTATAGTTTATCTAATTTATATATAGTGAAGTTGTTTGAACAACTTACCTGAATCAACCTACAAAATTAATCTTTTTTGGCCAAAGAACCAAAGTATAAAAAAGGTCGGCATCGCGCCGACCTTAATTACACTAATATACCATACTTTAAACTAACTTACCTGTATTTGTACATCAGAGGGTTTATAAACATATAGTTTATTTTCAAGATTAATATATGCGGAGAAGAACGCAACCATGAGGATTAACCTTAGTTGAGTATTGTGCATCAGTTTCCGCTACATCTTTTTGGCGCCACAAATCACGGATCTTCTTTTTCTCGTAGAAACCGAGTTGTGGAAGCTTGATGCTCATCTCTATTGGTTCGAGGGTCTTGTTGAAGAGACCTACTGCCATTGAACCATCCTCAAGTTGCTTAACATAGATAGCCTCTTTATCAGACTCAACAATCGGGGCGGCGTGTATGCCGAGTGGATCCTGATTCACATCGATCACTTCATCGTTGGTGAGAAGTGAAAGGGTGAAATCATCAAGGCGTGCTAAATCGCAACCGATCAGAAGGGGAGAGGAGAACATGCTCCAAAGTGTCATGTGGGTGTATTGCTCATCGGGGGTGAGTCCGGTATAGTGAAGTTTCGGACCCCAACCTACGAGACCAACTACGAGCATATCTGCATCGGGCCAATGGCCTGGGCCGGACCAAGGTGCCCAGCGGCTCTGATTGAAACCGATTTTGCTGAAATTCTCCCAATTGTCACGGATATCACCTGTGGTGCGCCAGCAGTCTGCAAATTTAACAAGAGTTGGAGCATCGCAGAGAGGAGCATTGTTTGAAAGGCTGTAAACGATATCGCGGTCTGTTGCACGAAGAGCCTCATACATTTCGCGGATATGGTACACATCATTCGGTTTCCAGTCATATTTCAGGTAATCAATCTCCCATTCTGCCCATTGCTGTGCATCGTTTTTCACGAAAGAATAAGGTGAGAGATAACGCATTACCTTGCGGTACTGCATATAATTTCCGGTAGGAAGGGTATAGCGGTAGTTTTCATTTATCTTTCCCTCCTTGATGAAATTATATTCTCCTTCGGGAGTGTCGGCATAACTACCGATGTGTGCTGCGTAAGTTCCAACCCAAGGGGTAGAGTAAATACCCAATTTCAGTCCCAAGTCATGAACTTCGCGTGTAAGGGCTTTCATATCCGGGAACTTGGTATTGGATTGGATTGCGTTAAATTTACCTCCGCGGTTACCTTGCCATCCATCATCGATGTTGATATATGTCCAACCGTGGTTGACGAGTCCTTTGTCATGCATTGCGCGTGCAGAGGAGAGTACCTGCTCCTGAGTCACATCGCGTCCCCAGCAGTTCCATGAATTCCAACCCATTGGAGGTGTTAGTGCAATGCGGTCACCAATCACAATCTTGAGGTCGCGGGTTGCGGAACCAAGAGCGTTGGTTGCAGTGAGTGTTACAACATATTCACCTTTTTCAGCAACGCGTCCGGAAATGCGTCCTGTGTTGGCATCAAGAGTTAGGCCTGCAGGTAAACCCTTTGCACTGAATTTCATCGGTCTTTCACCGGTAGCGGCAATAGTGAAAAGGAACTGAGAACCCGGGCGTGCTCCAAAGACGCGTGCACCATTGATTTTGGGTTCTTTACCGGGCTTCGGGGTGAGAATGTACTGTGAATAGTCAGGCACGGTCGTATTTTTCGGTGTGCCGGCAACTTCACTCTGAGCATTGGTTGCTAATCCTCCGAGCAACAGAGCTGAAATTAAAATAAAATTCTTTTTCTTCATCATGATATTATGGGTTATTAGTATCCTGGATTCTGCTTTAACAATGGATTAGCATATATTGCCTCGGATGGAATACTGAAAATATTCTTGGTTGCAGGGGTCGGTTGTTTATCCCACCACTCCTCGGTAGTGAAGAGCCCCCAACGAACAAGATCCGTGCGGCGATGTGCTTCTCCGATGAATTCGATCATGTATTCATCTGCCAAGCGATATAGATCCAGATTTTGCTCGGTGACAGGATCCGGATCGTTTCCATTTGCAAAGTTACGTTTTCTTACGGAATTTATTAACTCTGCTGCACTTTTTTTGTCACCGCGGCGGAATTTACACTCTGCAAGGTTGTAAACGACCTCGCTGAATCTAAGTACCGGGAAATCCGGATTGTACAATAATAACACATCTTTATCATTAGGAACAGGCATCTTGACAAGGCGGATACCGGAATTTTCATCGCCTTCCAACATATCGCTTTTGTTACCTGTGAGATTAACGTAATCAACTAAGTTAATTACCTTACCGTTTTGCTGTTTAGTGCCTTTTACGGTTTTGCCTGTGACTGGATTCTTCTGCTGACCCATCAGGAACATTCCCTCATATTTCCCATCACCAAGGTAGAGATAGGGTTTCTTGCGGAGGTCATCCTTGTGGAACTTGGCAAATGGTCGACCCATTTTTGTAGTGTAGGGTGTATTGGCGTCATAGAGCGATGGAGCCAAAGAGAATCCGTTGTAACATTTACCCAAGGATCCGCAATCGAAGTAATTCTTAGCATTGTAAGGATACATTCGGGTGTTGCAGGATTTGAATTCTTCCTTAGAAGTTTCTGACGGAATATACCAGATTGCTTCGGGCGATTGGTCATTAGTAAAGCAATGAGGACCATACCATGTCGGATCAAGTTCATATACACCATATTTACCATCATAGATATCCTGAAGAATTTTTTCAGCTTCAGCATAGTGGTCTTCTCCGATAAATGCTTCAGCATTCAGATACAATTGCGCGAGGAGTGTAGCTGCACCACCTTGTGTCAGGTAGCCATCCTGATATTCATTCAGCGATGCACGTTTGTGAAGGTTAGGAATAGCTTCAAGCAATGATTTTTCGATGAATTCAAAATTTTCTTTTGGGGTGTTTCGAGGCTTAGGCATATCATGTGATGATGTATAGATCGGAAGACCACCGAAAAGATCGAGTGAACGCATGTATGCATAAGCTAATAAAGTTTTCAGCTGATTGAGATGATCCGCTTTATCTTGATCAGTCAGTCCTACAGATGGATAATCCACTCCTGACAGGCCTTCTATGGAAACCAATGCGTGGCTGACGATATAATTTATCTGGTTATAAGTATTCTTAATTTTACCATCTTCAGAACTCCAGGTGTGACCGTGAAGGCGCACCCAGTCTCCATTATCGTACCAGTCAGATGCACGCGCCGGATTTACCATCTCGTCGGTTGTTACCTCCTGAACAAGCCAATAAACACGCTGGTTATAAAGATAATGCCAATGGCGGAAAGGATTACGCAGCACACTGTATACGCTCTCTTCGCTCGTATAGAATGTATCTGGATTAGCTTCTGAATAGAATTTTTCATCGAGGTCGCAACCCCCGAGCATTGTCAGACCTAATAGTGCTGACGCTATATATTTTAATCTTTTCATTAAATCGATGTTTTTAAGTGTTTAACCGGAAAGTTCTACTTTCCAATAGGCTGATTTAAAAAATCTACTTAAAATTTAACTTGTACACCAAATGTCCAGTGAATCGTCTGTGGATACATTGAGGCTTTATTACGAACCTCCTCTACACTTGGGAAGAGTCCGTTGATATTCTGCTCAGCGTTGTAACCCTTATATTTGGAGAAGGTTGCAACATCACGTGCTGTAACATATAGACGAACGCTATTTACATATTTCTGGTATTGTTTCAGATTGAGGGTATAGCCCAATGAGATTGCGTCAATCTTGAAGAAAGAGGCATCGGAAAGGAAGTAATCACAAGTGATACGATTTCCCTTGATATCCTTGTTGCGGTCATAGGCTGAATGAAGCACATTGATTCCACGCATGTTTTGCAGGCCATAGTAAAGATCTATGGTATTGTATACATCATAGTCAATGTAACTGCGGCAATTGATGCCAAGATCGAAGTTGCGGTAACGGAAATTGTGGTCCATTGAGAAAATCAGTTTTGGTACACCGTTACCTACATAATATTTATTGTCTATTTTATCATTACCTGTTGCCGGAACAATATTTCCGTCGGCATCATAAATGAGCCATTGTCCATTTTCGTCAACCCCTGCGTTGCGGAAGAGCCAGAATTCTCCGATAGTCTGATTATTTACAAGTTTGTGAGTATTTCCCATACTCTGTGGGAGTCCGTCGGAAGTGATCTGAGAACTCTCTTCACCGAGATTAAGTATTTTGGAAGTATTGTGTGAGAAGCGTACTGTCGCATTCCAATCAAAGTCCGGAATCTGGAAGATTTTACCGGTGAGTTCAAATTCCCATCCTTTATTGGACAAAGAACCCACATTCTTCATGATTGTCTTGGCGGTCATCGGAGGTGCAGGTGCAGTTACTGCGAACAGCATATCATCTACCCTGCGTGAGAACCAATCAAATTTACCAAACAATCTATTGCCGAAGAATCCGAAATCAACACCAATATTAAACTCTTTCTTCTCTTCCCATTTAAGATCAGGGTTGGCGTTTCTTGCAGATTTATAGGCGGCTCCCCACCCAAGCCCACCGGGAGTGGGATACATACCATCGGAAGTGTAGTTATAAGATGTATAGCCAGCTGCGAAATTGTCGTTACCGGTCACACCATATCCTACACGCGGTTTCAGTTCATCAAGCCAGCTTACATCTTGCAGCCAAGCCTCACGATTCATGCGCCAACCCGCGGAAACGGACCAGAAATTACCCCAACGATGATTCTTTCCGAATTTTGAGCTACCTTCCCTACGGTAGCTAACCATACCGATATAACGGTCGTCATAGGAATAGTTTGCTCTTCCATACCATGAAAGAAGGTGTTCGGTCGGCTCTTTGGAAGATGTCATTCCGGCGAGACCCATGTTGAGATCCTTACCTGCAGCCATATCCCACGGACCGATACCATCTACTGTGAAATCTCTGTTGGTCATGGAGAAAGCTTCCTGACCACTTTCGTTGTAATAGCTCCAACCGGCAATTACATCAATATGATGCACATCTTTGAAATCCTTGACGTAGGATAGATAAGCTTCATAATTCGTGTTCAGATCTTTCTGGTAGCTGTGTGTAGCTTCACCCAGTTTACCTGATTCTACACTCTTGCGGTGAAACTGATTGTAATAGATTGTGCGAGTCCATTGACGACGGTCTACTCCTGCAGATGCCTGAGCGGTGAATCCAGGGAGAATTGTGAATTTCACATTAACGTCACCCAAGAACCATTGGTCTGTGCCTTTGTAGTCTTGATCCATGATGTTTGCCACCGGGTTGAAGAAATCTGCACCAAGACCGGCTTTATTAACGTTGTAATGACTTGGATTATCCGGATCCATCACCGGGATTGTAGGGTTAATCGCTAATGAATTCTCGAAATCATTAGCCGTGTTTCTCTGATCGCGGTGAGCTTCGCGATATTGTGATCTCAAGCCAATCTCTAATCTGCCATCCCAAATCTGATATCTTCCATTCAGACGAGCAGAGTAGTCTTTTCGTCCATCACCGATCACTATTCCCTGTTGATCAGAATAAGATAGAGATGAATAAAGGGAAAGTACTTTTGACCCTCCTGTCATTGTCACTGAGTGACGTTGTGAAAATGGATTCTTTCGGCACAAGAGGTCATACCAGTCCGTGCGTGCTCCAAAATCTTCACCACGTCCATATTCAAGATATTCCTCGGGTGAGAGCATGTCCAAACGTTTGCGAACACTCTCTACTGAAAATTCGCCATTATATGTAACCGATGCCTTACCCTGTTTCGCCTTTTTGGTAGTAATCAATATTACACCGGCAGAAGCTCGTGTTCCATAGATTGCTCCGGCAGAAGCATCTTTCAAAACATCGATACTTTCTACATCCTCCTGATTGATTGCACGGATATCTCCTCCCGGTACTCCGTCAATAACTACAAGAGGGGAGGTTCCACCCTTAACTGACGATACACCACGAAGCTGGTAGCCATTGCTCGCATTAGGTGATGAATTACCGCTGATGGTCAAGCCGGATACTTTTCCTTGAAGAGCAGTGGCTAATGTAGCTCCACCGACACCCTGCATCAGATCTTCGCCTGATACGGATGTTATTGAGGAGGTGACACGTTTCTTCTGTAAAGTACCATAACCGATGACAACAACCTGATCAAGAGTTTTATTATCTCCATGCATTACTACAGAGTAGTCGTTCTGTCCACCTTTAACTTTCAGCTTTTGCGGAGCCATGCCTACTAATGAAATGTTAAGGGTTTGACCGGGAGCTGCCTGAATTGTAAAGTTACCGTCGATATCCACCATTGAGGCTGTTTTAGTGCCCTCTACGGTGACTGTAGCACCCGTAAGCGGCTCACCATTCTCATCTGTCACCTTTCCTGTAATTTTACTTGGGGTGACAGGTGAAGTTTTTTCGCTTTTACTCTTTGTTTTAGATACTGCGATAACCTTATCGGAAAGCATTGAGTAGTTAAGCCCCATTGACGGAAGCACCTCTTTAAGGATAGTTGAGACCGGAGTGCCGGATTTCTCAATCTGTTTCTTAAATTCTTTCTTACCGATTTCACTGTCGTAGGAGAACCGGTAGTCGGTCTGACGCTCGATGGCGTTGAAGAGACTCTTCAATGATGAAGGTGACATTGATAGGGTCACTTTTGCATTCTGAGCCCAACCTGATGTTGCAAATGCAAGCATGATTAATAATGCTGACAATTGCTTGGTAATGTTAAGTTTGTTCATTAAAATTAGATTATGGTTATAATAATTTCTATTTACTTTGGTATGCTCCATAGATTGCCCTTACACGATATTGCTCATTGGTGTCATCAAGGCTGAAAACTTTATATTGGCCATCTTTCGCTACTCGGATTACAATGTGACCATCCCATGCCTTGAAGCGGTCGGCGTATTGTGCTACTGCCGTTTTACTTTCCTTGGCGACACCGGTTGCAAAGATATTGATCAGTGGGGAGGCTTTGACAATATCATTCAGTGCCTCAATCTTTGGATGGGTTCCTCTCCACGGGGTCAGCAAAAGTGTCTTAGGAGATAATTTTGAAAGCAATTCATAGCTGTTGGCATTCTTGCTTCCATGATGATTGGCTTTCATTACTTCCACTTCGTGCACCACATTGCAGAGAGGCGCTTCTGCGTCAAGCCATGAAGCTACAGAGCGGTTATTGTATTGTAAATCTCCGCCGGTGAATAGATTGAATTTCCCCCAGTCAAGCATTATTGCAACAGAATAAATATTCTCTTTAGAACCTATCGCTTTAATTGCTTCAACATCCGGTTTGCCGTTTGAACCGAGGGGTAGGTAAGTTTTTGACTCTTCTGCATTACCTGTCCAGTAATATCCTCCGGCACATAATATCCTAATTTTAAAATCAGGATAGAGAGTAGGGGAGTAATTCAACACTAATTGATCGCTGTGTCCAACTTTTGCTGTCTCGTAGATTGTACCTTTCTTTGTTTTAGTCCAATTAAGAAATCTTATATAATCCTTGAATCGTTTTTCACCGGATCTATCGATTGGAGTGGTATATCCACGGTCTATGATTTTCTTGAAATCGAGGAGAGTTCCGAGCTCATTGATACCGTTAAGGTAGAAATCACCTTCCGTATTCTTCTGTATGGATTTTGAAAGTGAACTGATGGATGCATAAGTTTCCGGAAAATTTCCCATGTGGTCAGTGTCGAAATGGGAATTCAGCCAGTAATCAACTTTATTGCCGTTTGGATTAAAGTGCTTGACGTAGTTGGCGATTACAGTACTTGTTGAAATATTCCAAGATGGACGTGCTGTTAATGGTGCTGCAGTCTGGTCCGGATCTTTAGCAACAACTTCTTCTGTAATCAGCGAACCACCGGCATCTATTATCATGGTAGTTCCGTCAGGCATTATATATAGAAAGGATTCACCTCGACCGGTGCTGATGGCGTGAATATCCAATGTGCCCGGTGTCCATGCCGGTAAAGGATCTCCAATTTTTGCGTTAAATAGGTTGTCCTCTTCTTCCGTAGGTTCGGGAGGTGTAACTTTAGGTTCGTTGCCTCCGCCACAACTTGCTAAGACGCTTGCTAACGCAAAAGTGTAGATATAAATTTTGCAATGTTTCATTTGATTTAGTTAGGTTAGTTTAGTTGTAGTATTAGTATTAAATCTGACGCGTGAAAACTGGAAAGTACCCTTAATTTTCTATGTTTTATAACATATTTTAAATTTTGTAAAAAAGTGTTTTTTCTTTCATCGCGAATACTTATATTTGCCGGATATAATCCAAAATTCTGAAGAAAATCTGAAATGGAAAGTATTGACGAAGTGAAACTTATACGCGAATTGAAAGCCGGTTCGATATCAGCTTTCAATGAATTGTATGAAAGATACTTTCCCAAAGTTTATTCATATTGTCTTCAGATTTCCAAGTCACCTCACAAGGCTGTGGACATAACCCAGGAGGTTTTCCTCAAGCTTTGGGAGCATCGCAAGGCAATACGATCGGAGGAATCAATTAATCCCTTCTTATTTAAAATGGCGAAAAATAATCTTATCTCCGCTTATCGGGAAGCTTTGAATTCCAAGACTTATGAGGATTATGTGCTTTATTCTCAAAGTTTGTATCAAGAAAAGAGTTCACATATTGAGTATATGGATTTTCTGAGGATACTAAATCATGCAGTCATGGAGCTCCCAAAGAATGAGAGAGAGGTTCTAAAGATGAGCCGAATGCAACTGATGAAAAATAAAGAGATTGCAGCACAACTCGGATTGAGTGAGCAAACGGTGAAAAATAGATTAGTGTCGGCAGTAAAGCATCTGAGGGAACTTTTAAATAAAGGAGGTCATTTGACACTACTATATTTCGTATTAATTAATACTTAAGTGATTATCCATAGAAATTACTGAAATGAATAACCTGATAAATAAATTTAGGAACGATAATTTAGATGCTGCTGAACTTGAGCGTCTGCGTAAAGAGTCTTCACTTCTGTCCACAAAGGATTTGGAAGAACTTTTGCAGGCGGAGTGGATGAGGCAGGATTGTTGTAATGAGGATACCGATCCGGAGATTAAGGATCGGATATTGGAGACTCTTACCGCAAATATTAAGCTTAGAAGAAAATATAAGTTGAAGGTAATAGGATGGTCTCTGGCAGCTTGTGTCTGTCTGGTGATTGTAGTGGCTTCTTTTTTAATTAGATTTAATAGCAATTTAGAGACGACTCCAATTAATATCACGACGGCAAGAAATGAGAATGTGACGGTCGTGTTGCCTGACAGCTCAATAATCAAGCTTAATCAAAACTCAGATCTGTTGTATAGTCCGGCGGTCTTTAAGAAGAATCATCGCGAAGTGGAGTTTATTGGTGAGGGATACTTTAAGATTTACCATGATGTCGCTAATCCTTTTACAATTAAAGCCGGAGACGTGTTGATCACAGTAAAAGGTACGGAGTTCAACCTTTCTTCGAATTCTGACTCCTCTTTCACCTCTTTATACTTGATAGAAGGATCGGTGGAAATGTATTCTCAATTAACAAAAAACAAAGTTGATGTTAATCCCGGTGAATTAGTGCAGTATAATTCTCAAACCGGAGCTTTCGACGTTACTACTCCTTCGGTAAACAAGAATGTTGTGGCATGGTATACAAAAGAGATCCATTTTGACAATGAATCTCTCCCAAAAGTATTGTCATTCTTGGAGAAACATTATGATGTTTCAATAGAGGTTACGATATTATCAAATGAACTTAGGGAGAAAGGGTTGAATAACGTTTATTTTAACGGAACGCTTCCGACTGGAAATCTTCCCGTTGCTATCAGAGCCCTCGAGCAGATCTATCCGGTCAAGCTCACTTGTACCGAATAAGATGAAGATGTGTCAAAACACTTCATATAGGTACTTTCGACACATCTTCATCTTAATTATTTATCTTTCCCTTTGTCTTTATCAATGTGAGACTGGAGAGAGGCGAATAGCTGATTGGAGGTGGAGGTGCCTACACGCATCGGGAGGACAGCGAAGCGGTTTTCTCCCATTAGGAATGGCAATACCGGTGCATTCTCCCCAGCGAGGGAGTCTACTGCCATGGCTGGTGTCGTGGCAGGATTAAAGCGATATAATTGCCATAAACCAGTTTTTACTGCTTCTTTCTCTTCCGGAATACTGTGCGACATTCCCTTCTTGATTCCCTGATTGATACAGGGACAGTAACAGATAACAATGGATGGTCCTTCGTATGCCTCGGCTTCCTGTAGAGCCTTGATGGTCTGCATCATGTTGGCGCCCATGGAGACGGAGGCAACATAAACATTACCGTAGGTCTGCATCATTTTGCCTAAATCTTTCTTAAATGTCCTCTTGCCGGCATAGCTGTATTTGGTACATGCGGCATAGGGTGTTGCTTTGGATGTCTGACCTCCGGTGTTGGAGTAGCACTCGGTATCCATTACCAAGATGTTTATATTAAGACCAGATGCGAGTACGTGATCAAGTCCGGCAAAGCCTATATCAAATGCCCATCCGTCTCCTCCAATTGCCCAGACACTCTTTCGTCCGAGAAGATCGGCATGATTCCTAAGTGTATCATAAGTTTTAGCGGTAGGATTATCAGAAAGCCATTTCTTTATATTCTCTCCCGCCTCCGCACTCTTTTCGTAGTCGTTTTTAACCGCTGCCCATGCCTCCAACAAACTCTTCAAATCAGCGGGTGTGTCTTGATTGGAGATGAGGGTTTGCACTTCTTCAATCAACATTTCTCGATTATAGTTGATTGCAGTCGTGATTCCGTAACCATATTCCGCGTTATCCTCAAATAATGAGTTCCCCCATGCCGGACCATGACCATGTCTGTTCATAGTGTATGGCTGACTTGGCATGCTTCCGCCCCAGATTGAGCTACATCCTGTGGCATTGGCTATCACGATTCTTTCTCCCATCAATTGAGTGAGAAGTTTTACGTATGGTGTTTCACCACATCCTCCGCAAGCTCCGGAGAATTCCAAAAGTGGTTTCCATAATTGTGATCCCTGAATAGTGTTGCGCGGAAGGAGTGTCTCTTTTGGAGCAATCTTATTTTCTGCAAATGCTATTAAGGGTTTCTGTTTAATAAGCTCAGCATCTATGGGCTGCATCGACAGAGCATGACCCGGACACACAGTGGCACACGAAGCGCAACCGGTGCACCCTGAAGGATATGTCTGGATTCGCCAGTGTAATCCTTTTAGAGCTGGAAGCTTAGTTGGTTTAGTGACAAATTCAGTTGGCGCGTCTTTGAGCTCATCGTCGGTAGCGACATATGGTCGTATCGCTGCATGACTGCACACAAATGAGCATTGAGCACATTCGATACATTTATCGGGATCCCAAACAGGTACAAGCTGAGCGATGCAGCGGTTCTCATATTGAGTGGTACCGTTTGGTACGACTCCTCCGCGAGGCATCATTGAAACCGGAAGCTTATCTCCCTCCAGGCGAAGCATCGGACGAGCAATGCGTTTTACCCATTCCGGCTCTGAAGGGTCAGCATTGGTGTCAAATGAATATCCTGTAGTAGCCGAATCAGTTGCGTTTACCCAAGTATCTGTTCCTTCAATAAATTGCAACTGTGATAACGCATCATCAATAGCGGCATAATTGGCTTGAACCACATCCTCTCCTTCGTGAGAGTATGTGGTAGCAATACTCTCTTTGAGCGCGGAAATAGCCTCCGTGTCAGGTAATATATTCAGTAGATGGAACCACACTGCCTCCATAATCATATTTATGCGTTGACCAAGACCGTTTTTGATCGCAACAGCTTCGGCATCGATGGTGTACAGGCGTAATTTCTTCTCTGCTATCTCTCGTCTAAGTGTTGCCGGTAGTTTGGTCTCCAATTCAGACCTATTCCATTTGCAATTAATTACAAATATCCCACCTTCTTTAATATTTGACAACATGTCGTAACGATCTACATACATCGCTTTGTGACAACCTACGTAATCTGCCTGCTCTATGCGATATTCTGCCTTAATTGGTGTTGAGTCAAACCGAAGTTCACTGATAGTGTAGCCTCCTGATTTCTTGGCAGAATATGAGAAATATGCTTGAGAGTAAAGATTGGTCTTATCATTGATTATCTTGGCAGCTTGTTTAGTCGCTCCAACAGTGCCGTCTGCACCGATTCCATAGAAAATGGATTGCTTTGCTGTGCCGGCTAATGGATCGAAATTAGGCCCGACATTCAATGATAAGTGAGTAACGTCATCATTGATACCGACAGTAAAGCGCTTTTTTGGATAGGCGGACATCATATTATCGTATATAGCTTTTAGCATTGCCGGATTGAAATCTTTTGAGGCAAGACCATAGCGACCTCCGTAAACCTTTATAGGCATCCCGGATTCCTGAATGGTTGTTGCTACATCGAGAAATAGCGGCTCTCCGAGACTTCCGGGCTCTTTGGTGCGGTCAAGAGCTGTGATAACCTTAGCAGTTTTCGGAAGAACGGCTAAAAAGGCTTCAGCAACCCAGGGACGATATAATCTTACCTTTATATGGCCAACTTTATATCCGTGCTTATTTAACCATTCGACTGCAGTCTCCGCTACTTCATTCGAGGATCCAAGTGATACAGTGACGTATTCAGCATCGGGAGCTCCGACATAATCAAAGAGATGGTATTGACGTCCTGTTGCTTCGCCCACCATCTTCATATATTTCTCTACGATAGCAGGGAGATTGTTATAATAAATATTTGAAACTTCGGTATTTTGGAAATATACATCAGGGTCTTGTGATGTTCCCCTTGTGTCAGGATGCTCCGGATTCATCGCCCTGCGTTTAAATTCCTCAACCTTTTCTTGATTTACCATCGGTGCAATCTTGTCGTAAGGAAGTATGTCGATAGATGACATTTCATTGGAGGTGCGGAATCCATCAAACATATGCATGAATGGTACACTCCCTTCGATTGCAGCCAAATGAGCAACAATACCAAGATCATGCGTCTCTTGAACTGAGGATGAAACTAAAAACGCGAATCCTGTCGCGCGACAAGCCATGGCATCCTGATGATCTCCAAAGATACTGAGTGCGTGTGTGGCGAGGGAACGGCAGCCAACATGAAATACTGCAGGAAGAAGTTCTCCTGCAATCTTATACATGTTCGGAATCATCAGCATCAAACCTTGCGAGGAGGTGAAGGTAGTGGCTAATGCACCTCCGCACAATGCACCATGCGTGGCACCGGCGGCTCCAAGTTCTGATTCCATCTCCCGAACCTCCATCTTCCCACCGAAAACATTTTTGACTCCTTTGTATGCCCACATGTCAGCGGTTTCACCCATTGAGGCAATCGGAGTTATAGGGTATACTGTTGCGACTTCGCTGAGGGCATAAGCAACGTAGGCGGCTGCAGTGCAGCCATCATAAATTGTTTTCGGTGTGTTGTTTTCCACGGTAACTTATTTTTAAGATTTCAGTATCGGTTATTTCCGGAGCATGCATAAAAACAATGCCCCGTTATGATATCATAACAAGGCATTGGTATAATAGGTTTTATTCTATTAGTTTTTATTCGATGTGAGAGCAATGTGTGTAATGATTGGCATCATAAGCTTTGCGGAGGTGCTTCAGTCGCCGGAGGAAATCTTTGTAATCCTTTTGCTCCGGTTTACTCCACGCTACTTCCGAAATCGCTGCCATGCGAGGCAATGATTGGTATTGCACAAGTAGCATTCGATCGATAAATTCACCCCATACATTTGCTTGCACACCCATGATATGTTTGGCTTGCTCGGGAGTTGCATCCTCCGGAACGGGTTCGAGCGAGTATGTTTTACTAATACCGATCGGATATCCGAGAGGGAACAATTTCGGTTCGAGTCTAAGGTCACTCCGTTGCGGATAATCAAAGTAGCAGTATTCGGTGGTGTTCACAACTACATCTCGACCCTCTTCAATCGCCTTTTTAGTAGCGTCCTGACCGTGGCGATTCATAATGGCTGCTGATGCACCGGCACCGCTCTCGGCAATCTCATTCCAACCTATTGCTTTGCGACCTTTCCCTTCAAGATATTTCTCAACCTTACCGGTGAACCAGCCTTGAAGAGCTGATTCTGCTGTTCGGTCTCCCTCTGCTTTGATACCCTCAGCGGTTATTCTTGCCTGACACTTCGGACAATCTTTCCAGCGAGTTTTCGGCGCCTCGTCACCTCCTATATTTATGTATTCGGAAGGGAATACTTCACACACTTCGTCAAGTACATCCTGAAGTATCTCAAAAGTCTTGTCATTGCCTGCGCACACTATATCCTCATGAACTCCCCAGTGGTCGCTAACTTTGTATGGACCACCAGTACAGCCTGTTTCCGGAAAGCATGCCAAAAGACTTGAGGTGTGACCGGGAATATCTATTTCGGGAATAACCTTGATGTTGCGGGCTTTGGCATAGTCGATAATATCGCGACAGTCTGCCTGTGTGTAATACCCTTCGTGCGGAATACTATCATTCAATCCGCATTCCCATCCGATTTCGGTGCCACGTCTTTTAGATCCGATTTCTGTAAGAACAGGATGCTTTTTTACTTCAAAGCGCCAACCCTGATCTTCAGTAAGGTGCCAATGGAGCGTATTCATGTTGTGAAGAGCCATCATATCAATAAAGGTCTTCACGTCATCAACCTTGAAGAAATGTCTGCCGCAATCCAACAGCATACCTCGGTAACCGAAGCGGGGAGCATCTTTTACTAATAAAGCCGCAATCTCCACGGAATCACTCTTCATCTGGGGCATCGCTTTTGCCAAGCTCTTGGCGCCATAGAAGAGTCCTGCTCTCGTTGATCCGGCAATTGTGATTCCTTTCGGACCTACTTTTAAAACATAACCTTCCGGGTTGGATATGGAGGAATCAATAACGAACGAGATGCCACCCTCCTTCTTCTGCAGCTTATCTACTATCGGAAGACTCAAACCTGTAGTTTTCTCAATATCTTCGGAAAGAATCTTTGCCAATGAATCATCTTTCGGATCCACAATCTTCGATGCCGAAGTCAGATAGTATGGTTTATCTTTGAGAGAATCAACTGAGTTCGGAATCGGAATTATCCGGAAATCCGCTTTGTTGGTTGCCCCATAGGTAAATGTAGACGCAAAAAGAGCAGCAGTGATAAATATGAATTTATAAAACTTCATATCGGGTTATTACATTACGACTTTTGTTACTCTATTTCCCTGCTTGCGGATGTAAACTTTTCCGGGTTCAAGTTCCTGAACTTTGTAGCCTCTGACGTCGAAGTATTCTACCGGCATGCTCTCCATATCCACACTGTCATCTGCGAAAATGTCATTAACACCAGCTGTAGTAGCACCGTTGACATTGATTTCGTGAGTTTGGCCATTGAAGGTTGCTGTCAAAACGAATGGGCTGTTAGTCTTGCAAAGGAATGAGCCATCACTGTTTACCGTACCTGCTGTTGCGGGAGTGCAAGAGAGTTTAACACCGGAGGTGACATTAAGATTGATCAACTCAGTATTGTTGTTGTAACCGAAGTATACTGGTTTATAGGTATCACCGGATTTTAGTTTAAGTGAGTGATCAGCGAAACGGACACTGCGGACTGTATTGTCTTCCGGACCATAAACGACAGCGTAAACGGCGTTTCCTATTTCGCGCTCAACTTTATCTCTGAGGTAGTTTGCAACGCCTGATGATTTAAGCCACATCTCTGTTGAACCACCTCCGTCGAGGTCGAGTGCGTCGTAGCAACCACATTCGCGCATGAGGTCACCGGCATCGAAATATGTCACACCACCTGTGCCACCGCATTCACGGTCTACGGTGCACATGATCAGTTTGCTTCTGTCTTCATTATAACCGATCATTGTGCGGATATATTTTGCTGAAGCTTCGTTGATGAAGCGCTTGGTATCCGGATCGTCTTTGGGTGTTACGTTACCTGCGTTAAGTATCTTTACATCACCACCAAGAACAGTCTGAATACCTTTAGGAGCTGTACCGGCTTTGGAGAGTTTCAGGTTCACAGTGATTTCCATATCGTCACCGACATTGAGCTGGTCTATCCATCCCCATTGAGTTGATCTTTTCTTACCACCGGAAAGCACTATACCATTCTCAGGGATTGAGGTGTTTCCTTTGCCATAATTCTTAGCGAGGACCTTCATCTTGAAAGGTTCGTTAATACGGAATTTCTCACCATCCTTGAGTTGAAGAGCAACCTCATAACTGCCTTCTTCGTCAGCAGTCTTTGTCGATGTGCCATAATAACGGTTGTAAATGGTAAGATCCTTGTTGTTTCTCGGGAAGTTGAAGAGACCTCCGTCAGACTGCGAACGAGTGATATATTTCATGGTGCCTTTATCATTCAGCACTGTACTGAAGGTGTAGGATAGATCTGTACCGTCGATGTACATATTGCCATCCTCGCAGATTATCAATGCTTTTTCGTTGCTTGCCAAATCAAGGAAGTTAGGACTGACAACCTCTCCGTTAATTACACAAGTGGTGTTGGGGTTACCCAAAATATCGCTAACAGTAAATACTCGCTTATCATCGGCTGTTCTTTCACTGCTGCCCCAGAAATCAGCTAAGTTTTGACCAAATGCCCAAGCTACAAAGAAATCACCGTTGGTTCCCCCGATATATCGTTTGGAGGCGTTGGAGTTATTATTAGCCATGGAAGATATTGTCTCCAATCCTCTCACGGAGTTCTTGCTTATCAATAGTTCAACTGCTGGAGAGTTTGATTCCTTAAGATCAATTTCAAGTATGGAGGCATTAAACTTATTATTTTGTGAAGAGACCAAAATGCGGGAATAATTAGTTGCCGGACCTGCAAGATAATGGGAAATAGTATCCACTGAATATGTAGTGCCCTGAAGATTAAAGTTGCGGGCATAAACGTTTGATGCGCCAATGAGGGTTAAACTACCCGCTAAGGCGAAAGAAAGAATTTTTTTCATGTTTGATTTTATATAGTTAGGATTACAAAGATACCTCAAAATTATTGTTATTCCAAATCTTGTGAACCAAAATGAACCTAAGTGAACCTGTTAAATATACTTAAAATCAAATTTGGGAAGAGTTGATTCTAAGGTTATTTCATAGCCCGGGATACTTATATGAGTCTGAATTCTTTCTGAATTTTGGTCGGTTTCCGATAAATCTTTAGATGTTATTTTGTGGTTAGCTAATCTTTTTATTAATTTTGTAGGATAAATAGATAAATATTTGAACAAATCTTTTATAAATTGTAAAAAACACTAACGTCTTACAAACTAATGAGTCGTAAAAAATATCTGCGTAGATTTGTGCCGGTTCTTTTTGCCGGATTGATGGTGTTAGGATTATCATCTTGTGAGAAGGATGAACCTATTGCCGATGAATTCGAGGTTGTTACTCCGGGTAATACTTCAGGGGATCAGGAGGTTGTGACTGTGTCCGCTCCAACTGCTATTTTAGGTAATTTAGGCGATGTGGAAGCTGAACTGATGAAATGCTTCACGAATATCGTGGCACTTAAAGATGCAAAAATCATTCTTGTTGGAAGTGGAGCAATAAATGAAAATGAGGAGGCTCTTTCCGAAGCATATGAAAAGGGTGTGCTTATCGCTGTAATCAATCCTGATGGAAACGTTGTTGCTGACTGGAGTGACAGGAACAATATATTTTATGCCGGTCCGGAAGATGATGAGACATGCACCATTTATGGTTTCAACAATAAGGGTACATACTATACTCTTCACCCATCTGATGATATTGATGATGAGGGTGTGCCATTGTTCCATTTCTGTAACTGGGCTAATGAGGAAAGTGCTTTCGCGCTTAGAGGAATTGATCTCCGTTCAAAGGATATCAAAAAACGTTTTGCTTCTCAGCACGTGACTCATACATTTAATCTTTCTCTTGATGAGCAGCTTCTTGTCAACGAAAGATGGGCAAGTAAAGGTCAATTGAATCTGAAGACAACTGCTAATGTTAGCTATACCATTTATCCAATTCACGTGTTTGATGAAAATGCTAAGGGTGATTATTATGCAGTTGAAGCCGAGGTTGTTCTGCATAACGCTCCTATGAATAATGGTAGTTGGATCAGAAGAACCGGTGATGCGGAGGCTGAATTCCGCGGCCTGTTCATGAAGAGCTGCGACGTTACTGCAAATCTTCTCCGAAAGACTAATGGTAGCATAGTTGCTTCTACTACTCATCAGTTTGCAGAGGGTGCAACTCCGCAACCGGAATCCATTGAGGATGCCGCAAGCTATAATTCAGGCTTTGAATGGACTCTCGATGCTACCGTCGCCGGTGGTATTCCGGATTCTAAGGATAATCACAAGCTGACAGCGTTCAATAATTGGACTTGGAGTAGTTTAGCTAAGCAGAGCTTAGAGGGAATATTTATCAAGAAAGATGAAACTTCTTCTAATGTTAAGTATACTTTAGGGATCAGCGGTAATGAGGGTCACAATAATCAACTCTCTATTCCTGAGGCTGCTTCAGGTGATCTCAAATTCAATTATTCCTGGATTTGGCGCGTGAGTGATGTTGATGAGAATACAAAGGATAAACTGTATATGCAAGTTGATGTAAATCCGGTTTATAAAGCATATCAATATATCAGCGCGGAGAACAAAACAATAATCGGCGAGTTTGCCAACACTCTTGGAGAAGGCAGAACTGCATTCAGATTCCCTATTGTTCCCCCAAGTCGAGTTGCCACAGCAAGCGCAATAATAAGAAATACTTCCACCGGTTCATATTATATCCGTGATATCAAATTATGGCGCAATAAGACAACGGATAAAGAACCTGATATTGTTGTGCCACAGACAATTTCCACCTCTACGGCTACTGGAGGAAGCGGAGTGAGTGCAATTATGGTCATTATTCCTGCCGGTGAATATTATATCGAGGGTGTTAGATATTCGATGAAGGATGGTAATCCTGTTGATGAACACGTGATCAAGAATACAACACCAATTAAGGTAGTTGCTACCGGAAATATCACGATTGATTTAGGTTCTGATCAGTTCACGATAATTTAGATCCAGCCTAAAAGGTTATAAAAAGGGGTTCAAAAGAGTTCAAAGATGCTCGTTTGAACCCTTTTGCTATTTTATATTCGGATTGATAAGTTTTTTTTATTAATTTTGCGTTCTAAAGTGTTCAGCCACCGCTGACTCTGAATTTTTATGGATAGGACTCCGCTTCTCTTAGTGTTAAGGAACGGAGAATTATGGGATTATACCATTAATTTAAAACTAACTTACGATCAAATCATAATGAAGCTACGTAGTATTATTTCAGCCGGCTTTTTAGCTATCGCTTTGATGGCAGCGGCTATGACTGATGATGAGGTGATTAACTATATCCGCACGCAGTCTGCCAATGGAAAATCTGATCAAGAGATTGGTCAGGAACTGATGGCAAAGGGAGTTAGCCCTGCTCAGGTAAGGAGGATTAAAGCGAAGTATGCTAAAGAGGGTTCGGATAATACAGGTACGGATGTTTCGGCTAAGTCCTCGGCCATTACAGACAATGGAAGGCATTCTGCCCCCGATGTGCAGGTGCAGGAGAGGACTGTGGTGGATGTGAATGCCGCTGAGGCTGCTGATGCCGCTCGAACCGTATATGGTCATAGCCTCTTTAATTCACGTAGCCTCTCATTTGAGCCAAGTAAGAATCTTGCGACTCCAAAGGATTACCGTCTTGGCCCCGGAGATGAGGTGGTTATTGACGTTTGGGGAGCTGCAGAAGAGCATCTCCGTCAAACCATCTCACCTGAGGGAAGTATCATGATCTCTAAGTTAGGTCCTGTCCATCTTAACGGAAAAACTATTGATGAGGCTAATAAGTATATCAAAGGTCTTTTTGCACGAAAATATGCCGGTGTGGGTAGTGACCAGACTGATATCAGTGTTAATCTCGGAGATATCCGTTCTATTCAAATTGATATAATGGGTGAGGTAAGTACTCCCGGCTCATTCCGCATGTCCCCATTCTCTACCGTATTCCACGCTCTCTACAATGCCGGTGGTATCAATAATATCGGTTCTATGCGTAATATTTCCGTGCTCCGAAATGGAAAACGGATAGCGAATGTGGATATCTATGACTATCTCTTCAATGGTAAGCAGACCGGTAATATTCGCCTTCAAGAGGGTGATGTGATCATCGTACCTCCATATGATCAGATTGTGAGCATCTCCGGAAACGTAAAACGTCCGATGTATTATGAAATCAAGCCGGGTGAGACAGTGTCCTCACTGATTGATTACGCCGGAGGTTTCGCCGGTGACGCGTACCCTGGCATGGTTCGTCTTTCTCGTCAGAATGGAGAGGAGAACGACCTTTACAACATCGAAAAAGGGGAATTCGCTACCTATCGACTTCAGGATGGTGATGTTATCACCGTTGGTGGAGTACTTGACCGCTTCTCAAATCGCGTAGAGCTCAAAGGAGCTGTTAATCGCCCCGGTCTATATGCACTCGGCAATAGAACAAATACGTTGAAAGAACTTATAGATAAGGCAGATGGTTTGACCGATGATGCTTATCTCGGTCGTGCCATGATTTATCGTCAAGGACCGGATCTTTCACTCGAAGTGATTCCTGTTGACTTAGGTGCTGTTCAAAATGGAACAGCAGCTGATATCACACTTAAGAAAAATGATGTTATTGAGATCATGAGTGTTCAGACCCTTGAAGAGAAGGGAGACTTCTCTATTGGTGGTATGGTCGATAATCCCGGAACATATTCATACATGGAAAATACTACCGTAGAGGATCTGATTCTACGTGCCGGAGGTCTTCGCGAGGGAGCATCTACAGTAAGAATTGAGATTTCCCGCCGAATTGTTAATCCTACTTCTGTTAAAGAGAATCAGCAACTGGCTGAACTTTTCACGGTTGACATGATCGGAGGACTCGGTCAGAAAGGAAGCACTGCTTCCAAGTTTATTCTTAAACCATATGACCAGGTGACTGTACGCATGTCTCCAAGCTATACTGCTCAGAAGCATGTTAGTATTGGTGGAGAGGTTGTGTTCCCCGGTGGATATACTCTTTACAAGCGCAATGAGCGTTTGAGCGATCTCGTGAAGCGTTCCGGTGGTATTGTGGATGGTGCTTATATTAAGGGTGCATACCTGACCCGTCAGATGACTGATGATGAATATCAGACTCGTCAGAACGTGATTCGCGTGGCTATGCAGAATCAGACCGGAACAGACTCCATTTCCATGGGTAAGCTTAATATCTCACGAACTTACAACGTAGGTATAAATTTACCGGCAGCTTTAGCTAATCCGGGTTCTACTCAAGACCTTGTTCTTCAACCGGGAGATATGCTTTTCGTTCCGGAGGAGCAAAGTACTGTTAAGATTTCCGGTGATGTAATGTATCCGAATACTATCGTGTTCGAGAAGGGTAAGAAGATTTCATATTATATTGATCAGGCAGGTGGCTACGGTTTGAATGCCAAAAAGAATAAATGCTTTATCATTTATATGAATGGTCAGGTGGCTCGCGTTAATAAGAAGACAGTAGTTGAACCAGGCTCTCATATAATTGTACCTTCTAAGGAGGTTAATAAGGTTAACGCTTGGGAGCGTATCATACCTCTGATCTCCGGTTTCGGTTCTCTGGCAACTATGACCGCTGCTATTTCTACTATGTTCAGAAGATAAATTTTAATGAATCAGTCTATCATCCTTTACAAAAGAGTGATAGACTGAGAGCATAATACATAATGATGGAAGATAACAATATTGAGAAATATAACCCTTCGGAAGAGGAGAAAGAGATTGATCTCGTTGAACTTTTCAAACAATTGTTGAAGAGAAAGAAAACGATCGGGATTTGGTGTCTCGTCGGGTTTGTGTTGGGTATAATCATCGCTTTCAGTATTCCTAAGGAGTATGAGACAAGCGTTACGTTAGCACCGGAAATCAACGGACAAGGGAAAACATCAGGTAATTTGGGTGCTTTGGCAGCTATGGCTGGTGTGCGTAACAACTCGGGCGATGGAGATGCGGTATCACCCCAGATGTATCCAGATATATTAAAATCAGTGCCTTTCTCTCTTTCGCTACTCAATATACCATTAACAGACAAGGAAGGTAAGCGTAAGTTCACTCTTGCAGAGTATTTAGAGAATGATACAAAGTCTCCTTGGTGGAGTGCAATCATGAGTGCACCGGGCATGATCCTTTCGGCACTTAAATCAGATGATGATGAAGATGAGACAACCGGAGTCGAGACTCAGGGTGGTCCAATTCGAATTACTAAGGATGAGAGTAAATTAATCAAGGCTCTTGATGGCTGTATCTCCTCTTCTGTTGATGCGAAGACTATGGTTATTTCCATCAGCGTGCGTATGCAGGATCCTGTTGTTTCTGCAATTGTGGCAGATTCAGTAGTAAATAGGTTGAAGGAGTTCATTACTCAATATAGAACCAATAAGGCTCGCGAAGATCTCAGATATGCTGAAAAGCTGAATCGCGAGGCTAAGGAGGTATATTATGCAGCTCAGCAACGTTATGCCAACTATCTTGATACGCATGAAGGTATCGCGCTTTATTCTGCACGCACGATGAGAGATCGTTTGGAGAATGAAACAACACTTGCTTTCAATGTTTTCAATCAGACCTCACAGCAGGTTCAGGTTGCTAAAGCAAAAGTGCAGGAGGTCACTCCGGTTTATGCAACTATTGAACCGGCAACAGTGCCATTGAAACCGGTTGCTCCGAGAAAGGTTATGATCCTCGCAGGATTTATTTTTCTTGCCTTTGTCGGTGCATGTGCATGGATTCTTTTTATCCAACCCTTTGTCCAGAATATGAAAAATGCCGAGGAGAAGGAGGATAATGAGAATGATGAGAAAAAGAAGGAGGATAAAGAGTAATATTGTTGGATTGGGATTGATTGTATGATAGGATTGGGAAGAGAAGGAAGATCAATATTAAGAAGTTTGATTGTAGCTTGGATTGCGCTGTTTACCTGTTTTATGCAGAGTAACGCACAATCTATTTCCGCAGACAGACTGAGTGCTGTTCTTTCCGGAATGGGTTCTAAAGAATCCGTGCCGGATTTTGATGCCGTGCTATCGGCTATGGGAAGTCATGAGAAGGGGGAAATGAATCTTGATGGGATTCTTGCCGGAATGGGTGCGAAAGAGACGGATGAATCTTTTGAGCTTGATGGTGTCTTGACCTCAATGAATATTACTAAGTCTCTTAATTATCTTGACAACCTTTATTCCTCATCTAAGAATTCGGGATATGATGCGTTGAGTTTTTTTGCGGGTGCAAAAAATGGCGCAAATAGAGCAGCCTCTTTGATCTCAGGTCATGCAGTGTTGCCAATCAGGGGTAGGGTGACATCCCGTTTTGGATTCCGTCCTTCTTTTGGCAGAATGCATCACGGCATTGATATTGCGTTGCAGGTAGGTGATACCATAGTTGCTGCAATGGATGGAAGAGTGGAACGAGTTTCTATCGATCCTAAAGGTTATGGAATATTCGTGTGTCTGGATCATGCCAATGGTCTTAAAACACGTTATGCACACTTATGTAGTACACTCGTCACTCCGGGAATGTATGTCCGCGCGGGTGAACCTATCGCTTTAGGGGGTAATACCGGTAACTCAACCGGTCCTCACCTTCATTTCGAAACCAGAATTAATGACACGGCTATGGATCCCGCAAGATTCTTCGATTTCTCTTCTCCGGTGAATGTAGCTGGTTATGGTAGTTGGGCTTCGTATGATGCCAAAGTATCCAATTATGGTATGAGTGGATATAATTCAGTCAATTCAGGAGGAATGTCGTCAACTGCTTTTCCGGGAGATTACCAAAAAAGAACCTATGTTGTGAAAGCAGGTGACACATTGTCGTCTGTAGCGAGGAAGACCGGTGTTTCAGTTAATTCGCTCTGCCGTCTGAATATGTTGTCGAGTTCTGATAGTCTCGAGCCGGGTAGAATGCTGAAATTAAAATAGAGTCTGATGATTTTAAGTTAATTAACTTAAAACATTTCGGATTTTGGGTATATCTCAATGAAGATGAAAACTTTAAAGTTTACTTCAAATATTTACTTAGCAACCCTTTATCAGTTTACCGTGGCACTTTTTATGCTATGGTTGACCAGAGGGATATTTGTTGTATGTAATTTGGAGTCGACCGATGTGTCAGGTTTTGGTGAATATTTGCGTCTTAGCCTTCATGGTCTTCGGTTTGATCTAACAGCTACGGCATATTTCAATTCTCTCTTCATATTGCTTCGAATCCTTCCATTTAAATTTACAATCGACAGATCTTATCTGAAAGTGACAGATTGGGTGTATTATGTCACCAATTCATTGATGTTGATTGTGAACCTCGCGGATGTGGTCTACTATCGTTTCTCCGGTGTTAGGATGCGTTGGAGTGGGCTGAATGAGATTGCTGCCGACAATAATATCATTAAAATCATACTTGGTTATGCTATTAGCTATTGGTGGATCGTTGTTGCCGTGATATTTATAATTGCCGCTATGATCTGGCTATACAGAAGAGTTAAGATAGTAGGATTTGTTGCGAACGGCGCTCGTGGAATGGTCTTAAGAGTTGGCATTTTTCTGCTCATGGGAGGCCTAACATTCTTGTCTATGCGTGGGCGCATTGGTAGTGGCAACCCTCTCAATATAGCAGATGCTACATGGCATACGCGGAGTGCACGACAGTTAAATGTGGTGTTGAATACCCCTTTCACACTTTTGCGATCCATCGGTAAAACTACAGGGATAGAAACGCTGACTTTCTACACCGATAAGGAACTTTCAGGAATTAGATCCTCAATTCACGGGGGTAAGGGTGGGGAACTTACGCGAAAGAATGTGATGCTCATAATCATAGAGAGTGGGGGAGCGACATTTATCGATTCACTTGATATATTTGACGATGGCAGTGGGGATTTGAAAGGATTGATGCCATTTCTTGATTCATTAGTGAACCGATCGTTAGTAATGGAGCATTTTATGGCTACTGGAAGAACATCCATAGGTGGTGCGAATAGTTTGCTCGCCTCTTTCCCTGCCTTCGAACCATTCTCGTTTATGCTCTCACCATACAACGCGATGCCGTTTGATTCACCCGCAAATCTATTGAAGAAGGAGGGTTATACCACAGCATTCTATTATGGCTGTAATCATGGTTCATACAATATTGACCAGTTAGGTCATGCGTCAGGTTACGAGCGGGTATTGGACAGAGCGTCGTACGATGGACCGGCAAAGGATTATGATGGTACCTGGGGTATATTTGATGAACCTATGGGACAATTTGTTGTCAAAGATCTATCGCAGACTCTTCAACCATGGTATGCTTCATGGTTTACAATTAGTGCACACAGTCCCCATACTCTTCCACAAGGTGAGGATCTCACGACCTACAAGTATAAGGAAGCGAATGCTCAACGAGGATTAGAGTATACCGATAGGTCTCTGCGGAGATTCTTTGAGTCTGCCTCAAAACAGGATTGGTATAAGAATACAATCTTTATTATCACCGGTGATCATGGTAATCGTGACCTAAAAGCCGAATCCCACTATGCTCAGTATTATATCAGATTTCATCTGCCTTTGATAATTTTTGCACCCGATGGCAGTATTGAGCCACGCCGCATTACGGGGCGCACCGCTACACAATTTGATTTGGCACCGACCATAATGAATCTGCTGAATTATCCTAAGAATTATGTGAGTGTGGGCACGGATGTTTTGGATGAGACGAAAGAGAACTACGGCATAAGTTTCATAGATAACAGATTTATGCTCAGTAGTCCGGGTAGAGTAGTATTCACTGATGCGGCTCTAACAAAGATTGAGGAGGTTTATGATGCCGCAAAAGATCCTGAACTTAGGGCTCCTCTCACCAAAGACTCTTGGGGTGAAGAACCTCAGCGAATGTTCATCTGGGCGCGCGCCTTCATGCAGGACTACACTCACCGTCTAACCACCGGCACCCTCACCCTCTCTACACCATAAAATCCAGCAGAGAATGGGTATTATCGTAATAGGGATACATTAACTCTACCTATTTATCGTAGTTTACGATGTGTGATTTTGGTAGTTTATCGAAGTTAAGAGTTGATTAGGTGCTTTTATCATCATCTTCAAGGCACAAGATCTGTTTAATAGATTCGGATCCATCGCTATTGAATATGAAGGTGTGAAATGCTTGAGTACCCGTGAACTTTATCCTCTTTTGGGTTATGCAAAATGGAATAGATTCAAAGATGTACTTGTGCGTGCTAAAGAATCCTGTGAGAATGCAGGGGAAATTTTATCTGACCATTTTGCCGACGCCGGGAAAATGGTCAAAGTGGGTTCAGGTGCTGAGCGTCAAGTAGATGACGTTATGCTGACGTGCTATGCGTGCTATCATGTAGCACAATATGGCTGCCCTCGAATGTGTATTCCTCAAAGCCGACAAGAAGAAAAAGTATTTGTGTAACCTAAAATTTTAATCATGAGCGGAGGACATTTTGATTATAACCAGTGGCGAATGACAGACATTGCAAGGACTATTGAAAGAGACATCGCCCGCGCCCTTAAGCCCAAACCCGCAAAAGTTCATTATGATTATTGGACTATCTATGAAAAAGATAATCCTTGGTCTTGTCATTCTTTCGTAAACTTCAGAATGTTTGATACGTATGAAGAAGCTGAGAGATATCTGTTTAAATACAGGAGAGTCAGTGCAACGACTTCCGAATATCCTACATTCAATTTCTTTAGCAAGGATGATAAGATATTTCAATCCGAGGATGAATTCATGACAGGAACTAAAGAGGGTGAAAAGATTCCCATTCTATACGCTATTCATCATGCAGAGTATGATAGTTACCCAGAAGGTGCTGATGTTTTGGAACTGGAACAGGAAACTATTGAGACCATGAAGGAGGCATACCGTAAAATTTGCATAGCAAGAATCTATGCAGATCGCGTGGACTGGATGATGAGCGGAGATGACGGTGAAGACACTTTTCAAGAAAGACTTAAGAAAGAGTTGGAGGAATTTGAAAAGGAGTTCCAGGACAAAGACTGGACACTGTGTGACGAAGAGGAAGAAGACTGATATTTTCAGAAGATTTGTGTTCAAATTAAAAGAAAAAAACCACTGAAATTCAGTGGCTTCAAGATGTGGTTCTACTTGG
This sequence comes from uncultured Sangeribacter sp., assembly GCA_964512705.1. GTDB lineage: Bacteria > Bacteroidota > Bacteroidia > Bacteroidales > Muribaculaceae > Lepagella. The sequence continues at coordinate 454 of CAZEJY010000005.1, read as the reverse complement.
GTTTGAATCGAGGACTTCTTGCCAATAATAAACACGGAGAGTCAGGTGCTCTGACCAAAGTCCCGGGTCGTGTTCAGATTTGTGTTCAAACCAAAAGAAAAAGCAGTTGCGATTTGAGTCGTAACTGCTTGGTTTTCAATTTGTGGTCCCACTTGGGCTTGAACCAAGGACTCCCTGCCAATAATGGACACGGAGAGTCAGGTGCTCTGACTAACGTTGGAGTTGTGTTCAGATTTGTGTTCAAAGCAAAAGAAAAAGCAGCTACGATTCGAGTCGTAACTGCTTGATTTTTAAGTTGTGGTCCAACTATGGCTTGAACCAAGGACTCCCTGCAAAATTATAGACGCGGAGAGTCCGGTGCTCTGACCAAAACAAAAAAAGCCACCCAAGAAGGATGGCTTTGTGGTCCCACTTGGGCTTGAACCAAGGACTCCCTGATTATGAGACCTTTGTA
>CAZEJY010000004.1:86705-105664 GCA_964512705.1 uncultured Sangeribacter sp. | reverse complement strand
ATCTGAAATGTGCGAACGCGCGGTTAGCCTCTGCCATGCGGTGCATATCCTCTTTTCTCTTGTAAGCACCACCCTGATCGTTGTAGGCATCAACAATCTCTGCAGCTAATTTGTCTGCCATTGTCTTACCACCACGTTTGCGTGCGAAGATAATGAGATTCTTCATGGAGATTGATTCCTTGCGATCTGCGCGGATTTCTGTAGGAACCTGGAAGGTTGCACCACCTACACGGCGGCTCTTTACCTCCACCTGAGGAGTTACATTCTCAAGCGCTTTTTTCCAGATCTCAAGCGCACTCTTCTCCTCGTTTGGCATTTTTGACTTCACAGTCTCCAATGCAGTATAGAAAATTGTGAAAGCGGTGTTCTTCTTTCCATCATACATCAGATGGTTAACGAATTTTGTCACCCTTACATCATTAAATACGGGATCGGGAAGAACAACCCTTTTCTTTGGCTTTGCTTTTCTCATTGTTGTTAGTTTAATGTTTTGATTTTGGCTGCTTTTGCAATCTTCAACACCGCACTCTTGCGGAGTTTACTCAACCTTAGCCATCCAATAAATCAATAACGATTGTTTACGATTTGATTGTTTGTGTAAGTGCCGCTATTATTTCTTAGCTGCTTTAGGACGCTTTGCTCCATATTTGGAACGACGCTGTGTACGACCCTGCACACCTGCAGTATCCAATGTACCGCGAACGATGTGATAGCGAACACCCGGAAGATCCTTAACACGACCGCCACGAACCATCACGATTGAGTGCTCCTGTAAGTTGTGTCCCTCTCCTGGGATGTAGCTGTTGACTTCCTTACCGTTGGTAAGACGTACACGTGCTACCTTTCTCATTGCCGAATTAGGCTTCTTAGGTGTGGTTGTATACACACGAACACACACGCCACGGCGCTGAGGACAGGAATCCAATGCGGGAGATTTGCTCTTGTCTTTAAGAACGGTGCGTCCCTTTCTTACTAATTGTTGAATTGTTGGCATTCTTTGTCTCTTTTATTATTAAATTGTTTCTATGTGTTTCAATTTTCCTTACTTTAGACCAATCCATCCACACACCACTACTGCCCGCTAAACAATTATCACCCAATTGTTTAGTGGCAGCACGCGGACCATTGAGTCCTAAAGCGATGCAAAATTACTAAAAACTAATCATTTATGCAAATTTTTCTCAAGAAAATCGTCGATGCATTTTTATTTGAATCTCGCTGCGGAGTTATAAATGAATTCGAGTATCTTGCGATCATCCTCTCCAAGCGTCAGCCCACGACGCGCCATCACCTTCCCGGCTACATCCATCAGCTTGTCTATGCTCACATCCTCAAAGCCACCCTCGGGACTTCCGGTTTGAAAACTCGGGATAAATGTACGCGGGAAACCTCCACCATGCAGATTTACACCCACACCCACTACCGTAGCGGTGTTGAACATGGTGTTTATCCCGGCTTTGGAATGATCTCCCATTATCAGACCACAAAATTGCAGGTCGGTCCTCATGAATCCTTGGCGGGCGTAGTTCCATATCCTTATCTTGGAGTAATCATTCTTCAGATTAGAAGCATTGGCACCGGCTCCTAAATTACACCATTCCCCTATCACGGCATTTCCCAAGTATCCATCATGAGCCTTATTACTGTAACCAAACATAACAAGGTTACTGACCTCACCACCAACCTTGCAGTATGGACCCAGTGTTGTCTTGCCATATATCTTCGCACCCATCTTCACTAACGCATGGTCGCACATGGCGAAGGGACCGCGCACGCACGTACCCTCCATGATGGTCGCATCTCTCCCTATATAAATAGGACCATCCTTGACATTGAGCGTAATACAACACAAGTCTGCGCCCTCTTCGACAAACACTGAAGGCAATCCATCCGCAAGTTCAGTGTCTCCTACCACCCTTACCGTAGGATCAAGCGGCGCACTCTCCCGACCTTTAACCAAGAGAGGATAGTCTCGACGGATCTGCTCTCCATTCTGCAAAAAGATATCATATACGTATTGCAAAAGTTCAACATCGCCTGCATATTCACATCTTACAAATTCGCCTTTCTCGAAATCGACTAATGATCCACGGCATGCGAGTAACTCTTCCTTATAATATATACCTTCTCCTGCTTTAAGTTTAAGGACAGAGTCTACGAAATCTGAATCCGGAAGAATTTTTCCGGCAACAAAAAACGCTTCCTCTTCAGCCGACACCCCGACGGAAAACTTTCCCCTGAGATAATCCACCGGCAAAAAGGAGGTTTCACATTCCGTCAACCGTTCCCACTTCTCATATATTTTCATGATTCCCACACGAAACGCACCGACCGGACGCGTGTAGGATAAAGGTAAGAGATTCTCAAATGATTCGTGCGTGTCAAACAGCACTATTTTATTTCTACTCATAATTTCCAAAATTGGGCACATATATAGCAGCCACAAAGATAATAAATTTTGTTAAATCAGCTCTTAATTCTATTTTTATTGTATTTTTGCATATGAAATCTACCCCCCTCGCGATAGAAATTAATTTGAAAAAAATTACAAAGACTAAATATATGAAAAAGAATGCTGAATACTTGGCTCAGTTGCGTCAGGTTATGAAAGATAAGGGTATAGATGTCGTGATAGTTTTCGGCACAGACCCCCATCAGAGTGAGTTACCACCCCACCATTGGAGAGGTCGCGAATGGTTAACCGGTTTCGAGTCCGGCAACGGCACCAACGGCACAGCCGTCATCCTCGCCGATGAAGCGTATTGCTGGACTGACTCTCGTTATTTCATTCAGGCGGAAGACCAGTTGAAAGATACAGGATTCAAAATGATGAAGGAGGATGGCCCCGATGCTGTTGACCTCATTGACTGGGTAACCGAACACACCAATGCCGGACAGACCGTGGGAATCGACGGCATGACTTTCTCCATCTCTTGGGCTCAACGCCTGCAGCAGGAGCTCAACGACAATGGCGTAAAACTCAACGACGATTTCCCACTCTTTGATTATATATGGAAAGAGAGACCCGAGAGACCGAAAAACAAACTTTTCATCCATGATGAAAAAATCGTAGGCGAAACCGTAGACAGTAAGATCCAGCGTCTTCTCACAGAGGTTAAAGGTGAGTTGGCAAACGCCATACTCCTCTCAGCGCTCGATGATATCGCTTGGGCAACCAACCTGCGTACGGCAGGAGATATCGCTTTCTCCCCGATATTCGTAGCATATCTATATCTTGACGAGAACCAGAGAATCCTTTTTATTGACGAGGAGAAACTGAGCGAGGAAGTGAAGGCTCATCTTGAGAAATATAATTTCAAGACTATGCCCTATGATAAGGTTGTTGATTTCGTTGGCACGCTTCCTAAAACAACCCGTCTGCTCATTGATCCGGAAAAGACCTCAAGAGGTCTATACGACCACATCTCCTGCACTCCCGTTTTTGGAGGTTCCGGTGTTGCAAAACTAAAGAGCATCAAAAACCAGACGATGATTGCAAACCTTCAGACAGCTATGAAGAAAGACGGTGTGGCTTTGACACGTTTCTTCATGATGGTCGAGAAGGAATACCCGACAGGCAAACTCACTGAATTCGGGCTTGGCAAAAGCTTACGCGAATTGCGTCTTGCTGATCCGGCATGTGTTGACGAGAGTTTCTCACCAATTCTCGGATGGAATGCTCACGGTGCAATCGTGCACTATGAAGCAACTGAGGAGAGCGATTTCGCAATCGTCGGAGACGGACTTCTATTGGTCGACTCCGGTGGTCAATACACCTACGGCACAACCGATATCACCCGAACTATCGCACTCGGTACCCCGACACAGGAACAGAAACATGATTTCACTTTGGTTCTCAAAGGACATATAGCATTAGGAACTGCCATCTTCCCACAGGGAACTCGCGGCGGTCAGCTCGACGTTTTAGCTCGCCAGTTCCTCTGGAAGGAGGGTAAAGCATACTATCACGGCACAGGCCATGGTGTGGGATTCTTCATCAATTGCCACGAAGGTCCTCAGAGCATTCGACTTAATGATGTGCCAACTCCTCTGCAACCAGGCATGATTACCAGCAATGAGCCCGGTATTTATCTCGAGGGGAAATATGGCATACGACTTGAAAACCTCATCGTTACCACTCCTTGGGAAACAACTGATTTCGGCAATTTCTATCATTTCGACACTCTCACACTTTTCCCGTTTGACACCACATTGGTGGAGAAGGATATAATGACGGAGTCCGAGATTGAATGGCTCAACAATTATCACAAGAAGGTTTATGATGAACTGTCACCTCTTCTTGAGCCAGCTGAGCAACAGTGGTTAGCAGAGAAGTGCAAGGCTATTTAATCAATCCGGGATTTTATGGATTAATTCAAACAATAGATTATATAAGGTACTTAAAAAATTCTTAAAATGGCATATATAAAATCAGTAAGGGGGTTCACACCCGAAATCGGGAAGAATTGTTTCCTTGCCGAAAACGCTTCAATCATCGGAGATGTAGTGATCGGCAATGACTGTAGTGTCTGGTTCAACACTGTTTTGAGAGGCGACGTAAATTCCATCCGCATTGGAGACCGCGTCAACATTCAGGACGGAAGTGTGCTGCATACACTTTATCAGAAATCCACGATCGAAATAGGCAACGATGTTTCAATCGGTCATAACGTGGTGGTTCATGGCGCTAAAATTCATGACTACGCATTAATAGGAATGGGTGCTGTAGTTATGGATGATGCAGTTGTGGGCGAAGGAGCCTTGGTGGCAGCCGGCTCAGTCGTACTCAGCCGTACTCAGATAGGGCCTCACGAGATGTGGGCAGGTAGTCCCGCAAAATTCATCAAGATGGTGGAACCTGAGAAAGCCAAGGAGATGAATATCAAGATTGCTAAAAACTATCTGATGTACTCCAAATGGTATGACGAGAACCCGGAAGACTGCATATAAACCCGCACCATAACAGCCACTAATCTATCAGGTCATAGCACACGGCATCGATCATTTTGCGGAATGCAACCTAAATTTTAGTGAAAAAATTAGTGGAAAATTTTGTCAATATCTTAATATTGTATAATTTTGCATCGCTTTATCTGCCTCGGCCCACATGTTGCCCTATGGCGGGAAGCTTTTTAGATTAAAAAATAAATTAAAAAATAAACAGATCAAAACATGATTATCGTACCAGTAAAAGAAGGCGAGAACATCGAAAAAGCACTCAAGAAGTTCAAACGTAAATATGAGCGTACAGGCATCGTTAAAGAATTGCGCGCTCGTCAGGCATTTGAAAAACCATCTATTGCGAACCGCAAGAAGATGATGAAGGCTGTTTACGTTCAGCAGCTTCGTCAGGCAGAGCAGTAATTAGCCTCTTTTATCATCAGAAAATAATCGATTCAGCGTAAGCTCACTGGAGTTTGCGCTGAATCAATGTGTAGATACAGTTGTATCAGGCAACCCCGACTCAAAAGGGAGCGATCACGGATGTTTGAAAAATTTGAAAATCACCTTCGCTATGAACTGAACCGCAGTCCCCATACTGTGGAGGCTTATCTGCGCGACATAAGGCAGTTTGCCGACTGGATTACGGGCAACAGGGACATCACGGAGTTTAATCCGTCTGACGTAACCTCTTCTGATATTCGCGCATGGCTTTCAACCATGGCACAGAATGAAGCCAACGCCTCCATCAGGAGGAAGACCCAAAGCCTGCGGGCATATTTTCACTGGCTACTAAGATTGGGCGAGATCCGGATTAATCCCGCAGCGGACGTGATACTTGCCAAGCTGCCCAAACATCTGCCTACCTTTATCCGCGACACGGAGATGGATGTGATTCTCCTCGCTTTGAAATCTTCCGAAGATTTTAAGACTCAACGCGCCCGATTCATCCTTCTCATCCTTTATTCAACCGGCATACGCCAGGATGAACTGAGACAATTAACGGACAATGACGTGGATTTTTCGCTCAGAGAAGTGAAGATCACAGGTAAGAGAAATAAACAACGTGTCATCCCTTTACCCGCGGAACTACTTGCGGAAATCAAGCAGTGGCAGGAGATTCGTAATCGGCAGTATCCAGACCTCCCATCTCCCAAACCGCTTATTTCCGGGCCGAATGGAGCTATTAGCAAGACCGGACTCTACAACATTGTGCACGATACTCTGAAAATGGTATCGACCGACAGCAAGAGTCCACACGCCTTACGACATTCTTTCGCAACCGCGATGCTCCGTAATGGTGCATCGCTCGACGCCGTAAAGGAATTCCTCGGACATGCCTCACTCTCTACAACCCAGATCTACACACATCTCTCCCTTTCGGAACTCAAGGCTAATTATCGCAACGCCCACCCGCGAAGCTCATCCGCTCATGGAAACGCGCCGGAGAGCAGACCAAGCCACGAAAAGTAAGGCTTCAACCAACAAAATTTCTTTGGACAAAGGAGAAAGTATGAAATAATTTGTTTATATTTGTAGAAGATGGCATGAAACCCTAAAATCGATTCTCCCCTGCGGGAAAAATCGAGCAGGATTTAATGATTCTAAGAATATCTATGTTTATTCAATGAATATTTAAATCTTTCTGCGGTTACTTCTTCTAAAAACAAACTAAGTATTAACCCTTCAAAACCCGAAGATTATGGAAGCAACTATCAAAGCAATTCATTTCGACGTTTCTGAGAAGCTCGTTTCATTCATCAATAAGAAAATTGATAAACTCGCACGCAGGTCTGAAGCTATTACAGATGCTGAGGTGGTTATGAAATTAATTAAACCGGAAACAGCCGCAAATAAAGAGGTGCAGCTGAAATTAAAAGTTGCAAACAGTGGTGACCTTTTCGCTTCTAAAACTGCGGACACTTTTGAAGAGGCGTTCGATAACTGCCTGGATGCATTGAAAAATCAACTTGAAAAAATCAAATCCAGAAATTGAAACCAACGCGAACTACCGCCACGGAGTCGTTGCGCCAATATAGAAAAATCAGATGGATTTTCAAGGGCATTCTTCTCGTGGGGCTGATTTTAATCGTTTATGTATTTCCGATGTTTCTGTCTAAAGCAGAGACATCGGAAACCATTCGTATACCCCGTGATGCTACCGAGAAGAATGTAGCCGATTCACTTTCCAAATATTTCGGAAACAAGTATGCTTCAGCCGTTCTGAAAAGCGCGAAGTTAATGCGTACGGACTTCTCCTCGCGCCATGGTGCTTACCTGATTCCTAAAGGGACGTCCGCGCTTAAAGCCGCTCGGAAATTGGGACATGGCGCACAAACTCCCGTCAAGATTACAATCAACGGTTTCCGCGATAAAGATTTAATGCTCCAAAAAATCAGCAACAAGCTCGATTTCCCTGCGGACTCATTGCAATTTTGGCTCAATAATTCCGGCTACCTCTCCAAATACAATCTCACTCCCGAGAACTCTTTAGCTCTCTTCCTTGATGACACCTACGAAGTTTATTGGTCCGCTTCCGCAAAAAGTGTGTTGGATAAAATCGGAGACAATTACCTCAAATTCTGGTCAGATGAACGCAAACAGAAGGCGGCTGATTTAGGTCGCACTCCTGCCGAAGTCACGATATTGGCATCCATCACCGACGAGGAGTCAAACGCGCTCGATGAGAAGGGAACTATCGGAAGATTATACAATAACCGACTGCTGAAAGGGATGAAACTACAATCCGACCCAACGGTAAGGTTCGCACTCAACGACTTTACTATAAAACGAGTCAAGGGTGATCACCTGAAGATCGATTCACCTTATAACACATATAAAATATCCGGACTTCCTCCGGGTCCAATACGGACAACGGGTGCGCAAACAATTGATGCCATACTCTATAGCGAGCCGAACGATTATCTGTACATGTGCGCGAAGGAGGACTTTTCCGGACGCCACAATTTTGCAAAAGATTTCGCTCAACATTCCGCTAACGCTGCGCGCTACCGCAAAGCTCTTGATGCTAAAGGTATCAACTAACAGAAGTCTCACTATAAACTACGACATCAGCTTTGAAAAAATATTTCTTTATTCTTCTTCTGATCATCACTACGAGTGCTACTCTGCGAGCTGAAGAGCCCACAGATTCCGTGCTTCCACGACTGACGCTGCTGGATAGTTCCGATCGGATTCCGGTGAGCGAGGATTCCAACGTATCTATGTACGATCAAAAAAAGGAGAAGGAAAGTAGCATGAAGGAGAATCCAAATTATTGGTGGACCCTTTTCAAGAAAAGGAAGCTTAACCTCGCAGACACATCTGTGGTATATCCTAAATTCTTGGGGTTCTGCGTTAAAGTATATAATTGGGCGGATCATGTTTTCAATTCTTATGACACTACCTACGTGGTCGGCACCGGTAAGCGCTGGAAAGCAAGGCTTGCAAGCGACAACTGGCTGGATTCATATTATCTGAACCTCAACCGGCAGATGCCTATCAGAATGATGAGCGATATGTATTTCAACGCGGGGTTCTATCTTCAATACATGGCGGTCAGTATCGGATATTCATTTGATCTATCAAATAAGATCGGAAAGCGTCCGGACAGCCACAAGAAACTGGAGTATAATTTCAATTGCGCAAGATTCAATATTGAAGGACACTATTGGGAGAATACGGGAGGAACCGTAATCCGAACTTTCGGCAAATATCACGACGGTCACCTGATCAAGGAGAAGTTCCCGGGGGTAAAATCAAAAACTATGGGTCTAAACGGATATTTCTTTTTCAACAACAAAAAATATTCCCAAGGGGCTGCTTATAACTTTTCCAAAATTCAGAAGCGGAGTGCCGGATCCGCAATCATCGGATTCAATCTCAACAATCTGGATATATCAATGGATATGACCCAACTTCCTGTTGTGCTGAAACCGTATCTGACCATCACTCCCCGCTCGTATAAATTTCATTATAATACCTATGCCCTCATGGGAGGATATTGCTATAACTGGGTATGGAACAAGCATCTGCTATTCAATATTTCCGCTTCTCCGGGAATAGGATATACACACACATATGAAGATTCGGTTGAACAAACTAAAAAGATTTTCTCCGCCATCATCAAAGGACAGAGTTCGATAACCTATAACAATGGCAACTTCTTTGTATGCGGAGTAGCAAAGATTGATGGCAATTGGTATAAATCCGACGAATTATCTTTCTTTTCATCAATCGAAAACTTTCAGCTCTCCGCAGGTATCCGCTTCTAAAATCAGATACCACCATTGTACTTTAAAACTCTTAGGCGCATATCATCATGACAACATCCATACAGCAACCTATACATCATCCGGACGCCAAATATATGCGGCGCGCACTTGAGTTAGCACGATTTGGTGAGGGGAATGTCTCCCCAAATCCTATGGTCGGGGCAGTAATTGTGGCTCCGGACGGAAAAATAATCGGAGAGGGTTGGCACAGAAAATTCGGTGGTCCTCACGCTGAAGTGAATGCTGTCAATTCAGTGCATCCCGATGACCAACCACTACTGCATGAGTCTACCATATACGTAACATTGGAACCATGTAGCCACTATGGAAAAACTCCACCCTGCAGCAAGCTACTGATAGAAAAACAGTTCAAGAGGGCCGTGATAGGAATGACCGATCCATTCAAGGAGGTTAGCGGTCGCGGTATCAGAATGCTTCGCGAGGCCGGAATTGAGGTTATCGAAAATTTCCTGGAGAAGGAATGCCGGGAAATCAATCGGAGATTTGTAACTGCCCATACCCTAAAGAGACCCTATATCCTTCTGAAATGGGCACAAAGCTCCGACATGTTTATAGCTCCCGAGAACTCGAGAATAGCCCTGTCAAATCCGGCAAGTCTTGTGTTGATGCATAAGGAGCGTGCGCTATATGACGCCATTATGGTAGGCACCAATACTATCCTGATCGACAATCCATCACTGACCAACAGACTATGGAGCGGGAATTCCCCCAAGCCTGCAATCATTGATTCAGAGCGACTTGACACAACAAGGCTTAACCTAAAACCGGAGATTATACTTTCAAGAGAGAGGAGTTTGGATGAAAATATGCACCTTCTATATTCGGATTTTAAAATCACCTCTCTGATGGTTGAAGGTGGATCAACCCTTCTCCAAAGATTTATCGATGCCGACTTATTTGATGAACTGCGTATAGAGACCTCTCCAATTGAAATCAAGACTGGAGTTGCAGCTCCTGCGCTTCCAACCGGTGTTAGGTTGTATCACAAACAAATAATTCGTAATAACCTCATCAACAGATACTTGAAAGAGAATTTAATTTGATTTTAATATAAATTAAGTTAAAAAAGCAGAGAAGCATATTAATACGCATTAGGGTCATTAATGATGGAAAATTGGTAATCTAAAAAAATGTAAAATTCCCTTAAAATCACTTATTTTTCAAAATAAACGGATTATTTAAGAGAAGATTTGCCAATTATTACTAAATTTGCAAGTTGAAACACCATATACTGATGGTTAAAACTGACGATTAAAAATCTTTTCCGTTGGTTACATGATAAAATTCCATGGGCTTTATGCTATGGAAATCAAGGAATTTTATTAGCAACCGACGCGATTGATATTGAATAACCGAATAGTAAGTTTGAAAAATTAACACATAGTGAAACATACAACATCAACACTTTGGAAGGCATTGGTCTGGTCCTCAATCCTGATTGCAGGCACGACTGCGTGTAATAAAGATACGGAGGAAGTAGATCCCTATCTGACACCTTTCAACATAGCGGTCACTCAGTTCTCACTGAATGAAGATGACGATGTGATGGAGAATCTTGATTCCGTATTCTTCTCCATTGACCTGAAGAACAAAGTGATATTTAATGCTGATTCTCTTCCGGTAGGCACTAAGATTGATAAGCTTGTTGCAACTATCTCCTATTCCGACTATGTCACAGAGGCAAAGATCGTGATGGAGGATGGAAAGACGCGCACAGGTGAGATTAATTACCTTGACTCCCCTACCGATTCTATCGATTTCACCGGTAAGGTTACTCTGAAACTCGTGTGTGCAACAAAAGAGGGCGATCTAAAGATGGATTATCGTCTGAAAGTTCTTGTTCACAATGAGAAGGTTGACTCACTGATGTGGGGTGACAAGGCATACTCAAAACTCCCATCACGTATGGGCAACCCAAAGAATCAGAAGAGTATAGATTTTAAAGATAAAGCTGTTTCTCTTATTGAAGAGAATGATGGCAGTTTCACTTTCGCATCCAGCGATGACATCTATTCCAACAGCTGGCAGAAGAGCGTTGTCAATTTCCCTTTCCTGCCTAATGTTCGCTCACTCGTGGCAACTACTGAGAAACTGATCATTCTCGACACAACAGGCAATATGTATGAATCAACTGATGGTTCAACATGGTCTTCAACCGGAGAAAAGTGGTCAACAATGATCGGTGCATACCTGAACACAGCAATCGGATTGAAGAGCGATTCGCAAGGTCTTGTCTACGCACAATATCCAAAACAAAATATAAACGAGGTAGTTATCGATGAGGAATTCCCTGTCAGCAACGCTTCCAACTTTGTGATATTGACCAACAAATGGACTTCTTCACCCGTTGGTTTCTTCGTAGGCGGCCGCAAAACGGATGGTTCATTAAGCAATGCCACATGGGCATTTGACGGAACTAACTGGGTTAAACTTTCCCAAGGTGGTATTCCCGCATTCGAGGGAGCTACCATGGTCCCCTATTACGGTTATCGCTTCACCCAGTCAAAATATACAAAGACTGAATATCCTGTTTGGATGATTATGGGTGGAACCAAGGCAGACAACTCTCTTAACCGCATGGTATATATATCCTATGATAATGGTGTAAATTGGGGAGAAGGTGGTGAGTTGTTACAGTTGCCGGCAGAGATTCCAGCTATGACTCAATGCGACAATGTTGTGATGTATACCAAGAAATCAGCCAATCTTTCCGATTACTGGACTCGCGCAGGAGGAAGCACACCGGAAGTCGATGGTGATGTTCTCAAATGGGAATGCCCTTATATCTATCTTATTGGCGGGTACGGATCTGATGGGAAGCTATACGATTCCATCTGGCGCGGAGTTTTGGCTCGTTTGACTTTCACTCCTATAATCTAAGCAGTTATAGGAATAGTGCGAGATTTAATAAGGAGTAATATACTTTACGCATACTGATATATTTTTAGCATTATATAAATCAGGATTGGAATGAGGTTGAAGCTGATATGTTTAATTGTGTCGATGGGAGCATTGCTCTCCTCCAACTTGGCGAGCGCACAGGAGGACTATCGCTTCGATATGGGAGGTGGACTCGGTATGACCGGTTACTTGGGTGATGCCAATACCTCCAACCTTTTTCAGAATCCCGGATGGGACCTTGAGATATTGTTCAGATATATCGCCAGTCCACGATGGGCGTGGAAGACGAATTTTTATACAGGCTCATTAAGAGGAGATTCCTCGCAGATGACCAACGTTTTTCCCGGAGGGGAAAATTATAAATTCTCCACCCAATTTTATGAATTGGGTGAGATGGTGGAATTCAATTTCTTTAATTATGGAATGGGCGAGACTTATAGAAAGCTCAAAAGGATTTCGCCCTATATCACAGCCGGTCTTGGTGCCACACTTTGGAGTGTAGACAAGAAGATGGGGGGCGGATTTACCATACCATTCGGTGTCGGCTTAAAATATAAGCCCTCATTGAGATGGAATATAGGATTTGAATTCTTGATGAAGAAGGTGTTTTCAGATCGTCTCGACTCCGACGCTCTCGATGACCCTTACGGCATCAAAAGCTCATTCATGAAGAATACTGATTGGTATTCCACTATGAGCATAACAATTAGTTACGAATTCAGCAAGAGGTGCGCCACTTGCAATTATAAGGATTAAGACCTGATGGCAGCAGACAACCTGACATCGAAAATATCACAGCTTGACGCTTCAAGGATACCTGCTCACGTAGCTATCATTATGGATGGCAACGGGAGGTGGGCGCGTATGCGCTCGCAGGAACGCAGCCTCGGACATGCAGAGGGTGTAAACAGCGTAAATCGCATCACACGTCTCTCCTCAGATCTTGGCATCAAGTATCTGACACTCTATGCATTCTCTACAGAGAACTGGGATCGCCCCAAGGATGAGGTTGACACCTTGATGCATCTGATTGGCTGGACGATACGGAAAGAGACTCCGGAACTTTTGGCAAACAATGTAAAGATACATCTTCTTGGTGAGATTGACAGACTTCCCAAAGAGGTTCAGGAGAGTCTACAGTATGGCGTCGACACAACGGCAAACTGCACCGGACTGAATCTTAATATCTGCCTCAGCTATTCCTCAAGATGGGAACTGAGTCAGGCTGCCAAGCAGATAGCTCAGGATGTAAAAGATGGTAAGCTCCAACCTGAAGCAATTACCGAAACAACAATAGATAATTATATATCAACCAAAGATATGCCTTCTCCGGATTTGCTGATTCGCACCGGAGGGGAACAGAGAATCAGTAATTTTTTACTGTGGCAAATAGCCTATAGCGAATTATATTTCACCCCAATTCTTTGGCCCGATTTCGATAACGAAGCTTACTTAGACGCTCTCTTGGATTATCAAGGCAGAGAACGTCGTTTCGGTAAGACTTCGGACCAAGTAGCACCTAAAACGAACTAAGCATTAATATGAGATTCCGCATAGAAATGGACAAAATAAGAAAGAGTCTCCTCTTGTTACTTACTGCGATGACAGCCGCGGGAGCACACGCGCTCGATATCAAACCGGCTTCTCAAGCAGATACGATCTACAATCCGGATGTGATTTATTCTCCGCTCCCCAAAACCTACGAGATTGCAGATATATCCGTGACAGGTGTACCGTCAGCCGACGATTACCTGATTATCGGTTATTCAGGTCTCGCAGTGGGTGATCGCGTGGAAATACCCGGTGAAGAGATCACTGCAGCGGTAAAACGCTTCTGGCGTCAGGGTCTTTACTCAAAAGTTGAGATCAATGTCGAGAAGATTGTGGGTGACAAAGCATGGCTTCAGATCGCTCTCCAGCAGCAGCCACGAATGTCTGCCATGACTTTTGAAGGTGCAAAAAGTGGTGAAAAGAAAGATCTTGAGCAGCGTCTCGGTATGGTTGAGGGTCAGCAGCTCACTCCCAACATCATTGCTCAGGCTAAGAAAATTATTGAGGAGTATTACTCAAAGAAAGGTTTCAAAAATGCAGAGGTCAAAATCGAACAGATTCCTGATGTCTCCAAGGAGAATCAGGTAATCCTCAAGGTTATTATTGACCGAAACAACAAGGTAAAGGTTCATAAGATATACATCAACGGCAACGAGGTTCTTTCAGATCGCAAGATCAAGATGGCGATGAAGAAGACCAACGAAAACAATGACATCTTCAAGTTGTTCAGCCAGAAGAAGTTCGTGGACCGTGATTTCGAAGATGACCGTAACCGCATCATAGAGAAATATAATGAGTTAGGTTATCGTGATGCAAAAATCACACACGATAGCGTTGCTAAATTTGACGAAAAGAAGGTAGATATTTACCTCACAGTAGATGAGGGTAAGAAATACTATATCAACAGCATTAACTGGGTTGGTAATACCGTTTATCCTACTGAGACATTGAATGCAGTTCTTGGCATGTATCCCGGTGAGGTTTACAATCAGAAGATGCTCAACAAACGTATCAGAGACGATGAAGACGCTGTATCCAACCTCTACATGGACAATGGTTACCTCTTCTTCAACCTCGTGCCTATCGAAGAGAGTATTCATGGAGACAGCATCGATCTGCAGATGCGTGTCATCGAGGGTCCTCAGGCTCGTATCAATAAAGTAGTCATCAACGGTAATGATCAGCTTTACGAGAAAGTTATCCGCCGTGAGTTGCGCGTTCGTCCGGGCGACCTCTTCTCAAAGAGTGATTTGATGCGTTCCGCTCGTGAGATCGCAGCCAGTGGTCACTTCGACCCCGAGACCATGGGAGTTAATCCTGAGCCAAACGAATCTGATGGTACTGTAGACATTGTGTTTGATCTTGAATCAAAAGCAAACGACAAAGTTCAGCTTTCATTCGGTTGGGGTCAGACAGGTGTGACCGGTCAGGTAGCACTCTCCTTCTCCAACTTCTCAATGAAGAATCTCTTTAACCCAAGCACATATAGAGGTATTATCCCACGTGGTGACGGTCAGACATTCTCAATATCCGCACAGACTAATGCTAAATATTATCAGAGCTATAATATTTCATTCTATGATCCATGGTTTGGAGGGAAACGACCCAACTCTTTGCAATGGTCAATTGACTACAGCCGTTCAACAGGTATCAACTCCAGCTTCTACAACGACTCATGGAGTACCGCGTACCAGACTGCTATGTGGTCTCAATATTCCTACAACACCAACTATTCAACCTACGCGCTGCAGAATGCGTATGACCCCAATAAGGTACTTCAGATGGCAGGTGTGAGTGTTGGATTCGGTACACGTCTCAGCTGGCCGGACGACTACTTCCAGTTCCAAGCGCAGTTGGCTTACAGATGGTACTATCTGAAAAACTGGGATTATCTCTATTATATGCGTAATGGTACATCCAATTCACTTACACTTGGTCTGACCCTGTCGCGTACATCAATTGACAATCCTATCTATACCCGCCGTGGTTCTCAATTCTCAATTGACTTCACGCTCACTCCTCCGGCTTCACTCTTCGGAAAGCGTAACTGGAAGCAACTCTCAGAGGAGGCAAGCTACAACAACCAAGATTATCAGTCTCGTGAGGCTGCAAGAAGTAAGCTCTACCGCTGGATTGAGTATTGGAAATTGCGCTTCAAGAGTAAGACATTTACTCCGCTGACTGACCCGGATGGAAAGTGGACACTCGTAATGATGACACGCGCTGACTTCGGTTTGCTCGGATCTTTCAACAAGAATATCAAGACCCCGTTTGAAACCTTCTACTTCGGTGGTGACGGTATGACCGGTAGTTACACCTACGCAACAGAAACAATTTCCATGCGTGGTTATGAGAATGGCCAGTTCACACCCTCCGGTTATGAAGGATATGCGTACGGTAAGTTCACCTTTGAGCTTCACTTCCCATTCCTGTTGCAACCTTCCACCACAATCTATGCGATTGCATTTGCAGAGGCCGGAAACTGCTGGTATGACGTGAAAGACTTCTCACCATTCAACTTGAAGAGAAGTGCCGGTGTCGGAGCACGTGTCTACCTCTCTGTATTGGGTTACTTAGGTATAGACTGGGCTTACGGTTTCGACAAAGTCTGGGGAACAAAGGGTGGTTCACAGATTCACTTCATTCTCGGTCAGGAATTCTAATACTAATTTACCCGCAGAATTCCCTAAGAGTCTAAATTGTTAATAAAACATAAGGATTTAAACTAAATCGGTGCTTAGAAGTCTATAAAGAGAAACTCTAATGAATCTAAAGATTACGGATATGAAAAAGATATTGTTAACGCTTATATTAGTTGTAGCCGCAACCGCTGCAGGGAATGCTCAAAAGTTCGCATTGATCGATATGGATTACATCTTGCGTAACGTACCATCATACGAAATGGCAAATGAGCAGTTGAATCAGGTTTCTCAGCGTTGGGAGAAGGAGGTAAATCAGGTTTCGAAAGAAGCTGAGACAATGTATAAGAATTATCAGTCCAATATGGTATTCCTCACTGATGAACAGAAAAAGAAACATGAGGAGGAGATAGTAGCTAAAGAGAAAGAGGCAACCGACCTCCGTTACAAATATTTCGGTCCGGAGGGTGAACTCTTCAAAAAGCGTCAGTCTCTTATGAAACCAATCCAGGAGGATGTTTACAATGCTGTCAAAGCTGTTGCTGAGGAGAAGGGTTATATGGCGATATTTGACCGAGCATCCTCACAGAGTATCGTATTTGCATCTCCGAGGATCGATGTAAGCAACGAAGTTTTAGCCAAACTCGGTTACTCAAAATAGTAGCGACTTATCCGATTTTTTACAAGAAGCGCAAACAAAATTAAGTTAATTTAATAAAATCCCTTTGGGAGCTATTGTTAAATTCACTATCTTTGTAGTTCGATAGAAAACTGCATTTGCAATAAATATTTAAGACTTAATAAAATGTTAAAGAAAATTTTACTTGCAGTAGCAATTGCTTTACCAATGTTTGCTTCTGCTCAGACACTGAAAGTTGGTATCGTAGACACAAATGCTATCTTCCAGGCAATGCCAGAAACAGCAGCAGCACAGACAAAATTGCAGGAGATTCAGAAAAAATATCAGGAAGAATATACTCGCCTTGACGATGAATTCAAGCGCATGGTTGAGGATCTTCAGAAGATGAAAGAGGATGAGCTCCCCGCAATCAAAGAGCGCAAGACTCGTGAAATCAACGATTATCAGCAGAAAATTCAGGCATTCATGCAGAGCGCCGATCAAGATATCGCACAGCAGCAGCAGGGTCTCATGACACCAATCGCTACCAAAATGAAAGACGCGATTGAGTCAGTAGGCAAAGAGAATGCTTTCAGTCTAATTCAAGCTTATTCACCGGATCAGATCTTATTCTACGGTGCACCGGTAGAGGATATCACTCCTTTGGTAAAAGCTAAATTGGGACTCAAATAAGATAATTAGAAAAGATATAATAAGCGAAGTCCATTATGGACTTCGCTTATTGTTTAATCCCATTATCCGTCCAATCATATAGGAATTGGCGAATAAAAAGAACCTTATTCAGCTACTTATTAGTCTTACAAAGATCAACCTCACAAAGAAAATGCAAGCATCGGCAGACAATCCCCGGCAGTCTGAGCCAATAGGTGTATTTGATTCAGGCTATGGAGGTCTTACAATTCTAAAGTCTATTCTACAACATCTTCCGGAATACGATTACATCTATTTGGGAGATAATGCACGAGCTCCTTATGGCACAAGAAGCTTTGATGTAGTTTATGACTTCACGCGTCAGGCTGTGGAATATCTGTTCAATCAAGGCTGTAGACTGGTTATATTAGCATGCAACACTGCATCGGCTAAGGCATTGAGGACACTTCAGGAGAGACTGATACCGGAGAAATATCCAGACTGCAGAGTTCTTGGAGTGATTCTCCCGACTGTTGAGACACTTCCGGCAATCAGCAGGACGAAACATGTTGGACTTCTTGCCACTCCGGGCACAGTTCGCAGCCACTCATATATGTTGGAGGTAGCCAAGATTGATCCGGAGATGCAGATCACAGAGGTGGAATGCCCAATGTGGGTACCGCTTGTCGAATCCGGTGAATATGACACTCCCGGAGCTGAATATTTTGTTCAAAAACGGTTAGACACCATCCTCAAGATGGATCCGGAGATTGATACACTTATTTTGGGGTGCACTCACTATCCGCTTCTGCTCCCGCTCATCAGAAAACATACTCCCGAGGGAATAAGAATCATAGCACAAGGAGACTTTGTGGCTCATAGTTTGGCTGACTATCTACAACGGCACCCGGAAATAGAGAATCATGCTTCCAAGAATCACAAGAGGAGATTCCTGACTACAGAGAACACGGATAAATTTGATTCTCTCGCCAGCGTTTTTCTTGACGGTGAAGTCAAATCCGAAAGGATCATTCTTTAGAACAACCACCCGAAGACAAACTTGCTCCAACAGGGAAACCGATAAATTCAGGTTGGCAAACTTAACTCTGCAAAAATCGATTCATTCCGAAAGACAAACTTGCTCTCCGGGGAAACCGATAAATTCAGGTTGGCAAACTAAACTCTGCAAAATCGATTCATTCGGAAAGACAAACTTGCTCCAGCGGGGAAACCGATAAATTCAGGTTGGCAAACTTAACTCTGCAAAAATCGATCCCTTCGGGATGAGGAATTTGCCAAACCTGTACGTATCTATTTACTATTTATGGAATACACTGAGAAGACACTCGAAGAAATAAAAGC
>CAZEJY010000004.1:41482-86605 GCA_964512705.1 uncultured Sangeribacter sp. | reverse complement strand
GTATCTATTTACTATTTATGGAATACACTGAGAAGACACTCGAAGAAATAAAAGCGATAATCAAGACTGTAGATTTTCCCGAAAGTGTGGAGATTCTGACAGAATATCTCACCGCACATCCAGAGGATGATGAGGCGCTGATGGTTCGCGGCATGAAGTACTGGGGAGCAGGGAAACGCTCATTGGCAATCAACGATTACCTCGCAGCGATTGCCATCAACCCTGAAAGTCGCGCACGTCAAGCTCTGGATGCAGCAAACTCCATCTTAGACTATCGGAATACGGATCTTTATAATCCTTAAGTGACACCATTTTAATCCCAAGGGAAAGAAAGCTGGCGCACCTCACCACTGAAATATCTACCGTAGGTTGTATCCCGGAAAGTGACATGGGTCGCAGGCTGGGCTTTATAAGCACGCATAACCTTGGTATACTCCTTGCCTGCAGCAACACCCTTTTTACCTTCCACCCTCTCTTCGGGATAAAGCATGAGAGGACGAACATCGCTCCACCCCTTAGACATATTTCTGAGATAGAGTCGTGCGAGCCCACGCAATCCCTTGCACTTAGAATGCAAGAGGGAATACAGCTCCGTCAGATCACGCACTGTGGTGATGATAAATTCAAGAACAGTTTTACCGCGAAGCACTAAACGGGCGAACATTTTATCACCCAAGGTTATTGCTTTGGAACCTTTCGGAGGTATTTCTATCCGGTGATATGTTGATTCAAACGAATTACGTACGTGGATTGGCTCTCTCGAAATTGATTGATGAGGATTGTAAGAGGACATATTGTAAACTTTTATCAGTGTTATTTATTGAATTTTACTGATACAAAGTTATTGCCCTAAGCTGCCAAAATATTGCAGTAATATCTAAATATAAGTTAAATATTCCCCAGTTTTAACAATCTTCAAATTTATGATTGGAATTTCGGAGCCCTCCTCTTAATGCGTCGGATCTCAACAGCCAAGAGAATTCCGGTTACTACAGTTGCTGCAGTATCACTGATTGGGAATGCCATCCAGACTCCATCAAGTCCGTAGTGAGGAGGAAGCATAAGTAACAAAGGAATCATGAAGAAGACCTGACGGGTAAGGGAGAGGAAGATAGATTTTCCTGCCATACCCAAAGCTTGGAAAAAGTTGGTAGCGACAATCTGGAAGCCAACCATCCAGAAACAGAATGTGGTGAAATGCAAACAATTTACAGCACACGCAATCTGGTTCGCATCCTGCATGAAGAGGGACGCTATTTTGTTCGGAAGGGTTGCACCAATCGTAGTACCGCATGTGGTAATAAGCACAGCAACTGTGGCTGCATAAAAGAGAGTCTTGAATAATCGCGGATAGCGCCCGGAACCATAATTATAGCCCAAAATAGGCTGCATACCCTGACAAATACCAATAATGATGAAAACGAAAATAGTAACGAATCTATTGAATACCACTACAGCTGCAATAGCATCATCACCTCCATATCCATAGAGTGTATTGTTAATAATAGCATTGATACCGGAACCTGCAACGTTAATCAGGAAAGGAGCCATACCGATGTAAAGCACACCCTTGATTACATTCCACTGCAATCGGAATGTGCCTTTGACAAAGTGCAATGTATTGTTCTTATTAAAGAAGTGACCCATAACAAAGAAAGCAGTCACAGCCATTGAGATATCGGTAGCAATAGCAGCACCGCGAATACCCCACTTGAAACCGAAGAGGAAGAGAGGTGCAAGTATCACATTCATGCCGGCCCCGATCATATTGGTATACATTGCCTTTCCCGGATATCCGGAGGCACGCATCACATTATTGTAGGAGAAAGTAAGATTCTGAAGCACACATCCCGGCATTACCCAAAGCATAAATTCACGGGCATAGGGCAATGAATTAGGGGAAGCACCAAACATCCTTAGAATCGGGTCCATGAAAACAGAAAAAACAGTAGCATATATAAACCCGATAATCAACGTCAGCTGAACGCAGTTACCCAAAATCAGCTCAGCCATTTTGTGGTCCTTTTCACCCAAAACGATACTTACGCGAGCAGCGGCACCGGCACCGATAAGCATACCCAAGGCAGTGACAAGGTTCATAACCGGGAAGGTAACAGCTATACCACTGACCACATTTGGATCATCGATAGCGTGTCCGATAACTATGGAGTCAATAATGTTGTAAACGGCACTGATCACTGTACCGACCACAGCCGGAAGACTATACTTGAACAGTATTTTCCCAATTGGAGCTGTCCCCAACTCCTTCAATCTTTCATCTGTCTTATTTACGACCGCTTGCGCCATATAATTTTCTCCTTACATTAGTAGCTTGCTTTGCCCGGGTGTCACCTCTTCGGCAAGAGTTTCATAATCTCATCCGCTATGCGCCTGTCGTTAGCAAGACGAGGCACCTTTCTTTGTCCACCTAATTTTCCGTTGCCTACACTGAGCAACCAATGATTGAAGACACCGTGCGGAACAGATACAATCTCGAGAGGATCCAGGAAGATTGTATTCTGCCTCTTGGCATCATAGTCCGAATTCAGCTCCCGTAGATTTGCATCCAACCGAGCAGCGTAAGCATTGACATCTTCAGGAGCTTTATTCCATTCGATAAACCACTGATGCTTACCTCTTTTACCATCTGAAGCAAAAACAGGGGCAGCCGTATAATTAACGACAGACGCTCCAGTCTCTCTACACGTTTTTGAGATAGCTCGCTCTGCATTCTCCTCCATCAGCTCCTCCCCAAAAGCGTTTATGAAACATTTGGTACGACCAGCAACACGAATCTTAACAGGAGCAGTACTATCAACCCTAACTGTATCTCCTGTGTGATAGCGCCAGAGACCGTTGCTCGAGGTAATTAACAGCTCATATACTTTATCCTTTTGTAATTCCCACATCGGGACAGGTTCGGAACCACCCAAAGGTATGAATTCATAAAAAATATCATTATCAATTGTGAGAAGCATAGAGGCATCCTCCGGATCATTCTGAACTCCAAAGAAGCCCTCGGAAGCATTATAATTCTCCACAAAATGCATTTTTTCCGGATCAGTAAGATGCTTATAAATCTCGCGATAAGGTTCGAATGATATTCCTCCATGGAAGAACACCTCAAGATTTGGCCATACCTCCGAAAGATTGGTTGCGTTTTTCTTACGCAAAATTTCTTTTGAGACAGTCAGGAACCATGACGGGACACCGGAAAGGTTCGTCACATTTTCATCAGAAGCCGCTGCCACGAGTGCCGGGAGTTTACTTTTCCAATCCGGCATCAGGGCAATTTCCTTAGAAGGGACACGAAAGAAATTAACGAGTGGATTTATCTTATTAATAAGCGTAGCGCTCAAATCTCCAACCTTCACGTTATCAGACCCTAAATTAAGTTCATTGGCAAAAGAGCCACCTAAAATGAAGCCCTTCCCAGAGAAGAGACGTGATTTTGGATTGGATCTGAGATAATGAGCTACCGTATCCTGAGCACCTTTATAGTGGCAACCATAGAGCGAATCCTTTGTGATAGGGATATACTTCGACTTTCCACCTGACGTTCCTGAAGATTGAGCAAAATCCACGCACTTTCCTCGCCAGAGCACATCTCTTTCTCCGCGAATCATGCGCATCACATCCTCTCGAATGTCCTCATAGCTGATTGTTGGAACCCTATCCTTGAATTCAGAATAGGCATTTTGCATTCGCGAGAGCTCTTCAAAACCATAT
The DNA here is from genome assembly GCA_964512705.1 of uncultured Sangeribacter sp. GTDB lineage: Bacteria > Bacteroidota > Bacteroidia > Bacteroidales > Muribaculaceae > Lepagella. The sequence continues at coordinate 82,876 of CAZEJY010000004.1, read as the reverse complement.
TTACGACCCACTTCCGTCTTTTGCGCACGACGTAGCAAGCTATGCAACTGCTTGAGCTGCACATCTTCTCCGGACGACGACCACGTATCAGTACGCTTCGCCACCCTCTCGAAATAGGGGCGCAATATCGGTGTAAAGTCCATAGTGGAATTATATACAATCTACAAAATTAGCAATTCAATCTATAAATTTAACAATTTCGCACCTATTTTTGATTTCAACACCCTTAACTTCCTGTATATTTCCGCGGCAAAAGCTCTTGCGTGTCTTAAAAATTTGGAGTATCTTTACATTCTGAATTACAGTCGGAGTGGAATTCAACACTATTTAAAGAAAACTATAACTAACCACATAATGAAAATGAAACTGAATACTCTCTCAAAGTATTTATTAATCACTGTCTTAGGCACATTCATACTCTTTAGTGCGAATGCAAAAGCCCCTGTAAAAAATAATGATGGAGCCAAGGCGACCGCTGCATGTAAATCTGACTGCAAGCAAGCCGACACATTCACGCTCTATCAACTTCCTTCGGTTGCAGATGATCATGGTGATTCATACGTAATAGTAACCAAAAATGGTAAAGTAATCGCCATTGATGGAGGCAAAGTAGCAGAAACCAATTTTCTACGTGGATTTCTTGCAGCGTTAGGCAATCACGTTGATGCTTGGTTCACAACACATCCGCATTCCGACCATGTAGGGGCGATGACCAATATCCTCAAAAATCCGATGGGATTAAAAATCGACAATATCTATCACTCCCGTTTCACTCAAAATCTTCTTGATTTGAACGACGGCACAGAGATGGCATTGAAATATTATGCAGCCTTGGATTCACTCAATTCCAATGGAATTACAAAAGTTACCGATTGCGAACCGGGCATGCAATTTGAGATTGATGGGGTAAACTTCAAAATTTTATCCAAGAGAAATCCGGAGATAACCAAGAATGTATGCAATAACTCATCTATGGCTTTCCGCATTTGGGATGACAAGAAATCTATCGTGAATCTCGGAGACCTCGGAGTAGAAGGTGGTAATAAACTGTTGAATTCTGAATACAGAGCTGATTTGGATTGCGATTATCTGAAAATGCCCCACCACGGACAAAGCTGCTGCGATGAAAACTTCTTCAAGAGCATCAACTTCAAAGCTTGTCTCTGGCCTACACCATCATGGCTCTGGACTTGTATAAAGCATAATGGAGAGAGAGGTCCATGGACTACACTTCAGACACGTAAATGGATTGAGGAGAAGGGCATCAAAGAAAACTATGTAATGGCTGACGGAATGCACGTGATAAGATAATATTACCGACGCTAAATTCTGTTGATAACCCAATTACACATCCTTCTTCAAGATGAAATTAGGCATAAAATATTTGATAGTGTCCCTGCTCATCATGTTGACATGTGAGCAGGGTTACACCCAGTTACTCAAGGTCAGCAATCAGCATGAATTTTCTGACTCGTTGCGCAACGAGCTGATAAACGCACCCTATTTCACTCTATATAAAGACAACTATTTTACAGTCGGAACAGCGCTTAATGAGAAACCCAATAAAGTTAATTCCGATGTAAAATTTCAGGTATCCTTTGCTCAGCGAATCACAAAAACCACTTTGCCGGGCAACTCCTTCCTTTTCATCATGTATACTCAAAAGACAATGTGGAATGTCTTTGAGAACTCTCTTCCGATGCGGGATCTGAATTTCAATCCCGGTATCGGATGGTCATTCCCTCTCTTTTCAAAGGGCAGATATGCCGGAAAAGCGACCATCCTTATTGAACATGAAAGTAACGGTCGCGATGGTGAGGAATCACGCAGCTGGAATAAAATATCCTTCTCAGGTTCAACCATCATAGACCGCTGGATAATGGTCCATGCCAAAGTGTGGATTCCCATCATTGACGGTATGAACAACAAGGATATTCTAAAATATTGCGGTATAGCCCAGGGTGGTACCGTCATATCCACACCTGACCGCAAATTCATCTGGAGTCTCATGCTCACCAAACGAAAAGGCTGGAATTTGAAATTCAATACGACAGCTGAATTCAGTTGGCGTATATGGAAGAAATCGAATCAATATTTCTTCGTGCAGTTCTATAACGGTTATGGAGAGAATCTGCTTGATTATAATCAGTTCCATTGTCGTCTTCGTGCAGGGATGGTGATAAAGCCACAATTCTTCTCCGAATTTTAGGATCCAAAACTTTGAACTTTTAGTTTTATAAACTATAATGCAACCTTTAATAGATAGCATCACACATTACCCTCTTCTCCTACCGCTTCTTTGCGGGCTCGCTCTGCTAATAGCACTGTTCTCACTGCTATGGGTTATCAGACCTATGACTCTTGTTGGTAATTGCGGAGCAAAATTGCGTAAAGAAAATGATTTGTATAATGATGAATACGCGAAATCAGACAATTACAACGAAGATACTGTAGAGACTATCGATTATCCATCAGCATCGATTATAGTTTATGGAATTTCGAACAACGAGCTTACGCTCGATTATTTGGAATCACTCTGCGCACAGGATTATCCAAATTATGATGTTGTTCTTGTGATGGATGCAACTGCTGACAACAGCGCCATGATTGCCGAGGTTTGTGAGCAGCGGTTCAAGAATGTATATGTGACGTTCATACCTCCGGGATCACACAATCTCAGCCGACGTAAGCTTGCCCTGACTTTAGGCATGAAGGCGGCTAAAGGGGAGGTTGTTCTCACCACAGTTTCAAATGCCGAGATCCCCTCATCCAATTGGGTGAGGCTCATGATGGAGCCATTCATGAATCCTGAAGTAGAGGTAGTGTTAGGATACTCCCACATGAACTATGAATCCATGCCTTCTCTCACCCGCTGGAGAAGGGAATTCGACGATCTGCTCACTGATGCTCAATGGTTAGGCTATGCACTTGCGAATAAACCATATCGCGGAGACGGATATAATCTTGCCTTCCGCAAAGAGCTGTTTTTCCAACACAAGGGATATGCGGGAAGCGTCTTCATACATTCCGGTGATGATGATATATTCATAAGTGAAATCGCGAATGGCTACAACACTCGTGTAGTACTTCATCCGGAAACCATACTATCCATAAACTGGGGGCACTCATCAAATAGGATATGGCGCGAGCGGAAAGATCAATATCACTTCACGGCGAGATGGTTACGTCATGCGCCCTTCTTCCGTTTAGGATTCCTCAATGCCACCCAATGGATAGTGAGCCTGTTGTGTCTATTTGTAGCTGTGTTCAGTATTCTATCAGTAGGAACCTTTACCCAGGCTGATTTATTAATCAAATTAGCGCCGGCAATTGTTGCAATAATAATATTGATCGCATTTTGGCAAACCGAGATAATCCTTTATCGAAGGGCAGCAGCGACAATGAAATCAACACGCCTATGGTGGGCTATTCCATTCTTCTGGTTATGGCAGCCGCTTGGCAACGTTATATTCTTCTCTCACCATCAGAAACTGAGAGCAAATAATTACACTTGGAAAAGAAACTAATTTAAATACGAAAAAGAGCAATGACACTATATCCCAACCTTATTCTTGACGCGCTAAAGACCGTACGCTATCCCGGTAATGGTAAGAATCTTGTAGAGAACAGTATGGTAGAGGATGATATCCGCATCAATGGCGACAATGTCACCTTCTCCCTCATTTTCGACAAGTCCACGGATCCCTTTCTGCGATCCGTAGTCAGGGCAGCTGAAGCAGCAATAAAAGCAAAAACTTCGCCGGAAGTCATAGTTAATATTAACGTCAAGACAAAAGCTCCAGCGGCTCCCAAAGCAGCCCCGGTTCTTCCCGGAGTTAAGAATATTGTAGGCGTCAGTTCCGGGAAAGGTGGAGTAGGTAAATCTACAGTTGCAGCCAATCTTGCCGTGGCACTTGCAGCTCAAGGCTACAAGGTAGGACTTTTGGATGCCGATATCTTCGGACCTTCAATGCCAAAGATGTTCGGTGTCGAGGATGAGACAATCTACATGATTCACAAAGATGACCGAGACTGGATTGAGCCTATCGAGCGATATGGTGTAAAAATGTTATCGATCGGGTTCCTCGTGGATAAAGAGAAGCCGGTGCTTTGGCGTGGAGGTATGGCAAGCAATGCCTTGAAACAATTGATATCCGACGCATGGTGGGGAGAGCTCGACTACTTTCTGATTGATATGCCTCCGGGCACAAGCGACATACACCTCACGTTGGTGCAGACACTCCCGATTACCGGAGTAGTAGTGGTTTCCACTCCGCAGGAGGTAGCATTGGCAGATGCCAGAAAAGGGATAGCAATGTTTACCGGAGAGGCAGTCAATGTTCCTATATTAGGATTGGTTGAGAATATGGCATGGTTTACTCCCGCCGCGCATCCCGAAGAGAAATATTATATCTTCGGGAAAGGTGGAGCGGTTAAATTGGCAGAGAAGCAGGGGGTGAAGCTATTGGCTCAGATTCCTTTGGTAATGGATATCCGCGAACACGCAGACAACGGTGCTCCGGTTGCCACACTACTTGAAACTGATCCAGAAACAAAGAATCCGGAAGCAGTTGCCTTCAAGAGCTTGGCAGACAACGTAGTTGCAGCAGTAGCAGAGCGCAATGCCACACTCCCTCCAACCCACAAAGTCGAAATGAAACAATAAACGCCTCTCCTTTTTCCCTCTTTTCACCCAAAGACAAACTTTCCTTTCGCTTCGCTCAGGCGCTGAACGGCAAAGACGGCCCCGGAGACAAACAACCCTTTCGCTTCGCTCAGGAGCTGAACGGCAAAGACGACCCCCGGAGACAAACAACCCTTTCGCTTCGCTCAGGCGCTGAACGGCAAAGACGGCCCCCGGGGAGAAACTACCACCCTGAGGCAAAGTTTTACCCAGAGAGAAACCTTTCACGCAAAGACGGAGTGACGGGCGGCGGCGTGGTAATCATCGCGGGGGATATCATCTTCACGCGGTTCAACGAGTTCACCGGTTGCAGGAAGACGGAATGATATCAGCTTAATTTTCTTTCCGCGAGAGAGCCATTGCTGCTCATAGAAGGTCTTAATTGAGGTAACGGGATCAGCCATTCCGCTACCATAAAGATCATCAGTATTTGCCAAAACCTCGAATCCATTCAATTCCACCAAACGGCGGGTATATTCATATAGGAAAGGTGAATCCGTTTTAAGATTGATTATACCATTCTCTTTGAGTAATCCGCGGTAATATTGCAGGAATCTTGTGGAGGTAAGGCGCTTTCTACTCTTCTGCATCTGCGGGTCAGGGAAGGTAATCCAGATCTCATCGACTTCCCCCGGCACAAAGAACTGCTGAATATTTTCTATTTCAGCACGAAGGAAAGCAGCATTGGGAATCTGCTCCTCCTCTACCATCTTGGCACCGGTCCACATACGTGCGCCCTTGATATCAACGCCGATATAGTTTCGCCCGGCATCATGCTTAGCCAAACCTACGGTGTATTCACCCTTACCACATCCTAATTCCACTACAATTGGAGCCGCCTGCTTAAAGAAAGAGGTGTTCCAACTTCCTTTGTAAGGAAACGGAGCTTTAAGGAGCTCCTCTCTTGGGTATTGCAGAGCACATGCAAACCCCTTCATCTCAGCAAACTTCTTCAGTTTATTCTTTCCCATTGAAAATCTTCTTAATGAATTGTTTTGTTCCGACCCTAACATCCACCAACAGAATATCACCTTGTGATCTAATTTCCCCTTCAAATACATTAGCGACAGGAATGGCATCTAATAAAACATTCCCTTCGATATCATAAACTATAACTCTGTTTAAAATTCTATTACCAGTCACACGGAGCCAATTCAGACTCCTATTAAATTCCATTGAGACACTGACTTCTTCGGTTGAATTGGTTGACTCAGCTATCCCGGAAATAGAATTGAATTCTCCCCACACAGGATGGTTTGCCCATACACCTTCCATTCCGATTTTTGTCAACAAAGTCACAGCATTGGTATTAACCCCGCTGAAAGCATCCGGCGCGGTTTCTGGTATAACACTGCCAAGGGCACTGACATCCACAGTATTAAGATTCTTCATATTCCGGAAAGCATGATTCTCAATTTTCTTAACATTAGCGTTAAGTAAAATCTCTTGCACTCCTACTCCATCAAATGCAGCGGCACCAATAACATCTCCACCTATACTGCTCTCAAAGTTTTTCAAGCCTGTTCCGGCAAAAGCAAGAGCAGGTGTCGAAGATAAATTCAAAGGAATGACCGATAAATGCTGATCCCCATAAAAGGCACCGTCTCCCACTTCTACATCAACGGGAAGGACTACCTCCTCGAGCAACGGCATCTCTGCGAAAGCGAAGGCTCCTATAGTTTGGGCGTTAGGTAACTTAAGAGATGACACTCTTGTATTCTTGAATCCATTTTCTTCCACCGAATTTATCGATACTGATAAATCAACAGATTGCAGGGAATCACATCCACAAAATGTGTATCGTTCAATTATATCAAGGGAATCCGAGGTAATGCTTACATGTTTAAGGCTCCTGCAATTATAAAATGCGCCCTCTCCTAAACGCTTAACATTTCCATGGATAAATATACTATCCAAAGCAGACTCCGCAAAGCAATACTCCCCTATTTCTTCGAGGTTATCAGGAAGTATAATATTGCGTATGGAGGAGCCTAAAAAAATATAAGGGCTAACCTTCCCTTGCGGGAAAGTTAGCTGAGACAGGTCGAGAGTAGATACGGATTTTGGAAGCAAATTGAAATACTGCTGATCGGCTTCATTTATGGTTCCCGTAATTGTAAGGATCTTGCAATTTTTCGGCACCCTCATCAAATCCAATTTCAATTTGGATGGTAAGACTTTTATCTCCTCACCTTTCAACGAGATGGAGAAAGATAAAAGCGAGACTAAAATCAGTATTCCAACAGTGGACTTCATCAGTTCACAACTAAAATTTTTGAAACCTTAGCAAAAGCCTCCTCATCAGGACCGCCTGTAGCCAGAACATAGTATACACCGGTAGGCACACGCTTCATATACAAATTTGTGGCATCCCACCGAGCCTCTCCTCCGGCTGCGAAACCCAACTCCTTAATTAAATTACCTCCGGCATCTACTATTTTCACTAAGGCATTGTCGTTAAGGCCTTCGATTGTTACGTAACCATAATAGTCCGGACGAACAGGATTGGGATAAGCCTTAACGTTTGACTCTGCAGCCGAGCCACCGGCATCCGAGCTTAAAAACAGTTCCACCAAGCCAACGCCGGTTGAAATCATCATTGAATTGTTTTCCGGATTATAGCAAATTGCATAAACATCATTATCGGGTAAACCGGAATTATCAGTAGTATAAGTTTTCACAATCTCGGTACCATCCGAAGAGGTCACAACGATACCACCCCCATTAGTACTAATCCACTTTTTGCCGGATTTATCAATCATGATATTATTCACGCTAACGCCATCAAGGAGATAATCGGCAAGATTCGTGCCGTCGTTACGCGCCACTTTAATCCGGTAAGCCCTATCACCTGTTTTCAATAGCTCCGAAGGGCGGAAGGTGAATACGCCCATGTCAGTACCGCACCATACCAAACCGGTCGACGTATCCTCAATCATTGTTCTGATATAGGTAAAACCAATCTTTGAGCCATCCTGGTCAATCAATTCAATTGGAATGACAACCTGATCGTCGGAATTGTCCTCAACAGTGCCCTTGTGATCTATCAGCGCGGGTGCATCCTGATAACTACCGCTGAAATATACCAATAGATTCTTGGAAGATGAAGACTTCAAAGGTAAAACACCTCCTGTATAACTATTCTTCAGTCTCGGGACCTCCCACTTAATCAGCGGTTGATATGTCGAAGCACTTTGCGTCGCCTTGATATCAGCCGGACGCCATGCGCAAATCTCCACATTCTCACTAACCTTATCTTTCGGGAAGTAGGTTGAGGTCCATAGGACACCATTATTATCGAATTCAGGTGCAGTGAATATACATGTTTCGCCCCAGAACTGACTCTTTGGCTGGATTCCGAAAACAGAAGTATTATTTATCAAATAATCATCATCTTGAGTAAGACGCAGGGATTTATTTGGATCCGCAAGATTCAGACGGAGCAAACCATGAAGAACAGAGCTGGAATAGACATGATCCTCATTATTCGGGTCTACAGCCAAACCCGCAGGATTCCATTGGAGGAAAGGATCTATACCGGAAACATTATAGGTAGTACTCATCGACTTCCATTCTCCATTTTTATAAGCTGAAATCACATCAGGGGCGGGAACCTGCAAACTTGGAAAAGCCGGAGTTACACCGTGGTTTCTGACCAGCAAGCCATATTTCGGGTGCCACTGCATATGAGTCACAGTAAAAGGATTCGCCGCATTAGGAATAAGACCATCCTTTGCCACCATCCATTTATAATCACCTGCGTTATCAAAAGAAACTTTTTTCTGCCGTAGACCTTTCCGATCATAGGAGAACCAATAGGTATTCGGTTCAATTCCGGAACAAGCCCTCCGGACATCCTCCTCTTCAACCCAATAGAACTTTGCGTCAAGGTTATGCTCCACCTCCCAAATCTGCATAGGGCCATAGAGACGTAACCCCAACTTGGATGACTCCATCCTCAGAAACTCTGAATTGAGCCAGGGATATGTACGAGGCTTACCATTCTCAATAACAACGAAAGGGAGAGAAGCATTTTCACCCTCACCATTGATTACAAAAAGTTTCTCATCCATACCCACCATATCACGAACTTTCCCGAAGCCCTCGACAGCGTACTCGGGATCGAGAGAAACTGCGGAATTTTCCGGGAAGGCATACAGACCGTTGTCCGTGCCTATAAAAAGCCAGCCGGATCGTTTCCCTACTGAATTCACACCCTCTTTAAGATTACGGGACAACAGGATCTCTCCCTTAGCAGGATCTATCACAATATAACCAAAATCAGTAGAGATATAAACCTTATCATCGACAAAATTTATATTTCTTACACTCTTGACATACTCATTTCCTGCAAGTTTGAATCCGGGAACATTCACTACATCCCCGTTATCAAACATGAGGTCGATATTACCATTCTGATAGACAACAACAAGGTATTTTCCGCTCAAATTATATCGGATTCGGTCCACATTATAATCTGAGAGGAGATTCTGCTTTGAAAGGAATTGAATCTCATCCCCCTTCTTATCATAGCGATAAAGCGCTCTATTGGGAGTTGCAATCTGCGCAACTGTAGGAAGATACGGCTGATTATTACTAACAAAATAAGTAAAATCAGGAGTATCCTCAATCTGTGAAATATCCCCATCAAAAGTAGAGTGAATCCGCCACTCCTCGGCAAAAGCCAGAAGAGGCAGCATCATCAATATACTCAATACAAATCTTTTCAATCCTATCTTCTCCAATTTCTTTATATTATTTATCCACAAGGAAATCCACTAATTTTCTCATTGCTCGACCGCGATGAGATATTGAATTCTTATCTTCTGCGCTAATCTCAGCAAAACACTTTCCAGTCTCTTCGGCAATAAAAATCGGATCGTAACCGAATCCACCTTCACCATGTGGTTCCGTAGCGATATAGCCATCTACGCGTCCCTCGAAAGTATGAGTTTCATCTCCCAGAATGAGTGCTATTACAGTAGCGAAATAAGCCTTGCGATTATCCTTACCTGTCATTTCGGAGAGCATCTTATTGACATTATCGGCAAAGCTACAATGTTCACCGGCATAGCGGGCGCTATACACACCGGGCGCACCGTCGAGAGCCTCAACCATGAGACCGGTATCATCCGCGAAACAATCGCAGCCATATCTCTCCTTAACCCAACGGGCTTTAATCAGAGCATTTCCTTCAAGGGTATCGGCTGTTTCCGGAATATCATCATGGCACCCAATTTCAGAAAGAGATACCACTTCAAAAAAATCACCGAGGATAGCACGTGCTTCCTCAAGTTTATGCTTATTGTTTGTAGCAAACACCAATTTTCTCTTCTCCATGTAGAAAGAACGTCAATATTATGGAATATATTTTGTAAATTTGCGTAATATATACGAACTAATAACCCTACTATTCTGAATAAACACCCAGGATATGGAATATAATCATAAAGAGATTGAAAGTCGCTGGCAACAATACTGGCGCGACAACAAAACTTATCACACAGTAGAAAATCCGGAACGCAAGAAATTTTATGTACTCGACATGTTCCCTTACCCATCGGGAGCAGGCTTACATGTCGGTCATCCCCTTGGATACATTGCGAGTGATATCTATTCACGTTTCAAACGTCAACAGGGATTCAATGTGCTTCACCCGATGGGATATGATGCCTACGGACTTCCGGCGGAACAATATGCTATCCAGACAGGTCAGCATCCGGAAAAAACAACTGTAGAAAACATAGCACGCTATCGCAGCCAGCTCGACAAGATCGGATTCTCATTTGATTGGGACCGAGAGGTACGTACATGTGATCCGAAATACTACAAATGGACACAGTGGGCTTTCATGCAGATGTTTAATTCCTATTATGATTTAGATCTTCAGAAAGCACAACCTATCGACAAACTGATTGCTCATTTTGCGGAACATGGCTCAGAGGGTATTAACCCTGCTCAATCCAAAGAGATGAACTTCACCGCCAAAGAGTGGAATTCACTTTCCGAAAAGGAGCAACGTGCGCGCCTGATGAATTACCGTATAGCCTATCAGGGTGAGACCATGGTCAATTGGTGTCCTGAACTTGGTACAGTGCTTGCAAATGATGAAGTAAGCGAAGGACTTAGTGTCCGTGGAGGATTCCCCGTAGAACAGAAGTTGATGAATCAGTGGTGCCTACGCGTTTCCGCCTATGCACCTCGTCTGCTCAATGACTTGGAAACAATCAACTGGAGCGATTCACTGAAAGAGACTCAACGCAACTGGATAGGTCGTTCTGAGGGTGCAGAAATGAGATTCCCCGTAGCCGGCAAAGATATTGAACTCGAAATATTCACAACCCGTGCGGATACAGTGTTTGGCGTGACATTTATGGTCCTTGCTCCTGAATCAGCCTACGTTCCCATGCTCACTACTCCCGAACAGAAAGAGGCAGTGGAGGCATATCTCAACGAGGTAAAACATAAGACCGAGCGTGAACGCCAGATTGAGAAGAAGGTTTCCGGAGTGTTTACCGGCAGTTACGCAATCAACCCGTTGACAGGTAAAGAGATTCCAATCTGGGTTAGCGACTACGTATTAGCCGGATATGGAACCGGTGCAATTATGGCAGTCCCGGCACATGACTCCAGAGACTACGCTTTTGCAAAACACTTCAGTCTACCGATAATTCCGCTTATCGAAGGCGCAGACGTATCTGAACAGAGTTTTGATGCCAAGGAGGGTAAGATGATTAACTCTTGCGGCCCGAAACTCGACCTCAATGGTTTGGAAGTTAAGGACGCAATCGCCAAGACCAAGAAATTTATCGAAGAGGAGGGAATTGGTAAAGTCAAAGTCAACTACCGTCTACGCGATGCCATCTTCTCACGCCAACGTTATTGGGGTGAGCCCTTCCCTGTATATTACAAAGATGGTGTGGCATATCTGATGGATGAGTCAGCTCTCCCATTGCAGTTGCCAGCCGTTTCAAGCTATCTTCCTACAGAGGATGGTCAGCCACCTCTCGGACGCGCAGAGAACTGGACTACTCCGGAGGGTTATCCGATTGAATTGTGCACCATGCCCGGTTTTGCAGGCTCCTCAGCCTATTATCTCCGCTACATGGATCCACATAACGAGAATGAACTTGTAAGCAAAGAGGCTGATGAGTACTGGCGCAATGTCGATTTGTATGTCGGAGGTGCGGAGCACGCTACCGGACACCTGATTTATTCAAGATTCTGGAATAAATTCTTATATGACCTTGGACTTGTAGTTGAACCGGAGCCATTCAAGAAACTCGTGAACCAAGGTATGATTCAGGGTCGTTCCAACTTCGTATATCGAATCAAGAACAGTAACACATTTGTCAGTTACGGTCTCCGCAAAGAGTACGACACGACTCCAATCCGTGTGGATGTCAACATCGTTTCCAACGATATACTCGACACAGATGCATTCCGCAATTGGCGTCCGGACTTCAAAGATGCAGAGTTTATCCTTGAAGATGGTAAATACGTATGCGGCTGGGCAGTAGAAAAGATGTCCAAGTCAATGTATAATGTTGTTAATCCCGATGATATAGTTGAACGCTATGGAGCAGACACACTTCGTCTTTACGAAATGTTCCTCGGTCCACTGGAGCAATCCAAGCCATGGGACACTAACGGCATTGACGGTGTAAACCGATTCATCAAGAAACTCTGGGGATTATTTGAGAAAGCAGACCTTGAGTCAGATAAGGAGATGACCAAAGAGGAGCGCAAGAGTGTGCATAAACTCATAAAGAAAGTTACCGAAGATATCGAAAACTTCTCATTCAACACCTCTGTGGCTGCATTCATGATCGCGGTCAATGAACTCTCCGCACTCAAATCAACCAATCGCGAAGCTATGGATATAATCGCTCGCTTGATTGCTCCATTCGCACCACACCTTGCCGAAGAATTGTGGCACAGACTCGGACATGAAACCAGTGTGGTTGATTCCGAGTGGCCTATATATGATCCGAAAGCATTGGTAGAAGATAGTGTGAAATATCCTGTGAGCTTCAACGGTAAAACCAGATTCATGTTGGAAGTTCCCGCCGGCACTTCTAAAGAGGAGGTTGAGAAGCTTGCTCTTGGAGACTCCAATGCAGAGAGATGGCTTGATGGTAAGACTCCCAAGAAGGTAATTGTAGTGCCAAATAAGATTGTAAATATAGTCTTATAAAAGTGCGCTCGCTATCAAACTTAAACGGTGTGTCAAATTCTTGAATTTGACACACCGACAATATTATGATAATTATGAAAAAACAGATAAGAAATATATTTCTCTCTCTTGCAGCAGTAGGTACATGTTTTGGATTATCGGCAAAAATGCCGACGCGCCAAACTCACTCCCCTTCGCCGGAATGGATGAATAATGCTGTGATCTATGAAGCGAATCTGCGTCAAGGCACGCAGACCCGCGATCTTCAGGGATTGCGTAAGCAGCTTCCGAGACTCAAGGAATTGGGTGTAGATATCATCTGGCTTATGCCAATTCATCCAATTAGCGAAAAGAATCGCAAAGGAGGCTTAGGGTCATATTATGCAGTGCAGGATTACAAAGCTGTCAATCCGGAATTCGGAACAATGGCAGATCTCAAGGAATTGGTAGCAGACGCCCACAAATTCGGAATGAAGGTAATCTTGGATGAGGTTTGCAACCACACAGGTTGTGATAATTCCTGGGTAACCGAACACCCTGAATACTACGCGCGGAATGAGAAGGGTGAAATGTTTGGGCCTTTTGATTGGACCGACACCTACAAACTTGATTATTCCAACCCAGCGACACGTCAGGCGATGAGCGACGTCCTCCAGTTCTGGGTAAGGGAAGCCGACATCGATGGCTATCGATGTGATGTAGCGGGAGAAGTTCCGACAGATTTCTGGGAAGAGGTTCGACCCGATCTTGAGAAGATTAAACCTGTGTTCATGTTAGCCGAGGCCTCTAAACCGGAACTACTCCGTAGCGCTTTTGACGCTGATTATGCTTGGCCTATGAAAGACGTGTTTAATGCAATAGCTAACACGAAGGGTGTGAATTCCTATGCCAAGGCACACGGCCAAAAACTACCGGAAATGAATGCTCAGGATATTCCTGCTCTGTTGAAGCGCCAGAAAAGCGAATATCCTTACGGAAGCGTACACATGAATATGGTGACTAACCATGACCTGAATTCATGGGAGGGAACTGAATTCGAACGCTACGGCGATGGAATGAAAGCATTCGCTGTATTGAGCTACACTCTTCCAGGCATGCCGATGCTGTATACCGGTCAGGAGGTAGGATTTAATCATCCCTTTGAGTTCTTCGAAAGAGACAACGTTCAGCCCGATTATACAAGGAATGAATACACCCGCTTTTATGAAAAGCTGAATTCACTCAAGCACCTCAACAAGGCTCTTGCTGCTAATGAGCCATTGCATCATACCAATTTTATAGAATCAGAAAATCCCGATGTCCTGACTTTCACTCGTCAGAATGATCGGGATAAAGTATTGGTGATAGTGAATCTCTCTGATAAAAAATCAAGAGTGCACTATTTACGACGCGAGCCTTATATGGTTGATATGACCGATATCTTCAGCGGAAGCACAAAGCTTCCGGAGGTAATTGAGCCCTGGGGCTATTACGTATTCACTTCCAAACTGAAGCCTTAAGACTATTCAACAGGTCGGCTTTAATGCCATTACCATTACAATGGTCGAAGAATTCGATGCGGTGCAAGTCGCTGCCGGATGCTTCGACCATTCCCTTTTTAATCAACCACTCTGCTTTTTTCTTGGCAGTATCGCCGTAGCCTCCCGCTAAAGAGAGATAGTTTATCTGGAATTTAACACCTTTTTCGCGCCAATTAATATAATCCTGCTCCTCCATGTAGCGATAGCGTTCAGGATGCGCAAGAAGTGGAGTATAACCCTTCTTCTTCAACTCATCTATCATATCCTCCATGCCATAGGGAGGATTGAAATAGCTCGTTTCAACCAACAGCATCTTACCGTCATCACCTATAGGAAGAAAATTATCCCCCTGAAGACGTTCTTCAAAAAGGGAATCCAACATATTCTCAGACGCAAGACGTAATTCCACATTACCATCGTATGCCTGTTTCAACTCCTCATATCTCTCCATGAGCTTCTCCGGAGTGTTTGGATAATCCTCCATAACATGAGGGGTAAGCCATATCCTTTTCACACCCAAGCCTTCGAATTTCTTAATAGCTTCAAGACTATCTTTCATCTCCTTGAAGCCATCATCGACTCCGGGAAGGATATGAGAGTGCCAGTCAGTAAATCCATCAAGAAGATTGCTGTCAGTCAGCTTAACTTTTTTATTAAATAGCCATGCCATATTCAAACGGGTATTGAAGTTGTATAAACCCTAAGTAATTTATCAAACTTACTTATTCGCGAATGATAAATAGAGAAGGCTCCACTAATGGAGCCTAATATTTAAAATTCTTACTTAAATCAATTAATTCTCAGTACTATAGTAGCCGCCATAATATCCTCCATATTTACCACCCTTACTTGATTCAGATGTTGAAGCATTCAACATAAGCATCATGCGCGGATATTTTGAAGTATTATAAAGGGCATCGATCTCTGCAATATACTGTCGATTGAGCATACCTTCGCGGATGATGAAGAGAGTTCTATCAACCCAGCGGCTAACAATCTTGGTATCAGCCACAATATTTGCGGGTGGACAATCAATCATCACATAATCATATTCCTTCTTAGCTTCATTCAGTAACTCGCCCAAACGTTCGGAATCAAGGAGCTCTGCCGGATTCGGAGGTCTATGACCAATCGGCATAATAAAGAATCCCGGATGACCTTTCACCTCGATCGCCAACTTTCTCCAGTCATCGGTAGTACCTGTCAGATAGTTCGAGAAGCCTTTAGAGGGCATACCGACAAACTGAGACATAGAACCATGTCGTAGGTCACCATCTATCAAAAGGACTTTCTTCCCTTTTAGTGCGAAACTTGCACACAGGTTATAGCTGACAAAAGACTTACCGGAACCGGCATTATAGGAAGTAAGCATAATTACATTGCTACCTCTGTCGTCGCGCATCATGAAGTCAATATTACCGCGCACGATACGGAAGCTCTCACTGACAACATCACGGCTACCCTCTTTGACAGCCTCAATAACTGTCTCGAGCGTACGCTGTTTCTTCTTCTTGGAAACAAACTTACCTTTCAAATCCTTGATAAAGCTCTTTCTGCCATAGAACGGAATCTCTCCAACAAACGGCATATTCATTCCTTCCAAATCCTTGCGACTACGCACCACCGGATTAGTTGCCGAGGTCACATATATGATAGAAGCGGGAATCAACAGACCTAAGATGAAAGCAATTCCTAAAATCAGAGGTTTCTTCGGTGCAACGGGTTTTAATGATCCGGTCGGGGGAGTAATAATTCTGGTGTTATATGCAGTGAAGGTCTGAGTCAGTTCATTCTCTTCACGCTTCTGAAGGAGATAAAGATAGAGCTGCTCCATAACCTTCTGCTTACGCTCAACGCTAAGAAGGACCTTAGCCTGCTTCGGACCGGAAGCGAGATCACGGGTAGCCTCATTCTTCAAACCTTGCATATTCTTCAAGGACTTATTAAGAGAAGCTACCTGACCGTTAATACCGGCTACGATAGACTCTCTCATACCCTTAATCTGAATATCATAATCAGCAACCAAAGGATTCTTTTCCGATGAACTCTCCACTAATGTGTTGCGGGTTAGAAGAAGGGAGTTATAGTTACCTATCAGTGCTTCCAACTGCGGTGAGCCAATTCCAACATTAACAGGGATTACGGCACGTGCATTAGCCGGGTTCTTAAGATAATCGCGGAGATAGATACACATCGTCATCTGATTAGTCAGTTCGATCATGCTTTTGGACATTTCCGAACTCTCTTTCATGCTCAGTTTGGCTGCCTCAACCAGATCCGGCACAAGATTATCAGACTTAAACTTGGATATATTTGAGTCAACATCACCCAACTCACTCTCGATGATCTTAAGACGATCATCGATAAAGGATGAAGTGGCGCGTGCTACTTTATTCTTATCATCGACCCAATTCTCATTGTAAACGGCAACGATAGTGTTCAAAATATCAACAGCGAGCTGAGTGGATACGGACTTAATGCTCAGGCTGATCACATCAGCTTCCTTATCCATGAGGTCACCGTTAAGTTTCTTCATGTAGGTTTCGATAGTGTTTTGCAAACCGGTCCTGTTTACATATACTATGTTGGACTCATCCGCCTTCTTAACTTTCGGAGCAATATACTCGCTATTGGGAGTGATTGAAATTTTTCCGATGGGAGTATTTATTGGTTCACCACCAATTTTACCCTTAACCTCCTCCTTGAATTTAACCTTACCATCCGGTGTTATCTTATAGAACTTGAAGAGTCTTACACCTCCGTTGGGTTCCAATTCCATACGGAAGCCACCATCTTCCTGCTCATCAAAATCCATGAAATCAACCTTAAACGGTAAATCATGCCCATATAAAGTTGTACCGTGAAATTTTCCTTTCCGAACATAGGTAACCTGAAGATCAAGACGTTTCACAACCTCCGCCATTACTGCCGGCGAAGTAAGAGAGATCAACTCATTGTTGACATTGGTATTGGAAGAGACCAGACCCATTGAAGAGAATGCGCTACTGATATCAGACATTCCTCCATTATCCTGATCCTGGATCAACACCGCCATTTCTCTTTCATAGACAGGTTGCTGGCGGAGAATATACAACAATGCAACTCCGCAGAGGAATAGAAGTGATACAATAAACCATTTCCAATTCTTGCGACAACTCACAAGATATTCAGCTAATGTTAAGGCTTCTTCATTCGCCTGAGTCTGAGACTTGGTCTGGGAAGCTGTATTATTTTGTTCCATCAGAATTTCTACTTAGATTTCATCATTTGTTGATAAACACCGCGATTGTTGTAACAACGGATGTGAGCAGAGAGGCAACGGAGATCCAGAAACTCACACTGAGGGCATTATTACCATTGACAGTAGTACTGCGTTTACTCATGGTGTTAGGTTCCACATAAATAACATCATCCTGCTGCAGATAGTATCCGGGGCTTTGAAGCATTGATTCGGCATTAGTCAAATCCAGATTATAGACTTCCACCTTACCATTCTTCTTCCTTAATACTTTCACGTTATTTCGCTGACCGGTGATAAGGAGATCTCCCGCAAGCGCGATTGCATCCAACACGGTTAAATCATCGCGATTCAGGTCGTAGCGTCCGGGAGAATTAACCTCGCCTATAACAGAAATGCCGACATTGAGGAATTCTACCAGAACTACGGGATCCTTAGCAAGTTGGCGACCCATAATCTCCCCTTTGATAAATCCGGAAACTTCAGCACGGGTCATACCGTTGATATTGAGTTTTCCCAACACCGGGAAATCAATAGTTCCATCCGGTGAGACAGTATAGCTTGCCACCGATTCGCTGGCAGTACCTGTATAAGGGCGCAACTCAACATTGTTACCATTTGTTGATCCACCTTGGCCAATGCGGGAACTATAAACAGGAAGATTGAACAGGTCTGAAATATTCGCATCCTTCGTTTTAACCACTATTGCTAACTTATCGCCGGGACGAACCTTGATAGGTGTCTCCTTGACAGTTTCTAAAATTGTATTCGTATCCAGATTTTGGAAATATGCCACATCCTTGGGCACCTTGCACCCAGTCAAAAGTAGAATAGCTAAACCGCAAATGATTCCTCTACAAATACGACGATAATTCTTCATCTTCCGTTAAATTCTTATCTATTTATCTTGTCCCTCCTTTACTCATAAAGAGTTTTTCCGAGTCGGACTTCTCTTTTTCTTATCAATCGAGTCAATATAATATTACCCACCAATAGTATCACCACATCGGCTATAATGACCAATGTTACCTGCGCAACCAAGGAGAGCAATACGTTGCACACCACAAGGAGCATATCCAAGCAAACAATCGTGATCAGAGCATGTGACTGCTTGAATCCGATTGCAAGTAACTTATGATGGATATGACTTCTGTCCGGGAGGAAAGGATTGCGACCATTCCTCACTCTGTGCATGAACACTCTCACCACATCGAAGCAAGGGAGCATCAATGGAGAGATTGCCACTACCAGCACATTGTAATCCATACCATGGCTTCTTTCAATATCCGGGATATTGAAAACCTTGATAGCAAGGAATGACAGCATCATACCGATTGTGAGCGAGCCTGTATCACCCATGAAAATCTTTTTCTGGCGTGTGGCATCTCCAAACACATTATAATAAAAGAATGGTATCAGAGTACCCAAAGTAGCTCCAGCCAAAAGCATATAGATATAATCTCCTGCAATCCAAAGAATATAGGAATACCATATCAAAGCCACGGCGCTCAATCCGGATGCTAAACCGTCGATTCCATCTATTAAATTAACGGAATTAACCACATATATTATACCAAACACGGTAAATATCCACCCAATCCAATTAGGCAATTCATAAATACCCAAGAATCCATGGAGATTATTGACCCAGAAACCGGATACAATGATCAGCAAACCTGCCAATATCTGAATTATGAATTTTGCACGGTAACGGACCCCAACCAAGTCGTCCGCCAAACCTACCAAGTAAATAAGGGTCAACGCACACACACTGAAAGCCATTGGCACGGCAACCTCTTTAATATATGGAATAACCTCTGCCGGATTCACTTTCAGATCAGCACCCAATACAAAACATATTGCAAAAAGCAGTGCGGGCAGGAAGGCAATACCCCCCAATCTTGGTACAACCCCTTTGTGAATTTTCCTTTCATCCTGTTCGTCAAAAAGCTTCTTTTTGAATGCGATCAGAAGAATCTTAGGAATAAGCAATCCGGTTATAAGGATAGCGATTCCCAAACAAGAAAGATAATTTTCAGTCCAAAATTCCATATTATAAATTTTTAGGCTCCATTCCACTTGTGTAAAACCTTTCCCCATTAAAATACAAATGTGGGTATGGGTCTAAAGTGCAAAATTACAACAAATTTCTGAAACCGCAACACCTAAAATTTCCATAATTAATTCAAATTGGTTCAAACTTAATTTTATTTGCGTTTTCACATGTCATTTCGTCACGATTCTACTGATTTGTAGCTTTCCGAAGAGCAAACTCATAAAAATTTGAATATCTCGGAACCATTCCTTAATTTTGCATAAATAATCCAAGGTTACAACCCGTTTCACAAATTTTATAAGATTACGGGACTAAGAAAAAAACACGAGAAAAATGTCAACCAATACAGTAGATAATAAAAAGAAGGTCACTACCCGTCGTTTAGCAGAGATGAAACAGAGAGGAGAGAAGATCTCCATGCTTACAGCCTACGATTTCACATCCGCCGGACTGATTGATGGAGCAGGTATCGACGTCATACTTGTAGGAGACTCCGCAGCCAATGTCATGGCGGGTTATCCTACAACATTACCAATCACATTGGATCAAATGATTTATCATGCCTCATGTGTGAGCCGCGCCGTGAAACGCGCATTGGTTGTGGTTGATCTACCATTTGGATCATATCAGGGTGACCCGAAGACAGCACTAAATTCCGCTATTCGCGTAATGAAAGAGAGCGGAGGGGAAGCCGTCAAAATGGAAGGCGGTGCGGAAATCAAAGAATCAATCGAAAGAATTCTTACGGCTGGAATTCCTGTAATGGGGCATTTAGGACTTACGCCACAAAGTATTAATAAATTCGGAACATACAATGTCCGCGCCAAAGAGGAAGCAGAAGCCCAAAAGCTGATTGAGGATGCCAAGATGCTTGAAGAGATAGGCTGCTTCGCGCTTGTTCTCGAGAAGATTCCGGCGGCATTAGCAACAAAGGTTGCCGAGGAAGTTTCAATACCTGTTATCGGCATCGGCGCCGGTGGAGGAGTTGATGGACAAGTTCTTGTGATGCAAGATATGCTCGGGATGAATCAGGGATTTGCACCGAAGTTTCTGCGTCGTTACGCCAATTTAGGGGAAACCATCACCGGGGCAGTGCAGAAATATATCGAAGATGTCAAATCCTCAAACTTCCCATCTGCCGAGGAATCATATTAAGCAAATTTTTTATTTGTAAGCAAGACGAGAGAGGTATTTGAACTTGGTTTAACACCATAAATTTTTATTTTATCACAAACTCTAAAATTTTCAGATACTTATTTCCATTGTGTTTACGTTAAAATAAGAGAAATTAAAACATTTATTATGGCTAATAAGAAAGTATATTTAGGCATGGTTGCAGATATTATGCATCCGGGTCTAATAAATATTATAAATGAAGGAGCCAAGTATGGAGATGTTATCATCGGTCTATATACCGATAAAGCAGTTGCAGAGCATAAACGTCTTCCATTTTTAACTTACGAACAGCGTAAACAAGTTGTAGAAAGTATTAAAGGGGTATCTGAAGTAGTTCCACAAGATGAATGGAGCTATATCCCAAATCTTAAGAAGCTTAAACCAGATTATATCATTCATGGTGATGATTGGAAAACCGGAAGCGATATGGAACTCCGCGATGCGGTTTTCAAAGTAATGGAAGAGATAGGAGGAGAAGTGATTGAGATACCCTACACAAAAGGTATCAACTCCACTGGTCTCGTAGAGGAAGAGAAAGCATTAGGTACCACTCCGGAGGTAAGAATGAAATGCTTGCGACGCCTCATCGCCTCAAAACCTATAGTGAGGATAATGGAGGCTCATGATGGACTCTGCGGCCTCATCATAGAAAATCTTGAAGTAGAGGAAGGTGGAAAGCGCAAGGCATTTGACGGGATGTGGTCAAGTTCGCTGACCGATTCCACGAGTAAAGGTAAACCGGATATTGAAGCGGTCGACCTCACTACACGTCTTCAGGATCTGAACAATATACTTGAATGTACGACCAAACCGATTATCTTTGATGGAGATACCGGAGGAAAAATCGAGCACTTCGTCTTTACGGTCCGCACACTCGAAAGACATGGCATCTCTGCGGTTATTATAGAGGACAAGATTGGACTTAAGAAGAATTCACTTTTCGGAACCGACGCAATCCAGACACAGGACTCAATTGAACACTTCTGTGAAAAAATTAAGGCTGGCAAAAATGCACAAGTCACCAAAGACTTTATGATTATCGCCAGAATAGAGAGTCTGATAGCAGGAAAACCCGTTGCCGATGCTCTTGAAAGAGGCTTCGCCTACGTTGATGCAGGCGCAGATGGAATAATGATTCACAGCAAGGATAAGAGCGGAGAAGATATCAAGGAGTTCATAATCGAATTCCGTAAAAAACATCCCAAAATTCCAATCGTAGTAGTTCCCACCACATACAATCAGATTTATGAGAAAGAACTCGCGGAATGGGGTGCGAACATAGTGATTTATGCCAATCACATGTTGAGAGCAGCATATCCTGCTATGAAGAAAGCAGCGGAAACCATCCTAATCAATGAGAGGGCAAAGGAAGCTACTCCACTGTGTATGCCTATAAAAGAGATACTTGAACTTATCCCTGGTACTAAATAATCAGATATGGTATCACCGGAAAATTTTGTAAAAACGCTACAGAGTAACGGCGTAAATTTCTTCGCAGGAGTTCCAGACTCCTTGCTAAAGAATGTTTGTGCTTATATTACAGACAATGCAAGCACGAAGAATAATATTATTACAGCCAATGAGGGTGCAGCTATCGGTGTAGCAGCGGGTTACTATTTGTCCACAAGAGAAATTCCGATGGTTTATATGCAAAACTCCGGGATTGGCAATGCAGTGAATCCTCTCCTTTCTTTGGCTGATGAGAAAGTTTATTCTGTTCCAGTGCTGTTAATGATAGGCTGGCGAGGAGAGCCCGGTGTGCACGATGAGCCACAGCATCTAAAGCAGGGCGAGGTTACACTTCCCTTATTGGATGCAATGGGAATCCCTTATATTATTCTTCCTGATGATGACGCCGCAGCACAGAAATCTGTTGAGACGATTATAAATGATTGCCAAAAGTTATCAAAACCTCACGCCATCGTAATCCGAAAAAACACGTTTGGCAAGTATAAACTTCAGAATGAGGCTATAAACGACTATCCTCTATCAAGAGAAGAGGCGTTGACACATCTTATAAAGGCAATTGATGATAACGGCATGATTGTCTCGACAACGGGTAAACTATCCCGGGAGTTATTCGAACTTCGGGAGTCTTTGGGTCAAGGACATGGGAATGACTTCCTGACAGTAGGCTCAATGGGTCACAGCTCCTCGATCGCACTTGGTATAGCCTTGGAAAAACCTGATAGAAAAATATTTTGCTTCGACGGCGACGGAGCTTTCATAATGCACATGGGTGCAATCTCAAATGTCGGTGCCTTGGCTCCGAGAAACTTTATTCATGTGGTTTTCAATAACGGGGCACATGAATCCGTAGGAGGGCAACCGACACTCGGATTCGGCATAGATATCTGCGCTATCGCTCGTGCATGCGGCTATAAAGAGGCAATCACTATCACTACTCCGGAGGAATTTGAAATGCTATCCAACCGCATCAACACGATGGAAGGACCGGTAATGATAGAACTTCGTGTGAAGATTGACTCTCGAGACGATCTTGGAAGGCCTACCACAACACCTATTGAGAATAAAAATGCTTTCATGAATACTCTGAATCAATGAAGTTATTAATTATTTCAGATATTCATGCAAACCAATCGGCATTAGAGGAGATACTTAAAGATGCGAAGGCAAAGTATGAATTTAATGCAATAGCTATATTAGGGGATATAGTAAACTACGGTATGCGTCCCAATGAGGTAATTGATCTCATAAAGAGGTTGGAATATCCTATAATTGCTAATATATTCGGCAACCACGAGAAGGCACTGTTTGATGGTGACACCTCACATTTCTCAACGGATCGTGGAAGAGCAGTGTTGGAGTACACAAAGAAGAGGTTAAGCGAAATATCAACCAATTATCTTTTGGATCATCTTTCACCATCCGGTGTTCAAGAAATAAAGATCGGCAAGAAGAAAATTGTGTTTGTCCATGGTACTTTGACAGATCCATTCTGGGGCAAAATGACAGATGAAGAGA
This sequence comes from uncultured Sangeribacter sp., assembly GCA_964512705.1. Classification (GTDB taxonomy): domain Bacteria; phylum Bacteroidota; class Bacteroidia; order Bacteroidales; family Muribaculaceae; genus Lepagella. The sequence goes on along the minus strand of CAZEJY010000004.1, from coordinate 59,041 downwards.
TGTCCAAGCCAATATATGCCGATTATGACTTTGTTATTTCCGGACATAGCCACATACCGAATCTTACTGAAAAATTCTACGAAGATAAATCGAAACCGGAATATCGGAACAAGAAAAGGACAGTATTTCTAAATCCGGGATCAGTGGGTCAACCACGCAATCACAATCCAAGAGCGCAATATCTATATGTTGATATCGAGAAGGAGGTATTCCATTTCAATTCCGTAGGATATGACGTTGAATATGAGCAATCCCTATATGAAGGAGTAGATATCGATAGTTTTTATAAAACCAGACTTACAAACGGAATATGAGTAATTTATACGTTATAAGCGGAGTCACAGGTATGACAGGAAGTCAGTTGACCCATCAGTTATTGGAATCAGGCCAGACGGTAATCGGTTTCGATAATTTCTTTGCAAGCTCAATCGACACTGTAAAGGATCTTCTTGACGATCCAAGATTTATTTTCCATGAGTGGGATATAAATAATCATGAACAAATGAACGATCTTAAAACCAAAGTTCTTTCGATTAAAGATAAATATGATAAGATTTTCTATATCAACTGCGCTGCAGTAGTACACACTGAGCATTTCTATGAGGTTGAGCATACCTATACTACCAATGTTGTTTCTATGCGTTCATTTCTCGAACAGGCCATTGAGGTTGGAGCTTACGCTTATATTAACTGCTCTACATCCGAAGTTTATTCGATGCAATCATGGAACAATCACGGAGGTGTCAAGGAAGATGATTTCCTTGTACTTGCAACTGCTGAGCACAGTCAGCGCACCAGCTATGCCGTTGGCAAACTTCTGACAGAATTCTTTATGAAAGATGCAGTAGATAAAGGAAAAATCAAGGGTTGCTCCATACGATTTGCCAATGTCTACAGCAAACACGAGAGATTTGCAAAGCATATTATTCCGCATATCATAAATCAGCTGCTCAATGGAGAAACTGTAAAATTGCTGGAAAACTCAAAGAGGAACAAAAGAACATTCCTTCATAATATCGACAGTTGCAATGCTGTCATTGAGTTAATGAATCATCCCGACGCACTTGACGGCACAATCTATAACGTGGCCACCGATGAGGAGATCTCAATAGTTGACCTCACAAAACTTATTGCCTCCAAGATGGGTATTGAGAATCCAAAAATTGAATTTGAGGGTTACCGTGAATCAGATCCGGAGCGCAGACTTTTGAACACAGACAAATTGCGGACAAGAACTAATTGGAAACCGCAAGTTTCGCTTGAAAAAGGTCTTGATTTATGTGTTGCAAACATTTGATATGAGAACATTAATAATTACAGTAGCGGGCTCAGCCACAAGATTTAATCGTGACACAGCCGAGCCCACATTAAAATGCCTGTATGAAATAGGAGGCTATCGGAATACCTTGCTTTATCAAATCCTTGACAAAGCAAGGGATTATGACGAATATGTGATAGTAGGAGGCTACCTTTATGAAAAATTGCAGGATTTTGTCGAGCAGAATCTAAATGAATTCAAAAGAAAGATTAAGCTTGTCTATAATCCGGAGTTTACTACCTACGGATCCGCATACAGCTTAATACTGGGCATCCGGGCAGCAAATCAGAACACTGATGAAATACTATTTGTGGAAGGAGACTTGTATTTTGACAATGAAGATTTTGAAAAGATAAAAAGATCGGATAAAGCAGTCTTCACAGTCAATCATGAACTCATCACGGCAAAGAAGGCGGTGGTTGTCTATGAGAATACAGAAATGAATCTTCGTTATCTGTATGATACATCCCACTCTTATTTGAAAATACCGGAACCATTTCTTTCATTATATAATTCTGGACAGGTATGGAAGTTTACGGATATTTCAAAACTCTCAAATGTTTTGAATTCCCTTACCCCAAAACAGACTCAGGGTACTAATCTTGAAATCATACAAGGGTATTTCGGAAATCTTCGTCCTGAAGAATTTGAGATGGTTGCTTTCCACACCTGGCATAACTGCAATACTGTAAAAGATTACGAAACTGTTTACGCGAAAATTATCAAATGAAGACATTAAACGAAAAACTCCAATTACTGCAGACAAAACTTTTGGATACCGATAAAAAAGTCCGGATAATGATTATGGGACTCGGGAGCGTAGGTCTGTACCTCTTGGATTATCTGATAAGTACAGCTGATCCGCGCATGGAAATTATTGTGGTAAGTCGCAACTACAACAAGATGCTGTCTGATGTAAATATTGTCAAAACAGCTGCGACTATACGAAGACAGATGAAAGCGTCAATTCATATTGAAGGTAATTGTAATCTGGAAGATGTAGACAATATTGCTGAAATCCTGAAGAAATGGAATCCTGATTTTATTGTAAACAGTAGTCGTGTTTATTCAGGGCTCAAGTATGGAAGTATCTCATGGTCTCACCTGCGTGCTTATGGTATCTGGACCCCATTATCTGTAAAGTTTGCAAAGAATATAATGGAGGCATATGAAAAAGCCGGTTGCAATGCAATATCAATAAATACCTCCTACTCAGATGCAGTGATTCCGTGGCTCAAATCTGCAGGAAAGGCTTACTTTGATTTCGGAAGCGGAAATTTGAACCATCTCATTCCCCGAATGAAGTTTTATATCGCTGAAAAATTCGGGATAGAGAATCTCAATGACATAGATATCACTCTTGCGGTCAGTCATTTTCATGATGTTGTAATCAGTAAGGAAGGTCAAGCCGAAGGACAGGATATTTTGCTTGATATTAAATACAAAGGTGAAACTCTTGGTTTCAATAAAGAGGAACTGCTTGCCGCCTGCAAAATAGCAATGCCGGTTGACCAGAAGCGCAACATGATGAACGCTTCAAGTAACTTTGATATCATCAACTCGATCCTGACGGCTATTAGAGATAAGAAATTGATAAAGATTCATACCCCCGGAGTCGATGGAGAAATTGGAGGTTACCCGTTCATTATAGATGGAGAGGGTTCCGCAAAGGGCTATATTGATGAATCTGTCTTTGATATAACTGAAATGAGAGCAGCAAACCGAACCTCCATACATAAAGATGGCATAGAGAATGTTGAGAACGGGATCTTGACCTACACCGATAACTTGATAGAGAAAGTGAAGAATGAGTTTGACTGTGTCATACCCAAACATACGCATCTTTCCAATTCAGATGAAGTCGCTAAGCTTTTGATTAACGAAATAATAAATCCAACTATTTCAAGATGATGGCATAGAGATGACCGAAGATTTAAAGAAGGAAACGGTAAAGGGTGTTGCATGGAGTGCGGTGGAGAAATTCTCTACCGGAGGAGTCCTATTCCTTGCAAACATCATCCTTGCCCGTATTCTTACACCTGAGGATTTTGGTCTTTTAGCCGTAATTACAATATTCGTTCAGATAGCGCAGACTTTAATTGATAGCGGATTTAGCAATGCACTGATTCAGAAGAAAGATAGAAATCAGACAGATTACAGCACCGTATTCTTCTTTAATTTGGCAATTTCAGTAGGATTATACGTGATTCTCTACTTTTGCGCACCTCTGATTGCTCATTTTTTTGATAACACTGAGCTAACAGCTCTTACACGGGTTGTAGGATTGAATTTTATTATAGGAGCATTAGTATCTGTCCATAGAACCAGATTGACAGTGCTTCTTCAATTCAAGATTCAATCAATAATTTCATTGATTTCTTCAGTAGTAGCTGCTGTCATCTCCATATTCTTGGCATACATAGGAATTGGGGTCTGGGCTCTTGTATTGTTAACATTGATAAATATATCCTTACAGACAATCCTTTTTTATGTAACTATTAAATGGCACCCATCATTCATATTTTCAAAAACAGCGTTCAAGAGTCTCTTCCCATACAGTTCAAAACTATTGGGCGCCTCGTTGATACATCAATTATATCGTAACATATATCCTGTAGTGATAGGGAAAAAATTCTCTCCTATCGAATTGGGATATTTCAATAGAGCAGATACATTCGCTCAATATACTCCTTCGGTTATTGGGAATGTAATATCACGAGTTGCCTTCCCCATTTTTAGCAGGATTCAAGATGATAATGCCAGATTGAGAAAAGCATATACCAAATATATTATATTCTCATCTTTGATCATCTTCCCGTTTATGGTGGGATTAATTGTATTGGCAAAGCCTTTAACATTGGTAGTATTAACAGAAAAGTGGCTTCCGATGGTGCCGATGCTACAAATCCTTTGCATAGACTGGATGACAGATCACTTATGCCAGATAAATCTAAATATCTTGTATGTTAAGGGTCGGTCTGACTTGGCCTTGAAACTTGAAATAATAAAGAAGACATTGGCAATAATAATTTTCTTTGGTAGTCTTTATTGGGGTATAATCGGAGTGTGTTGGGGACGCGTGTTGTATGGTTTTATCGCCGTATACATGAACTCCTTCTATGCAAAACGTCTCATAGGCATAAGTTTATGGCAGCAACTAAAAGATATTTTCAAGCCCTTGTTGTACGCACTGTTGATGGGAATAGCTATTCTCCCTATATCATTCGTTTCACTATCCATGACCAATATACTCCTTATCTCAATCATAACTGCCATAGTGGCATATATAGTAATTTTAAGGATATTGGATAAAAGTGTATTTTTCGAACTCCGTGAAATGGTAGTAAAAAAATTAAAAGTATGAATAATCATAAAATCAAGATACAACCACTTAATAACCCAATTCCTGAGAGGCAACTTCAGGAATTAAGGGAGAAATATAATCCTGAAGGCTCGAATTTAAGGGAATATCAGGAATATATGTTAAAAGTTCTGATTGACTTCGATAAAATATGCAAAAAGCTTGGTATCGAATATTGGCTATCAAGCGGCACCGTTTTGGGAGCTGTCAGGCATGGAGGCTTCATTCCTTGGGACGATGATCTCGACGTTGAAATGACATGGGAAAACTATCAAAAATTTCTGCAGATTTTTAAACCAACAGCCGATTACGCCGTTCAAACTTTGGAAAACGATGAAGCATATAGATTTTCCTTTGCAAAATTCCGCGATTTGAACAGCGAAATTAGCGAACAACTAATTCCTTATTCGGATGATTTTATTTATAAAGGTGCTTATATTGATATCTTCTATACAGAATATAGATATAAAAACATTTCAGCATTTAGTTACGCATGGTTCTATTTAGCGCTTAAGCTTGATCACTGGATTAAGAATACTCAATTAAAGAAATTTGCACTGAACTGTTGCAAGAAAATAGGTTGGAAAAGTTCCTTGATCTTGCGACAACTGTGTAAACCATTTCCTGGAAAGATTTTTGGGATTGGATTCGGTTGTGGGTTTCACCGCCAAGACTTCAACTATGATGATATCTTCCCTCTAAAGGATATCGTATTTGAAGGCCACGCTTTCCCCGCACCAGGTAATATTGATGGATATTTAAAAAGCATCTACGGAGAAAGTTATATGCAGATTCCCTCCCCGGACAAAATTCAAACCCATTCTGTCAAGCTTATAAAGGTCAGAGATTCAGCAGTATCTCCCTGGCGAAAAGTAGAGAGAGAATAGGCTTATTCGCTTTCGAAGCGGATATTATCCTTGGGAGGATTGATAAATTCAAATTTTAGGGTACGAGCCAGACCCTCGTCAAGAGTATAAGGAGGTACAAAACCACTTGAATGAGCCTTGGTTGCATCAAATTCCGTAGTAGCACAGAATTTCTTAACCCTCACAGAGGAGATCGCCAACTTCTTACGAGTCAGAAACGCCAACATATCAAAGCCATATCCACCCAACATACCGAGCCAATAAGGGAAATGAGTAGTTGGAATCTTCTTATTAAGAACCTTGCTGACGTGCCCAACGAGTTTATTCATATCATTGTCGGGCTTGTCGATATAATTGTAGACATTGTAACCTTCGGTCTTGGTATCAATCATAAATTTGACAAAGGCTACAATATTCCCGACATACGCCATCGACTTTTTATTCTTGCCTTTACCGACCATCAGGAATTTACCTCCGGCGATCTGATTGAGTAGATTATATACATTACCTCTGTTGCGTTCACCGAAGATAACTGTGGGACGAATAATATTTATATTCCAGTCAGGATGCGATTCATACCATTTCTGAAGCACCTGCTCAGCCATCCATTTCGATTTTCCGTAATGATTGAATGGATCTTTCGGATGATTCTCGTCAGGATTATTTTTATTTATTCCATACACAGCCACAGAGGAGAAGAACACCAAGCGTTTGACGCCATTGCGTTCCATTGCTTTAAGCGTTACCTCCATACCGTGCACATTTGTATCATAATAAAGAGAGATAGGAGTAACATCATCACGATGTTGTGCTGCAAGAAGAATCACAAGATCTGTACCTTTGAGTTCGCGATCCATATCCTCCTGACTGCGGACATCTCCTATCACCGTAATTTCATTGAAAAAGTGGCTTGGAAGTAGATCCACATTCTTGCACTCATAGTTTTCCGGTGACTGACTGAAAAGATCAATCAGACGAGTCCCCACAAAACCGCTTCCCCCTATCAGTGTTATCTTCATTTCTTTTGGCTGTTTTTGCTATGAATTTCCTTATATAAGGTTAAGTATTCATGGCCCATTCTATTGATAGAGAATTCATCGTTGAATTTCTTTTTCGCATCTCTTGCCACAATTGCACGTTTCTCATCGGAATATGAAAGGACTTTTTCCACATATCGCGCCATCTCGTCAACATCGTTCTTAAGCGCATATCCAATTTCTCCATCAAGCAATTCTGTAATTCCACCTACATTAGATGCAACTACCGGAATACCTGAGGCAAGCGACTCAATAATCACAATTGGCAAACCCTCGTAATTACTGAGCAACATAAACATGTCGGCATACTTTATATATGATCCTGCATGTTGGATATTTCCAAGGAAGTAGACATTTGCCGGAAAATCAAAATCAGGTTGCTGAATATTGCCAATCCACAAAAATGCATAATCCGGGAAACGTTTTGCCAGTTCACAGAAAAGACCGTGGTTTTTCTGGGGCGAAATACGGGCAATACTCAAAATCACCCCTTTATATTTTCGAAACGCTGCAAAAGGATCCTCCTTTAATGGTGCTGGAGGGTAAATACCATTGTATATTACATGAACATTATTCGTAATACCTTCAGCAAGAAGATTTCGTTTATCATATTTACTGACTCCTACAATCGCACTGCACATGTGTTGCATCATCTTCTCTATCGGAAGAAATTTTCTGTATGCAAGGCGAATGGAATCGAATCCGTGAACGGTATAGATAGTTTTATTTCTCGGGAAAGCTACTCGACCAAGCATTCCTGCTTTAGAGGAATGAAGATGAATAATATCCGGCTTATATTTTTTATATAGTTTTCGCATTTCGCGAATTGCCATAATCTCTCTTTTGGGAGACAAAGCTCTGTATAGAGATGGAATTCTCTCAATCTTAATGCTCGGGTCAAGCAATTCAAACATCTTGCCATCACCTTCCCCGGCAGCGACAATGACCTCATGATCCTTGCACATATAATTCGAGAGATTCGCGACTACCGCTTGCGCACCTCCGAGTTCACAAAGAGTAATTACCTGGAGTATACGCATATATGTAGAGTTAGTATATTATTCACAATGTCCTAATCGTTTCTTTATTCACGCGCAGACTGCCGCGCAGAATATTTTTAACTTTTTTTAAACGTAAAAAAGAGGGTAATTAGTATAACCACTCTATATTAATTTCTCCTTAATTATATACAAATGGGTAGAGCAATTTAAACAACCTCCTTGATAGGCGATATGGTAGAACTTTCATCACAGCCACGACGCCACTCTTAAGAAAGAATGGTCTCTGCAACAGCTTGCTCCAACTGAGATCATTTTTAAGTAAAGCCTTAAACCATTTCATGTCAAGATCATCAACCCGCATACAAGCAACAGCGATATCTGCTGCACGACGGCGCTGAAGTTCGGTTTCTTCAGGCAAATTATCTTTTACCCAATCATATACATAATAAAGTTGATGAATATGACTCATCTTTAAACAATTAGTCAAACTATTCCCACCGTATAACCTTCTGTAATGGTACAGATTCTCGTTGAGCAGAACTATCTTAGGATTGGAACTACTAAGTTTTAAGGTTATCAAAGAATCCTCACCCAAATTAATCCCCGGGACATAATCAGCATTTGCCCTTTTGAACAGATCGCGTTTCACCAACTGAATCCAGGAGGAGCGAGCGCCAAAGATTCGCATATCCCGAATATCTACGATTCCATTATCTGTTTTTGTGATTAACTGAACCGGTACAGACCTGCCATCATTATATTCCGAATAGAATCCACAGACGACGATATCAGCATCTTTCTCTTTTGCAGCCTCGTAAAGTTTGCGATACATATCCTCATCAGGCCAGTCATCTGAATCGCATACTATTATATACTTCCCTCTTGCCGCATCAAGACCAACCTGTCGGGCACTTGCAGAGCCTCCGTTGGGTTTATGAACAACTTTGAAATTAGCAAACTTTGCAGCATACTCATCACATATTTCACCACTCCCATCCGTACTGCCGTCATCCACCAATATAACTTCAAGTTCGGAAAGAGTTTGTCTTGACAAGGCATCAAGACATTTATGCAAATATTTAGCTGTATTATATACAGGCACCGTGACAGTGACTTTCGGCGAAGAGATAGTATTAATCATAGTGTCCGGCAGCAATTACAAATGAAACAATCGCATAAACAATCACAGCAGCCACCGGGATAGCATCCATTCTTTTGAATCTTGCGACAAGAGGAACATAATAGATAACCGGGATGACCGACCAACTAAAGGCGCCCATTCTGTCGCTGAAAGGGATGGTGAACCACAAAAAGAATATTGCAGATGCAAAGACATAAAACCGGAAAAGGAACTCCCCTATCTCCTGAAGATACTTACGCATCCAAAGTGCCAACAGGAAGAAACCGGTATTGAAAAGAGCAAAATTATATCTGAAACCGGTATCATAATCCATGAGTTTCACCATGGTCTTCGTATAAATCTCAATCCTTCCGAAACCTAAACTTTTGAAGATTCCGGAATCCAAAATTGAGCCACCGAAAAAAGCAATACCCAAAAACAGAACAAAAATAACAGCATATACTTTATAACTCCATTTCACAAAGTATGCAAGGAGTGCTAACAGAATAAATATTAATGTAGAGAAGTGGGTTCCGACAGCAATCAGGGCTATGACCATTGCCCATATGTATTTCTTTCTAAAAAGATATGCGGCAAAGAGGAGAAACAGACCTGTTCCAATACCGGCGCGCATGATATTTGTCTCCTCATTCCAAGTAACGAATGAAGTCATAAGACAAATAAAAAGAATAGATATCGAACCTTCACTCCATATTTTAATTATCTCTCGGGCAAAGAGATAATTTAGTAAAGAGATCGTAACAGAGATCGCTATTAGGAAGGCTCTAAAAGAGAGGTAATGACCGAAGAAACGAGCTATAAGCTTGAAAATAGGGTCACCGCCGAACTGGAAATACTCCTTTTTGAAAGCAGCCCACGGAATATTAGTATATTCCTTGAACCAATCAAAATATTGCTTGGTATCGGTGCCGATATTAAGTTCACGGTTACCTATTAATATAGCAACGGCAATGATAAGACACGCACAGAAAGGGAAATTGTCTAACTTATCATTTTTGAATTGCTGCAATAGGCCTCCAAAAACGAAGAAAGTTAACAATATCATATAATAAAATATGTGATATTCCTGAACGGTCATAATTCCATATTATCCAAACTTACATACCTCTTCCAATCTTTAAAACTATTTAATCAATTTTATATTGTGTAAACCTACCATAAACCACTCTCATTATTCCGTAGCGCTGAGTGAATTTTTAACCTCAGCGCACACATATTTTTGTTTTCTTCTAATAATGAGAAAGATAATCCATGTTTTGTAAAAATCCAAGGGAATAACTTGCTGATTTTTGTAAAAATCCAAGGGAATCGCCTGGAATAAACTCGGTTTTTGAAAAAGATTTTAAAAAATTTGTGAGGACGGGAATTTTTAATTAACTTTGCACTCGCTTAAGGAAAGAAGGAAGAAGTTCCGTTTTACAAAGCAATCTTTCGGGGTGTAGCTCAGTAGGTTTAGAGTACGCGTCTGGGGGGCGTGAGGTCGCAAGTTCGAATCTTGTCACCCCGACTGATTAGAAACCGGTGAAATTATTCACCGGTTTTTCTTTTCCGGCACAGAGTAAAAAACGTGTCAACAGATACGTTTTATACAACATCGTCGCTCCGCGACTCATTTTGATTTATGTGTGATCCGGGCACTCCCGTTGGTCGTACCCGGTTAACCATAACAACATGCCTCCGGCATTTATTAAACATATCCGTTAACAACCTCATGTCTACGGCTTTCTTAATTTGTATAGATTTTTAACGATCCGGATTTTTCATTGACCCAATATAAGTTATAAGTCAGAGTGCCGAATGATGAAGTTTTCATTGACCCGATCAATACAAAAATTAGCAAATGTAGAGAGCTAATTTATACCCATTTAGAGGAAAGATGCAAAGATAAGGATTAAGAAAATAGAAAATTTGTCTGAAAAAAGTTTGTAAAAAATTTGGTAGGTTCAAAAAAAGGTTATAACTTTGCACTCGCAATCGGGGAACAAACCCCGAGAGCAATGACCCAGAAAATGGTGCGGTAGTTCAGCTGGTTAGAATACATGCCTGTCACGCATGGGGTCGCGGGTTCGAGTCCCGTCCGCACCGCTGAGGAGAGAGGAATAGCTACAGTGTTAACTTAGGTTACCTGTAGCTATTTTTTCATTTATACTATAAACTATTTTTTATGAAGTTCATAATCATCAATGGGCCGAATCTGAATATGCTCGGCATGCGCGACACATTTACATACGGAAAGGAATCTTTCGAGCAAACCCTTGCTAATCTACGTGAAGCCCTGCCTGAGGATGAGATTATCTATTTCCAGTCAAATTCGGAAGGTGAAATTATTGATTGCATCCAGAAAGCCAATCTTGAAATGAAGGTTGACGGCATTGTTATCAACCCGGGTGCCTACGCCCACTATTCACATGCAATTGCCGATGCAATGGCAGAGTCAACCTCTCATGTGGTTGAGGTACACATCTCCAACATATTCAATCGAGAAGATTTCAGAGCAAAAACCGTCACTGCAAGAGGAGCTTCCGCCGTTATTGCGGGATGCGACCGCATGGGTTATAGATTAGCTATTGACTACCTGAAAACACGAGAAGAGGATATCATTTTTTAGCATAGAGCCATGACGCCGGAATCTATCGAAAGACTAAATAAATATGTAGAGACTCACACCTCTCCCCAACCCGATTATCTCACAAAGATTGAGCGACAGGCAAATCTACACCTCCTCAACGGAAGAATGTGTTCAGGGCATGTTCAAGGAAGACTGCTGAAGATGCTCACGAGTATGATACGTCCCAAGCAGGTTCTCGAGTTAGGCACATTCGCGGGGTTCTCCGCATTATGTATTGCCGAGGCCCTGTCGGAAGATGCACATCTGCACACCATCGAGATTGATGATGAATTGGAAGAGTTTATACTTCAGAATTTTGAACTTTCACCATACGCAGATCGAATCACACTTCATATCGGCGCAGCAGAGGAGGTTATGAGAGGGTTTACACCGGAATCTTTTGATCTCATCTTCCTCGATGCAGACAAAAGAAGATATGTGGAGGACCTCAATATCGTTCTGCCACTTCTAAAGCGGGGCGGTTATATTATAGCTGACAATACTCTTTGGGATGGTCATGTGATAGAGGAGAGCAAAGCCCGCGATCCACAGACCGCCGGTATAAAAGCTTTCAATGACATGGTTGTTTCCCGTACGGACTTGGAAACAGTAATTATCCCCCTTCGCGACGGATTAACCCTGATACGGAAAACGAAATGAGCCGTTGCGGTGTTTATAGAATAGATAGCGGCATAAATTGTTTATGCCGCATAGACGTATGACCCAATATAAACTAAAGCAAGTTTCAGAACAGCTTGCTAAGTAACATAAAATTTTACAATTATGGAAGGAAAGAGACAAGCTAAAATAGCGAGATTGATACAGAAAGAGTTAAGTGAGATTTTCCGCAGACAAACCGCTGCAATGGGGAATGTATTGGTATCGGTGAGCACAGTGCGTGTATCTCCGGATCTGAGCATTGCCAAAGCCTATCTAAGCATTTTCCCACCGGAGAAGTCAAATGAGATTTTGGAAAATATCAACAAGCAAGCAAAGACTGTCAGATATGAATTGGCACAGGCTGTGAAACAGGTACTTCGCAAATGCCCTGATCTCCAGTTCTATCTTGATGACTCACTTGACTACATCGATAATATCGACAGACTCTTGGCTCAGTGATTCACCACTATTTCTGTTTATTTTCGAAGAGACTTAACTAAATGAATTGGCTACTAACGCCGAAGTTAGCTTGGCGTTACTTAATATCAAAGAAATCACATAGCGCGGTTGGCGCTATATCTGTTGTGGCGATCATCGGAATGATGGTGGCTACAGCAGCCATTATATGCGTCCTATCGGTTTTTAATGGATTTCAAAATTCAATCGGCACCCGACTCGACAATTTCTCACCTGATATTTTAGTACAGCCTGTCAAAGGGAAAGTTTTCGAAAACGCTGATTCAATTTGTAAACGGTTAACAGGATTGTCGTGTGTCGAATATGCCACTCCTACTCTTACAGAGAATGCCCTCGCCATCTACGGCACTTCGGAGATGCCTATAACACTGAAAGGGGTGGATATGGCAACATATCGTAAAATCATCAAGGTTGACTCCCTATTGATTGCAGGCGACTCCCCACAATCCTTACCCGCATTTGAAGATAGCACTCCAGCATATTTCTCAATCGGAGCGGCATCGGGGCTCCATACTTTTCCGGAAGAGAACGTCCTGATTTTCGCACCGAGAAGATATGTTAGGGTAAATTTAGCAAATCCTGCCACCTCCTTCCTTACAGATTCAGTTTATGTGGCGGCAGTGTTCCAGTCAAACCAAAAGGAATATGATGAGAACTATATTCTGACGGACAGGGGACTTGTTGCCGACATCCTGCAATATGATACGGAAGCCTCCGCCATAGAGGTAAGCCTGAAGTCCGGTGTAACCCCGGAGGAGGGAATGAAAGCTATCTCCGCTGTTGTCGGGAAAGATTTCACAGTCAAGGATAGATTGCGCCAGCAGGAGATGAACTTCAGAATGATCAAGATAGAAAAATGGATTACATTTCTCCTGCTTTTCCTGATTCTTCTGATAGCATCATTCAATATCATCTCCTCGCTTTCAATGCTTGTGCTTGAAAAACAGCCATCTTTGGCAACGCTTAGATCGCTTGGAATGTCGCGGAGCGCGGTCTCTTCCATCTTCTTCTGGGAAAGTTTATATGTTACGGCTATCGGTGGAGGAATCGGCATTGTGATAGGTTTAGGGCTCAGTTTCGCGCAGCAATACTTCGGTTTCATTAAGATCAACGGTGATCCAAACATGATAATCATGACGGCTTATCCGGTATTGGTAAAATTCTCAGATGTATTGCTCACCCTCATACCGCTTGGCATAATCGGTATGATTACTGCATGGATTACTTCAAGCTTCGCAAAAAAACGATCAGAATTTTAGCCTCAAAATTGTTAATACCTGTTAGCAAATTGCTATAAATTTACAATCAGTGTTGTTTTCTTGTAAAAAATTGCTTAATTTTGCACTTCGTTTCCCTCATTAGGGAATGATATTAAACTTTTTAATAACTAAACTCATTATAGAAATATTTTTTGCATCTCATGGAAAAGATTGACAAACTTGACCGCAAAATTCTTAACATTATCATGCAAAACGCCCGCATCCCCTCAAAGGATGTAGCAATTCAATGTGGTGTATCACGTGCTGCCATTCATCAGCGCATTCAGCGTCTGATCGACATGAAGGTCATCACCGGCTCAGGATATAACGTAAATCCAAAACTTCTTGATTTCAATACCTGCACATATATCGGTGTAAAACTCGAGAAGGGTTCTATGTATCGCGAAGTAGTGAAGGAATTCTACAAAATATCAGAAGTTGTTGAGTGCCACTTCACCACCGGTCCTTACTCCATGCTTATCAAGGTATATGCTAAAGACAACCAACATCTGATGGCGCTTTTGAACGATAAGATTCAGCATATTCAGGGAGTTACCGAAACAGAAACCCTCATCTCTCTTGAGCAGAGCATGAATCGCCAGATTCATCTTGACATAGAGTGATAAGTTTCCTTATCCGTTCTTCCGGCAATAGGTCCGAAAATTACAATCCCCTCAACTTTTGATTATGAATACCTCTAATCACAAAAAATCATACCTTTCAATAATTGTGGCCGTAGCAGTACTTGCTCTGACGGCCATATTTTTTTTCTTTCCTGACGATATAGATGGGAATGTGCTCCAGCAGCACGACATCCAGCAAGGAATTGCCAATGGTCAGGAGGGGAAAGCGTTTTATGAAGCAACCGGCGAAACCACACGTTGGACAGACTCACTCTTCGGTGGAATGCCCAATTTCCAGATAGCGCCCTCCTATCCTGCGGGTAAAGCCATCAGCTGGATATGGACGGTCTATTCATTGGGGTTGCCATCACCTGCCAATCTCCTATTCGCGATGATGATCGGTTTCTTCGTCATGTGTCTTTGCTTCAGGTTCAAATGGTACAATGCCCTATTTGCTTCACTCGCATGGGGATTCTCCTCCTACTTCATTATAATAATCGGAGCCGGACATATCTGGAAGTTCGTGACTTTGGCATATATTCCGCCAACCATCGGAGGTATCGCTCTATGTTATCGTCGGAAATATCTGCAGGGCACAGCACTCGCCTCACTCTTCGGCGCGCTTCAGCTTCAGAGCAATCATCCGCAGATGTCGTATTACTTCCTCTTTGTCATTGCTGCCATGATCATCGCCTGGGGTTGCACTGCATGGAAAGAGAAGAGAATGAAGAGCTGGGGCATAGCCACACTCTGCACCATTGCCGCCGGTGTTCTGGCCGTTGGTGCTAATGCAGCAAGTCTTTACAACTCCTATGAATATTCCAAAGAGACCGTGAGAGGTAAAGGTACTGATCTGACACCTCCCGCAGGCACTGACACCGGTGGCATGAAGCGGGATGCTATCACACAATGGAGCTATGGCATTGATGAGACCTTCACATTGCTAATCCCGAACGTAAAGGGTGGTGCTACCATTAAACCGGAAGCCGGAGAATCAAGACTTCTCTCATTAGCTGAAACAGAGAAGGCAGATGAATTCAACCTATCTCCGGAAGAGAGACAATATCTCGCGCAATTCCCGCAGTATTTCGGAGACCAGCCTCTCACTAACGGACCGGTCTATGTAGGAGTTTTGGTTCTACTGCTCGCCATCTTAGCTATGTTTGTAGCCGATGGAACTATGAAATGGGCTCTTTTCGGAGTCTCTGTTTTAGCAATTCTTCTAAGCTGGGGACATAATTTCCCTGCAGTCACCAATCTATTTATCGATTATTTCCCTGCCTATAACAAATTCAGGGCCGTGTCGAGTATATTGGTAATAGTAGAGTTCACAATACCACTATTGGCTCTTTTGGCAATCCGGAAGATGCTCACGACACCGGACTTTTTCAAGTTATACAAATGGCAATTCTTTACCATCTTCGGTTTGGGTGCATTAGTATGCTTGATCGGCGCGATTTCACCATCTATCTTCGGGGAGCCATTCAGTGCCCAGGAATCGGCTGCATTGTCTGAAGCAGGAGCCTTTAATCGCCCTGAATACTTCAACGTGATGAGTGCAATCCGCGGCACCCGTCTGTCGATGGTAAGCGCAGACTGCGTGAGATCTCTGCTCTTTATCATTATTGGAGGCTTGGCTATTTTCCTCTATCTGAAGAAAGCGTTTACAAACAAGGCACTTTTCGTTTGCATGCTGTCAGCCATAGCGGTAATCGACCTTTATTCAGTTGATAAGCGCTATGTCAATTCAGACAACTTCACTACTCCTGTCGTAGAAGATACCACGTTCAAAAAGACGGCAGCGGATGAGGCCATCCTGAAGGATAAGAGCAACTACAGGGTCTTTGATGTACCAGGAATGTCGCAGGCCCGTTCATCATATTTCCACAAAACCATCGGAGGTTATCACGCAGCGAAGCTGACACGCTACAATGATCTGCTTGAGCATCAGATTTCAAAGGGGAATATGAATGTGATCAACATGTTGAATGCAAAATATTTCCTTAGCGGTGAGCAATATGAGTTAAACCCAGACGCTTTGGGAAATGCCTGGTTTGTGGAACAGCTCTCTTACGTGCCCAACGCCGACAAAGAGATGGCTGCTTTAGATTCACTTGACACACGCCACGCGGCTGTCGCTGATGAGAAATTCAAGAACACCCTGAAAGAAGCTCGTCAGATTCAGCCGGGTGACACCATTTACGAAACCTCCTATGCTCCCAACAAATTGGAGTATAAATATAACTCCCGTAATGGTGGTGTAGCTGTGTTCAGCGAGATTTACTTCCCCTGGGGTTGGACTGCTACAGTTGATGGCAAGGAATATCCGATCGGCAGAGTTAACTATGTGCTGCGTGCGCTCAATCTACCGGCAGGAAATCACTCAATTGTTTTCAAATTCGATCCTGAGTCGGTTAGAGTGACCAATTCAATTTCGGTTGCAGCAGTTGTAGTGATATATCTCCTTATAGCCGGGGGCATCATTTTTGGAATTCTCGCCAATCGTAAAGAGAATAAGTCTGAGCAGAAGGATGTCAAGGCTTAAGCTCAGAATAAATATCCCTCACAAGTAATGAATCTGACTCGATGGAGAAACTCTCACGGATTCGGAGTTCACTCCCCCTTTGGCTTTAAAATAGCCAAGGGGGTGGTGAGTCCGGGGAGGAATTACTCCTATTATGCCGAAGCTGAAATCAGCAGGTTGGCGAAAAAGGAGCATGTTCCGTTAGAGCACGCAAAGCATTACATCAAATTCCACCGTTTGCTCTGCATACTCAATATCAGAGAGGCATACAGCTCGATTCAACTTAACAAATGCATGCAGTTGGCGCTGAAAAGAGCCGGAGTCCTCACCCACAAATATAGAAGTGTATCTAAGATTCCCGATATTGGGGCTATGACTGAATCATCCATGCATGCTTTATATATCTTTGAGGATAAAGTAGCGGGAGAAATTGCCGAAGAGATTTTATCCACACCCGGCAATGTTATGATGATTTACAGCAGCAATCCACTTGCTACGGCACAGGAACTTAAGAAATACCTTCAGTCCGGAATTATCATATCGGGAAACCTATGCACATTTGCTTTCTCCCGAATTCAGACTCAGCCGGTCTGCTACCAGATGGATCTTTGAGCTCAATGCACAATGCTTAATGCACAATGCACAGTTCACAATGCTTAATGCACAGTTCACAATGCACAATGC
>CAZEJY010000004.1:0-41382 GCA_964512705.1 uncultured Sangeribacter sp. | reverse complement strand
AATGCACAATGCACAATTCTCAATGCACAGTTCACAATACTCCAATCATAATTGTGCATTATGCATTGTGAATTGTGAATTACACAACGCCTAACGCCTAAAATCTTTGCGCCCACTTAAACCTACAGATAGCATTATCAGGGACTACTGCTCATATATGCAGTTGGAACGAGGATTATCTCTCAACACGATCGAGGGGTATCGTCGCGACGTGATGATGCTCATAAACTATCTGAAGGAGGAGAATGTAAATCTGAATGAAGTGAGAACAGAGACTCTCAATTCATTTCTATGCGGCTTGCATGAGATAGAGATTGCTCCCCGTTCTCAGGCAAGAATATTATCCGGGATAAAATCATTCTTTAAATTTCTGAGATTAGAGGGATATATAGAGGAGGAACCCTGTGAGCTGCTGATGGCGCCACAATATGGGAAACATCTACCGGATGTGCTATCGGTCGAAGAGATTGACGCCATGATTGCAGCCTTAGATCCGGAGAAGGCTGAAACACTTCGTAATCACGCGATAATAGAGACCCTATATGGAAGTGGTGTGCGAGTCTCCGAGTTGACTGAACTCAGAATCTCACACACCAATCTCGAAGAGGGTTATATGCTTGTGACAGGTAAAGGGAACAAGCAACGATTGGTTCCCCTCTCCCCTTCATCTATCGAACTCATAGAAGAATATCTCGAGCAGCGAAAGCTGGGGCCGATAAAGCCCGGCAACGAAGATATACTCTTTCTGAATCGGCGAGGCAGACAGATGACGCGCGTTATGGTCTTTTACGTAGTGAGGGATTTGGCGGCAGCTGCCGGAATAGCCAAACAGGTATCGCCCCACACCCTGCGCCACTCATTTGCGACACATCTGCTCGAAGGGGGTGCAAATTTACGCGCCATTCAGGAGATGCTCGGACATGAATCTATCGCCACAACCGAGATCTATCTGCATCTTGACCGAACACGTTTACGTCAGGAGTTGATGCTCCATCATCCTCTTTACATGAAAGAGAAGCGTATCGTGCGGGAGTAGGTCTCTCCAGGCTTAAGCAGCTGAGAGGGGAATTGCGGCTTGTTAGGAGCATCAGGGAAGCCCTGCATCTCAATAGCAACTCCTTCATAATCCTCATAACTGCGACCTGAATGATTCTTTGGAGAGCCGGAAAGCCAGTTACCTGTATAAATCTGCACACCCGGTTGGTCACTGCTGACTACCATTGTGCGACCGGACTTTTCATCCTTCAGAGTCACGACATCCTGCATCTTATTCTCTTCCCAGCCTTTCACAACCCAGCAATGGTCATAGCCCTTACCTATTTTAAGAGCTTCGAAATCTGCATTTATATCCTTTCCGATCTTCTTGAACTCCCTAAAATCCATAGGAGTATTCAACACGGGTGCTATCTCGCCGGTAGGAATTTGAGTATCATCGGTCGGTAGCCATCCTTCGGCATCTATTTTCATATCATGATTCAAGATGCTTCCGGCATCGGCACCTTCGAGATTCCAATAGGCATGATTTGTGAGATTCACTACAGTTGTGGCATCTGTCTCCGCTTTCAGGTTAAGAGTGAGTTGGTTTGCATCATTCCAATGATATTCCGCTACTGCAAGCAGATTACCGGGATAATTCTCCTCACCATCTGCCGAGCGATAGGTGAAGCGGACACCATCTTCTATCAATTCCGTATCCCAATTCTTATGCTGGAAACCTGTAGGACCTCCATGGAGTGCATTAGGTCCATTATTGGTTGCCAATTGATAGACGACACCTTCTACTTCCAGATGTCCTTTAGCGATTCTGTTGGCATAGCGTCCCGGCACCTTTCCAAGGCACGCCGTATCCTTAATATAATCCAATGGATCACCATAAGATAGGACCACATTTTCTATCTTGCCGTTACGGTCAGGGACATTAACCTCTACAATTGCAGCTCCCAAAGAGGAGAGCACCACAGACGCCCCGGAATCATTTGTAAGCGTGACAAGGGTGATATCACCCTTGTCTGACGCTAATTTTTTCTCATCAATTTTCATTGCTTCAATCCTCAAGTTTACGAGCACCATCAGAAATAACAACATCGTAAATCGCAGGCTCATGACCATATTTCTCTTTGAAACGTGCCTTAACCTCCTCAACAAATTTCCCATGAAGCTCATCTTTGATTAAGTTAATGGTGCAACCGCCGAAGCCACCACCCATGATACGAGAACCGGTTACACCCAACTCTTTAGCGATATCGTTGAGGTAGTCCAGTTCCTCGCAGCTAACCTCATAATCTTTGGAAAGTCCATCATGTGTTTCATACATTCTCTTTCCGACAGTCTCATAATCACCGGCATTCAAGGCATCGCACACATCGAGCACGCGCTGTTTCTCCTCAATAACGAATTTGGCGCGGAAATAATCTTCAGCAGAGATATCGGTCTTTATAGCATCAAGTTGTTCCATTGTGGCATCACGGAGAGTATCCATGCCAAGACGCTTAGCCACTCTTTCGCATGATTCCCTGCGTTTGTTGTAGGGTGAATCCTTCAATTCATGTTTCACCTTGGAGTCTACCAAAACAAGCTGATATCCTACAGGATCAAAGGGGAAGTATTCATATTCCATTGAACGACAATCAAGACGCATGAGGTTGCCCTTGCGACCGAACACTGAAGCGAACTGATCCATGATACCACAATTCACTCCACAATAATTATGCTCTGTGCTCTGTCCGATTCGAGCCAATTCGAATTTATCGATTGAATTATTGTTGAAGAGGTCATTGAGTGCATAAGCGAAACATGACTCGAGAGCTGCAGAAGATGAAAGTCCTGCACCTAACGGAACATTACCCGCAAACACGGCATCAAATCCCTTTACGACTCCACCTCGCTTCTCAATCTCACGGCACACACCAAATATATAACGTGCCCAACCCTGAGAGGGAGCATCCTCCTCATTCAGTCCAAACTCTGCGTACTCATCAATGTCGATTGAGAAAACGCGCACTTTATCCGTACCATTAGGCTTAATTTCAGCCATAATCTCCTTGTCAATCGCACCGGGAAATACGAAGCCCCCATTATAGTCGGTGTGCTCACCGATAAGGTTGATGCGTCCTGCAGAAGCATATAAAGTGCCTTTCTCACCAAACTTCTCTTCAAAAACTTTCTGAATCTTCTCTTTTAATGTATCCATATATCTATTTTTTATTATTTCATTCTGATTAAATTGTTACTTCACACTATTGAGGACTACTTTTACAGGCTTCACACCTTTAGCAGTGGCCTCAAACACAATCTCTCCGGGAGTCTCTCCTGCCTGAACTATTGCAGTAGCAGCTCCTGCGAAAAGATCCATCTCAGGTAGTTCAAAGGGCCGTAGGCTTGTAGGATCGCCATTAGCAGTGGCACGGAACTTGCCGGCACCCTTTACCTTGAATTTAACTTCCCTGGTATCCGTGGGGACTATGTTACCATCTTTATCTGCAACCTGAACAGTTATATATGCGAGATCCTCTCCATCGGCGGCGAGAGTCTTGCGATTTACGCTTGCCACCAAATGATCGGCTTTTCCCGCCGTCCTAACGATTCGTTCACCCGTAACGGCTCCATCTTTATCATAGGATACAACTTTCAGTTCACCGGGCTGATACTTCACATCGTTCCACATCAGGCGGTAGCGATGCATATTGGAGGAATCGTTCTTCTCTCTGATGCCCTGACTCACGCCATTAATAAACAATTCTGCCTTCGGAGAATCAGTATAGACGTAGACGGGGGTAACCTCACCCTCTCTTCCGGGCCATGTCCAATGCGGAAGAACGTGAAGCGTGTGCTTATCCTTATTCCACTTGGATTGATAGAGATAATATCTGTCTTTTGGGATTGAGGCAAGATCGACGATACCGAAGTAGCTGCTGTGAGAGGGCCACGCATCGGTATCATAGGGGGAAGGTTCACCGAGATAATCAAATCCGGTCCACACGAACTGCCCCATATTATATGGAAGATCATCGTCAGCGGCAAAATCATCATCGGGTATGTTGCTCCAGAAACAGTACTCCGTATCGTAGCTATTGCTCTGATTACCCGGATGCATCTGGTCATATCCTTTCACCGGAGGGAAGAAATACTGGCCACGTGATGACACGGTTGAAGCGTTTTCCGTTCCGAGAATTGTGTTTTGCGGCAATTTCCCTATTGCCTCGCCATATCTGTTGACTTTATAATTAAATCCCGGCACATCGAGTGCAGCCGCAAAACCATTGTTTACCACAGCATCAAACTGATCCATGCCGCAAGTGACGGGACGAGTAGGATCCTCCCTATGAACAATGTCCTGCAGAAAGCGGAGTTCTGAAATACCATCCTCCCCCCATTGGCTCGGCACCTCATTACCGATAGACCACATCACGACGGAGGGGTTATTACGGTAATTATGAACCATATTCACCACATCTTTTTCCGCCCAGTCATTAAAGAGGGTTCCATAACCATTCTTACTCTTTGGACGGAATCCCCAGTCATCAAATGGCTCGACCATCAGCATCAAGCCTAATTCATCGCAGAGCTCAACAAGTTCCGGTGTAGGCATATTGTGAGAAGTGCGCACAGCGTTAGCACCCATCTCCTTCATCATCTCGAGTTGATGGCGTATCGCTGAGCGATTGACGGCAGCGCCAAGAGGACCAAGGTCATGATGGAGACATACGCCCCGGAATTTCAAAAGTGAGTCGTTCAGGAAGAATCCTTTACCGTTTCTGACTTCAACTTTTCGTATACCGAATCGGGTAGAGTAATTATCCACTACCTTATCACCTGATTTAACCTCGGTAGAGGCGACATAAAGCGATGGAGAGTCGGGACTCCACAACTGAGGATCATTCACTACAAAATTCTGCTTGAGTTCCTCGCCAGGATAATACTTATATTCATGACTATCTTCCGCCACTACTTTCCCTTCGGGAGATAAAATTCGGGTAGTAAGAGAGACTTTATCACCCTTTTTCACACCCTCAATTTTTGTAGAGAGATGCACGGTGGCGTATTCCGCAGAGACGTAAGGGGTAGTTATCTGAGTGCCCCAAACCGGCACATGAATTTTATTACTCTCGATCAGATGAACGTTTCTATATAGTCCGGCGCCCGGATACCATCTCGAAGACTGAGGAGGATTCTCGAGGCTGACCTCGACTATGTTTTCTCCCGGCACCGCCACACCTTCAAGATCCACAGAGAAACTATTATACCCATATGGCCAATAGGCAACATCCTTGCCATTGACCTTTACACGGGCATGACTCATGGCTCCATCAAAAAGGAGTGTCTGCACATAGTCGGCCGTATCGTTCACATTGAATTTAGTTGTATAGTAGCCTTTACCCACATAAGGGAGTCCGCCGGTTCGACCTGTTTTCCAGGTTGCTTCAGTCTCTCCATTCTGCTCCACTACCACTTTCTGCAGGTCGTTGGAGCGATCAAACGGGCCATAGATTGCCCAATCATGAGGAATGGATACACCCTTCCAGTTAATTGAATCCCGGGAGAAATCCCATTTCTTGAGTGATGTTTTTGTCGAAGCGTTTACAACTCCGGTGCAAAGGAGCACACCGCCAATTGCGGGCATTAGTAATTTCTTAAATTTCATCCTATTTATTTGAGTTTTCCATGACTGAGCACAGTGACCTGATGCTCTCTCACAAATTTAATAAATCTTTTAGGAGAAACAAATAAACCTACCCGTTTTTCTCACTAATGCCCGCATCAATTAACTAATTTTATGAAACTTCTTTTGTATTCATGCTTTCAGAACTGAGTATGAAGTCGGAGATATCGGAATGAAAGTTGTGTGAAGGTGTGAAATTCTCTACATACTCATCGCTATCTCCAACTATGCTCCGGATTTTGCGGGAATCATAAAACTGCCCAATCATCTTCACATCCATACGGGTGCCTTCAAGAATGAAATTATCGAAACTCTTCAACAGATCGGTAAGAGAGGTCATGGAATTCTGAGTCTGCTGATTATAAAGTGTTCCACTCATTGAAGTATTGTCGAGTCTGCCCTGTAATGCTCCATTCACACCGGAAATATCCTCCATCAACTTCATCTGGATATTAAGCAGCTCGGATATCCCGGAATTAGCTGTAGGAGACGTTATCTGCTGCGGTATCGCGACGCCGGGGCGGTGACGGTAAGTGATAACACCATTGAACCGACTCCACTCCTCAACCAAGTCGTTTATATCTGACCCCTCAGGAACTGACCCCTCTGGAAAGAGGAGCACACCCTTTGCTGCTGACCGCAGCGTCCAGTCATACATGGAAATCAACCTATTGGTAAATTTCTGCTGATCTATGACATCGTGGACGAAGGAATGAATCTCACCGTCAATAAAGGGGTAAGCTTTAATAACATAAGGATGTGAACCATGATTATAGGGACTGATTTTATGCGATAAGACCTCACCATTGGGTCCAAGATAGTAACAATTCCACACCACACTGCTCTCCCAGCGTTGGGAGACGTCCTCGCCCTTAACCGGTTTATCACTTAAATAGAAGAGTCCTCTCTTTGAATCATGACAGCGGTAGTAGCTCCTGTACTCCTTTCGCCAAATCTCCCATATCCTGCAATCGCGCAGGCCGCTACCTGTTTCAGTCCCCGGAAAGATCTTACGTAAACGCTCCGATTCCTCACGACTTCGGGAGAACTCCGAAAGCAAGCGATCCAATTCCATCTCATGTATCTCCCCAACCAAAGAGAGATCCCACCCACGAAAATCGTTTGAACCGAAGTCACAGAAAAAATTCTCTGCTGCCACAATCTCTGTCCAGCAATCTGTGTTAAGTCCACGTGTGCCGAACCACTTCTTATGAACAGCCAATCCACTTATAAGAAACTCCTCCATAGTTCGGCTATAGACCTCCTCCATCATGTTGAGGTCGGAATTATAATCCAAAAGTTTCTGCATCGTAGCGATTTGAAACTTCTCGTTGTTATCACGAGGGGAGCATTTCGGAGTGGACCAACGCGCCCGAAAGACTCCCAAGACATTTCTAACCAAACGTCTTATCAAATTATTTGTCAGAGGCATATTTCCCTGTTCTCTAAGGAAATCCTCTTCGCGCACACGCCTACCGTCTACCTCGACGGTATCGCCCCATTGGTCGCCATAGGTGTAACGCTTGCATCTTTCCCGTTCCTTGCGGAACTCCTCCATTCCTCTCCAACAATTGGTAGCCTGCTCAAGCAATTCAGGCATTACCGGATATCCATTACCTCTCATAATATAGGTCATTTTAAAATTTTAACCTCAAAATTATCGAAGTCACTCCCGCAAATTGTTATATTCTTTGAATAATTTAGTATTTTTGTATTACTATTCTGAATTTTATTAAAATGAGCGATAATATAGAGAAGACTGTTGTTACTCCCGGGCAATGCGCTCCGGGTGTCCGTCCGGAAGTTTTGACAGCTGACGATATAATAAGAATGGTTCCGAAATTAGCCAATCATCGAAAACTCATAGAAAAAGCGATGCATCTTGTAGGCCTCGATGAAGTTAATGCCATACACTCCCGCTACTGCTATTCTACGGGTGCTGAATTCTCTACCCACCTGGTGAATGATGAATTCCATTTTAAACTCAGGGTAGATAATGAGGAGATTCTGCGCCAGTTCCCTGAAGGAGGCTTCATCACGGTTTCGAACCATCCTTATGGCGGTATGGATGGAATCATATTGCTACATCTTGTGGGTCAATATCGTCCGGATTATAAGGTAATGGTGAATATGATTCTCTATAACATTTCAGCCATGCGTCCATCTTTCATACCGGTTGATGCCATCAAGACTGATGATCCGGCAAAGAAGGCTGTCACGATGAAGAGCATCCGCGATGCCATGGCACATGTGAAGGATGGCCACCCCTTAGGTTTCTTCCCTGCGGGGGCGGTGTCTAAAGTTGACAAGACTTTGCACATCACCGACCGCGAATGGCAACCGACGGTGACCAGACTCATCAAGCAATTGAAAGTGCCGGTGATTCCAATCTATTTCCACGGGCATAATTCCACATTCTTCAATATCTTAGGATTAATTGATTGGAGATTGAGAAGTGCGAGACTGCCCAAAGAGATTTTCAACAAGCGAAATAAAGAGGTACATATTTCAATCGGCGAACCGATCTCCGTTGAGAAGCAATCGGAATTTAAAGATTATGAGTCTTTAGGTAAATATCTCAGAGAGCAAACCTATGCCCTCTCAAAAATGAAATGACAATGGATAATGATCTGATAAAAGATATTCCGGAAGATGTGATGAAAGCGAAACAGCGTTTCTCCATAATTGGAAACGCTCCGGCGCTTATACGCGCTATCGCTCGCGCAATTCGCGTTGCACCGATCGACCTCTCCGTGCTTGTCACAGGTGAGAGTGGATCGGGTAAGGAGTTCTTTCCTAAAATTATTCATCAATTCGGTGCCAGAAAACATAAGAAATATATAGCCGTCAATTGTGGCGCAATTCCGGAGGGAACGATAGACAGCGAGCTTTTCGGTCATGAGAAGGGTTCTTTCACCGGAGCTATATCCGCGCGCAAGGGTTACTTTGAAGAGGCAGACGGCGGAACAATCTTCCTTGATGAAGTTGCAGAACTCCCATTGACTACCCAAGCCAGGCTTCTGCGCGTACTCGAAACCGGGGAATTTCTGAAGGTCGGATCATCTACGGTGCAGAAAACGGATATCAGAATAGTAGCGGCAACTAATGTGGACCTACTTAAAGCTGTTGAGAAAGGGAAGTTCCGCGAGGATCTCTATTATCGATTGTCGACAATAAAAATAGAAGTTCCGAACCTGCACGACCGCGGGAATGACATCTCCTTGCTTGCCAGAAAATTTGCTTCTGATTTCTCAGAAAAATATATGACCGAGCCCGTCTCCTTCTCGGAGGGGGCACTGAATGCCATGTTAGTATATCGCTGGCCCGGTAATGTGCGTCAGCTCAAGAATTTCGTGGAGCAGTTCGCTCTCTTTGATGCGGGAAATGAGATTTCAAGAGAGGAGGTAATCGAAGCGCTCCCTCTCGACCGATCCGCCAACTCCACTCCCGCTTTGACTTCAGAGAAGAAAGTGAATTATGAAAGTGAAAGGGAGATGCTATGGCAACTTCTATTGAGTCTCAAATCTGAATTAGCAGATCTTAAGATTCAACTGAACAAACAGAATACAACTTCAGAAACAGCCCATCAGCATTCACGCGGTTCCTTGATTAAATATCCGATGGAGGATATACTATCTTTCACTCCGGAGGGTGAAGAGAATCAATCTTCAATCTCCACACTCGAGGAATCAGAGAAAGAGACGATCGTGGCGGCTTTGCGCCGAAATAATGGAAATAAGAAAAAGACAGCGGAGCAACTTGATATTTCATTGCGCACTCTTTACCGCAAGATTCAGGAATTTAATATTGACTGATACCCTGTCTTCAGATCGAAAGAACAACCTGATAATATGAAATGACCTGCCTGATAATGAAAAAATATAAATCCATCCAAAGCCTGCTTCTGGTGATCCCTCTCCTACTCTGCATGACCGGGTGCACCATCTCTTATAAGTTCAACGGTTCGGCGATCAACTATGATATATACCGGACAATCGATATCGGGAACTTTCCGATTCGCGCCGCATTGGTCTATCCGCCGCTTCAACAGACTTTTGAGAATAAACTTCTGGACTATGTCACCCGCCAAACCAAACTGCAGGAAGTTGATGGCCCGGCAGATATTGAGCTGACGGGTGAGATTACAGGCTATAGTCTTTCACCTCAGGCTGTCGGCACCGATGCCTATTCTACAGAAACACGACTCACCATCACGGTTCATGTCAAATATACAGACAATAAGAATCCGACTAACAACATAGACCAGACCTTCTCTGCCTACAGACAGTTCTCATCTTCAATAATGTTGACAGACGTGCAGGATGACCTCTGCAATCAAATCAGTGAGGAACTTGTGAATCTCATCTTTAATGCCACACTCGGAAACTGGTAAGGATTGAAAAGCTTTAATATTTATGTCTACAGACCCTACACCTTATTATATTATTCCCGCAATCGAGGAATTTAAACATGCCGAGGGCGACCGGCGTGTGCAACTTGCCGCACGCATAGCTCTGGCAATCGGCAATCCGGTAGCGCTACGGACTGTACTCGGGATCAGCCCGGAAGAGTTCAAAAACTTTTATCCGGATATGGTGCTTCCTCAGCTTTCAACCGATGACACAATCGATACTTTCATCGATAAGTTTGGTGATCCTGCGGTTAAAGAGAAAAATGAATTGGACGACATTATTGCCCCGGCAGCGGTATATAACATCAACAGTCTTACGGATCTCCCTGAAATAGAGGGTGTCGATGCATCAGATATACCTAATTTCGATATTCCGGCAGTAGCAAAAAAAGACACTCAATCCACATCTGCTTCAGAAACCGACACTATGGATAAACGAGCACCGGCTCCTTCAATTGCAGATCTGGAAGAGAAACTCAAAGTGCTGGTAAAAAATAGAGATTATCAGGGTGCTATCGACACAATTATGGAAATTAATTTGAATAATCCGAAAAAAAGTGTTTACTTTGCAGACCAAATACGTTTCCTCAAGAAACTTATAGAAATCAGTAATTAAAAAACATAAGATATGTACATCTTTCTTAGCATTCTAATCGTAATCGCTTGCGTGCTCCTGATTGGAGCAGTGCTCATTCAGAAATCAAAAGGAGGAGGTTTGGCTTCCGACTATTCAAGCGGAAACCAGTATCTCGGTTATCGTAAAACTACAGATTTTATCGAGAAAGCCACTTGGACTTTGGCTATCTTCATCTGTGTAGTCAGCATCTGTGCATCTTTCACAGTGAAGACTCCTACCAATCAGTCAAGCATTCAGAACATGGCTCCGGCGCCAACTCAGGCTGCACCCGCTCCTACTTCAGCTCCGGCTGCCGCACCTGCTGCGACTCCCGCTCCGGCTGCAACTCCTGCAAAATAAATTTAGATTATAATTATAGAAAAGGCGGAATCATACGATTCCGCCTTTTCTCATATATATTATATGAATTTGTGAGTTTCATAAAATTTCATGAAACATGAAATAATATTTTGAAATAAAAAATATTTTATATAACTTTGCTCGAAAGGTAATCCTAATTGTTTCATAACGAAAGCCATTAACCATCAAACGAAACTAACTAAGCGCTAACCTGCTTAATACCAATAAACTTACTATGCGCATTGCGACAACAACTACAACTCATGCCGAAAGGCATTGCCGGACAGAGAAGAGAAACTGCGTCCGGAAGATTCATGTCGCAAAGGCTGCAATTAGCAGAATAAATTCTCGTCAATTCAACACCCCATTTTACAGTTCACCTGGCTTAATAACTAATAATTTATTAATAATCAGCCGATTAAGTCGGAGGGGGGGGTATAGCGAACCTATAATTTTCAAAAAAGCTGTATTTTCTTACAGCTATGCCAATTTATTAGGCGAAACCACCACTCAAAACGAATTCCAACGACAGACGGAGCACTCCATTGCACGCATGGAGTGCGCTAATCATGTCTTAGGCTATAGCGACACATATAAACTGACCTCAGAAATAAAAGCCTTCAACCCCGCAAGGAGAAAACACCTCGCGGCGGTCGGAGGCAATTTTTGTATGCGAAAATATAAGGTCGCCCTATCCCACAGAGAGAAAGAATAACTAACTATAATACTAATCTAAAAGTCAAATTATGAAACAGTCACAAAAACTAATGCTGTTGCTGGTGACAGTCCTGTTGGCGTCGGTATCCGCCTTTGCGTCATCGCGCACACTGACAGGAACCGTAGTCGACTCGCAGAATGAGCCGGTGATCGGAGCCAGTGTCATGCTTCTCAAATCATCAATAGGCTGTATGACAGACACAGAGGGTAATTTCACATTGAAAGTACCTGAAGGTCCCGTGTCCCTCAAGATCTCTTATGTGGGATGCGTCACACAGACAGTTAAGGTTGCTCCCAACCAAAGTAAAGTTAACATCACCCTGCAAGAGGATGCTCAGTCTCTCGAAGAGACAATCGTTGTCGGTTACGGTACACAGAAGAAGGTTAACCTGACCGGTGCGGTGGCATCTGTAGACGGAAAGAGCCTCGAAGACCGTCCGACAAACTCACTTGCCACAATGCTTCAGGGTTCCGTTTCAGGTCTGAACGTAACAGTATCTTCAGGTGTACCGGGTAGCTCTCCGGACCTTAATATCCGTGGTACTGCCTCAATCAACGGTGGAGCGCCACTTGTGTTGATCGATGGTTCAATCGGTGAAATCAACAACGTTAACCCTAACGACGTACAGTCCATCTCCGTAATCAAGGATGCTTCGGCTGCTGCTGTGTATGGTGCGCGCGCTGCATTCGGTGTGATTCTTGTAACTACCAAAAACGGAAATAACGACGGCAAAGCTACTGTCCGCTACAACGGCCGTTTCGGCTGGCAGGAGCCCACTACCAGTACAGATTATGAAACACGCGGCTATATGAGCGTATATACAATAAACAAATTCTGGCAGTGCGGAAACAACGGTAACAACTACGTCAACTATGATAATAATGACATGATGGAATTGCTCGCACGTATCAACGACAAGACCGAGAATCCGGATCGTCCTTGGGTTGTGGAGCAGACCGTTGGTGGAAAGCGCGTATGGAAATATTATGGTAACTACGACTGGTACAACACACTTTACCAGAAACGGCACTTCCAGACTCAGCACAACATCTCAATGAGCGGTGGTTCAAAAGTCATGAGATATTTCGTTTCAGGAAGCCTTGATCACAACAACGGTTATCTGAAAATCAATCCCGACTTATACCGGAAATACACTCTCCGCGCAAAAGTTGATTTTGACATTAATAAGTATGCTAACTTCAGCAACAACACCTCATTCTACGGTTCAACTTATGAATTCCAGGGAGACGGTACTGTTGAAAATACCATGGCATATTCTGCTGAGCACGCTCTTCCTATTTTCCCAATGCACAATCCAAGCTATTATGATAGCGAGGGTAATATCCAAGATGGAGGATATGTTTACAATCAGCCCTGGACAAACTATCAGGTAGCAAATGGACGCCATATTATTGTGTCTGAAGGTACTCACCGCAATACCAAGCGTTGGTCTGACTTCACTACAACATCTCGTCTGAACATCACTCCTATCAAACAATTGACAGTGTCAGGAGACTTCACATACCGTTTCTATCAGACAAGAAACACGTTCCGCTCTCAGCCTTTCTATTATCGTCAGACTCCCGATTCTCCAATGGAATCATACGCAAAGGGTGCCGGTCTTGACGAACTCGAAGAGAGCATAAACACTCGCCATTATTATTCTGTCAACGCTATTGCAACCTATCAGGACACCTTCAACGACTCCCATAATCTGAAGGTGATGGCAGGTTACAATTATGAGACAATGAATTATAAGAATGTGGGCGTGATTGGTGAGAATTTCGCATCAACCGACCTTGATGACCTTGACCTTATCGTGCCGGATTCAGAGGGACAGACCAAAACCAGCGCAAGCGGTGGTCAGCGTCAATACTCTACAGAGGGTATCTTCGGCCGTATCAATTATGACTACGAAGGTAAATATCTCGTGGAGCTCTCCGGACGCTACGACGGTTCTTCACGCTTTGCGAAGGGTAACCGCTGGGGCTTCTTCCCCTCCGGATCACTCGGATGGCGCTTCTCTGAAGAGAAATTCTTCGAATCACTTCAACCCTGGTGGAGCAACGGTAAGGTACGTTTCTCTTATGGTACTCTCGGTAACCAGAACGTAAGTTCATACTATACCTTCCTACGCCAGATCAGCATAAAGGACTTCGCAGGCTATTCATTCGGCGAGGGTTCTACAATGGCTCAGTATGCCACATTGGGTGCCCCGATCGCGGGAGACCTCTCTTGGGAGACAGCTCACCAGTGGGACCTCGGTTTCGACTTTGGTTTCTTCAACAACCGTCTTAATGCAACCGTGGACCTCTATATCCGTGACACCAAAAACATGCTTACAGAGGGTATTACCCTCCCATCAGTATTCGGTGCAGATGCGCCTGACATGAACACAGCCGACCTTCGCACAAAGGGTTACGAGGTAGCACTGAACTGGAATGATTCATTCCACCTTTTCGGGCGTCCTTTCACCTACGGAGTTGGATTCAACATCAGCGACTACCAGTCTAAGATCACCAAATACCTCAGCAACGGAAACAAAGTATTGAGCGAAAGCTACTATGAAGGGAAACGTCTCGGAGAAATCTGGGGATTCGTTACCGACGGATTGTTCAAGACCGATGAGGAGGCTAAGGAATACACTACTCGCATCAGCCACAGTTATATCGGAACCTCACGTCTCGAAGGCGGATGGCTCTCAGGTGATGTTAAATTCGTAGACCTTGATGGAAATGGTGAAATAGGAATCGGCAAGAACACTGTTGATGACCATGGCGACCGAAAGGTATTGGGTAATTCACTTGCATCACTCCAATATGGTTTCCGTGCGAACTTCAGCTACGTTGGAATCGACTTCAACATCTTCTTCCAGGGAACTGGTAATCACTACTGGTACCCGGCAGCGCGCAACGGTCAGTTCTGGGGATGTTACTCATATCCCTACCTCAGCTATATGCCTCGCGACTTCATCAATCAGTGCTGGAGCGAGGATAATCCGGATGCATACTTCCCACGTCCACGATGCTATTTGTCTTCAGGTGGTTATCTGAAACCGGCTATGGTCAATGACCGTTATCTTCAGAATCTGCGCTATTTGCGTCTGAAAAACCTGACCGTCGGTTACACACTTCCCAAGAAATGGACAACCAAGGCAGGTATCGACAAAGTGCGTGTATATTTCTCAGGTGAAAACCTCTGCTACTGGTCACCGTTCCACACAAAATATATCGATCCGGAGAATGGTTTCCAAAGAAATACAAGTTCAACCAATGCTGCAGAGCAGATGACCTATCCTTGGCCCAAAACCATCATGTTCGGTCTTGACCTCGCATTCTAACCTTAACAATAGAAGAAATGAAAAAATTATATATTTATGCCATAGCTTCCTTGTTGACGTTTACCGCGTGTGAAAACGCGATAGAACTCACTCCGAAGTCTCAGTTGTCGGAGAGCGACTATTTCAAGAATGAAACTCAGTTGCAACTCTTCTCCAACACATTCTACAATAACATGCTCGACAAGACTCCCTATGACGAACAGAGCGATATTTTTGTGGCAAACCCGTTGTCAAGCCTCGTTGTGAACGGCACACAGCGCACAGTTCCGGGCTCCGGCGGAGGTTGGACCTGGACAGACCTCCGCAAGATCAACACATTGCTTGATCACATGAATCTGTGTCCGGATCAGGCTGCAGTTGTGAAGTACACTGCAGTTTCTCGCTTCTTCCGTGCTTTCTTTTACTTTGAGAAAGTGAAGCGTTTCGGGGATGTGCCTTGGTATGAACATGAGATGGAAACCAACGACGCGGCGCTCTACAATCCTCGCGATTCCCGCGAATTCATCATGCAAAGAATGCTCGAGGATATCGATTATGCTATTGAATACCTTCCATCAAAGAGTGGTGAGAGTTCTGCTCCTTACCGCCTTACAAAGGCTGCGGCGCTCGCTCTGAAGGCTCAGTTCTGCCTCTTCGAGGGAACTTTCCGTAAATACCATAACCTCTCTTACGAAGGGGAATCCTATGAGTACAATGGCGTCAAGTCAAACGGTAACACATATCAGTTCTACCTCGATCAGGCTGCCAAAGCGGCAGAACGCGTAATTGCCGGTGAAGTGGGCTCTTACAAGCTCTACTCCACAGGCAATCCTCAGAGAGACTATCAGCAACTATTCCTCAATGAAGATGCAGATATCAACGAGTATATTCTCGCTATCAAGTTTGATATGGGCCTGAAGATTTTCCATGCTGCAAATTTCAAGATGATTCAGCCTACTCAGGGTAACTATGGCTACACACGCAAGTTCATCAATTCCTATCTGATGGCTGACGGCACACGCTTTACTGACAAAGCGGGATGGCAGACCATGCTCTTCGCTGATGAGATGAAAGACAGAGATCCGCGGTTGGCTCAGACAATCCGTGGTTTAGGCTATAAGCGCGAAGGGGAGACAACTGTGACTCCTACAGAACTTCTCAAATGCGTTACAGGTTACAAGCCAATCAAGTTCGTGCTCTCTGCCGAGGCTACAGGCCAGGACAGAAACGACTACAACACCAATGACATGCCTGTCTATCGCTTGGCTGAGGTATATCTGAACTTTGCGGAAGCTAAAGCTGAGTTGGGTACTTTGACTCAGGCCGATCTCGACAAGAGCGTCAACCTAATTCGCAAACGTGCCGGTATGCCTAACCTCTATTTGGCTGCAGCCAACGCTAATCCGGATACATACCTGGCTTCTGCTGAATATGGTTATCCAAACGTGACTGGTAGCAATCAGGGTGTTATTCTTGAGATCCGCCGTGAGCGCACCATCGAGCTCGCTCAGGAGAACTTGCGCTACGATGATATCCGTCGCTGGAAATGTGGTGCCGCTTGCAACCAGGCTATCACCGGAATGTATTTCCCTGGTCCGGGTTCATACGATATGTCGGGAGATGGAAAGCCCAATGTTGTGCTTTACACCTCAGACCAGCCCAAGCCTACCACTGCAGGTTGTGAAATTCTCGAAATAGGTAAAGATATTCACCTAAGCAACGGTAATTCTGGCTACCTCAATTACTTCTATGCTCAGACCATCTTCCCGTTTGATGAAGAGCGTGACTACTTGTACCCGCTCCCAACGGATCAGCTCAGTATCAACACCAACCTGACCCAGAACAAGGGTTGGAAGTAGAATTAAAAAACCAATTCAATAATAATAGATGATGAAAAAGAAGATAAATTATATATTATACGCTCTTGCGCTGGTTTGCTCCGTCTCCTTGTGGAGCTGCAAGGATAACGATGACAATATGTCGACAGCTGTGTTAGCGAGCGTATCCAATCTATTCTTTGAGGCTACAGACCCGACATCGCAAGTCATCAAGGTTGTCTCCGATGCCAACTGGGTTGCAGATGTGCCTGAATGGATTACTGTCGAACCTATGACAGGAACAGCCGGAACAACAGAAGTAAAATTTACAGTGAGTGATAACGTACGCGACAACGAGATTGACACTCCTCGTGTTGGTGAGGTTGTATTCAGAGGAAATATTCTCCGAAGCCGCGTTGTTGTGAAGGTTCAGCAGGAGGGCGATAAATTCCGTGCCGGCAAAGAATACTCAATTTCAGAACTGGATGGGCTGACAGATGGAGAGATCGTCACCCTGAAAAATGTGACTGTTTGTGCATCAAACGCAACAGGATGCATAGTTACCGATGGTAAAGAGTTCACTTTCATCAGCAAGCCTGTGACTGCTGTTACTGTTGGCCAGAAGATCTCTGTCGGTGGTGAAAAGCAGACCGATTCCAATAAGTTCTCCTATGTCAAAGGTGAGAAGGTATATGATGTTGCTGCGGGCAGCGTGCCTCAGTTCACAGCAGAGGACATCACCGCGAAACTTGACTCTTACAAGAATTCAAAACGTGTTGCAGTTTCTGTAACCGGCGATGTTGACGGTTCAAAAATCACTGTTGAAGGTGCAAAGAATGCTGTTGATATCACCAACATCACCGACGGATTGGAAGTACCTAACGGTCACAAGGTGAGAGTTGAAGGTATCTACACCGGAACTGCTGCTCCGGTTGTCGGCATCTTCATCACCAAGGTTGAGGATCTCGGTGTTAACGAAATTATCTATTTCGCCGATGACTTCGAATGGTTCGAGCCATTCAGCACAGCGAGTCAGTATCCTGCAGGCGACCATATCGGAACCGGAATCACTGCTACAACAACCAGTGGCGAAGCAAACAAGGTTCAATGCCCCAATATTGTGGCTAAGGGCTATATGTCGGATGGCAAGACGCTCCGTGTTGCTTTGGAAGAGAAAGGTTATGAAATGCTCTGGGGTATCCACTCATCAAAGAGTAAGGGTGAATGTATCTACATCCAGCGCAACTACCTGAAGATGGGTAAAACTGCGTTCCAGGCAGGTTTGACACTTCCGAAGGTTCCGGAGATGGCTAATCAGAAAACTGTCATGACATTCGACTGGTGTCCGATGAAGGGTAGCGGCGGTTTCGACGCAACCACTCTCGAAGTAATTGTCAAAACCGGTTCAAATGAGGTTAAGATAGAAGTACCGGAAAGCACTCTGACCGGTTCCGATCCGATGCAGTGGATTCCTGTCACCATTGATCTCTCAAAGGTAGCTCTCGATGCTGATTCAAGAATCACCATCAAGTCTACTCAATGGGAAGACTCCGGAATCTACCGCTGGTTTATCGATAACATTAAGATTAAGCTTGCAAAATAAACATTGTCACTTATTCGGGGAGGTGGGAAGCCACTTCCCCGGATTTAAAATCTCGGTTTTCTAAAAAAAAGATTATGAATAAATTTACTCGCTATACGATCCTACCATTCATTGCAGCGATTTTAATGACCGGCTGTTCAGAGGACAAAACGGATCCACTGAATCCAACGAATCCTAAGCCTCCAATTACAGAAGATCCTTCCAACACTGACGATCCGACTTCAAATCCATTATGGATTACGGATGCACTGACAGAGTCAATGTGGTTCAGCACAGGAACACTTAGAACCACCTCGGCCGTGATGCAATCGTTCGACATAAATTTCACTACTGACAAAATCTATTATTCCCAGCTCAATAACAATTACCGACTCTATATCTCATGGAGCGGTAAGAATTCCACAAAGCATGAGGGATGTATGACCCTCAATTATTTCGGACATGGAAGTAACTTCACTTTAGAGGATACTGGAGCCGGATATATCTGGATTGGCAACTACGCTTCCAAAAACGCAAGTGGTGAGTATTGGGGGGATCAGGTTGTATCAAGAGTACCAATCAAAGATGGTGTGACAGTGAATCCCTGGGATTGTACAGACAATTATTATTTCGATGAAACAAACCTCTCGGTTGCGGTTGATTTCGAAAACGACAGACTTACTATCTTAGGAATTTCAACAGGAAGAATCCGCACCTATAAGCTGAGTGATCTCCGCGCACTCCCCATAGAATCCGTCACACTCAGTCCTCTCACCTATGGTGGAGACAAGGCTCCGGATGGTGAAACTACAGTTACCCACACCATTCAGGCAAGAGATTGCCGCAAGGCGACACCTATCGGTGATTTCTCAATCCAGAGATGGAACGGTGTGTCCTGGCAGGGATTCGATGTATGCGGCGACCTTATCTACCAAATGCAGGGTAATGGCAACAATAATGACGGAGCTGCTCCTTCTACAGGCTGGCTTCTCGTTTACAAACTTGATGGAACGGTAGTGGTTGACCGCACTCCAATCAAAGCTATTGAAGACCTTACCAAGCTCAAGCAGTGGGGAATCACCGACACGGGTTACATGGAACCGGAGGGTGTGAAGGTACGCGGAGAGAATCTCTATATTGGATTTGCCTCAAAGGGATCTCAGAATGAACGACGCGGCACCATCTTCAAATATTCGCTCAACGCAATGAAATAAAAATCTGAAAAAATCGTATATTTGCATTGCCGAAAGCTAAATTAGGTATTAGTTACTTTCTAAAGTATGTTCGGTAATAGTAGTATATTTATTGAAATAATGAGTCTTTGAAATAAAGAAGTTAGTTAGTGCTTTCGGCAATGCCAATATGCGATTATTTTAGTCTAATTCACATTACAATAAAAAGGGCTGCTTATTCAAAAATAATTCTACATAATTCTTAGATCAACAATTGTATATAATCATGAAATATAATAAGTGGGTCGCACTCCTCACTGCATTGTTAGCTTTTTCCGCAACTCTTTCGGCAAGTGATACAACTACACTTTTTATTCAAGTAAGAGACGGAAGCACTCGTCAATATCTACTTTCATCAAAACCTGTGATCACATTTCAAGACAATTTGTGCCATGTAAATGGTGATGGGGTTTCAGCAGATTTCGATATGGCAGATATCGAATATGTTAAAATTCTCGAGAATTCTTCTGTCTCCGAAACCATCAATGATATTAAGATAGATTTACGAGATCCTAATTTTGTTAAAATTTTCGGATTGCCCGAAGGAGAAAATATTACACTATATAATCTTAACGGATTTATACTCAAAGAAGCCAAGTCAGATTCATTCGGTTTTTGTGAACTTGAAATCCATGATCTATCTACCGGAGTATACATCATCACCAGTAAAAAATCAACCTTTAAAATCTACAAGAAATGAAGCTCTTAATAAATTGCCTGGCATTATTAATTTTTCCGCTTACCGCAATTGCACAAAACTATAATATCTCTATTACTAAAACAGACGGAACCGTCACAAACATTCCCTCAAATCAGATAACCAAAATTGAGTTCGTTCCAACGAATGAGACCTCACAATATGCTGATTTAATGGATATCGTATTTAATGCAGACGGGACAGCAACTGACATGTCACCTTATAACCATCAGGTTATAACAAATAAAGGAGCGGGATTGACAACATTCTATAGCGATGTGCACGACAGATTCGTAGCGAAATTCACACACACCATAGGGTCAACTGTAACGGATGGATATTACCGCATTAAATATCCTGCCGGAGGAGACTTCATTAATAGGATTGCAGATGGGTGCACATTTGAAACAATTATAAAACTTGGCACTCCTGATGACCCGGACAAAGAGGTAAAGTGGTTCAGTTCTATGCAGAAAGGTGGAATAGGATTCGTACTTCCGAAACATGATTCCGGAGATCCGGGCACCAAGTCCTTAACATTCCTACCTAATGTCAGTCCCACAGGAAGTAGCGACTGGCGATGGACATATAGTAACATTGAACCACAGGTTGGAAAATATTATCATGTAGTTGGTGTGTGGGATAAAGACGCAGGAAAATCTTATATTTACATTAATGGTAAATTATGTGGAACACAGAGCGCTCCCGGGCTTTATGTTCCAGTTGCTTCCGGTGCAGAATCTTTCCTGATCGGAGGTGATCCGGACACAAAGCAGGTCAATTGTACTGCAGCATGGAATGGAGAGATTGCATCAGTTCGAATTCATGACAAAGCTATGAGTGCTTCAGAAGTGGAAAAGCTCTGGAAAGCTGCTGAATTTGATACGGATGCTGTGTATGCAGGCATCACAGACTTACAATATATTCCTGAATGCGAAGTCGGAGCTGGATACAAACTTACTTTCTATGGTAATGGTTTCATGAACGGAGATAACCTCCACTTTATTTCCGAAAATGGTAATTCAACATATACTATTCCCGCTGACATAACAAGTGATGCTGCCGTTATCACAATTCCATCCAATATGATATCTGGCAACTACAAAGTTATGCTTCAAAGAAATTCTTCGGAAACAGTACTCTGTTCAATTAAAATCAATTACAGCAATTCTCCTATAGCACCTAAAACACCAAAAGTGATTGCACATCGCGGTGCCCACACTGATGGTGCAGCTGAGAATTCTATTGCCGCACTCAACAAAGCAATGGATGCGGGATACTATGGTGTTGAGCTTGACATTTGGTTAACGAAAGATAAACAGTTGGTTATTCATCACGATGGAAAAGCGAACGGTATAACTTTTCAGAACGCAAACTATGCTGATATCGCAGATATAAAACTCTCAAACGGTGAGAAATTACCAACCTTGGCATCATTTATAGATGCTTTTAAGAAAAAATCTGCAAGTTCCCCAACAAAACTGATTATCGAAGTGAAATCTCACACTTCCGAAGCACTGACAAAGGAAGCTGCAGATTATGCAATGAAGATGGTTGATGATGCCGGTATAGCTGACAAAGTTGAATATATCGCATTCAATTATCCTACATGCTCCTACATTGCTCAAAAAGCACCTAATGCAATGGTGGGTTATCTTAATGGAGACAAAGCTCCAAAAACTGTTTTGCAAAATGGTATCAAAAGCATAGATTATAAAATGGCAGTTTATGCTTCAAATCCCACTTGGATTCGCGAGGCATTGGATTGCGGGATGGTAGTAAATGTTTGGACAGTAAATTCAACCGGTGAAATGCTTAAATATATCGGATTAGGAGCAAACTATATAACTACAGACGATCCTGCTACTCTCACATCCCTCACCAAGAAGACTTTTATATCAAAGAATTAAAAGCATCCCTGAACCCAACTCCCATCCCTCAGCAATAAAATTCATAATTTAATATTTTTCAATTTTTTAGACGACATTCATAAATACACTTACTTCTAAATTATTCTGTAAATGAAAAATAAACTATTAATCATCTTGTGCCTGTTAGTGATTGCTCCGGTAGCAATTGCCGAGGATATTCACAAGAAGGCAGTAACATTGACTGATGGGGCAAACCTCCGTATTCTCGATTGGAACATCTGGGGATACAATAAAGATACCATTCCTGACGCATGGAAGAAGCTCGGGAGAGACCCGAGACGCGACGCACGTGCTCCTATGTTTGAGGAAGTAATTAAAGCCTATCATCCTGACATTATAAACCTTCAGGAATTCAATAAGAAGATGTATATGAGCTGGGGATCAATCCTGAGGAAGGCTGATTACAGACTGGTGAACGATGAGAACGCACAAATCTGGTGTCAGACTCCGATTTTTTATAATCCTGAAACTCTTGAGGTAGTGGAACGCAACGCGGTGAACTACGTTCCTTATAAGTTTGCGGTAAATAACAGTAAATCATATA
Source organism: uncultured Sangeribacter sp. (assembly GCA_964512705.1). Classification (GTDB taxonomy): domain Bacteria; phylum Bacteroidota; class Bacteroidia; order Bacteroidales; family Muribaculaceae; genus Lepagella. The sequence continues at coordinate 18,496 of CAZEJY010000004.1, read as the reverse complement.
CCGTTGCAATATTCAGATATAAAAAGACGGGTAAGATCTTCGCTGTGCTCAACACCCATCTGTGGTGGGCAAGCGAACAAATGTTAGCAGGTAGCGATTATGCACGAATTTCACAGGTGTACATGATGATGGCTGAGGCTGAGAGTGTTAAGCAGAAATACAATTGTCCTATTTTTGTCACCGGAGATATGAACTCAACCGAACACGATTCATCCGTAAGCAAATTTATCGAAGCAGGATATAAACCATGCTATAAGATTGCGACAAAAATTACCGATAACAGATGCGGTGTTCATAAATGTGGTCCGGAAGGATATGCCCTGACTACGGCTATGCCACCGGAACGTGAAAGAGGCGCTATCGATCATTGTTTGCTCTACAACGGAGAGGGTAATACGGAGATAATTGGGTTCATGTGTGATCATGAGAATTTTATTTCCTACATCTCAGACCATTATCCAAATATCATTGATGTCAAACTATGACACTAATAGCTCAGAACACCTGAATCAAGGTTACATAGGGGGATAACCCCAAAACATGAAGGCGGAGTCTAATGATTCCGCCTTTGCTGTAATTCTATATAATTCTTATTGTGCTGCTATATTCACTTTCCCCAAAGGAGTTTATTTCTCAATATTCGGGAGAAACTCGCATCGGGGCGTCTTAACACCTGCACAGAAAATGGCGCACGTGTCACTTCCACTGAATCGCTCTCACACGTCATTGCAAAATCCCTACCATCAAGACTAACCCGAACTTCCCTACTGCGTGAAGTTGCAGAGAATTTCAGGCGTGAATCTCCCGATACAACGAGAGGTCTCATAGTAAGGGAGTGTGGAGCAATCGGACTGATGACAAAACATCTTAATGTGGGTTGTAATATAGGGCCCCCGATTGAAAGATTGTATGCTGTTGAACCCGTGGGGGTGGAGACAACCAGCCCATCTGCGAGATAATCAGCTAAGAATTGATCATCAATCTCTGCGTGCACGCTCACCATCGTTGCATTCGAACCGCGCTGAATCACAACCTCATTAAGTGCATAAGGAAGAAAGCCCTCAGGCATACCGGCGCACTTCACCTCAAGCAATGCCCTGTTCTCTCTTGTACCATTATCATTTTTCAATACATTGATAATATCATCCACCTCATTGAGATAGTAGCTTGCCAAAAAGCCCAGGTGTCCGGTATTAATCCCCAAAATCGGCACACCGCTGGCACCGACCCACTCCGATGCGCGTAGAAATGTGCCATCCCCTCCGATACTGAGCACACATTCCGTGTCCGCAGGAAGTTCACCAACAAATTTTATCTTATCCGATAAGGGCACTGAATTTTCTCGAAGATATTCCCCGAAACCCTGTTTTATGTAAACCCGGAAATCATGTGAAATAAGCTCCTCAAACAAGATTGCGAGCCCTTCGAGATATTCTTCCTGATAATTATTACCGAATATAGATATAGTTGTCATGCAATTACAAATGTTGGTTCAGACTCCTAACAACGCATTAAGCTCCAAGAGGCGTAAAGCTGTTGCCTCAGCATCCACGCTACTTTCTCCTGATGTGGAGACAACATTGTAGCCATAGCGCTCAAGGCTATGGGCAACACTACCCGGATCGGTGCGACGAACTCGCAAATTCACCCTGAGCATTCCGCCCTCTCCCGGCGTGGTCCACAGGTCAACCAAATGGGTATCTGTATCCTCCACCGCCATAGCAATGCGTGAAGCACTGTAATCACCCGGCGCACACTCGATCTCGACTATGCTACTGTCATCGCGGGCTTGAATCATTTCTCCTAAACCCCTGAGAATAGAATAGGCATCAACCTCTCCTACAACCTCTTCTCCATCCTTGACTCCGACGCGGTAATCGCGTGTATCCAGCAATCGAGGCAGGAGATCCACCAAAGGCATGTTGGCATCAACAATGCGTCCCGGAGCACCTTTTACCTCCCCTATTGCCGGGGCAAGTATCTCTTTTGCTGTTTTCATACTTTATATTCTTGAATATTTTTCCTAAATTTGTAAACCAATTAGGTATAAGTAACTAATAAGTAGTTTCTAAAAATAATGATTAGGGATGATGTTTCACCTATTCATCAATTAGTAGCTTCTTATTATTTTAACGTTTGAAACAAGATTTTTACTGAATTTCTTGCTTTTCACAATCAAAGTTACAAATATTATGCCAAATTAAACTTCATTAGAACAAATTTTTCTATAGAAGATGACTCGTTTAAGTGTAAATATAAATAAAGTGGCAACGCTGCGCAACGCTCGTGGAGAGAACAATCCCGATGTTGAGAAATTTGCCGTTGACTGCGAAAATTTTGGAGCACAAGGAATCACAGTGCATCCGCGTCCGGATGAAAGACATATCACCCGCAAGGATGTGGCACAACTTCGTGATCTTGTCACAACTGAATTCAATATCGAGGGCTATCCCTCAGAAGAGTTCATGCGCCTTGTCATTGAGACTAAGCCTACTCAAGTTACCCTTGTTCCTGATTCACCCGATGCAATCACATCGAGCGCCGGGTGGAACGTGATCGAAAATGAGGAATTCCTCACTGAAATTTTAAGACGTCTACGTTCTGCAGGAATCAGAAGTTCCATTTTTGTAGATGCCAATCCGGAACAGGTGAAGGCTGCTGCCAAAATTGGCACAGATCGAGTGGAGCTTTATACCAAACCTTATGCCGACAATTTTGAATCAGATCCGGAGGGAGCTATCGCGCCCTTCATCGTTGCGGCGGAAGAGGCTATCCGGTGCGGCATAGGTCTGAATGCAGGTCATGATTTAAATCTAAGAAACCTTAAATACTTCCACGACAACATCCCTCGTCTTGACGAAGTAAGTATCGGGCATGCACTTATCTGCGATGCTTTATATCTCGGCATCGAGGAGACTATCCATCGCTATCTCAATGCCCTGAAATAGACACCCCTCTTTAAATATTCTCAAATCCCCAACTTTCCAACATTAATAAACTATCACATTTCCACCTATGAATACTTTATCATTCTGGTCACTGATCATGGACGGCGGTTACATCATGATTCCGCTCGCGCTCCTTTTAATTCTCACAATCTATGTTTTTACAGAGCGCATTTTAGCTATAAACCGTGCCTCAAAAGAGGACAAGACCTTCATGGACCGCATCCGTGACTATGTGCACGAAGGGGATATCCAGTCTGCTCAAAATCTATGCAAACGCACCGATACTCCCTATGCACGTCTGATTCAGAAGGGACTCTCCCGAATCGGTCGCCCGATGAATGATGTACTTGTTGCGATTGAGAACACCGGAAACATTGAAGTTGCTAATCTTGGAAAAGGATTCCCGATTCTCTCTACTACTGCTGCAGGCGCTCCTATGCTCGGATTCCTCGGAACAGTTGTGGGTATGATTCAGGCTTTCTTCTCTTTGGCAAGCGCCGGAACCTCTGCCAATATCACAGTACTATCAAGTGGTATCTATCAAGCTCTGGTGACAACAGTTGCCGGTTTGGTTGTAGGTATTATCGCACTCTTCGCCTACAATTATTTGGTTGCGCGCGTTAACCGCATTATGAATTCTCTCGAAACCAAGACTATGGAATTCATGGACCTCCTCAACGAGCCGGTATAACATTGACCTCACTCAGAGCAACTTTAAAGCTATGGCACTCAAAAGAAATTTCCAATCACTCGAGACTTTCTCCATGTCTTCGATGACAGATGTGATCTTCCTTCTGCTCATCTTCTTCATGGTGACCTCAACTATCATATTTCCTGCAGCTATCGATGTAAATCTGCCACAAAGTAGCGAACAGACTTCACTCAAACCAATAACTGAAGTCTATCTTGATGCCGAGGAGAAGATGTATCTTGTGGAGGATCGCAACGATTCCACACACCTGCTATCCTCTCCCGTGGAGATTCAGGCAGAAGAGCTCTCTCTCAGATTAGCAGAAATCCAGGCTAAGGATTCCACCAGAACCGTCGCCCTTTATGCTGACAGCATTGTCAACTACGGCAAGGTGATCAACATCCTTGACCTCGCTGCCAAACAAAATATCAAAATGGTGCTTGCCACTAAAGCTAAGACCCCGGAAACAACCACCGCTGATTCCAACAACCAATGATGACCGAACAGGAGAAAAAAGATTCATACATAGCGGCCGGTATCACTCTCTTGATATTGATTGTCATAATACTGCTTCTGATCTTCTGCGGTATTACCTACCAAGAACCGGAACCGAAACCCAAGGATACCACTCCCGAGCTCTTAATGGAGGAAGAGGAAACTTTTCTCGAGCCGGAGATTCTTAAGGATCTTGGGGAGGAGAACGCTGTCAATAATGATGCGCCGGCCCAAGCTTTTCAAGGAGAACCCAAACCTGCACCGGTGGAGAATACCAAACTCGTTACTCCGGGTAAGAATCCCAAACCGGCGCCACCTGTCGACAAACTTGTATCAACAAAACATGAGTCTGATATGAAGTCGACGGAACCAACGGTTACTGAAGAGGAGCGTCAGCAAGTCACTTCGGCCATGGCTAAAAGCTTCTCCGGTGGCAATGGGACACCACAGGGAAGCAGCGGTTCGGATGGTGCCGGAGGCACAGGTGTAGGTGTTAAGGGTAATGCTGCAGGCCGCACATTCCTCAGTTGTCCTTCACCCTCGGTTACACTTCGCCATCAGACCACTGTCACCGTAACTGTAGTTATCGATGCAGACGGGAAGGTAACTTCTGCATCCGCATCCGGCGGAGCCTCTGCTGAAATCCGAAGGGCATGCGAGAATGCTGCGCGCCAAGCTCGTTGGAGCGCAAAGAAGGGTGCCTCAGAAACACGCGGCTCCATTACCTTTAAAATTTATCCACGCTGATTGAGGTATATCATATCGGCACGTTTAGCTCTTTAACTAAATTTACTTAAACATCATAGTTGCTACGCAAAAAGCGCCTGGAGATACTCTCCGGGCGCTTAGCGGTTTTACTATCGATTGTTTTATAGAGATTTATTCTTTTCTACAGAGCATCAATTAAACGTATTGAGCGAAATCAGCCTGTGCCATATCACCCTTCTCCATCAATGCCTGATGGAAAGCAAATGCTGCTTTGAGAGTATGAGGAGTCTGGCCACCCTGACTCAATTTGAGGTAATCCCACATGAGCTCTTTGTACATCGGATGAACACAGTTCTCAATGATTGTTTCTGCACGCTGACGTGGATCCTTACCACGAAGATCGGCAACACCCTGCTCGGTAGCGAGGATCTTAACTGAGTGCTCACTGTGGTCAACGTGTGATACCATTGGAACGATTGTTGAAATCTTACCACCCTTCTGGATAGACGGGCATGAGAAGATAGAAAGGTATGCATTGCGGCAGAAGTCACCTGAGCCACCGATACCGTTCATCATCTTAGTACCAAGTACATGAGTAGAGTTCACATTTCCGAAGATATCAGCTTCAAGAGCAGTATTCATCGCTATCAATCCAAGTCGGCGCACAACCTCCGGGCTGTTGGAGATCTCACCGGGACGCATCAATACTTTACCACGGAAGAAGTCGATATTATCCATGAAATGGAGCATAGCCTCATCTGAGAATGTCAAAGCACAGGTGGAGGCAAATGTACATTTACCATCTTGCATCAAATCCATCACTGCATCCTGAATAACCTCGGTATACATCTGGAAGTGTGGAATCTCAGGATTCTCACCAAGTCCATAGAGTACGGCGTTGGCAACATTACCTACACCACTCTGTATAGGAAGAAATTCTTTAGGAATTCTACCCTCACGAAGCTGGGAAGCGAGGAAATTACAGATGTTCTCACCAATTCTATGGCTGATCTCATCAGGAGCGGTAAATGGCTTGATACTCTCTGATGCATTTGAGGGAACAACGCCGATAATCTTGCTCGGATCAATCTTCAATACCGGGCTACCGATACGGTCGGTAGGTTTGTATATCGGTATCTCGCGACGATGAGGAGGATCAAGTGGAATATAGTTATCATGGAATCCACGGAAAGAATTCTTGTAGTATGAAGAGTACTCGATGATAACCTTCTTTGCCATCTGAACGATGGTAGGAGTCATACCAAGACCTGCGCCCAATACAACCTCTCCATTCGGACTGAGCTCGGTAACCTCAATGATTGCAACATCAATGTCGCCATAGAATCCGTAGCGCAAATCTTGCGCAAGGTGGCTGAGGTGTTGATCGAAATAGTGGATGTCGCCGCTATTGATACCTTTACGCATGTCGCCATGGCTCTGGTATGGAGTGCGGACATTGATTGCTTCAGCTCTTGAGAGCTCGCCATCTACGTGATCATTTGTTGAAGCACCGGTGAAAACATTAATTTTAAATTCCTTACCCTCTTCATGAAGTTTCTTGGCGCGTTCAGCCAATGCTACTGTCACTACCTTGGGAGTACCGGATGCCGTAAACCCTGAAAATGCAACGTTATCACCATTCTTGATGTAACTTGCTGCTTCTTCGGCTGTGATGAATGGTATACTCATTTCTTGATGTTTTAGATTCTATTTAATGGTATTAGTTGCGCGTTTTGTTTGGATTATGTAATTTTGCACAAAAGTAATAAAATTATGCAAATTTCTAATATAAACGGCAATTTTTTTATACCCTCAAATGGTAAAAATTGCACCCCATCAAAAAAGGTGCGCATCGAAACCTACGGTTGCCAAATGAATGTGGCTGACTCGGAGGTCGTTGCGGCTATGATGGAGATGGCAGGATATGAACTGACGGAGAATGACACCGATGCAGCCGCTGTCCTCCTCAACACATGCTCTATCCGCGATAACGCCGAACAAAAGATCTATACACGTATTGCATATTGGAATTCTTTACGCCGTAAACTTGGGCGTAATATCATCATAGGGGTTATCGGATGTATGGCTGAGCGCCTCAAACAGGATTTGATCGAGAAACATGGTGTGGATCTTGTTGCAGGACCGGATGCCTACCTGGATATTCCGAACCTGATCGCGGCGGCTGAAACAGGTGCTCCGGCAATCAACATAGACTTATCAACTACCGAAACATACCGCGACATCGTGCCTCGAAGGATAGGCTCAAACGGTGTGTCAGGGTTTGTTTCAATCATGCGCGGATGCAATAACTTCTGTTCCTATTGCATTGTGCCCTATACCCGCGGACGCGAACGCTCCCGCGAGCCGGAGAGCATCCTCCGCGAAGTTGAAGATCTTCGTAAACGTGGATTCAAGGAGGTCACTCTGCTGGGCCAGAATGTGAACAGCTATAATGCCGCTCCTATTGACTTCCCTGCTCTGCTCGAGATGGTAGCCCAAGCCGCTCCGGATATGCGTATACGTTTCACAACTTCCCACCCTAAAGATATGTCGGATAAGACACTGGAGGTAATGGCAAAATATCCGAATATTGCCCGTCATATCCATCTCCCTGTCCAGAGTGGCAGTAATTCAGTTCTCAAGTCCATGAACCGTAAATACACCCGCGAATGGTATCTTGACCGCGTAGCGGCAATTCGTCGCATACTTCCCGATGCCGGATTGAGTACTGATATGTTTACCGGTTTCCATAATGAATCTGAAGAGGATTTTCAAGAGACATTGTCTCTCATGCGTGAGGCAGGTTTCGACTCCGCGTTCATGTTCAAGTACTCTGAAAGACCGGGAACTTTAGCAAGTCGTGAAATGCCTGACAATGTGCCTGAAGATGTGAAGATAGATCGACTGAACCGCATGATTGCACTTCAGAACGAATTATCTCTCGAAAGCAATTTGAGGGATGTAGGGAAGGAATTCGAGGTTTTGGTAGAGGGCACCTCAAAACGTAATAAGGATGAACTTTTCGGACGCACCTCGCAAAATAAAGTTGCAGTCTTTCCTGCAAACGGTCATCGCCCCGGCGACCTTATCCGTGTCCGCATCCTTTCCGCAAGCTCCGCTACTCTTAAAGCTGAAGAGATTTAAGCTTTTATACGATATTACGCACTGCTGCCCGCTAAAGTTTTAGCGGGCAGCAATGCATTATATGGGTATCAATTCTATTCAGGTTTGCGGACAACGCCTTTTGATTTGCGGCCGTTGATCGTAATCGTGAGTGGTGTGGGGAATTCTACCACCCTCAAGCGTTCACTCTCTTCAACGGAAGGCAAGCTCTGCAGATAATCCATATCTATATAACCATTACCACCACTTGGATCTATGGTGAAATAACCCACACCAAAGCTGGTAAGGTTCTGGAAGAAATGCGTACCTTGCGAGGGCTCAATCCTATATCCCGGCAAAGCCGATTCCACTATCAGACGCGCACCGGCAATCTGAGGCCACTTAACAGGTATTCCTAACGCTGAATCCGAAGATCCCCACCTGCCGGGACCGATAAGAATATACGGTTCACCTTGCTCAACAAATCGGGCATTTAGTGCCTCGATCTCTTTCACGAGTTCGGCATTATGAGAGGAATCAAAAACTTCAGGCTTCACATATACAAGGTGCTTGACATTATCCATGATTCCGTGACCCAAAGCAGTGTCAGACCTAAGAATCAAATCCTTATCTTCGACGTCGAGGATGGAATCATCCAGCATCTCCTTCGTATCGACAATCGGTCGGATCTGGAGCCAATATACAGTACCCTTGCTTTTATCTTTAAGACAGTTGGGATTGATATTCCCTGCAAATTCAATCTCTACAGGTCTACCCATTTCATACTGTCCGGTACTGAGCATAAAATCCGTGACATCTGCCAACGGGAAGACACCATGTTTCAGAACGTTGGCGAAAGTAACAACCTTTCTCCCCTTTCCGAATTCAGAATCACGTATTAACCTATCGTTGAAATCAAAGGTAGAAACAAGGTATTTCAGAGACCCTGTCTTAAATGCATCCGCAACACTGATCCGACTTATATTGAACCCGTCATCTACCCTGAATTCCTCTATGTCTACCTCGGTAGGTAATCCGTATAATTGAGTCTGTGTGTCTCGCAATGCAAGTTCCAAAGTTGAGGTCTGTAATACTTTGTCCGGATGCTTCGGAGAGAAACGCAAAGACATCCCACCGTCTACAATATATTTTCCGAGACCTGCAGCTACTTCAACCACTCCCTCTTCAGACTTCTCATCTCCTGTAGGATAATAGTTGAGCGAACGGCCCACACCGGAGAACGAGGGATAATAATAGCCATCGTGATCCGCACCTACTACTTCCTGCAGTATCACAGCCATCTTCTCCTGATCAATGACATTGCTGGTAGCATTCATATAAGCCTTGGAATCGGCATAGAAGACAGATGCGTACACACCTTTCACAGCGTCTGTGAGAAGTTTAATCCTCTGCTTCTCATCGTTCAGGTATGGAATCATATATGTGGAATAGATTCCTGCGAACGGCTGATAGTGAGAATCTTCAAGCAACGAACTGCTTCTAACCGCGACCGGTCGCTTCACCACATCAAAAAATGCCCGCAAATCATCCATCAATTCTTCGGGCAAACGCGCCGCAAGAAAAGCACGGAGTATCTCCTCATCCGAAGCATCCGAAAGGGCAATCTTGTATAAGCCGTTGCTATCCATGAATTCATCGAAGAGATCCGTACAAACAACAACCGTATGAGGTATGGTGATCTGCACACCCTTGTAGTCATCGCATTCAGGATGACGCTTGATTATCTGGTCAATAAATGCTAAGCCGCGTCCCTTTCCACCCATGGAACCCTCTCCAATCCTGGCAAAGTTACTCCAGCTATCATAGCTGTCTTTATGAAACACCGCTACTACTCCACGGTTCTTCATCCTCCGGTATTTCACGATCGCTTCAAAGATAAGACGCTTCACTCTCGGAGCATCCTCCATATTAGTGAATTCAAATCCTTTCAGCACCTCCGCCAAGGGGAAGAGAGCACGAGAATAGAGCCAACGCGACACACTGTTGGTTGAACAATAATAGTACAAGACTTCATCAGGAATACCGACAGCCTCCTTCTGCAGATCCTTAAGATTACGGAACCTCATAAGTTCGTTTCCATTCTTGGGATCTTTCACAATGAAGTCTCCAAAACCGAAGTTTTTTGTCACGGCTTCCCGTAAATCCAACGGTAGTGTTTTGGAGTTTTTATCCAGGAAGATGTAGCCGGCTTGCTCTGCCGGACCCTTGTTAGAACTCTCCTGGCTCTCCATTATTATTGGGATGTAAGGATATTTCTCCCTTACATATTTGGCGAATTTCATACCCGCATCCGCATCTTTTACTCCATCTTTAGGGAAACGGGCATCAGTGACAATACCCAGGATATTATCACCATATTCCTCCATAAGTTTCTGGGCCTCTTCGTAATCACGTGCGAGCAGAACCTTTGATCTACCGCGCATGCGGAGCATCTGTTCATGCTCGTTGAGTGCCTCTGTGGAGAATCGTAAAGATTGTTTAAGGAGGAACTTGAAAAGATGTGGAAGAATTGAGGAATAAAACCGTATGGAATCCTCTATCAACAAGATTGCTTGTATGCCGACATCCTTGATATCATTGTCGGCATTCATCCTATCCTCAATCAGTTTGATTATGGCAAGAATCAGGTCTACATTACCTAACCAGGAGAAGACATAGTCCACACCGCGCAAATCCTCATTGGCTATCCTGCGACGTACCTCCTTGGAGAATGGTGTCAGGACCACCAACGGTATTTCGGGATACATCTCATCTATTTTCACCGCCTCTTGAAAAGTTTCACTTATATCCACTCCCGGCATGGCGATAATAAGATCAAATTGTTTCTCCGCCAACACCTGATAAGCCTCCTGGTAATTGGCTACTTTGGTGAAACGAGGAGGAGATGAAAGGTTCAGAGATGTATATTCAAAGTAGATCTGTTCATCCACACGGCCATCCTCCTCCAGCATAAAAGCGTCGTATGGCGTAGCTATGAGAAGCACATTAAATATGCGCTTCTGCATCAAGTCCTGAAATGCGGTGTCTTTCAGATATAATTTGTCAAAATTATTATCATCAAAATTTTTCATCCCTGAAGCTTCTCCAGAAATTTATCAATCGCTTCCGGCATCGAACGTGCCTCAGGAGATGGAGCGGATACATCCAGGCGCAATCCTGCGTCATCCACAGCCTTGGCTGTGGTAGTTCCGAATGTGGCGATATATGTGGGACGCTCATCCTGATTGAAGTCGGGGAAATTCTTCTTCAATGAAGCTATTCCGGCCGGGCTGAAGAAGACCAGCATATCATAATCCAATTCCTCGTCAGGCTGAAAATCATTGCTGACCGTGCGATACATCACAACCTTCTGAACATCTAAACCGAGCTGTTCAAGATCCGACATATTCTCTTTGTGCACATCAGAAATCGGGAAGAGATATTTCTCCTCCTTATTCTTCGCAAATGCAGTTTGCAATTGGGCGTCATCCAATTTCCCGGTCTTTCCAAATGAGATTTTACGCTTGCGATAAACTATATATTTCTGTAAATAAAGGGCTATAGCTTCGGTTGTGCAGAAATATTTCATGGTATCGGGCACCTTGAAACGCATCTCTTCACAAATGCGGAAATAGTGATCGATCGCCGAACGGGATGTGAATATTACTGCTGTATGGGCTGCAAGATTGACCTTAGACTGCCTGAATTCCTTGGCAGTCAGACCCTCGATCTTAATAAACGGTCTAAACACCATCTCCACTCCATATTTTTTACATATATCATAGTAAGGAGATTTCTCGGATGAGGGCTTCGGCTGGGATACTAATATTTTCTTCACCATAATCTATTTCTTTACCAATTTTCCAACAACGCTCGCGCGCATATCAATACAAGAATTATCGGTATAACTTCCATCGTGCAAAGATAATACAAAAAAAGCAAAAATGAGGAAAATTGCTTCACAAAAATTCTAAATCCCTTAAAAATGAACAAGATTTTGCCTACTCCAATTACACTTATACCTCCCCATATCACTCCCTCGATTGCTGCCGGATAGCATAGACCTAATAGAGCAAGGGGGAAAAGCAGAAGCGATTCAAGTGAGTTCTCACTGTTGGCGCCACCGACCCACTCCTTTGTTGTCCTGTAATCACTGAACACATTTCCGGCTACTATATAGCCCAATAGCATTATGAGTTTATACGCCAACATCACTCCAATACAGAGTCCTATCCCCTCCAATACCCCGACGCCGGTTACAATTTTTTCAGACGCTAACCAATATTTCATCCCTATCCATAAGAGAATGCCGCTGCACAATACCCAGTTGGCATTCAATATGAAAGTGAAAGAACTCTCTTTTACAGTGGCATCGAACATGTTGTGACGCAATTTCACTGTGTTCAGATTCGTAAAGAGATACTGGATATATCCTTTATTTCCCCGTGACTTGAAACATATCAGACAAAACATCAGGGATAAAACCACATAAACCCACGATAAGCCGTCTGCTCCAAATTTCTGAAGAGAAGACGTGGTAGATCCTTTGACCTCTTTTACATAATATGGATCTTCAAGCACAATTCCGTAGCCACTTCTGATCCGGGCAAGCGAATCGTTCTTCGCTCTCACTATGGAATCCTCCTTCGCTTTTGCAATAGAGTCAGTTTTAGCTATCGACGACGCTACCTGATTAGTTAACTGCGCATAGGGCCTGAAAAATTTGGGTGATAAAGGTTCTGCCGGTACGCTGGTTACCGGGTGCTCATTGACATGCTCCACTTGAGGGATGACTATCTCCTGTGTCGTTCCAACTATGGTGTCCTGCATCTCTTATCCCTTTATATATAATTTCTATCCTATATTCTTAAAATCTCCATTGCGCTAAACTCAACTTTCGGTCTCTCGATGGCAGATGATTCACTATGATTTCAACCAACCTTGATCACGATACCATTTCACGCATTTCTTTAACCCTTCTTCCAATGCTGTCTGCGGATTGAAACCAAAACCTTTTTGTGCCTTGGTAATGTCCACATTCCAGTTCCTCTGCTTCATGATATGATATTTATCCCTATTCAATGTAGAGGGTTTCATCCTCATGACACCTATTTTCTCTGCTATTGCACTGACAACCTTCAGTCCCCATATAGGCACTCTGACCGGAACCACAAACTTCTTACCCATGGCGCGAGCAGCAAGTCGACGGTATTCACCCTGGGTATAACTCCTCCCTTCGGAAATATTATAGGTCTCTTTCACAGGGGATTTCTCTAATGCTTCATACATTGCATTTACTAAATCCTCTACATAGATAAAGGTCAACATCTGCTTGCGGAAGCCCACCGAAAAATCAAATCCCTTCTCTACGGATTTGAGCATCAAGTAATAGTCTTTATCCCTTGGTCCGTATATGCCGGTAGCTCGGAAAATGATATATGGAATCCCATCCATCTCAAGCCACATCTCTGCTTTCAATTTCGATGCACCGTATTTGGTATTCGGCATCGGAATCATGCTTTCGGTAAATGGCTTGTAGCTCTTTGGGTCACCCGGCCCCATTGCCGATAAGGAACTTATATAAAGGAATTTCTCCGGCATTGCATCTGCAGATCTCAGAGCGGTTGTGAAATTACGAAGATATTCATAATTTATTCTGGAAAAATCGGCATAGCTTGTCACCTTGGTTGCCCCAAGGTTATAAATGATATAATCCCATTTCTCTCCTTCTCCGAGAGCTTCGGTTATTTTTTTTGAGATATCGGTAATATCGCTGAAATCAAAATCTATGAAATGGATTCGTTCATCGGCCAACCACTGGCGCGAAGTAGTGGCACGCACACCGGCCCAAACATCATAGCCTCTGCGCAATCCCTCGGCAACTATGAAACCACCCACAAAGCCTCCGGCTCCAACTACCAATATCTTTTTCTCCATTCTATTTTCAATTTATAATCTCCCGAACTGATATCCCTGTTCCCTAAGCCACTTTATGCTTTTCGGAAGCGCTTCAAAGAGTCTGGGTAAGCTTCGTAATGAATCGTGAAACACTATGATTGAGCCATCGCGGGCATATCGCTTAACATTATTGAACACATCATCAGCATTCAATCGCTTACTGTAATCACGCGTCACAAGGTCAAACATCACGACCCTATATTTATCTGTCAATGCCTCTGCCTGACTGCGCTTTATCCAGCCATGAGGAGGGCGGAACAGATCGCTCTCTATATATTCTGCCCCTTCAGCCACATCCCTGAGATACTCATCTTTATCAACCTTGAATCCCTGAATATGGTGCATGGTGTGATTGCCTACCCTATGACCACGCTTTAAAACCTCCCTGTATAGTTCAGGATACTTCCTCACGTTGTCTCCAACCATGAAGAATGTAGCCTTGATACCGTATTGATCCAGCAAATCGAGGAGCTGCGGTGTCACCTCCGGGATAGGACCGTCATCAAAAGTGAGATACACCATCTTCCTCCCTTGTTCCGGAGTAACCCGAAACAATGCTTGCGGCAATTTGCGGCGCACCCAGTTCGGCAGTCGCTCTATAAACATGGCTGAATACTACTATTGTTTAGCTGAGTATTCATCGTGCAGCCTCTTGCTGCGCGCTAAATCAACTTTGGCAATATCCGGATTTGACCGCATGGTCTCCGCACTGATACCTGCCTGCAGATATTGCTGATATGCATCGTAGAATATAGTGTCATACTGACGCTCATCCAACGACCTCTGAGCATACTGTTCAGGAGATAACTGAGCTAACTGATTTACAAGCTTAGCCACTTCAGCCAACTCTTTTATATACTCATCTACAGTTGTTTGATCAGCGGACTGAGTACCCCCGCCACCGTAAGCATGATTATACATATCCTGCAGATCCTTGCGATTGAAACCATATTTCTTCAGGATGGCATCTGTCTTCTTCGGATCACCACCAAAGCGCTCGAACAACTCTATCAATCTGTAATATTGATAAGGCATTAGCTGAGACTCCATAGTCATCGGTACATTCCCGAAGACTCTTGCAATATTCTGCTGGTAAGCCACATACTGGATAAACCTTGTCATCTGTGAATAGAGAAGGTTCTGAGCTTTTGTCTTCAACTTCGAATCATTGAGTCTTTCACCCAATTCCCCATAGAGTTCAGGCAATGTCAGAGCGACGGATACTCCGTAGCGGCTCACGTTCTCAGAAAGGTTAGTACTCATCTTGTCAAGAGTCTTCAGAGCTTTACGATATTTCTCATCGGCACCCTTAGTGTCCCCTTCCTCTTTAAGATCATCACCCTCATATATCAGTTCCTGAGCAACATCAAGCATCGAACTGCGAGTGGTAACAAGCATTCGGCGAACGGTCTCGTCAAAATATGGGCCTCCATCTTTCGTAGCCTTATCGGCACCACCCCACTTGTAGTTCATAACCACATCGTATGCCTTATCCGTGCGGGCAGGCAATCCCTCCTGAATAGTTGGAAGAAGCTGATGAGTCATACCTGTAGATTTGAGGTATTTAGTCAAACCAAGGTGATACTCACCACCCACAGTCGAGCACCAGTATATCGGGCGCTTCCAACCATTTGCAGCATTGGTGGCTATGATATCCAGCATCAACAATTCTCCCAATGATACATATCCCTTAGAAGTAACTGCCTGAGCCGAGCCTAAATCTATGACAATCTCATCCACAATCTTGGCTGAATCCTTTGCAGCTACTAACCCACGCTCTATCACCGTCTTCTTATCCACAGGGATTGTAACTACTCTCGATGGGAATTCCGGATAACGATAGGCTGCATTAAAGGTCTTTCCGGCATATATTTGTTTCAGACTACTCAACAGGTCTGCCGGTGCAGTTTCTCTTCCGAGCACGGTCACATCAGCCTTGCCATAAGCTATATTCTCCGGCTTGGCTGTGAAATCTACCGGAGCGGCGTTATAGCTCTGCTGGCGCATCTGATTTGCATACCAATCAGATGCAAGATAGCTGAGATTGATGATCTTCACATCCGGACGCACACCCTCTACCTCCTGAGCATACCATAAGGGGAAGGTATCGTTATCTCCATTACAGAAGATAATCGCATTCGGTTCGAGGCTGTTAAGGTAATTAATAGCAAAATCACGAGCCGCATATCGTCCACTGCGATCATGGTCATCCCATGTCTGGCTCACCATCTGTACCGGCACTGCTAAACCGATTACACATGCAGCCCCTGCGACATAAGCAGAGCGGGACAACTCCTTATTACCCTTGGTCAATTTTACCAAAAGTTTCCACAATCCGACTACGCCCATACCGATCCAAATTGCAAAGGCATAGAAGCTACCTGCGAACGCATAGTCTCGTTCACGCGGTTGACTTGGCGGCTGATTGAGATAAAGCACAATAGCGATACCGGTCATGAAGAAAAGGAAGAATACTACCCAGAACTGCTCAATACCACGTTTCCCGGCAAACGACTGCCATAACAAGCCAAGCAATCCTAAAATCAGCGGAAGCATATAGTAGACATTGTGGCCTTTGTTTCCTTTGCCTAAATCATCCGGGAGCAATGATTGATCTCCGAGACGGGCATTGTCTATGAATGGTATTCCGGAGATCCAATTACCCGCATCTACCTCACCTTTCTGATTGAGAATATCATTCTGACGTCCTGCAAAGTTCCACATGAAATATCTCATATACATGTGAACCAACTGGTAGTTGAAGAAGTATTCGAGATTCTGAGCGTATGTCGGACGATATGCCATTCGCTGCGGATAGTTAACCACTCCTGTCATCTGATTCAGATATGGTTCACCTTGGAGATCCAATTCCGGCACCTTATCACCCGTTGTCGCTTCCTCTGCATAAATCTCCTTCATGTTTGAGGAGGTAGTATCCAATGTTACCCACTGGCGATAAGCATCTCTGTGCATACGGCTGTAAATCCTCGGGAAGAGCATATCCAGCTCGGGATTCATCTTCACCTCTGGCTTGTAATCTCTCTTGACATAATAGTCGCCACCGCGCGCTTCGAGTGCACTGTTCTTTGCAATTTCTCCTTCGTTAAGGAATCCGTACTCCGACGATGGCGTTACGCCTCTAACACCTTTAACATAAATTGGTTTACCTTTCTCTACTACCTGATCATACTCCGGATAACTTGCGATTACCGGAGAGCCATCTTCACGGAACGTTACGGTATCGGTTCGGATACCCATCTGCTTCTTCATTGGAGAAGAGTAGAGGGTTTCGCCATATATCAGAGGATTCTCTCCATACTGTTCGCGATTCAGATAAGTAGCCAAATCAAAAACGTTATCCGGAGCATTCTGATTCATCGGTGTATCGGCACTCGAACGGATCAAAATCAATGCATAGCTTGAATATCCCACAAATATTACGGCAATACTCCAAAGAATCACACTCATACCGCGCAGGGGCAAAGGACGCTTGCCTCTAAGATATAACCATGCTGCCAAACAAGCGGTGAGAATCCAACCGAGCCACCAACCGTTTCCCATAAAGAGCATACCGGACATGGTCACGGCCAGAAGGAAAGAGATCTTTATGAGAGCAGCGGATTTCTGCATCCATATAGCCCAAATACTGAAGATAAATACACCAAGGAGTAAAAATGCATAGAAGAGCGCCCCGGAGTTATAGCTTAGATGGAAACCGTTGACGAACAGTAATTCGAATCTCTGCGCCATCTTGATATAACCCGGAACAAGACCAAACAGAACCAATGCAATGATTACGAAAGAGATTCCGAGCGCTATAAGTGATTTCACCAAATTCATATCCTTATATTTGCGATATGCAAACACGAGGACAATCGCCGGAATACAAAGCAGGTTCAACAAATGCACTGCGATACTGATACCGATTACATAAGCAATGAGAATCAAATACCTGTCAGAGTGAGGTTCATCAGCACGGTTCTCCCACTTCAGTATTAACCAGAACACCAAAGCCGTACAAAAAGAAGAGAAGGCATATACTTCACCCTCAACAGCAGAGAACCAGAAGGTATCACTCCAGCAATACGCAAGAGCACCTACTAATCCACTACCCATGATAACCATTAATTTGGATAGGGGAAGCTCTTTATCATAATCATCTCTGACGATCAACCGGCGGACAAGATGTGTAATGGTCCAGAATAGAAGAAGAATGGTTAGAGCAGACAATAGTCCGCTCATTGCATTTACCATCAATGCGACCTTTGTTGCATCACCACCGGCAAAATTAGCAAAGAAGCGAGCCGTAAGCATAAAGATAGGGTTGCCCGGTGGGTGACCGATCTCAAGCTTGTCAGCCTGGATAATAAACTCACCGCAATCCCAGAAAGAGGCTGTCGGCTCTAAAGTCAGCCAATAAGTAATTAGCGCGATAGCAAAGACAAGCCAGCCGAGCGCATTATTGACTAAATTATATCTTTTACTAATCATGATCAGCTAAGAATTAGTTCGAAATCAAATATTATAGCTTTAATCCACAAAATTAGCAAAAATAATTGAAATCACTTCAATTCAAGCCAATAAAAAAGCCTCA
>CAZEJY010000003.1:75193-118550 GCA_964512705.1 uncultured Sangeribacter sp. | reverse complement strand
TAAGAGTGGCGAGTTCGTCAGGGTCTGCTTCAACGCCGTTGACAAGTATTCTTACGTCTCGACCGGCTATAGTGGAAATAGACTTTGCCGAGGCGTTTACGTTGAAATCCGGCAAATTCATATTCTCCAACAACGAGTAGCCGTTGGTGCTGTGCCTCTTTTCCAGTTTGGTCGGACGGAGTATGACTTTCTTGGCGGTTTCAATCTGCGTGTCGGCAGTAACCACCACTTCGTCAAGATTTGTGGCTATGGAGTCAGTCTTGACTTCTTGTTGGGCGTATGCCATGAAAGGCAAAGCCAACAAAAGATGTAAAAGTAATTCTTTCATGCTGATACGAATTTTTCTGCAAAGCAAGAAAAGAATCCGCAATCAGGCCCTAAAATTTGTCTGACATTTGTCTGACAAATACTGACAATGCAGTATTTCAATCACTTATACGCAGCTGGTAAGATTCGCCACGATTACATATTATTTCGATATTGGCTGGGGCAAGAGCCGTTTTGGTGCGCCTGACAAGAGTATAAAGGGACTCCTCAGCATTGCTTTTATTTCCCCAAATGGAAGTACAGATGGCAGTTTTATCAACTCTCATGTCCGGAGCATCCAGAAGCATCTGAGCAAACTGTCGTTGCATCGGCGTGAGCTTTATACCCTCGAGAGGATGAATTACGGAGTTATCTGAAGCAAGTTCGATTTCCGGAATTTCGATTTCTTTTCTTCGCCAGACAAACATGCTCGCCATGGAGAGAAGGGATAGCGTGAACAGAACACAGGGCACAGTCTGGTCGGAAGCCACAAACACTGATGCCATTGAGCAGTCGGCAAAGCCCTGTACTTGTATTGCAAGCCCATCGATAGAGCATTCAGGTACGAGGATAATTGAGTCGGATGCTATTTTGTTCCCCTGAATCTTAGGGCCAGTATTTTTCTTATCAACTAAGGCAAGTGTGAAATATGCCTCATTTTTCAGAACCGGATTCTTGAAATTGACTTCCGAAGCCTGATATATCATTGGCTTATGGGTGATTTGGTGCATCTTGCGCAATGCTACGATTGTATCTTGCTGAGTCCACAATTCGCTATTCTCATTAGCCAAAGCAATCATCGCTTCATTAAGGTCGTCCGTAAGATTTTGCCTGGCATTGGAGTATGACAGACAACAAGATACTAATGATGCTATCATTAGAGTCAAAGGAACAAACATTGCATATCGTAATGTCCGTCCATCCACATCATTTGAGTTCTTTATCATAAAAATATGTTTACAACGGTCGTTTTCATGCGTTAACCATAACCAGGCAGCTTATGCCTAATCTATCCTCTATATTGGCTATGCTCTTAAAACTGAGATTTTCAGTGCCTGAGAGCAGTTTGCTCACATACTGGGGCGACACCCCAAGCTTTGAGGCAAGATCAGCACGTTTCATTCCATTGTCCTGCATATAGCCAATAAGCGTTATAGCAAGTTGGCGCGACCAACGGAGCCAGCTTGCATTCTCTTTACGCCAGGCTGCTTCTTCCACAAAACGTGAAGGAGCCTCCCCTTCATGTGATTCTAAAAATTTTATTGCCTTGCTTGCCATATCATTCTTCATTAGTAAGTTCAACAAAACTGTCTTGATCGAAAACTCCATTGGCTTTCAAAAAAGCCTTGCAACGGTTGAGTTTTTCAAGTTCGAGTGCGGTATGCTCTCGTTCCTGCATTGTCCGGCTCAACTTGACTGCCCACAGATGGTTGTATTTTGGTATTACCCTTACGAACTTCATTTCTTAATAACGTATTTTCGAAGTGCAAAGTTAATAAAAAGTCTTGAAAATGCAACTCATAGGTTTAGTTTTGAAATCATCGTCTCTTCCAATATCCCCCACTTGTAATTCAAATCCAGAATAAAATTAAAAATACTTGAAAATACAAATAAATATTTAGTATATTAGCGGTCTAAATAACTCGTATTATGACCCGTCATCTCCCACCTCCGCTCCAGAAATTTTTAATATCAATTGGCGCAATAATAGCGTTGACATTATGCTTTGCATTTGTGAACTGGATTCTTAATTGGATTTTTGAAGGTGTTTCAAATTTTAATCCGAAGACTATCGTTCAAGGATTTGTGTTTTCAATTATCTATTTACCAATACAATATTGGTTATCTAAGCGAGGCCAAAAGTAAAAATAGAATTACTACACAATACCGTAAGAAATTTTTATGACTGTTAGATATCTCATTTTAATAATTGCTGGCTTTTTGCTACCACTGAACGCTTTTGCACAAATTGAAAGGAACGACTCTCTTTCTGTCCGTGTGGCTTCTTTCGACTCCATTAGTGTGATGCCTTTGCCTTATGACCTACCAGGTAGAGATGATTTAGTCAGCATCAAGCATAACGAGCGGACATATAATGCAAGGAAAGAGAGTTTAAATCAATTTGGAAGCAAACGTAATATAGATTTGGGCATTCCTCGTTTTGAGTTTGAGCCGAGTCAGGCAAAACTTTTCCGGTGGAAGAGTGGTAATATCATGGCCACAGGAGAAATAGCCACATATCCCGGATTGATGCAGGAGGAGAGCGGAACATTAGGATTTTATCAGTCCGTGGGGAAATTCACTTTCTACTCCGGAGGAAAGGTAAACAAATATGGATATTTTAGAGGATTGAACACTCAATATGGGTTAGAGGGTCGAGTGTCATACGAGGTTACACCACGGTTGTTATTTTCCGTATTCGGTACTTACTATTTTGACAAGGCTCCAAACAGCCGTTATAGTTTGCCGTTGTCTCCAGCTATTATTGGCTTCTACAACCGATCAACATTCGGAGGGTCAGTTGATTATAAAATCAACGAATACTGGGGAGTGGAAGCCGGGATGCAGGCGGTGCGACAATTAGGAACGAGAAAATATGAACTGGAACCCATCGCTACTCCATACTATAGAATTAGTAAAAAAGTCAAGATCGGTCTCCCTGTTGGTCAGTTTCTCTACCATGTCGTACTGAAAGACAGAGTAAATCGACGTTGAAACCCCTCACAGCTTCGGGATGCTTGCACTGCTGTCAGGGAAATCGTGGGAACAGGGCCTTAATTCTTTGAAATATTATGTTAAAAAATTTGTAATCTCAAGCCCTAAAGAAAATTTTATTTGGAAATAATAGAAATAATATGTAACTTTGCAATTGCAAACACCTCAGCGGAGGTGACTAATATTTAACCATTGGAAGGGTGGGTGAGTGGCTGAAACCACCAGTTTGCTAAACTGACGTAGGAGCAATCCTACCACGAGTTCGAATCTCGTCCCTTCCGCTCAGTTAGCGCCAAGTATTTACAACAAATGCTTGGCGCTAACTTTTTCAGGCCTAAGTACTCTTCAGGAATCGCTATAATCGTGTGTTATTCATGAGGTTCATACGTTTCATAATCGTAGTGAGTGTCCTTGCTCTTCTTTTTGCATTTGAAGGGAGAGCTTCAGGCTATACACTCCATCCTGCTTTTGATCGTTCGCCGGTGAAGATTATGGATACCCCGGATTGCACATATTTCCTCGTTCATCAGCAAATATACGATAAATCCAAACCGACATACGATTTCCCTTCTCTGACTCTCTTTAAGCTTATCAAGGGCTCAGAATCTATTCTTCCTTTGACCAGGTCTGTCAAATTGTCTAATAGCGATATCCGTGTTGCTGAATATCTTCCCGATTCAGACCTATTGCTGATAGGTTATATGGACGGAGGTGTAGACATAGTCAAAAATGACGGGAGTGTGATAATGCTCAATTCCCTAAAATCTCAATCGTTTCCTGGGTGGTCCGTAATAAGGGGTATCACGGAGTCACCGGTGTCAAAAAGTATATTCATCTCTACCGATGCAGGTTATGTCGAGATTTCTTCTCAGGATTTTAAGATTATTTCGAAACTTGGGATCGGTCCGGTGGATGCAGTTTTCAGATGTGGAGGAAATATAATCATCTCCTGTCAGTCATCACTATGGGAGAGTAAAATGGAAAATCCCTCAGGTTTAAATGATTTTGATAGAATTGGAGATTGTGAAGATGTCGCTAAAGTATTACCGTTAGATAAGAATGCCTTTGCTTATGTGAAAGGTAAGCCGGGAAGTGTGTGCGAGCTTATAAAAGTCTATGAATTGGCAGATGGGAAATGGGAAAAGATAGGTGTTTGCAAAGAGCAATTTTCTGCCCTCCCTGCCAATCAGACCGTAATTGAGAGCTTCGAAGGGAATTTCTTACCTACCCTTGGTGGATATCTAATTACAACCTCTGATAAAGTGATGAGGCTCAGCAATGGTAATGCCATAGAAATTGAGAGTCTTCCAATTGATCAAGATATGTCTCCAATCGGAAGTTGGGACTTTGAAAACTTCTATACATACAGGGGCAGAGGAAAGTTTGTGAAGCGTCACTATGACAATGGTTGGAAAGATAGTGGAGATCCGATTCGTCCGGATGCACCTGCATCATTTATTTCTACACATATTTCTTATTCTCCTGAGGTAGGAACAGTTGCCATTAATCACGGAGCTTCCCAAAGATTGTTCAATACCACATCCATCAATCCGGCATTACTGTCTTCTTGGGATGGGGTACAATGGTCAACTCCCAATTATGTGTATAATGTTCCGGATGTTGTCGCAAACACTCAAGCATATAAGGCAACCTATGAGAAATGGATCGATCGCTACCCTGTTCCTGATCCGACCGGTATGGAGGTTGATCCCCTGAATCCTAATTATGCTCTGATTTCGAGCATATTTGGTGGTATCGCTATTGTAGATCTCTCTAACCGGAATCATTTACCGATAAAGTTTTGTAGTCCTGCCGATCCTTTTGCATCCTTCCCCGGTTCGGTTCCGACTCTCCCAAATCAGAATTGGGATTCTTTTGCAAGTTTCTCCTCCCCTGTATTCGACGCTGATGGCACCGCTTGGACAACTTACTCCAATTTCAAGGGAAGTGAAGCAACCGGTGAGGGAAAGATTCAGATTAAATATTTGACAGCAGAGAGACGTAAGGCTCTGATTGAAGCCGCCCCGGAGAATCTTCTGAAGATGGAAAATTGGGAAACAATATCATTCCCTTTTTATAAAACTACTCAATGTTTCTCGATGGGAATTGCTTTCAAGAACTCACGAAGCCGAAATTTTGTAATTACCTCTTTACAAAATTGGGGTCATGGTTTGGCTATTTGGGATCATAAAGGAACATTATGTGATACTTCGGATGATGAAATGCGTTTGGCTACCGGGTATATAACACCCGATGGAAGCAAAAGGGAATTTATTTATGCAATTGATATGAAGGAGGATGAGGCGACAGGAGAACTAATTGTCGCAGACTTCGCATCTGTGGTAAAACTTGCTCCTCCGTTTTCTGTTGATGAGGAGGGGTACATGCGTGGGGAGGAATTGAAACTTTTGGGTGAGGATTCCGGCAACCTCCTACCTGAATCTTGCATTGTCAATAAACTCACATTTGATTCCTTTCACCGTCTTTGGATTGGAACAAATAATGAGGGGTTAATCTGTGTTTCAGCAGATGGGAAGAGAATAGAGCATAGATACACCAAAGAGAATGGTGGACTCCCCTCCAATCAGGTATATGGTATTGGCTGGAACCCCGAAGCGGGCTCTTTGATGGTCTCAACTAAGTTGGGCCTCGCTGAATTATATCCGGATAAACCGGCATATCACTCTTGTGAGAGTGATATAATAGATATTAATATCTATCCAAAACGGATTCACCCCGATTATACGGGTCCACTTCATTTGAGGAATATTCCTCAAAATGTTGAGATACGTGTGCGCGACTGTGAGGGGAAAGTGGTAAGGAGAATAGAAAATGATCCCCATCGCTATTTTGGCTATGATCTCGAAGATAGCAATGGGGAGCGACTCTCTACCGGTATTTACACCATTGAAGTTGGTGATTTGGAACCGGTGGAATTTATAATTCTTAAGTAATGAAATTTGCTTTACTTAAAATTCAGCATCTCTTTATTGGAGAGGACGGTTTTCTGCGCAACTTGCTGTATGATTTCTGCTGTTGAGGGCGCAATATCCGGTGCAAAACCTGTCTGGTAAGGAGTGGGGAACATGGTTGTATAGATTACGTTGGCAATCAGGTAGCTACCCAATGGAGAGGGATGGGAACAATCCGGTTTGTAGAGTTGAAGCTCAGGGTGAGTCTTGCGTATTTCACGCCATGCCATACCGACAGGAGCACAGAGAGCGTCGTTATCGTAAGCCATCTCAAGATATGAGGTGATGAGACGTTCCTGCATTCCTTCATAGGTCTTGTACATTGGATAATCTCTACCTTTCCAAGGTTTCTGACAACCATATTTGTGGCCCCATGTCATATAGAATATAACTTTGGCGTCCGGTGAGCCGGCATGAATCAGTGAGTCAAGCGTGTGTGCTGCTTTGTAAGTAGTACCGGCAACAACGGAAGTTGGATATGATGGCATTGCACTCTGCTCCTGGAGGATAACGAAGTTCCAACCACCCTTCTTCAGAGCTTCATGCAATTTTGGATTTTTAAGATGTCCGGCAAATTTCTCACCCCCCTTTACAATACGTGTGATGGAGAGAAGTTTCTTCTGCGATTTGGCGATACTGTCTACCATTGCAGGCATGTTGTTGTAGTATGTGTAGCTATTACCGATGAATAGAACGCGGATTGAATCCTGTGGGGCTGCTTTCTTTGCAGCATTGGCTCCGATTAATGTGCATAATGCCAAAAGGAGCGTTAAGATTGACTTTTTCATGAATTTAGGTTTTTATTAAATGGTTATTTACAGTGGCTGAGAGAGTCCTTAACTTACAAGGTGCCTTGTTCGATCATGGTTGCTATCCTGTCGATCATGGCATCATCTTTGTTCTTATCCGGATGAAATCCCGCTTTCATATTCATTCCGAAGAAGCGTCCGAATGTTTGCCAGAATCCCGCTCGGAAACTTCCCAAAAATGCCTTGACAATATTGAAAGAGGATTGGTCTGTTTCCCGGTTTATGAGTTTGAGCAAAATTTTTCCCTGATTCTTGGTCATATTCTTTACGACCGGTTTGTATTGCTCGAATATGTCCTTTTCAAGCTGTTTCAGATGCTTTTCCCGCACCTTCTTATCCGGAATGGTCTGAATGTATTCATAGGTCTCACAAAGTGCCTGAAAAGCTAATTTTGCGTATGGGAGTGTCTTGCGCACATCTCGAACGGTTCGCCAGTAATATTCCTCCTGCTTCTTATTTTTGAATTTGAGCGGAGGATATATATATACGTCGCGGATAAAGGTGTATAGACATGAATCACCATATTCATCTACAATAATCTTATAGCCTTTGATGGGCTTCAGTTTAATGCGTGCTTCGTCTCCTCCATCCTCTTGTGCAAAACAGGTAGATGGAGCAAGAACGGATAAAATGATGAAAATTATGGTGAAAAAACCACGCATTCTTTATTTTTTTATTTCCGGGTATGCGATGCGTGTATGGTAAATTGTGGCAAGACGCTTCTTGAAAGTATCTTTCACCATCTCAACATCGCTGAAACTGATAGGAGACTCCTTGAAGAGACCATCTGCTATCTGACTATCAACAATCTTGTCAACCAATTTGTTGATTGACTCATGGGAGTAATCCTGCAAACTTCGCGATGCAGCTTCGACAGCATCCGCCATCATCAGAATGGCGGTCTCCTTAGACTGTGGATTAGGTCCGGGGTAGCGGAACTTGGAATCATCTACCTTACCATCTTCGCTTTGGTTAACGGCGGTATTGTAGAAATATTTTGCCAAGCTTCTGCCGTGGTGTTCAGATATGAAATTGCGTATCACTTCCGGTAATTTCTCCTTTGCAGCAATATGCAGTCCTCCGGTCACATGTGAGATAATCTTCTGAGCGCTTGTTTCCGGATTGAGCCCGGAATGAGGATTTATGCCATGCTGATTTTCAGTGAAGAAGACGGGGCTGTCGAGTTTGCCTATGTCATGATAAAGCGCACCGGTTCTGACCAACTGGGTGTCGGCGCCTATGGCACGTGCTGCTTCGGAGGCAAGCGTGGAAACCTGCATTGAGTGCTGGAACGTGCCGGGAGCTTCCTCAGCGAGGCGGCGCAGCAATGGGCTGTTGATATCCGATAGTTCCACCAAGGTCACTGTAGAGGTGAATCCGAAGATCTTCTCGATCACCAATATAAGAATGTAGGCAAAAGAGAGAATTACGGAATTGATAGCGAAGATTCCGATCATTCGCCAGGAGAATTGATGCAGAGTTCCAGTTGATAGAAGTTCGACCACGAAATACCCTAATGAGTAAGCTACAAAGGTATAGAGACCAACTCGCAGTAGCTGTGAGCGTTGGCTCAAGCGTCGGAGACTGAATGCCGCAACTAATCCCACAAGGAGTTCGAGGAAAATAAACTGGAAGGGTTGTACTGCCACCAAAGCGCCGATCATCACTGCAACAAGAAGGGAGAAAATGGCGGTACGTGCATCAAAGAAAATAAGAATCACAACCGGCAACACTGCGTAGGGGACGAAATAGATGCCATTGCGTAAATATTCAAACATCAGGATAGAGAAGACAACAAAGCAGGTGATGAACACCATCAGGAATGTCATCTTACGCATGGAGTTAAAAAATCTCCATCTGTAGAGCGATAGAAACGCGTATAGGCCTCCGAAACAGATTAAAATATAAAGAATCTGACCAAGGTAGAAATAGGTATGCGATTCATCGTTGCTCTGATTCTTCTCTAAAATTTCGGTATACGTATTTAAGTTGGTATAAATTTGTGGAGTGATGATCTCTCCGCGGTCCACTATGCGTTGCCCCTTCTTGATGACTCCTTGTGCCCCATTGACCTGAAGATATTCCTGATTACGATATTTCGCATCAGATTCAGAGTCCTCGATGACATTTGGGGTAAGACACACATTAAGCGCTTTGCTGACATCAGCATCCAATCGATGTTGAGAACCGGTATAGACTTTATAGCAAGAATCTATGTATTCGAATGCGGCCGCTGGTGAGCGCATCCCCGAAGCATCTTTGATGCTCACCACGGATGCATTGCCGTTGGATTCGAGTGTACGGACGGTCTTGTTTTTATGCGTTTTAAGACGTTCGAAAGTCTTAGCGTCGAGAATACCGGCGTTATAAGTTTCTCTCAGAAGTTTTGTAAGTATGGAGAGTTCCGAGGGAGATGCAACTCCGCGCAAGGAATTATTGAATTTTATAATTGATTTTTGCTCTACCTCCTCATTTCGGTTTATAAAGGGCACGAAGTTGGCGTCAATGCTGTCGCGCATTTGGGCTGCCGACATGGAGTCGCGCATGATAGGCATGTCGAATTCAGCCGTCAGTAGAGGATATTTCCACGGTTGGTTGAGTTCGTAGTTATATGATTGACGGTCCGCATGGGGCATCAGCAGCATGATGATTGCCGTTGCTCCAAGCATCAGGGCTAAACGTACCCATGAAATATTACTGAGATTTTTCATTAACTGATTCTTTTTGCAAATTTCACTCCCTCAATCTTGTCATAAAGATTGCGGCAGAGATTCTCAACAGTATCGGCGTTGTCGACCTGAAGGGTTATTTCACAATGAAATACTTCTTGACTCGTGGAGATATTCAGCCCTCTCATGTTCAGTCCCATCTGAGAAGAGATCAGACCGGTAATCTCCTCTAATATGCCGTGTCGGTCTATTCCGTCAACACTGATGACGACTAAGAATTTTTCAGCTACGCCTCCCCATTTTGTGGCAACCAGACGAGAACCGAATGCGCTCTTGAGTCGCATTGCATTCGGGCAGCTGACTTTATGAAGCACAACCTCTTCATTCTCATTTACGAATCCGAGAACGTCATCTCCCGGGATAGGTTTGCAGCATGTGTCGAGCTTATAGTTTGGTGTAGCATCATCGGGATGGAGTACATAAATCTCTTTGCGATTTATCTTTGGATTCTTCTTTACATCTTTCTCTTCCGAAGCTTCCTTCTTTGAAGCTAACGCTTTTCGGCGGTTCTTACGCAATATTGCGCGAAGTCTGTTTTTAGCCTTAGCGGAGTTGCAGAAATCAAGCCACTCTATTTGGGGTGTCTGTGATTCAGAAGTGATGATCTCTACCTGATCGCCTGAGTCTAATTTATAGGATATAGGCACAAGCTTGTGATTTATCTTTCCCGCGATACAATGTGTTCCGAGTTGGGTATGGATGGCAAATGCCATATCCAGTACCGTAGCCCCTTGAGGCAAGGTGATCAGATCCCCCTTAGGAGTGAAGACATAAATCTCGGAATAGAAGAGATTGAGCTTGATGGTGTCGAGAAAATCAATGGCGTTTGGTTCCGGATGGGCAAGAATATCCTTGATGGTATTCATCCATTTGTCCAGCTCTGTATCGTCATCATGGACTCCTGTCTTATATTTCCAGTGTGCAGCATAACCAAGTTCCGCAATCTCATCCATCTTTCTGCTTCGGATCTGTACCTCAATCCACTTTCCTTCGGGACCCATAGCAGTCAGGTGCAGGGCGCGATAGCCGTTGGCTTTAGGGGTGCTCGTCCAATCTCGGAGACGATCAGGGTGTACCTTGTGGCCATCTGAGAAGAATGTGTAAATTTCCCAACAGCGCAGACGTTCCAGAGCATCATCATCATTCTCGAATATGACTCTGACAGCATAAATATCATAAATCTCCTCAAAACTCACCTTCTTGGTCTCCATCTTGTTGAATATGGAGTAGGCACTTTTCACTCTGGCTTTTATTTCATATTTGAACCCTGCAGCATCGAGTTTTTCGCGCACGGGAGCTACAAACTTCTCCACTATCTCTTCGCGGTGTTTCTCTCCCTGACTGACCTTCTGCATAATCTCCGCATAAGCCTGCGGATGCTCATATTTGAAAGCGAGGTCTTCGAGTTCATCCTTTATTTTGAAAAGTCCCAGTCTGTGTGCTAAAGGAGCGTAGACATATAGTGTCTCTCCGGCAATCTTATACTGTTTCTCCGGGCGCATGGAACCGAGTGTGCGCATATTGTGAAGGCGGTCTGCCATCTTGATTAGCACGACACGAATATCGGTAGACATGGAAAGAAGAAGTTTGCGGAAGTTTTCAGCCTGCAAGGAAGCTTTATCGCCAAAGATACCGCCTGAAATCTTAGTGAGCCCCTCCACGATAGAAGCAATCTTAGGGCCGAAATTGGCTTCTATATCCTCTTTGGTAAACTCCGTATCCTCCACCACATCATGGAGGAACGCAGCGCAGATGGAAGTTGACCCGAGGCCGAGTTCGGATATAACTATCTTGGCAACCGCGATAGGGTGAAGAATATAAGGCTCACCACTGCGCCTGCGCACCCCTTTGTGGGCTGCCTTGGCAAAGCGGAATGCACGCTCTATAATTTCCACCTTCTTGCGGTGATTACTTGCAAGATACGCTTTCAGCACATCTTGATAAGCATCCTCGATCATTCGGTCTTCCTCTTCGGGAGACATAATTTTATATTCTGCCATAAATCCCTGACACTAAATATCCAACGTGATATCTTCGAGCTGCCGCAACGAAGAAACCGCGGACAGGCTCTTATCCAATTTACAAATATAACCCCGAACACCCGATTTGCCAAAAATTCCCCCCAATATTTTGGCTAATGGGTTAAAAAGGGAGGGATTTGATTCCCTTATAAGTTAGGATATGTGATTGATTCCGACTGATGACATGTTAAAAAGAATTCAGGCTTGTGCTCCCAAGCGGGGCGCAAGCCTGAATCGGTTATAGGATTAAGTATCTTCGAAAAATATAATCTCTAAGCGATAATTAATATTTCTCAGTTACTTATTTTGTGATCAGGAGTTTCTTGGTGGCGGTGGTGCCATCAACATAACTGATGCGGGCGATGCAGGGTGCGTTGATTTCGGGTGCGGCGATGCGTACACCATTTAAGGTGTAGTATTCGATCGATGCAATCTCCTTGGCATCCTGTTCCATAGAATCCACGCCACTTGCAGTCACTTTAACCGTGTATGTGCGGGTGAGTGTCTCCGGAGTGTTGAGTGATGTCACCGTGAGGGTGTGGGTGCCGGATTTAAGCACTTTTACCTCTCCGTCGGCGGTAATCTCCAATCCCTCTGTAGCGCTCCAGCTGACGTTAGGAAGTTGACCGATCTTGAAGCTGTCTACAGTCGCATCAGAGTTTTCATCTTCCAATTCGATATCTGCTGCATAGAAGTCGCTAAGTGCCAAAGAATCGGCAAATGCGGGAACAGGCAGACATGCCGTACGATAGGTGTAAGCATCTCCTAACGCTGCCTTGTGTAGAGCAAGACGTTTCAAGCCCACAGCTATTGAGTCACCCTCAATCTCCTTGAGCGAGGATGCGTTGAAGTATGTAGAATCCACGCGCATCAACGCCGGATCAATGGGATTGCGTGTGTCTACATATTCTGACAGCAACGCTACGTTAGAAACTTTCTTGGCTGTGTCGGGAACGATCAATGCACCGGCATTGTAGCTGCGAAGTATTGTAGTTCCTCCGTTGGAGTTGCTATGCAAAGCCGGATTGATACCTGCTACATAGTCCGGACCGGTTACTGTACCGAAGTTCACGCAGTCGGTGATTGTCACCGGACCATAACCGCCCCAGATACCGCCGATACCCCAGCCCTTCTCAGGCATGAAGTTGGTTCCCTTCACATTACCGTAGTTCACGCATTCTGAAACGATAGCTATTGGCATGGCACCTACGCCTATCAGACCACCGACACCGTAGATGTCTGCCTCAACGTTACCGGAGTTCCAAACGCGATAAACCTCTGCGTTCATACATCCTGCGAAACCACCTACACCACTCGGGGTGCTTTTTTCGGGATCAATGTTGACAACCTTCACGTTTCCGGTGTTGTAGCAGTCGTGTGCAACACCGCCGGTAATCTTACCGGCGAAACCACCGGTAGACTGGGATTCGTTGTAGATATCGCCGGAGTTCCAGCTATTTTTTGCTTCCGACGGATATGCTGTGCTTGAAGCCATCTGGCCGATTACACCGCCCACACCGTAAGATGTGGATGAATAGCCGGAGATGTTTCCTGTATTATAACAGCTGTCAACAGTTACACCATTTGTGATCTGTCCGATGATGCCGGCAACATAACCCTTCGCTTTTAGGTTACCTGTGTTGTAACAGCGTATAATGTAACTTAGACCGCTACCCTGTGTATTGGGAGCCATACCACCGAGGTTACTTCCATAAGGGATTGTGATGTCTACAGTGTTGGCGCAATCGAGAATCTTACCGGTCTTACCAAGTCTTCCGGTAATTCCACCTACATTCATACGACCGTTGAGGGTTCCCTCGTTACGGCAATTGGAGACTGTACCATTCAACCAACCTACAAAACCACCTACATATTGAGGACCGGTCCAAGTAGTTCCGGATGTATTCTTGATTTTACCTATCGTACCCTTGTTGATACAGTTATCAATTGTAGAGCCGAGGTCTGTCTGACCGGCGAAACCTGCGGCGTAGTTATAGTTACCATCATATTCCTCACCTACTACTCCTTCAAAAGTTGAGTTGGTG
This sequence comes from uncultured Sangeribacter sp., assembly GCA_964512705.1. Taxonomy (GTDB): domain Bacteria; phylum Bacteroidota; class Bacteroidia; order Bacteroidales; family Muribaculaceae; genus Lepagella. The sequence continues at coordinate 104,953 of CAZEJY010000003.1, read as the reverse complement.
ATTGATGCACCGTCATACATGTAGCCGGCAAAACCACCGTCATAACCGCTTTTACCATCTACCTTAACCTTGGATACGCAATTATCTATCGCTCCATATAGTTTACCGGCAAATCCGCCTGCATAGCTATTACCCTTGATAGCTCCGGAGAGCGTCAGATTGGAGATGGTAGCCTTTGAGCCGACAACACCGAAGAAGCCGACATATTTACCGGTCTTGGTGGTTTCGTCAACAAAGGATAAACCGGAAATAGTTTTTCCGTTTCCATCGAAATGACCTTGGAATTGAGCACCTGTTAAAGCTACCGGCACAAACGCTACGGTGTCGGGATATTCTATATTATTCTCCACACGGAAATAATACCCCTCATAATCAACCTCTGATTCTTTCATGAAATCAGCCAAGGTGGTTATGTCTTCGTGTGAGGTAATAAGGAATGGAGAGGATTTTGAACCGGATCCTTCCAAAATTGCCTTGATTGCCTTGAGAGAATAGATTTTGGTTATATCACCTGACACAGCTGTCAGTGTATCAGTTGCTAAGTTGGAATCGAGCAGATCAACTGTCAATGCCCCATCTTTGATCTTGAAGATTGAATCACCTTTCAGTTTCCATTCCAGAGCTGATGCTGTGGAGAGTGGAGTAGGTTCGATGATGTTTGTGCGCTTCTGACCTTTTGCAAAGAGCATGAAGATATTGCGAGTTGTCTTACCCTTAGGCTCCTCAGCAAATTTAGCAATTGATGGATAAGAAGTTTTGCTGAAGCTATATTTTGCATCTTTGAGTGCTTCGGGAACTTGGTCAGTTACGAGTTCCGAAGTTGAAACACCGTTGAAACCCTGGCTCAAAGAGGAGCAACCATCCATGTTGTTGATTGAAGCATCGAAATAGTTACCCTCAATTTTACCGCGACCGTTGCTATAACCAACCACACCGCCGATATATTCGCCTGTAGCATTTACCATACCGGATGAAACGCAATTAATCACATCACCCATATTGTATCCGGATACATTCGAACCGATGATACCACCGATGTAATCCGCACCTGTGATTGTAGCAGAGTTGATTGAATTAGCTACAGAACCACCGGATGCACCAACAATACCGCCGGTATATTTCGCACCACCATTGATTTCACCATCATTCTGAGAAGCGGAGATCTTGGCGATGCTGAATCCTGCTATACCTCCGGTGTAGTTTGCTGTGGAGGTGATTGTTCCGGAGTTGTAGCAATCCTCGAGTTCACTGCCCTCTTCAAGATAACCTACGATACCACCAACTCTATCACCTACACCCTGAATATCGGCATAATTACGGCAGTTGAGCACCTTGCCTTGAGTGTAACCTATCACAGCACCCGCGCTACCATAGAAATTAAAGCTACAGCTTGAATCAATCACTACATTCTTGATTACGCTTTCAGGAGTACCGATATGGAAGAGACCACCGTAGTTGTATGTTCCCGCTAATGTATTGCCGGCTGCATCTAAGTTGGCAGATTTAATCTTGAGATTCTTAATCAGGTGATTACCACCATCAAATGTTCCTGCAAACTGTTTGAGGTGATTTCCGGCAGCCACACCAGCGAAATCATCGCTATTTCCAAAGTCAACGTCTGCTGTTTGGAGGAAACAGTCACCTGCATGGTCATAGTGCATCACAGCGTCGTGCAAAGTCATGAAATCAGCTTTATCCTTTATTTGGAATGGATCAGCGCTTGTACCCTCTCCGGCAAAGAGTTTGGGAACGGTATTTATTACCAGGCGGCGGCCGGTTAATTTCCCATTCAACATAGCTGCAATGGTATCGTTGGCGTAGACTGTTCCCAATTGAAGTTTATCTCCTTCAAGCTTCAAGCTCTGCGGTGTGAGGAGTGTCCAGGTAACACCTGTGGGAGCCTGAAGAGTTGAGGTTTTCTTCATTGCGCGGGTTGACTCACCCTCCGCGAAAGCGATAGCCGACTGAGCAACCTTATTCTGAGGATTGGAATCAAATACTTTCAATGTCGGGTAGCCGTTGGTGTTAGCAGTCCATACCGCTGAATCAAATCCTTTAGGCAATTTGCCGATGAATTCCGACGAATTAGAACCGTTGGAAGCGTTAAGTCGACCAACAATCTGGTTGTCGGCATACACGTTGGTAAAAGCCGTGTCAGATGGTTTCTCATTGAACTGCTCCATCTTGAACTCATCACCGAAAATACCTGCTTCCGTTGTCAGATTGCGAGCTTTTACCTGTCCGGCATTAAGACAGTTTTTCACAAACAGAGGTTCTGTGAGACCTGTACCTCCGGTGTAGACCGTGTTCAGATAACCGATCAATCCACCGACGAAAGTAGTTGTGCCGAGTGATTCAACATAACCAACATTGAGACAGTCGTCGATATAAGAATCACGAATCAAACCGCAGATACCTCCGGTAGCCTCATCGGTTCCCGTTGTAGATGTGGTCAATACAAGTCCTGTATTCAGACAGCGATCCATATCTACGGCATATATGTATCCTGCGATACCGCCTGCAAAACCGTAGCCTGAGCCTTGGGTAACGGTTCCGGAGAAGAGGCAGTCAGCTATGACGCCTTCGCGTGCAATGGAGAAAGATTGCGCCAAGCCGGCGATACCTCCCACGCAAGCTGCACCATTCGTGAGGCGCTGTGGAAGAGCTATATTTCCATCTGATTCACAATTGCGGATAGCACCATAGGAATATCCTGCGATACCACCGATGTAACCGCATGCGTTAGCAGTTCCGGAGAATGAGCAACCCTCTACCGAGCCATAAGTTCTACCAACTATACCACCTACACACATACCTGTTGTAGCGATCGAGCCGGTAGCATGACAGTTGCTGATGGAACCCTGGGAGTAACCTGCGATCAGGCCGAGATAATATCCTGATCCGGTCAGTGCTGCATTTTCGAGAGTTAGATTCTTTATCTGAGCCTGCTCATAAATCGCCCCAAATAGACCTTGGAAATGATATCCGACACCATTTATCGTCAAGTTGGAGATGCGATGATTATTGCCGTCAAAATAGCCATTGAAGGCCGCTTTGCTGCTTCCTATCGGAAGGAATTCGGTCACACCCTTGAGATCAAGGTCAGTTTCCAGACGGAAATATAAACCCGGGAAGGAGTTTGACTGTGAGTTTTGCGACAAAGCAAGCAGGTCTGTGACGGTCTTGATAAGGTATGGAGAAGTAGCGGTACCCTTACCCTCTAAATTGAATTCCAATTTCTTGGGAGCTGTGAGTGGGATCTGTGATGTCACTTTGCTGTTGACAAGATAAAGTGCAACTAATCCATCCTGCATGATGGAACCTGCAACCCATGGATCGAAGCTGATCGTGGAGTTTTTAGTGTCGATGGTACCCATGATCGGCTGGTCTTTCTTGATCTGACTTGTCTTTATATCGATCGGGAAAGTATGGAAGTCGCCATAAAGACCCATCTGGGCGATAAATTGCTCTGATACCGATACGGTATTGTCAGCGAAAACGCGAACAGTTACCGGAACGGCTGTAGTACCGAAATTATAAATCTTAATTTCGGATGGATTTGCTTGCTCGATAAGGAGTGGGAATTCAATGGTGCTCCCATCTCCGTTCACCATCTTAGTAGCGGTCATGGTGGCGTTGCAAGGAACGTATTCACTCTTGTCGAGAAGAGCAAGGAGTTGTCCTTGGAATTGACCCTGACCAACAATCGCGCCCCATGTTCCGAGAGTGATTACGCCATTTTCGTCAATGGTTCCTGTTACCGAAGTAGTCGGGAAATATTGAATTTTATCACCCTCTAATTTTACGGGGAAGAGAAATACATCACCGTAGGTAGGGCTTTGCAGAATCCTCTGGGGGAGGATGCTGACGGTTCCGGCGGTAAGATCCACCACAGCATCCACAGTCTCTTCAAGACCATAGAAATTATGGATGTGGATCATGTTGGCGTTTTCTGTATCCTGCACGTATTGCATGATACAGTTGATTTCGCTTCCGCCATGTACATAATCCTTACCGAGCACATTGCCGGTAACGATTTTAGCAGGCTGTGAGGCACGTGCTTTCATTCTCGGACGAGGTTGAGCCTGAACCTGTGCTTCAACAGCTTTACCTATAGGACTTAGAGTCCTCTTCTCGAACTCCACGGAGGAGATGGCTGCTGTCTCCTTGGCAATACTTTGGGTCAAAGCATTGTTTTGTGCCAGCGCCACATCCCTTTTCAGCATCTCCTGAGCGGAAACGCTACTTTCAAGATGCAGGGTTTCCGCATCCTTGAAAGCCTCCCGGGCAAAAGCCGGCGATACCAGCCATGCCAACAGAAGAATAAATAAAGGTATTCGCTTCATATTGTTAATATTAGTTATTAGTTTTCAGTTTTCGGTTTTCAGTTTTCAGTTTTCAGATTTCAGTTTTCGGTTTTCAGATTTCAGTTTTCGGTTTTCAGTTTTCAGTTTTCAGTTTTCAGTTTTCAGTTTTCGGTTTTCAGTTTTCAGTTTTCAGTTTTCAGTTTTCAGTTAATCCCATTAGTCCCATTAGACTTATTGGCCCCATATCGGAAAACTTATCTCAGAAAACTGAAAACTGATCTCTTAAATCATCAAAGCCTTGAAGATTAATAATCTCCAAGGCTTTTGTTTGTTACTCCCACTCTATAGTTGCTGGTGGCTTGGAGGAGATATCGTAGACTACGCGGTTTATGCCGCGGACCTTATTAATGATCTTATTCGAGGTCTCAGCTAAGAATTCGTATGGAAGGTGAACCCAATCGGCTGTCATACCATCAGTGGAGATTACAGCGCGGAGAGCAACACAGCTCTCATATGTGCGTTCATCGCCCATTACGCCTACACTCTGCACGGGAAGAAGGATCACGCCTGCTTGCCAAACCTTGTCATAAAGGCCTGCTTCGCGCAAACCGTCGATGAAGATACGGTCTGCTTCCTGAAGAATGCGTACCTTTTCAGGTGTAATATCACCGATAATACGGATTCCAAGTCCGGGACCCGGGAAGGGGTGACGCCCGAGTAGATTCGGATCCATATCCATGGCTTTACCCACGCGGCGTACTTCATCCTTAAAGAGGAGTCGCAGTGGCTCCACAACCTTAAGGTTCATCTCTTTAGGAAGGCCACCAACATTGTGATGACTCTTGATAGTAGCCGATGGACCCTTCACAGAGCAGCTCTCGATTACGTCCGGGTATATCGTTCCCTGACCTAACCAGCGGGCATTCTGAATCTTCTTAGCCTCTGCGTTGAAAACCTCAACGAAATCACGACCGATAATCTTACGTTTCTGTTCCGGATCTGTAACACCTTTCAGATCATTATAGAAGCGCTCGGAAGCGTCTACGCCGATCACGTTGAGACCCATGTTTTTATAGGAATCGAGTACCTCTTCAAACTCATTTTTGCGAAGAAGACCGTTGTTCACGAAGATACATGTCAGGTTCTTTCCGATAGCCTTATGCAGAAGCATTGCGGCTACAGAGGAGTCAACGCCTCCTGAAAGACCTAAAATAACGTGCTCGTCGCCAATCTTCTCCTTAAGTTCTGCTACAGTTGACTCAATGAATGAAGCCGGGCTCCATGTGCCGGAGCAACCGCAGATACCCAACACGAAATTTGAGAGCAGCTTAGTTCCATCTGTTGAGTGGTACACCTCCGGGTGGAACTGGATACCCCAGGTCTGTTCCCCTTCGATATGGTAAGCTGCAGCTTTAACATTCTCGGTGGAACCGATGATGGTATAGTTAGTCGGGAGCGAAGTGATGGTGTCGCCGTGACTCATCCATACCTGTGTAGGTGACGGGAGGCCAAGCATCAGCGCATCCTCGGGTTTTACCACTGTCAGCATCGCACGACCATATTCGCGGGATGGTGCGCCCTCAACTGTGCCACCATATTCGTTGGCGAGCAATTGAGCACCATAGCATACGCCAAGCAATGGGAGTTTACCCTTGATGGCACTCAGGTCCGGTTTCGGAGCATCTGCGTCGCGAACGGATGATGGTGAACCGGAGAGAATCACTCCCTTCACATCTGCATCAAGTGCAGGGATATTGTTGAAGGGATGAATCTCGCAATACACGTTGAGCTCGCGCACGCGGCGTGCGATCAGCTGGGTGTATTGTGAACCGAAGTCTATAATTAATATTTTCTCCATCTGTTAACCTCTTGAATAGTTAGGAGCCTCCTTGGTAATAGTCACGTCATGCGGGTGGTTCTCTGTAACACCGGCAGATGTGATGCGTGTGAATTTGGCTTTGTGCAGAGCATCGATATCCTTTGCGCCACAGTAACCCATACCTGAACGCAGACCACCTGCGAGCTGATAAACTGTTTCGCTGAGAGTGCCTTTGTATGGAACGCGAGCTACGATACCCTCCGGAACGAATTTGCTTGAGTCAGCCTTCTCGCTCTGGAAATAGCGGTCTTTTGAACCTGCCTCCATAGCCTCTACGGAACCCATACCGCGGTATGATTTGAATTTACGTCCGTTGTAAATGATTGTTTCGCCCGGAGACTCCTCCACACCCGCGAACATTGATCCGCACATCACGCAGTTTCCACCTGCTGCCAATGCCTTCACGATATCGCCTGAATAGCGTAGACCACCGTCTGCGATTACTGGTACACCATACTCAGCTGCTACTTTAGATGCATCGAAGATGGCGGAAAGCTGAGGCATTCCGACACCGGCAACGATGCGGGTTGTACAGATCGAACCTGGACCGATACCAACCTTGATACCATCGGCACCTGCCTCAATTAGGAAGCGTGCTGCCTCACCGGTAGCAATATTGCCGACAACTACGTCCAAGTCAGGATATGCTGCCTTAACAGCTTTCAGAGTCTTGGTTACGTTAGCTGAATGACCGTGAGCGGTATCGATGACTACAGCGTCCACACCAGCCTCTACAAGAGCTTTTACGCGCTCGAGAGTATCGGAAGTGACGCCTACACCGGCAGCAACACGCAAACGACCCTTATCATCCTTGCATGCCATGGGGTAATCCTGAATCTTGGTGATATCTCGATAGGTGATCAATCCCATCAGCTTACCCTCCTTGTCTACAACGGGAAGTTTCTCTATTTTATTTTGTAGAAGAATCTTAGCAGCTTCAGTCAGGTCAGGATTATCGGTTGTGACAAGATTTTTGCAAGTCATAACCTCTGAAATCTTGAGGCTGTGATCACTCTGGAAGCGAAGGTCGCGGTTTGTTACTATACCAATCAGATGGTTTTCAGGATCAACTACAGGAATTCCACCGATGTGGTTATCGTGCATAAGACGAAGAGCATCTCCCACGGTCTCATCTTTTGTAATGGTGACCGGATCATAGATCATGCCGCTTTCCGCTCTTTTCACCTTACGAACCTGAGCTGCCTGAGCGTCGATTGACATGTTTTTGTGGATCACACCGATACCTCCCTCGCGTGCAATCGCTATAGCCATCTCTGCCTCTGTGACAGTATCCATTGCTGCCGATACAAAGGGGATGTTTAGGGGAATATTGCGGGAGAAGCGTCCGGCAAGATTCACCATGTTGGGAGTTACCTCTGAATATGCCGGGATGAGCAGGACATCATCGAATGTCATACCCTCCTGAACTACTTTTTCATCAATAAACGACATAGAACTATGTTTAGAAGTTAGCTAATTTCTCTGAAATTGTGATAGTCTGAGTGCGGTCGGGACCTACTGAGATAACTCCTACCGGCACTTCTGTGATCTCCTCGATCTTGCGCACGTATGCCTTTGCATTTTCGGGGAGTTCATCGAATGATTTCACCTGAGTGATATCCTCTTTCCAACCGGGAAGCTCAACCAATACCGGTTTGCACTTTGCAAGTTTAGCGATTGTTGCAGGTGGTGCATCAAGAATCTCGCCATCGCATTCATAAGCAGTGCAGATCTTGACTGTGTCGAGACCTGAGAGAACATCGAACAGCATCAACGCCCAGTTATCGATTCCTGCCAGACGGCTTACGTAGCGAGCTACAACAGCGTCAAACCAACCTATGCGGCGTGGGCGTCCTGTAACTGTGCCATATTCGTGACCTCGCTCGCGGATTTCATGAGCGATATCGCCGAAGAGCTCTGTCGGGAATGGTCCCTCCCCTACTCGTGTACAATATGCTTTAGCAATACCGAGCACATTGTCGATCCATTTTGGAGATATTCCCGCACCAACCGGAACGCTCGCAGCAGAAGGTGTGGAGGAGGTTACGTATGGATAGGTACCGTGGTCGATACAAAGCATCATGCCCTGTGCGCCTTCGAAAAGGATCTTAGCATCTGAACGAAGTGCCTCGTTGATGAGTTTTGATGTGTCTGTGATGCGTGGACCAAGCACCTTGGCAATTTCCATATACTGATTGTATACAGTATCGAAATCATATGTAGGAAGACCGTATGACTCCAATTCACGGTTCTTTGCATCAAGAGCAACCTGTAGGCGCTCAGCAAAATATTCCGGTTCGAGGAGGTCACCCATGCGGAGTCCGATGCGTGCATACTTATCGGAATAAGCCGGACCGATACCTTTCTTGGTTGTTCCGATAAGTGCTTTACCTTTTGAATTTTCGAAAGCTCCGTCGAGGTCAGCATGCCAAGGCATAACCATAGCTGCACGGTCGGAGATATAGAGTTGATAGTCTGTGATACCCTGATTGTGAAGTTTTTCAAGTTCGGCGATTACGGAAACAGGATTAACCACCATTCCGTTCGCCATCACATTCACTGTTTTGGGATTGAAGATACCGGAAGGAATGCTCTGCAAAGAGTATTTCTTTCCATCAAATACCACTGAGTGGCCTGCATTGTTACCACCCTGATAACGTACAACCATATCCGCACGACATGCGAAGTAGTCGGTCATCTTCCCTTTTCCTTCATCGCCCCATTGTGAGCCGATGACAACTAATCTTTCTGACATTATGTTATTTTTTGTTTAGGTTTTAGGCGTTAGGTTTTAGGTTTTAGGGGATAGGGGATAAGTCTAATAGGTCTAATAAGAATTCGCTATTCACAATTCCTAATTGGGCATTATGAACTGTGCATTAATTACTAAATCCTATAACCTAAAACCTAAAGCCTAACACCTAAAACCTCATCTTTTATTATTTCAATCCGTTGCGCTCGTAGATGTAGTCCACATTCTTCATGTAGTAGTCCAATGTGAAGCATGCATCCAACTCCTCCTCGGTCAACGCTCCCATCACTACGGGGCTCTGTTTGAGCAAGTCCTGATACTTGGCACCGGTAGCCATAGCCTGCATGGCAATTGGCTGAACAGTGTCGTAGGCTTGTTCACGAACGAATCCCTTGCCGATAAGCGCATTCATTACGCGTTGTGCGAAGATGACACCATTTGTGAGATAAATATTAGAGAGCATCTTTTCATCAAATACCACAAGGTTTTCAAGAATACCCTTCATGCGGTTGAGCATGTAATCGAGTAGGATTGTTGCATCCGGCATGAGGATACGCTCTGTTGCTGAGTGTGAGATGTCACGTTCGTGCCAGAGAGCAACGTTGTCGTATGTGGTCATCATGTAACCTCTCAGCACGCGTGCGCAACCGCAGATATTCTCGCTGGAAATCGGATTGCGTTTATGAGGCATGGCGCTGGAACCCTTCTGACCTTTGCCGAATGATTCCTCAACCTCATGCACCTCGGTTCGTTGAAGGTTACGGATTTCAAGAGCCATCTGCTCGAGGCTCGCACCGATAAGAGCGAGTGTTGCCATGTAGTAAGCGTGGCGGTCGCGCTGGATAACCTGAGTGGAGATATCCGAGGATGCGATTCCGAGTTTCTCGCATACATAATCCTGGATGAATGGAGGTATGTTTGCGAAGTTACCCACAGCACCGCTTAATTTACCTACCTCAACACCTTTGGCTGCCGCTTTGAAACGCTCGAGATTGCGCTTCATCTCAGCGCGCCAGAGCACCCATTTCAGACCGAAAGAGGTGATGTCGGCGTGAATACCATGCGTGCGTCCGATGCAAGGCGTGTATTTATATTTCAGAGCCTGTTTGCCAAGCATCTCGATATACTCCTCGAGATCGCGAAGCAGAATCTCATTTGCCTGCTTGAAAAGATAGCCGTTGGCTGTGTCAACCACGTCGGTAGAAGTCAAGCCATAATGTACCCACTTGCGTTCCTCACCTAAAGATTCAGAGACTGTGCGGGTGAATGCCACAATATCGTGGCGAGTCTGCAACTCTATCTCTTTGATTCTGTCAATATTAAATGTGGCTTTCTCGTTAAGCTTCACGATGTCCTCTTCAGGAACCACACCCAACTTACTCCATGCCTCGGCAGAGAGAATCTCTACCTTCAGATAGGCATTGAATTTATTTTCTTCTGTCCAAACCTGGCGCATCACATCGCGCCCATATCTTTCTATCATAAGTTTTCAGTTATCAGATGTCAGTTATCAGTTATCAGATGTCGGTTTTCAGTTTTCAGATTTCCCTGAACGTAGGGCTGTACCATGGTGCAGCCATTGTGATCTTTGCGGATGCACCACGGTGCATCCCTACTTTCACACCTAAAGCCTAACACCTAACTGGCATTGTGCATTATGAACTGTGCATTAATTAATTTCTAAAACCTAACGCCCAAAACCTAATACCTAACCCAATATTTTATTTCATGAGTTGATAGCCTATATCAGTGCGGTGGAAAAGATTATCGCAATCAATCTTGGCAATCTCACTCATAGCTTTCTCCTTTGCTTCCGCCGGAGTCGCTGCTTTTGCTGTCACCATCAATACGCGGCCACCTGCGGTTAGTATTTTACCATCCACATTCTTTGTGCCCATATGGTAGACGGTGCCGTCAAGTTTATCGAGCCCCTTAATCTCTTTACCTGATTCGTAGCTGCCGGGGTAGCCCTTGGAGGCAAGTACGAAACCGAGACATGCTTCAGGGCTCCATTTGATTTCGAAGTCAGCTCCATCTATTGCGGCATTAAAGAGTTCGTAGATATCACTCTCCATTCGTGGAAGCACTACCTCTGTCTCCGGATCACCTAAGCGCGCATTGAATTCGATTACTTTCGGGCCCTCTTTAGTCTGAATCAGTCCTCCGTAAAGAATTCCGGTGAATGGTACCCCCTCCTTGACGAGTGCTTCAGCAACCGGTCTGATAATTTTTTCGAGAGCTTCTGCCTTTACCTCATCGGAGATAAATGGGACAGGTGAATAAGCACCCATACCGCCTGTATTTGGTCCTTTGTCACCGTCGTAGGCACGTTTATGATCCTGTGCAAGCTCCAACGGATAGATTTTATTGCCGGAGACCACACACATGAAAGAGAACTCAGGGCCGTCGAGGAAATCCTCTACTACCACTTTTCCCTTTCCGAATGTGGAATCACACAGCATGTCGCGCAGAGCAGTCTCAGCCTCTTCGTATGTCAGTGCCACAACTACGCCCTTTCCTGCTGCCAAGCCATCATATTTGATGACAGCGGGAAGTGGGCGGTTCTTTACATATTCCCATGCCGGTTCAAACTCTTCGAATACTTCATAACCTGCAGTGGGCACACCATATTTCTTCATCAGATCCTTGGCAAACTCCTTGGAACTCTCGATGCGTGCCGCCCCCTTGGTTGGTCCGAAGATGCGCAGACCCTCTTCGATGAACTTGTCGGAGATACCTACGGCTAATGCTGCTTCCGGTCCTACGACAGTGAGGTCGATTCCATTCTTCTTGGCGAATTCTGCAAGTGCATCAACCTCAGTAACCTTTAGAGGAACGCATTCAGCCATTTCAGCTATACCTGCATTACCCGGTGCGCAATATATCTTATCCACTTTATTGGAGCGGCGCAAAGCATCCACAATAGCATGCTCGCGTCCTCCCGATCCAATTACCAGTACGTTACTCATTATTTAGGTTTTAGGTGTTAGGTTTTAGGTGTTAGGGGATAGGTCTAATAGGAATTCCCAATTCACAATTCCTAATTCTGCATTATGAACTGTGCATTAATTAATTTCTAAAACCTAACGCCTAAACCTAAAACCTTAAAATTAATGTTTAAAGTGGCGCATGCCGGTGAAGAGCATTGTGATACCCTTCTCGTTAGCTTTCTTAATAGAATCCTCATCGCGGATTGAACCGCCGGGTTGTACGATAGCTGTTACGCCATATTTTGAAGCGAATTCAACTGTGTCGTCAAATGGAAGGAAGCCATCTGATGCGAGTACGAGACCCTCGGTGTGTCCTGCTGCCTTAGCCTCTTCGAGGGCGATCTCTGCAGAACCGACGCGGTTCATCTGACCCGCACCGACACCTACAGTAGCACCATCCTTAACAATGACAATAGCGTTTGACTTTACATGCTTCACAACTCTCCAACCGAAGTTCATATCCTCGAGCTCCTGAGCTGTAGGTTTGCGTTCGGTCACGCACATATCGGTTGTGATCTCCTTGCACTCCATATCGGCATCCTGAACGAGCAAGCCTCCGGTTACGCCGACATACTGCTTCTGTTTCTTGTCACTCTTAGCCATCTCAACCTCAAGGATGCGGAGGTTTTTCTTCGAAGCGAATACCTCAAGAGCCTCTTTGGAGAATGATGGAGCCATCACGATCTCAAGGAAGATAGGCTTCATTAATTTTGCGGTCTCTCCGTCGAGTTCACGGTTGAGGGCTACGATACCGCCATAGATACTTACCTTGTCAGCCTCGTATGCCTTTTTCCATGCCTCGTTGATATCTTTACCAACTGCTGCACCACATGGATTCATGTGCTTCAAGCCTACTGCGAAAGGTTCGTCAAATTCGCGTACAATCTGCAACGCTGCATTTGCATCCTGAATATTGTTGTAAGAAAGTTCCTTACCACCGAGCTGGCGTGCGTAAGCCACTGAATAGGGAACCTTCTCCTCAGCCCGATAGAACATTGAGTTCTGATGAGGATTCTCACCGTAGCGAAGGCTCTGCACTTGGTCGAAAGCGAGGAAAAGTTTCTCATCCAAGCCAGCCTGTTTGCGCATGTAGGTTGCGATGTGGCTGTCGTAGAGTGCAGTGTGTGTATAAGCCTTGGCGGAGAGCTGGAGGCGAGTCTGAAGCTCAGTGTTACCTGTAGCGCGGATCTCCTCAAGTATCTTGTCGTAATCAGACGGATCGCAAACCACAGTGACATCTCTGAAATTCTTTGCGGCACTGCGAAGCATTGAAGGTCCACCTATATCGATATTCTCCACGGCATCTTCCATTGTCACGCCCTCTTTGGCGATTGTAGCCTCGAAAGGATAGAGGTTTACGCAAACCATCTCGATTGTCTGGATTCCGTTAGCCTCCAATTGTGCCATGTGATCCGGTAGGTCGCGACGTCCAAGAAGACCGCCGTGTACCTTTGGATGCAATGTCTTTACGCGGCCGTCGCAGATTTCCGGGAAACCTGTCACGTCGCTGATGTTGATAACATTTACACCTGCTTCACGCAATTTTGTCATTGTGCCTCCGGTGGCGATAATTTCCCACCCGAGTGATTGGAGAGCCTGAGCGAATTCCACTACTCCCCTTTTGTCGCTTACGCTAATTAATGCTCGCATGTTTTTATTTAGGTTTTAGGCGTTAGGTTTTGGGCGTTAGAAATCAGTTTTTAGGCCTTAGGTTTTAGGTTTAGACTTCTGACCTTTGGGTTTAGACCTCTGATTCTTTACTGCCGTGCACCTGAGCCATAAAATATTTCTCTTTAATAATTACTTGATTGTGACTCCTTCTCCTTCAACAATCTTACCGATCACTGATGCTTTTTCTCCACATTCTGTGAGGATTTCGAGAGTGCGGGGTGCATCTTCGGGGTTGACAGCCAATACCATACCGATACCCATATTGAAGATGTTGAACATCTCGCGATGAGGTACTTTGCCGAATTTCTCAAGGAGCTTGAACACCGGAAGAATCTCCCAGCTTCCCTCTTCGATCTCTATGCCTTGACCGGGCTTCAGAATACGTGGTATATTCTCGTCGAAGCCACCGCCGGTGATATGTGCAATACCATGCACATCAACTTCATCAAGAACTTTATGAACCTGCTTTACATATATCTTTGTTGGTGTAAGAAGCATCTCACCGAGTGTCTGATCACCGGTACCCTCATATTTCATATAAAATTCAAGGTCACGGTCAGAAACGATCTTGCGCACCAAGCTGAAACCATTGGAGTGAACTCCGCTGGAAGCGATACCGATCAGGAGGTCTCCTACACTAACCTTGGAGCCGTCGATCAATTTACTCTTCTCTACTGCACCAACTGTGAAACCTGCTATATCATATTCTCCTGCGGAATACATTCCCGGCATCTCGGCTGTCTCACCACCTACGAGCGCGCAACCGGCCTGGCGGCAACCTTCAGCAACTCCGGAAACAATTGCCTCAACAACCTCCGGGTGATTCTTCCCTACTGCTACGTAGTCGAGGAAAACCAATGGTTTGGCACCCTGTGCGAGGACATCGTTAACACACATTGCCACTGCGTCAATGCCGATGGTGTCGTGCTTCTCCATGGAGAAAGCAATCTTTAACTTAGTACCGACGCCATCGGTACCGCTCACCAATATAGGATGTTCGTAACCGAGGGAGCCGAGGTCGAACATACCTCCGAATGCTCCGATGTTACCCATCACTCCGGGAATATTTGTAGAAGCCACGTGCTTCTTGATGCGGGATACTACCTCATATCCTGCCTCAAGATTCACCCCGGATGCTTCATAACTTTTTGCCATATATATTTTTTCTATTTTCTTCTTAATTAAATTGGAAGGTTTTAGGCTTTAGGTGTTAGGTTTTAGGTTTTCAGATTTCCCTGAACGTAGGGCTGTACCATGGTGCAGCCATTGAGATCTTTTGTTAACGTTGTTTGCGGATGCACCACGGTGCATCCCTACTTTCACACCTAACGTCTAAAGCCTAACGCCTAACACCTCAAGGCTTAAAATACTCCACTGCGTTAGCGAAGAGATTCTGGTTCTTGTTACCATGAATATTCTTCATCAAACCCTCTCCATAGCGCTCCGAGTGGCCCATCTTACCAAGAATGCGTCCATCCGGTGAGATGATACCCTCGATAGCCTCTGTCGAACCGTTGGGGTTCGCAGGAGACTCCATCGTTGCATTTCCCTCGGCATCGGCATATTGGAATGCGATCTGACCGTTCTTACGCAATTCGGCTGAAAGTTCAGCTGATGCCATGAACTTACCCTCGCCATGAGATGCCGCGATGCTGTGAAGGTCGCCTACTTCAAATCCTGCCAACCAGGGAGAGGCAACTGATCCTACGCGTGTAGACACAATCTGCGAGATATGTCGGTTGATGTCGTTGTGGAAGAGTGTCGGTGACTCAGCAGTCAACTCTCCTATCTTGCCGTATGGGAGTAAGCCTGATTTTACAAGAGCCTGGAAGCCGTTGCATATTCCCAAGATGAGACCACCACGTTTCTGCAAACGCTGGATAGCTGCCTTGACTGTGTCGTTGAGCAGGATGTTGGCGATGAATTTGCCGCTGCCATCGGGCTCGTCGCCGGCTGAGAAACCACCGCTGATTGCCAATATATGGCAATTATCGATATTCTTTGCCATCTCCTCAACGCTGCGTTCGATATCTTCTCCGGTGAGGTTGCAGAATACCTGGCTGGTAACAACCGCACCCTCGCGTTCGAAAGCTTTAGTCATATCGTAGTCGCAGTTTGTACCGGGGAAGAGAGGCAAGAACACTACAGGATGCTCGGTCTTCTCACCCTCCCATTTACTCTGGTTTTTACCCGATGTGGCATTCTCGACCTTGCCGGTCACGCCGCTGCGGTCGGGGTATACCTCTGTGAAGCGTTTTCTATTGGCCTCGAAAGCTTCTTCGATTGAAGTTTTCACGCCATTGATCTCGATCACACCGTCATCGGTTGTTTTACCGATCAACTCAGCGTTGGGGAAGTTGAGCTCTGTCTCGCTTTCAACAAGCATGTTACCGTTGCCGAATGCGAAGAGTTCATCCTCGTTGAGGTTTACGTTCGCACCGATTCCGTTACCGAAGCTCATCTTGGCAAGACCCTCGGCAACGCCGCCGAAGCCAACAGCCCATGCCGAAACGATATTGCGCGCCTCGATAGCCTTACGGACATTCTCGAAATTCTTGATAAGCTCTGCTGTATCGGGACGAAGATTCTCCTTCGCGTTGTGTCTGATGAGGTAGATATAGTTACCACTATTCTTGAATTCAGGGCTGATCACCTTGCGAGCATCAACTGTTCCGGCTGCGAATGCAATCAGTGTAGGAGGCACATTGATATCGTTGAAGGTTCCGCTCATGGAGTCTTTACCTCCGATAGCAGCCAAGCCGAATGCGATCTGCATCTCCAATGCACCAAGGAGCGCTGCCAAAGGCTTACCCCATGCGAGTTCCGAGTTCATGCGCTCGAAATATTCCTGAAATGAGAAGCGCAGATTACGGAAATCAGCACCCGCTGCAGTAGCTTTGGTCAATGCTTCAATTACAGCATAGCTTGCACCGTGATATGGGCTCCAGCTGCTTATATATGGATTGAAACCGAAGGTCATAATTGAAGCTGTATCGGTGTGATGACTGCCCACAGGAAGCTTCTGTACTGATACCTGAGCCTCTGTTCCCTGGGTCTTGCCACCGAAAGGCATCAACACAGTGGATGCACCGATTGAGGAGTCGAACATCTCAATCAGACCCTTTTGAGATGTCACATTCTCATCTGCAAGGTTGTTGAGGAACTTCTCTTTCAAATCCTTTCCTTCCGGGGTGCGCTCAAATGGATTGCGCTCTTCAGGAGCACCGATGCGTGCTTTTGCATAATGGCGAGCACCGGCTGAATCAATAAACTCACGTTTGAGATCAGCAACCGGAGTACCGTTGTAATACATGCGCATTCTACCGGAGTCGGTCACGTCTGCTACGTGGCGAACCTCAATATTCTCTTCGTGGCAATAACGCTCAAACTCCTCGCGGTCCTTGGGTTCAACCACCACGCTCATGCGCTCCTGTGATTCGGAGATAGCGAGCTCCGTAGGGTTAAGACCGGAATATTTTGTAGTTACGCGGTCAAGATAGATGTCGAGACCATCGGTGAGCTCACCGATAGCTACGCTGACACCACCTGCACCGAAGTCATTTGATTTCTTTATAAGTCGGGTCACTTCCGGACGGCGGAAGAGGCGTGAGATCTTACGCTCCTCAGGCGCATTACCTTTCTGTACCTCACTTCCACACTCCTCGAGTGATGAATCATTGTGCTCCTTGGAACTACCGGTTGCGCCACCGATACCGTCGCGACCTGTGCGACCGCCAAACATCAGGATCACGTCACCCGGTTGAGGACGCTCGCGTCTCACGTCAGAAGCTTTGACAGCACCGGCTACGGCACCAACTTCAAGACGTTTTGCAACGTATCCGGGGTGATAGATTTCGCGCACGTGGGTTGTGGCGAGACCGATCTGGTTTCCGTAGGATGAATAACCTGCCGCTGCTTTGAGTGAGATGACACGCTGGGGAAGTTTGCCCGGCATTGTTTCGCTCACGGGTAGATAGATATCACCGGCACCGGTTACGCGCATCGCCTGATACACGTAGCTGCGTCCACTCAACGGGTCACGGATTGCACCGCCAAGACAAGTGCTGGCACCACCGAAAGGCTCGATCTCTGTCGGGTGGTTGTGAGTCTCATTCTTGAACTGGAGTAACCATCTTTCCGGTTTACCGTCAACATCGATATCCACGTAGATGGAGCAGGCATTATTCTCCTCGCTCTGTTCGAGGTCCTCGAGAAGACCCTCTTTGCGAAGATAGCGTGCACCGATTGTGGCGAGATCCATAAGGCAGAGGCTCTTGTTTTCGCGGCCGAGGTTCTTACGGATATTTTTCCACTCCTGAAGCGCCTCTTTAAGGTTGTCGGAGATCATGGAATCCTCCACTTCAATGTCTGTGAGCTCGGTAGTGAAGGTGGTGTGGCGGCAGTGGTCGCTCCAATAAGTGTCGAGAATACGAAGCTCGGTCTCATTCGGATCGCGACCCTCAGCAGTGAAATAGTTTACAACCTCCATAAGGTCATCACCGTTCATCGCGAGACCCATCTTCTTGCAATAGTCAGTAGCCTCCTCTTTAGTGATGTTTCTGAAACCCTCCAAAACCGGCACGGGTTTAGCTGTAGCCCTGTCAGGGCGTTCGAGTTTGTTGAGATCTTTCTGGCGGGATTCTACGCTGTTGATAGTGTAGTGAGCGATCTTTTTGAGCTCCTCCTCCCCTACTGAATTATCAAATACGAGAAGTTTTGCTGCGCTGATCTCGATATCAGCTGTCGGGTCGATCAGACGAACACACTCCTGAGCGGAATTGGCGCGTGCGTCGAACTGACCGGGAAGGCTCTCGATAGCAAGATAAGGCATACCTGCGGTGTCGAGTGTTGAGGATACGTTGTCGGTTGCAGGTTCACCGAACACGCGATAGCTGCTCTTCTCGATCAGTTCATCGGAGAAACCGAAGAGATCGTAGACGCAGAGCAGACGAAGATTCTGTATGTTTAGGCCGAGATTGGCATTGAGTTCCTTGCGGAGGCTTTCTGCCTCAGTGCGGAACTCAGGTCTCTTCTCGACATAGATTCTGTGTTTGTTAGCGTTCATGTTTATAGGTCAGAGGATTTTATTAAAATACCTGTGAAATGGTTCTTTTTAATTCGATTTGATTAAATTTCGGAAGCGAGCACCTTTGCTGCCTGTTCCTTGCGGAAGTCATCAAGCTTGGCTTTGAGTTCCATATCTGTCACAGCCATCATCTCGACAGCGAGGAGAGCTGCATTCTTTGCACCGTCAATACCGACAGTTGCCACAGGAATGCCCGGAGGCATCTGCACCATAGAGAGGAGGGAGTCGAGCCCTTCGAGGCTTTTGGATTTCACCGGTACGCCGATTACGGGGAGTGTAGTGAATGCGGCAACGACGCCTGCGAGATGCGCTGCACCACCTGCTCCGGCGATGATTGAACAGATACCGCGATCGCGTGCGCCTGACGCCCATGCCTCCAACTCAGCGGGAGTGCGGTGTGCGCTCAGCACCCTTTTCTCATACTCAATTCCGAAAGAGTCAAACAGATCGGCTGCCGCTTTCATCACCGGCCAGTCGCTTGTGGACCCCATTACAATTCCTGCTTTCATTATCTCAATATAAGTAAGTTTTCTTAACTAAGTTCCCGTTAACTATCAATTTAATAAAAGTTGTGGCGCCAGGTTTTTAGACCTGACGCCACATGTTATTTTCACACACATTTAAGCATGCCTCCACACACTATCACACGAATCTGTTTGCGCTTGGAGCGCATCGTATGGCACGTTTCGGTCGCTATGCTGCGTTGTTTTGATATCATATCCTGTTATGGAAAATTAGATTACAAAGTTAAGAAATTTTCTTCACAAAATCAAATCTAAATTTCCAACTAATTTCTTAACTTTTATCTTTGTTTTGCGGGTTTGGATTCGCAGTAGACACAGCGGTAGTCGGTTACTCCGTCGTTGCAGGGCCGGAAGAGTGTGTCGACATGCTCCATGTTGGAGATGCAGCGGCGGTTGGAGCAACGATATTGGTTAACTACTGTGCCTTGCGGAAGAATCGGTGATGACGCTCCCTCTTTCTCAGCAATCTTGAGCAAGGTGAGGATAAGAGCCATTCTCACGAACTTACCATTCTCTACCTGGCGGAAGTATGCCGCTCTCGGGTCTGCATCCACATCCACGGTGATTTCATTCACACGTGGCAGCGGATGGAGCACGCGCAGTTCCGGACGAGCTGCCTGCAATTTCTCAGCTGTGAGGATAAAACTGTCTTTCAGACGGTCGTACTCATCTTCATCCAAGAAGCGTTCCTTTTGTACGCGTGTCATGTATAGAATATCGAGTTCCGGCAGAGCTTCCTCCATAGTTGCCACCTCGCGGTAATCGACACCATTCTTGTCGCAAACCTCATGCTTCATGTAGTCAGGGAGACGAAGCTGGTCGGGGGCGATAAGCACAACCTTAACACCTGTATGGCGTGATAATGCCTTGATCAGGGAGTGCACGGTACGTCCAAACTTGAGGTCACCGCAGAAGCCGATCGTGAAGTTGTCGAGTCTGCCTATCTCACGTTTGATGGTGAGTAGGTCGGTCAGTGTCTGAGTCGGGTGTGCGTGTGAACCGTCACCTGCGTTGATTACCGGTATGCTGGCGTTGCTTGCAGCAACAAAGGCCGCTCCCTCCTCGAAGTGACGCATTGCGATGATGTCGGCAAAGCAGCTGATAACCTTCGAGGTGTCTGCCACTGTTTCACCCTTGCTCACTGAGGTATTCTGCGCATCGGAGAAGCCGAGCACATTACCTCCAAGTTCCATCATGGCAGCCGTGAAGCTCAGGCGTGTACGCGTGGAGGGTTCATAGAAGAGAGTAGCAAGTTTCTTACCTTTGCAAGCCTCTGCATACTTTGAACGATTAGCAATGATATCGAGAGCCAAGTCCACAATTTCTTCAGTCTCTTTGCGGGTAAGGTCTGTGGGATCGATTAGATGACGCATATTATGGAAATTTTATGAGATGAATTAAAGTTTTTCTTGCCAGGATGGGTCTGATGGGTTGGCACGGAATGCCTTGATTGCCTCAGCCTGAGTAGGGGAGACGTAATTCTCTTCCACAGCCACCTCAAGAAGTGTATCGAGGTTTGAGAGTGAAATATTTTTCACATTTGCAGCTTCGAGTCTGTCTAAACCTTTTTTCATGCCGTAAGTGAATATGGATACCACGCCCAAAACTTCGGCGCCAGCCTCGCGGAGAGCATCTACAACGTCGATACAGCTACCGGCGGTTGAGATAAGGTCCTCGATTACCACAACTTTTGTTCCGGGTTCGAGTTTACCCTCAATACGGTTATTGCGACCATGGTCTTTTGCACTTCCGCGCACGTATCCCATCGGTTTGTCGAGAATCCACGCGGCGATTGCAGCGTGAGCGATACCGGCTGTGGAGGTACCCATGAGCGCTTCAGCTTCGGGATATTGGTTCTTTACAGTCTCGGCGATAGCATTCTCTACGACTTTGCGCGCTTCCGGATCTGAGAGAATCAGGCGGTTATCACAATAGATTGGACTCTTGATTCCACTTGCCCATGTGAAAGGTTCTTCGGGACTAAGGAATACGGCTTTAATTTTCAGTAAGCTTTTAGCTACAGCTTTTTCGATATTTAGCATTTTAGTTTAGGTTTTAGGTGTTAGGTTTTAGGTGTTAGGTCTAATGGGTCTGATAGGTCTAATAGGTCTGATAGAATTATCTAAAATCTAACGCCTAACGCCTAACACCAAACTATCATCAACAAAAATCTTTGACGCAGCGGCGGTAGGCTGCTACGGGATCCTCTGCGGCGGTGATCGGACGACCAACTACAATAAAGTCGGAACCTATCTCTTTTGCGCGAGCAGGGGTTGTGATGCGCACCTGATCGTCGGCTGCTGAGTCGGCAAAACGGATACCGGGAGTGATGGTGAGGAATTCCTTACCACAGGCGTCTTTCACGATACCTGCCTCCAACGGTGAGCAGACAACTCCGTCGAGCCCTGCTTCCGCGGCATTCTTAGCATATTGGATGATTGTGTCACCGATTGTGGAGTTGATGAGCAACTGCTTCTGCATTGCCTCCTCGGAGGTGCTTGTGAGCTGGGTCACGGCAATCAATAGTGGGCGAGTGCCATCTTCGCGGGTAAGTCCCTCTTTGGCTGAGCGCATCATCTCGATAGTGCCCGCTGCGTGCACATTAACCATATCTACGTCCAGACCCGAAAGCACCTTCATGGCTTTACGCACAGTGTTTGGTATGTCGTGAAGCTTCAGATCAAGGAAAATCTTATGTCCACGGCGTTTGATCTCTTTCACAATCTCCGGACCGGCACCGTAAAAGAGTTCCATACCGATTTTGAGAAACGGTTTCTCATCTTGGAATTTATCAAGGAATGCCAGTGTCTCTTCGGCATTCGGAAAATCGCAGGCAATAATAACGTCGCGCATAATTATATAAGTTTTTATATTTTTAAATCTTTCAATGAGTTGATGCCAAGCTCAGCCATGCGATAGGGGAGAGCCTCAACTATATCTTTGCAGGCATAGGGGTTGATGAGGTTTGCTGAGCCTACCTCAACGGCGCTTGCTCCTGCCATCATCATCTCTATGACATTGTCGGCTGTGGAAACGCCTCCGCATCCGATCACCGGGATATTCACCGCGTGGCTAACCTGGTAGACCATCCTCACTGCCACCGGGAAAACTGCCGGACCTGAGAAGCCACCCATAGTGTTGGCGATGACGGGCTGTCTGCGCTTGATATCAATGCGCATACCCAACAGGGTATTGATCAGGCAAAGACCGTCGGCACCAGCCTCTTCAGCAGCTTTAGCAATAGACACAATGTCGGTTACGTTGGGTGTAAGCTTGATGTAAACCGGCTTGGTGGTAACTTTCTTAACCTCTCCGGTCACTTCGGCTACCATCTTCGGATCCGTACCGAAACTCATGCCGCCGCCATGCACGTTCGGACAGCTCACATTCAGTTCGATGATATCTATCTCCTCGCATTTGTCTGCACGCTGACAGCACTCCCTGTATTCATCAATCGAGAAGCCACTGATATTTGCGATCAGACCATTTCTGAAAACCTTTCTCAGCTTGGGTATCTCCTCAGCGATTACCTTGTCGATACCCGGGTTCTGGAGTCCCACAGAGTTGATTAATCCCTCGGTGCATTCAGCCACACGCGGTAGGGGATTGCCCTGTCGGGGGTGCAACGTAGTGCCTTTTATAGAGATTCCTCCAAGGAGGTTGAGGTCGTAATATTCCGACATGACGTAGCCGAATGCAAAGCAGCCGCTGGCGGGTATTACCGGATTCGGAAGCGTCAGATTACCGAGCTGTACGCTTGTGTCTATATCTTTTATTTCCATATAATCTCATCCTTAGGGAAGACGGGTCCCGATTTGCAGATACCCTTCATTCCGGTTTTTGTTTCCATAGCGCAACACATACAGATGCCGAATCCGCATGCCATCCTTGCCTCCAAGCTCACCTCACCCGGTTTGTCAAGACCTAAGGAGACCGCCTTAAGCATAGGCATCGGACCGCAGGCGTAGAAGTAATCATACTTCACATTGTTCTCTCGTATCGCATCCGTGACAAATCCCTTGGTGCCGTAGCTGCCATCAACCGTAGAGACAATCACCTTGTGACCCAACTGGCGGAATTCATCTTCGAGGAGTATGTCGCGTCCGGTGCTGAATCCTAAAGCCACGGTACCGAATATGCAACGGTCAGACAGTTCGCGGGCAAGCTGCAATAGGGGAGCGGTACCGATTCCGCCACCTATCAGCAAGGGATCGGTCAGTTCACTATTTAGAGTGAATCCATTGCCGAGTCCTGTTAGAAGATTCACCGAGGTTCCGGGTTGCATTTTTGCCATTTCGGCCGTACCCTCTCCCACCACATCATAGAGGAGTGTCAGTTCCCCATTCTTGCAATCGCAAACAGAGATGGGTCTGCGCAAGTATTTGCCGGGAACCGCTACCTCCACGAATTGCCCGGGGGCCTTGAAGTCGGAGGTGTCCCCTTTGAGCTCCATGCGCCAGGTCTTGAGAGTCACCCTCTCGTTGGATGTGACAATAAAATTGCGCTCTTTATGTCTGTCTTTTGCAGCTGACTTCTGATTGGCTGCATATACTATCTTACCATCGGCGATGGTGGTAATAACTTTTCCGAACAGTTTCTTTCCCTCGAACGGTGTGCTTTTACCCTTGCTCATGAACTCCTTGGGGTCCACGATAAAGGATTTGTTGAAATTGACCAAGGCAATGTCGGCGCGGTCTCCCTCCTTGATACCTCCGCGAATCTGGAAAATCTCGCGGGGAGTATGTGCCATGAGCTCAAGCATGCGCTCGAATGTGATTATACCCGGCTTAACAAGATATGTGTAGATTGCGGGGAGTGCTGTCTCGAGACCCACGACACCCATTGCGCTTTTAGCTAAGCCACGAGATTTCTCATCAGCCGAATGTGGTGCATGATCAGTTGCTATCACGTCGATTGTTCCGTCTGCAACTCCGGCAATCAGAGCCTCGCGGTCGGCTGCAGAGCGGAGCGGGGGATTCATCTTGAACTTGCCGTCATCCTGCAGATCTTCATCGCAGAAGACAAGGTAATGAGGAGCGGTCTCGCAGGTAACCTTAATGCCGCGTGCTTTGCCGCGACGGATCAGGTCTACGCTTTCCGCGGTGGATATGTGGCAGATGTGGAGTCGGCAGCCGGTGCGTTCCGCCAAGTCGATATCACGTTTGATCTCCACCCATTCACTTTCCGAGCAGATGCCTTTGTGTCCATGAGCCGCAGCATATTCTCCGTCGTGGATATATCCCCCCTTCAGGAGTTCATTAACCTCGCAGTGAGCGGCGAGCACCTTCCCGCAGAGCATCACACCCTCCATGGCGTGGAGCATCACCTCCTCATTCTGGACACCGGAACCGTCGTCGGAGAAACCGGCTACAAGTGGTGCGAGTTCGCTGTAATTGACCAGCTCATCCCCTTTTCTACCCTTGGTGATTGTGGCATAGGGGAGTACTTCGACACATGCCTGATTCTTTATCATCTTCAGCTGCTCGTTGAGCCCTGATAAGGAATCGGGAGCCGGATTCAGGTTTGGCATCGCGCAAACTGTGGTGAAACCACCTGCCGCCGCCGCTTGAGTACCGGTAGCAATAGTCTCCTTATATGAAAAACCGGGCTCACGGAGATGCACATGCACGTCCACAAGCCCGGGAATAACTGTGAGGCCGGAAGCCTCGATAACCTCGCATCCGCCGTCAGATGGTATCGAAGGGGCAATTTTCATTATCTTACCGCCTTCAATGAGAATATCTTTCCGTTCCTCTCTCGAATCGGGAGAGAAAGTAGCGTTCTTTATTAAAATCTTATTAGCCATTTCAAATACAAAATTAATTTATATTTCCTTCACTTCAAAGATAAAAATCAAGTCATGACAAAAAATATTTAAATAAAAATGGGACTATGCTCCAAAGAATGAAATTCTATTTGCAATTGTTTGGGATTTCGATTAACTTTGCAATCAAAATTCCGTAATGCAAGATTCCAAAAAAGCTATCCTGACTCTTGAAGATGGTTCCCGGTTCGAGGGTTATTCTTTCGGCTATGAAGCCCCTTGTGCCGGAGAGGTGGTGTTCAACACCGCGATGACCGGTTATCCGGAGAGTCTTACTGACCCCTCCTACGAGGGACAGATCTTAGTGACAACCTACCCTATTCTTGGTAATTATGGTGTACCGTCTGCCGACACTGTCACAGAAGCCAATCTAAGTGATTATTTTGAGTCGAGCCGCATTCATTGCAAGGCAATCGTGTGTCAAGATTACAGCTGGGTGCCGAGCCACTGGCAGTCTACCCGTTCTTTGGCTGAATGGCTCAAGGATGAGAAGATCCCCGGTATTTATGGAATTGACACCCGTGCGCTGACCAAGCTGCTCCGCGATAAGGGTTCAATGCTTGGTAAAATCACTTTCGAGGGTGGAGAGGATATCGAATTCCATGATCCTAATAAGGAGAATCTGATCGACAAGGTGAGCACCAAGGAGGTGAAGGAGTTTGGTGATGGAGAGAAGCGTGTAGTGCTTGTGGATTGCGGCACGAAATACAATATCATCCGTTGTCTCACGCGCCGAGGAGTCCGCGTCACCCTTGTTCCCTGGGATTACGATTTCACACAGATACCCTACGATGGACTTTTTATCTCCAATGGTCCCGGTAGTCCTGAATTCGCTGAGGAGACAGTGAAAAATATCCGCAAGGCATTCGAAATCGGTAAACCGATATGCGGTATCTGCATGGGTAATCAGTTGCTCAGCAAAGCTGCCGGAGCGAAGATATATAAATTGAAATATGGACATAGAAGCCATAATCAGCCGGTGCGTCTTGCCGGTACGGAGAAATGCTATATAACCTCCCAGAATCATGGCTTCGCTGTGGATAACTCCACAATCCCCGAGGATTGGGAGCCGCACTTTATCAACATGAACGATGGAACAAATGAGGGAATCAGGCATAAATCCAAGCCTTTCTTCTCCGCACAGTTCCATCCGGAGGCGAGCAGCGGTCCGAAAGATACGGAATTCATATTCGATGAATTCATCTCACTTTTGTAATTTTTAGCCTGCCGGATTCAGTTCCGTCAGGCTTCTTTTTTCATTATTGAAGCATAATCAAAGCAAAAATAGGGGAGATTACCCTAAAAATATAGAAAATATGTCAGACAAGTCGCAAATAAAGAAAGTACTTTTCCTTGGTTCAGGTGCTTTGAAAATCGGAGAGGCAGGAGAGTTTGATTATAGTGGATCCCAGGCTCTCAAGGCTATGAAGGAGGAGAATATCTCCACAGTGTTGATAAATCCGAATATCGCTACAGTGCAGACCTCCGATGGTTTTGCCGATAAGATCTATTTCCTCCCTGTCACCCCTTATTTTGTTGAGAAGGTGATAGAGAAGGAGCGCCCCGATGGTATTTTCCTTGCATTCGGTGGTCAGACCGCCCTCAACTGCGGTGTGAGCCTATATGAGTCCGGAGTGCTGGAGAAATATAATGTGCGTGTGCTTGGCACACCGGTTCGCGCTATCATGGATACCGAGGACCGCGAATTGTTTGTCAAGAAACTCGATGAGATTGATGTTAAGACCATAAAGAGCGAGGCGGTTGATTCAGTGGAGGATGCCCTTGTGGCTGCCGATCATCTCGGCTATCCGGTGATTATCCGCGCCGCTTACGCTTTAGGTGGTCTCGGAAGCGGTTTCTGCGACAACCGCGAGCAGTTGATCTCTTTGGTGGAGCAGGCTCTCTCTTTCTCTCCCCAGGTTCTTGTGGAGAAGAGTCTCAAGGGTTGGAAAGAGGTTGAGTATGAGGTGGTGCGTGACCGTTTCGACAACTGTATCACTGTCTGCAACATGGAGAACTTTGATCCACTTGGTATCCACACGGGTGAGAGTATCGTGGTGGCTCCTTCACAGACATTGTCGAATGAGGACTATCACATGCTTCGCAAACTTGCAATCAAGATTATCAGACATATAGGAATCGTGGGTGAGTGTAACGTGCAGTATGCTTTCGATCCGGAGTCTATGGACTACAGGGTTATCGAGGTCAATGCCCGTCTCTCCCGCTCTTCGGCACTCGCTTCCAAGGCAACAGGTTATCCTTTGGCTTTTGTGGCTGCGAAACTCGGTTTGGGTTACGGTCTATTTGACCTGAAGAACTCCGTGACACGCTGCACTTCAGCGTTCTTTGAGCCGGCTCTTGACTATATCGTCTGCAAGATACCCCGCTGGGACCTCGGTAAGTTCCACGGCGTGCGTCGCGAAATCGGCAGCTCCATGAAGTCTGTCGGAGAGGTGATGGCTATAGGTCGCACTTTCGAGGAGGCTATTCAGAAGGGTCTTCGCATGATCGGACAGGGTATGCACGGCTTCGTGGAGAATAAGCCAATGAAGATTACCGACCTCGACAAGTCTCTTAGCGAACCTACAGATAAGCGAATCTTTGCTATTGAGGAGGCTTTCCGCAGAGGTTATACCGTGGAGAAAATCCATGAACTGACTAAGATCGACCGTTGGTTCCTCGAGAAACTGCAGGTTATCTACAATACAAAATGTGAACTCGAACAGTATGATTCACTCGAAGCACTCCCCGACTCACTGATGCGTGTTGCCAAGGAACAGGGCTTCAGTGATTTCCAGATAGGACGTGCCCTCTGGGGTGACCGAATGAATTCCGATAGCGATTCTCTCTCCAATCTTATACGTGCTGATCGTTTGCGTCGCGGAATCCGTCCGGTTGTGAAGCAGATAGACACACTTGCTGCAGAGTATCCGGCTCAGACCAATTATTTATATCTGACCTACAACGGTAAAGAAAACGACGTGCACTATCTCGGTGACCATCAGTCTGTGGTCGTGCTCGGTTCCGGTGCATACCGAATCGGTAGTTCCGTGGAGTTCGACTGGTGTGGCGTTAATGCCCTTATGACTGTCGCTGAGGCAGGTTATCGTCCCGTAATGATTAACTATAACCCGGAGACTGTATCTACCGACTATGATATGTGTGAGCGTCTCTATTTCGATGAATTGACCTATGAGAGGGTTATGGATATTCTCGAACTTGAGAACCCGCATGGTGTGATACTCTCCACCGGTGGTCAGATACCTAATAACCTTGCGATGCGCCTGGATAAGGCTAAGGTTAATATCCTCGGTACGCAGGCCAAGGATATTGATAATGCCGAGGATCGTAACAAGTTCTCCTCACTCTGCGATGAGATCGGTGTGGATCAGCCACGCTGGCGCGAGCTTACCTCTATGGAGGATATAGATCTGTTTGTAGCGGAGGTTGGTTTTCCGGTGCTTGTTCGTCCATCATACGTGCTTTCAGGTGCAGCGATGAATGTATGCTCAAATGAGGATGAATTGCAGCGCTTCCTGAAGCTTGCGGCAAATGTCTCCAAGCAGCACCCTGTTGTGGTTTCAGAGTTTATTCAAGGAGCCAAGGAGATCGAGATGGATGCCGTAGCTCAGAATGGTGAAATCAAGCTTTATGCTATATCCGAACATATAGAGTTTGCCGGTGTGCATTCCGGTGATGCAACCATTCAGTTCCCTCCTCAGAAACTCTATGTTGAGACAATGCGCAGACTGAAGAAGATCTCCGGAAAGATAGCGAAAGCGCTTCATATATCCGGACCTTTCAATATACAGTTCCTCGCTAAAGATAATGATATAAAGGTGATTGAGTGTAATCTGCGTGCGTCCAGAAGTTTCCCGTTTGTCTCCAAGGTTTCCAAGCAGAATTTCATCGACACAGCAACCCGAGTGATGCTTGGTCTCAGTGTCGACAAACCGAATAAATCTGCGTTCGACCTTGATTACGTCGGTATCAAGGCTTCGCAGTTCTCCTTCTCACGTCTGCAGGGTGCCGACCCTGTTTTGGGTGTGGATATGTCCTCTACCGGGGAGGTGGGTTGTATAGGTGATGATACATCGGAGGCTATCCTCAAATCAATGCTCTCCGTGGGTTATACCATCCCGAAAAAGACTGTATTGCTCAGCTCCGGAACCGCTCGTCAGAAGGTTGATCTGCTTGAGCCGGCAAGAATGCTTCATAGAAAGGGTTACACAATCTACGCTACAGAGGGCACACAGCGCTTTTTGGCGCA
Source organism: uncultured Sangeribacter sp. (assembly GCA_964512705.1). Classification (GTDB taxonomy): domain Bacteria; phylum Bacteroidota; class Bacteroidia; order Bacteroidales; family Muribaculaceae; genus Lepagella. The sequence continues at coordinate 75,650 of CAZEJY010000003.1, read as the reverse complement.
GAACGGTGTTCCTGCCTTGGTATGCTACTTCCCGAGCGACGATCGCCATCCACAGGCGTTGGATTTGCTTCATGAGAAGCAGATTGATATGGTGGTTAATATCCCGAAGAATCTTACCGCCAAAGAGCTCAGCAACGGTTATAAAATCCGCCGTGCATCAATCGACCTGAATATTCCTCTGTTGACCAACGCGCGCCTCGCGTCAGCATTTATTCGTGCATTCTGCGAGCTCCCGATCTCCGAAATCAAGATCAAGAGCTGGGACGAATACTAATTAAGCCGGAGGCTTAATTAGTAAGTATGAAGTACGAGTTATGAAGTATGAAGTATTCCTTGTGCATAGGGAATTAATAAGTTAGATACATATTAATGTGAAGTATGAAGTATGAGTTACGAAGTACTAAGTATTCCTTGTGCATAGGGAATTAATAAGTTAGATACATATTAATGTTAAAGC
>CAZEJY010000003.1:72883-75093 GCA_964512705.1 uncultured Sangeribacter sp. | reverse complement strand
AAGTATTCCTTGTGCATAGGGAATTAATAAGTTAGATACATATTAATGTTAAAGCGCCTTGCGAATACTCGCGAGGCGCTTAACTTACTTATTACTTCGTAACTCGTACTTCGTAACTCATAACTCGTACTTTGTTATTCGTACTTCGTAACTCATAACTCGTACTTCTTACTTAGTATCTTAGCGTCGTGTTTCCTTCGTAGAAGTTGATAAAGGCTTGGTTAACCAACCGGTTTCCTCCCGGAGTAGGGTAGTTGCCTGTGAAGTACCAGTCACCGGGGTGCTCCGGGATCGCTTTGTGCATCTCCTCTACCGATTGATACACTATCTCAATCTCGGCTTTCGTACCTTCGGGAGTAAGCATTTCGGCTATCTTGGCGGCTACCTCCTCGTCGCTGAAAGGGGCATAGATATCCTTGACATAGTTCTTTATCTCCTCTTTGGGTAGCTGAGATTGCTCCTTGCAACGCTGATAAACGCTGTCTATGACATATTTCATGCCCCTCTCTTCCAAGAGAGCCATAGCTGCCTTGAAGGCTATGAATTCACCCATTCTGGACATATCTATACCGTAGCAGTCCGGGAAGCGGACCTGTGGTGAACTGGAGACTATCACCAGCTTGCGTGGATGCAAGCGGTCAAGAATGCGGATAATTGACTGTTTAAGGGTCGTTCCACGCACGATACTGTCATCAATAACCACCAAGTTGTCACCGGGCTTTACGGAGCCGTAGGTGATATCGTAAACGTGCGCCGCAAGGTCGTTGCGGGTTGCACCTTCGGCAATAAATGTGCGAAGTTTGATATCCTTTATCGCTACCTTTTCGCGGCGGACCCTACGCCGGAGAATGTGGGCGATATTGTCATCGGTGAGGTTCCCCGTGGCCGATAGGTGCTGGATATCATGAATCTTGCTTTTGATCAGATGGTCCTCAATACCCTCTACCATGCCATAGAAAGCCACCTCGGCAGTGTTGGGAATAAATGAGAATACTGAATTGTCAATATCCTGGTCAATAGCCTTCAGCACCTGAGGTACAAGGCGATGCCCCAATGCTTTTCGTTCACGGTAAATGTCTGAATCTGAACCGCGTGAAAAGTATATACGTTCGAAGCTACATTTACAGTTCTCCCCTTTCGAAAGTATGCGGTCTATCCTGACAGAACCATCCCGGTCGACTACTATTGCTGTTCCCGGCTCTAATTCCTTGACCTCCGAGATCGGTAGATCGAAAGCTGTCTGTATAACCGGCCTCTCGCTTGCTACAACCACTATTTCTTCATCTTTATAGTAGAATGCAGGTCTTATACCATTTGGGTCGCGCATCGCGTACATATCGCCGTTTCCTACAATTCCGCATATCACGTATCCACCATCCCATGTGGGGGCGCAACGGTGAAGCATATTGGTAACATTCAGGTCGCGGGCGATAGCTGTGGATAGTTCCAATCCTTTGAGCCCGGCTTTCTTGTGGATTTCGAAGAGACGTTCATTCTCGCGGTCGAGAGCGTGTCCCAATTGCTCGAGCAGGAGGAATGTATCTGCATAGATGCGGGGATGTTGACCTGTGCTGGTGATTGAATTGAAGATCTCATCAACATTGGTCATATTGAAATTTCCGCAGAGGAGCATGTTGCGGCTACTCCAGTTGTTGCGGCGCATGAATGGGTGAACATAGTTGATACCTGATCTGCCGGTGGTGCTGTAACGAAGGTGACCCATATAGACCTCGCCGACAAAGGGAGTGTAGATCGGAGGAACTCCTTCGGCGTTGGCTATCCGCATCTGTTCATGTGCGTTGGCAAAAATCTGGGTGATGGCATCCGAACCCTGTGCGCGTTCGCGGAAGATATATTCCTCGCCGGGTGGCATGTTTAGTTTCACACATCCGATTCCTGCAGCTTCTTGGCCGCGGTTGTGTTCCTTCTCCATGATCAGATAGAGTTTATTGAGACCATAGAGGTGTGTTCCATATTTCTCCTTATAGTAGGAGAGAGGTTTGAGGAGGCGGATCATTGCGATGCCGCATTCATGTTTGATTAATTCCATAGCATCTGGTAAAATGCAAAATTACAAATTTGCCTCCAATACCCCACCCATATATAAATTTTTTTTTAGATTGTGTGTACAGAAATTCATTATTGTTTTGTAGGGACGCGATTCATCGCGTCCACGTTGAATCAAATTTGCCAACGCGATTCATCGCGTC
>CAZEJY010000003.1:48529-72783 GCA_964512705.1 uncultured Sangeribacter sp. | reverse complement strand
TTGCCAACGCGATTCATCGCGTCCACGTTGAATCAAATTTGCCAACGCGATTCATCGCGTCCACAATGGCTGAATTTTATGCGTGGAGATTTCTGTATTTGTGTGTATTTGTAAAGGTTTTAGGTGCGGATTCAATTCTCAAGGCGTTAAATAATGTGGAATTTGATGAGTAAGTGGCATTGAATCAACAATATATAGTAACATTTTTCTTGCTTGATTGAAACGGCAAATAAGTTGAAAAGGGGATAAATAATGCACTTGGTGAAAAATTGATGCAAGAAAGTTGAAATTTTCCTGTTTTTTGAAATTTACTCCTTTTTCATTATTTTTGTATTGCACACTTTTTACTCCCCTTTCAAAAAATGTCAGGGGTGCAATTTTGAAAAGTTCAATTTATTCCAAATGATCACATACTCCACTGAAGAGGTTGAGATGCCTCTGTTAAATTTTGATAAGGTTAGTGAATGGATAACTGCCGTTGCCGCATCTTACGGTAATGTGATCGGTAAACTGAATTATTGTTTCTGTGATGATCAGACTATCCTTGATGCCAATATCAAATATTTGGGACATGATTACTTCACAGATATAATTACCTTTGACTACACCTCGCGCAATCGACTGTCGGGTGACATGATTATCTCGCTCGACACTGTCAGAAGTAATGCAGAGGAGATTGGCGTTCCCTATGAATCTGAACTCCTTCGGGTGATAATCCACGGAGTTCTGCATTTATGCGGAATAAATGACAAAGGTCCCGGGGAACGGGAAATTATGGAAGCAGCGGAGAATAAAGCATTGGATATCTGGAAAATAGTTAATAAACAATGAATTTCAATTTTGATGTAATTGTTATAGGCGCAGGTCATGCCGGTTGCGAAGCCGCCGTCGCGTCCGCCAAACTTGGTGCAAAGACTCTTCTGATTACCAAGGATATGAACAAGGTAGCACAGATGAGTTGCAACCCTGCAGTAGGTGGCATCGCTAAAGGTCAGATAGTACGCGAAATTGATGCTCTCGGCGGTATGATGGGGATTGTAGCAGATACTACTGCTGTTCAGTTCCGCATGCTGAACCGATCTAAAGGTCCCGCTGTCTGGAGTCCGCGTGTGCAGAGTGACCGCGCTAAATATATAGATGCATGGCGTGAAGTACTCGACTCCACCCCTAATCTCTCTCTCTTCCAGGATAACGTTTCAAAGCTTCTTATAGATGAGCCTGATGAATCTGATTCAGCCTCCGGTTACCGTTTGAAAGGTATTGAAACATCCTTGGGGATTAGGTTCTACGCGAATCAGGTCATTCTCACTGCCGGTACTTTTCTCAATGGTCTGATGCATTTCGGACGTGTGCAACTTGAAGGCGGTCGTATCTCGGAAGATGCTTCCAAGGGTATTACGGAGCAACTTGTGGCTCTCGGTTTTGAAGCTGACAGAATGAAAACAGGTACACCGGCACGTGTTGATGGTCGCACCATTAACTATTCACTTTGCGAGGAACAGACCGGAGATATAGATGACTTTCATAAGTTCTCATTTCTACCTGATGTGCACCGTGTGCTGAAAAATCGCAGTTGCTGGATTGCACATACCAATCCTGAGGTTCATCAGATTCTCAATGATAATCTCGAGGACTCTCCATTGTATAATGGTCAGATCAAGAGTATCGGCCCGCGCTATTGTCCCAGCATAGAAACAAAGATTGTAACTTTTGCAGATAAAGATTCTCACCAGCTCTTTTTGGAACCTGAAGGGGAGACAACGCAAGAGTATTATATCAATGGATTCTCGAGCTCACTTCCTTGGCAGGTGCAGATGGAGGCATTATCAAAAATTCCCGCGCTGAAGGATGTTCAGTTCTATCGCCCCGGTTATGCGATAGAATATGATTTCTTTGATCCAACTCAGTTGGGTCATGATCTCCAGACGCGTCTCGTCCCGGGTCTCTATTTCGCCGGTCAGGTGAATGGTACCACCGGTTATGAGGAGGCAGCTGCCCAAGGTCTGATGGCAGGTATAAATGCAGCGAGACGCTCAAAGAATCTTGAGCCGGTAGTGTTGGGTAGGGAAGAAGCGTATATAGGTGTTCTGATAGATGATCTCGTGACAAAGGGTGTCGACGAACCCTACCGCATGTTTACCTCACGTGCTGAGTTCAGGATATTGCTCAGACAAGACGATGCAGATGTCAGATTGACTCCCAAAGGTTATGAAATAGGCCTTGCTACTCAGGAACGCTATGATGCTCTGAAATCAAAGTTGCATCAGCGTGATTCCTTGATTGAATTCTGCGAGACATATCTTGTTAAAGGTACAGATAAGATAAATTCCTTTCTCGCAGAGATGGGAACAACTCCTTTGACAGCTTCCGTGAGATTAATTGAGCTGATCAAGCGTCCCCAGTTGGATATACTGAAACTCTCTTCTGTGCTTCGTAAGCTAAAAGAGAAGATAGAATCTATTGAGGAGGTCAGACGAGATGAGATTGTTGAAGCTGCAGAGATCCTGATTAAGTATGGTGGATATATTATTCGTGAGAGGGAGTTGGCTGAGAAGCAGAGGAGATTGGAATATGTCAAACTTCCTGCTGATTTCAACTTTAATGAGATCTCCGCTTTAAGCACGGAAGCGCGCCAGAAGTTGACAAAGCATCGTCCATCCACCATAGGTCAAGCATCCAGAATACCGGGTGTATCCCCGGCAGATATTAATGTGCTTCTGCTTCTTCTTAATAGATGAAGAATAGGTTTGTTCCACGTGGAACAAATTCAATACTTATGCGTATGAATTAATGAATTATAATATGTAAATCAAACTATGGAAATTGAAGAATTAAAGAAACTCATTCGCGATGTGCCGGATTTTCCGTCAAAAGGTATTCTTTTCCGTGATCTGACTACGATGATCAAGAATGGTGAAGCATTGCACGTAACGGCGAAAGCGTTGGCGGATCTTTATCGCGACAAAGGTGTGACAAAAGTAGTGGGTATTGAATCCCGCGGATTTATCGGTGGTTCAATAATGGCATACGAATTAGGTTGCGGCTTTGTACCGGCCCGCAAGCCCGGTAAGCTTCCGGCTGTAACGATTAAAAAGGCGTATGCGAAAGAATATGGTGTTGACACCATAGAGATGCACAGCGATGCAATCGACGAGAATGATGTGGTTGTGTTGCACGATGACCTGTTGGCAACCGGTGGTACGATGGCTGCTTGCTATGATTTGGTGAAGTCGATGAATCCGAAGAAAATCTACATCAACTTCATTGTCGAACTCGAAGCGCTCAACGGCAGAGCCAATCTCCCCAAAGACTGCGAAGTCACCGCCCTCCTGAAGTATTAATTAAAAATTTTAGAAGTTTGTGAAGGCTGCACCTCTATTCGATGACACAGTAGGAGTTGGAGTAAGCAATAAGAACCCAAAAGAAGTTATAATTCTGCGGTGTCTGAAAGACACATCCATTGATAGCCGTGGACATGTCGGTAAGACCGACATGTCCACGGTTGCCAAAATACACATTTCAGACACTTTGTGTGATGTTATGAAACCGTGCACATTGCGATGAAACCGCAATGTGCACGGCTACTGAGAGGTGTGTCCTTCGGACACTAATTTTTAAATAATTTGTAGAAGTTTTGTTCATATCAAGATGGAAGAGCAGAAAGGGGTATTGTCGAATGTAGGGCGGAATATTGATGAATTCGGGGGATTCAAGATAGAAATCTCTCCGGATCGCACGCCTGAGGATATTCACAACAATCGTCCGGGAAAACATCTCCGGGAGAAGATCCTGAATCTCCCGGAGGCGCCGGGCGTATACATGTATCTCGATAAGACGGGGAAGGTGATTTATGTCGGCAAAGCAAAAAGGTTGAAACGGCGCGTGTCATCCTACTTCAATCGCCGGCACGACTCCGTGCGTACGAATCTACTCGTGCGCAACATTGTTGATATGCGCTTCATCGTGGTTGCTTCCGAGGAGGATGCCCTTCTTCTCGAAAATGCGATGATCAAGGAGTATCAACCACGGTACAATGTGTTGCTCAAAGATGACAAATCCTACCCGTGGATTGTAATAACAAAGGAACTCTATCCACGTGTTTTCATGACTCGCGAGAAAGATCTGAATGCACGTTATTATGGTCCCTACAGCAACCTGCAGGCAGCCAAAACAGTCCTTTCGTTGATTCGTGAGGTGTATCCTTTGCGTTCGTGCCGGCATGCTTTGGATGAGAGGAGTATCGCGCGCAACAAATATTCACTCTGCCTCGACTACCATATTCATAAATGTGCCGGACCCTGCAAAGGGTTGGTGAGTCCGAAAGAATATGGTGAATATATTACCCGCATCCGACAGATTCTGAATGGAGAGACCGTTGCCTTGGAGAAATACCTTCTTGAGGAGATGACCCGACTGAGTGAAGCATGGAAATTTGAGGAAGCTCAGGAGGTGAAAGAGAAATATGAGGCGGTCAAAAAATACAATGTAAAGACGGTAATAGGGGATTCGGCTACCGTGTCGGTAGATATGTTCGCCTACGTTGAAAATGGTGACCGTGCATACGTGAATTTCATGCACCTGAGCCGCGGTGCAGTCACTCAGAGCCTCAATCTTGAATACCGTTTGCAGAAGATGGAGGTAACCAAAGAGGAGATACTCTCCATGGCAATAGCAGAGATCAAGCAGAGATTCGACCGTGACTTCAAGGAGGTGATAGTGCCGTTCCTGCCTGATGTGGAGTTCAAGGGTGTGGAATTTATTATTCCGAAGAGAGGTGAGAAGCGGAAGGTGTTGGATATAGGTATCAAGAATGCGACCCAATATATGAATGATCGCGAGAAGCAGGCAGAGAAATTGAATCCGGAGCATGGAGTGGAGAAGCTGATGCAGCAGATGAAAAGTGATTTCCGCCTGAATGTGGAGCCGCGACATATTGAATGTTTTGATAATTCAAATATCCAGGGTACGAATCCTGTGGCAAGCTGTGTGGTGTTCCGCAACGGTAAGCCGGCGCGCCGCGACTACCGACACTTCAACATAAAGACCGTTGTTGGTGCCAACGACTTCGCTTCAATGAAAGAGGTGTTGCACAGACGTTACACGCGCATGATGGCAGAGGGTGAGTCTCTGCCCCAATTGGTGGTGGTGGATGGTGGCAAAGGTCAGCTGAGTGCCGCTGTCGAAGCCTTTGATGAGATGGGTATCAGAGGTGAAGTCGCGTTGGTGGGTATCGCCAAGCGACTCGAGGAGATCTACTTCCCCGGAGACTCACTGCCGCTCTATATCGACAAGAAGTCGCAGAGTCTCAGGGTGATACAAGCTTTGCGCGACGAGGCGCACCGCTTCGGAATCACACATCATCGCAACAGGCGTTCTAAATCTCAGGTAATCAGCGAATTGGATAGTATTTCCGGTATAGGGCCCTCCTCCTCCTCGCAGCTGATGAAGCAATTCCGCAGTGTCAAGAAAATCAAGGAAGCCTCGCTCGAGCAATTGCAGGAGGCAATCGGTAAATCCAAGGGGCTGATAGTCTTCAAGCATTTTCACCCGGAAGGTCTTTAAGGAGCTTAAGGACTTTAAGGTCCCTAATGTCTCTAAAGACTTTAAGGACCCTAAGGACCCAACCACCTTCCGGAGCTTTCTTCTATTGCGGTTTGGTGAAAAAATTGTAATTTTGCGGGAGAATTACAGGTAAAACATCATGAGTATTTTAGGTAAGCCGGATTTCAAGCCGGCATTAGTGACGGCATTGAAGAATTATAATGCCGCCAAATTTCGGAGCGACCTTGTCGCAGGTATCGTAGTAGGTATTGTTGCTCTCCCATTGGCAATCGCCTTTGCCATCGCCTCCGGCGTGAGTCCGACGGTAGGACTGATCACTGCCATAGTCGGTGGGTTTTTAGTTTCAGCCTTTGGCGGAAATTCAGTACAGATCGGTGGTCCCACCGGAGCGTTTATCGTCATCATCTACAATATCATTCAGCTCTACGGGTTGTCAGGACTGGCCATGGCAACATTCATGGCAGGGTGTATATTGCTGTTGATGGGATTCTTCAAATTAGGTACGGTCATCAAATTCATACCATATCCGATTGTGGTAGGTTTCACTGCCGGTATCGCGCTTACCATCTTCTCCACTCAGATGCCCGATTTCTTTGGACTCACAATAGGTGAGACCGTCCCGGGCGATTTCATCAGTAAGTGGGAGGTATATTTCAGATATTTCTACACCATTGATGTCACCACTCTCTGCGTGGGACTGGTATCGCTACTCATAATAATCTTCACGCCCAAAATATCCCAGAGAATTCCCGGAGCATTGACTGCCATTATATTGGTTACGATCGGGGTATACGTAATGCGTGAATTCTTCGGGATTGAAGGAATTCAGACCATCGGTGACCGTTTCGGTGACCTCAAACCATCACTCCCCAAACCGGCGAAGATAGACTTGAGCATGGAGTCGATAAACCTTCTCCTCCCTTCAGCCTTCACCATCGCCATGCTTGGCGCGATAGAGAGTCTTTTGAGCGCAACCGTGGCAGATGGTAGAACGGGTGACCGCACCAACTGCAACACCGAGCTGATAGGTCAGGGTATAGCCAATGTGGTTGTGCCCGTATTCGGAGGTATTCCTGTAACCGGAGCTATTGCGCGCACCATGACCAATATCACCAATGGCGGACGCACACCGGTTGCCGGAATCATCCACTCATTAGTTCTTTTGGTAATCTTCCTCTTTGCTATGCCGCTGATTAACCTTGTGCCGATGTCATGTCTTGCTGCTGTTCTGATAATGGTCAGCTACAACATGAGCGGATGGCGCACGGTTGTGGGAATGGCTAATAATCCGAAAGGGGATATTTGGGTATTGATTGTCACCTTCCTGCTCACGGTAATTTTCAACCTCACGATTGCAATCGAGATCGGTCTGCTGTTGGCAGTAGTGGTGTTCCTGCGCAGAATTACCGAAAACACCACTATCAAGGTCTATGGTGAGCAACTCGACGCAGCCGCCGATACAGATATGAGTCAGCATGAGGTCCTCGACCTCGCAAAAGGGGTGTCGGTTTATGAGATCGACGGACCCTTCTTCTTCGGTGCTGCGACCAAGTTTGATGATATCATGCGTTCCAGTGCCCAGGAGAAACCCTGGGTGCGCATTATCCGTATGCGCAAGGTGCCGTTCATAGACTCCACCGGCCTGCACAACCTTCAGATTCTGATTGAATCTTCCCAGAGCGAGGATATTCAGATTGTGCTTTCCGGCGTGCGTGACAATGTGCGCGATGACCTACACAAAGCACATATCGACGAGATGATTGGTGCCGATCGCATCTGCGACCACATCTCCAAGGCTGTAAAGGTTGCCAATCAGATCGCTTTAAGCCATAAAGAGAAGGAATAGTTTCGAAAAAAAATAAATAGACAGCGAGCCAAAATTCAAATATTTTGGCTCGCTGTTTATTATTGATTCATATACCGAGGGTATTGTTAGAATACACTAATTAGCTTTGGCTTTGTTGCTGCGCTTGCTCAATCATAGCCTTGTCGGCAGTGATGTAAATCTCCACGCGGCGGTTCTCCGCGCGTCCCTGAACTGTTGAGTTGGAAGCTACAGGGTCAGCCTCACCCTTACCGATTGCCTGCAAGCGGTTGGCTGATATACCCTTTGACTCAAGGTAGTTTACCACGCTCTGTGCGCGTTTCTCCGACAGGGTCTGGTTATAAGCCTCTGTGCCGGTGTCGTCCGTGAATCCTACAACAGTCACATCAGTGTTGGGAAACTGCTTCAGGTTGAATGCAAGAGAGGTTAAAGCTGCATCTGCCTCAGCAGAAAGTGAATAGGAGTTGGTGGGGAATAACACAGAGTTTCCCATCACCACCTTGATCGCATCCAAGTCGTTGCGGTCTTTCACCATCTGCACTTTGATATCCTGAATATCCTGTGAATTCTTATCCTCCTGAGCCTGCATCTGAGCTAACTGAGCCTCGAGAGCTTTCTTCTGCTTATCCATTGAGTTGCCTACCAGTGCACCTGTACCGGCACCGAGAGCGCCACCGACCAAGGCACCGATCCATGCACCCTTACCGCCACCGATAAGCGCACCTACGCCCGTACCGACAGCGGCTCCGATACCACCACCCGCTGTGGCACCTTGACCTGACTGGGTCATACCATTCCATGTATTTTGCAACGAAGTGCAGGATGTGCCTGCGAGCATAGAGAAACAAACTGTTCCCATCAATATCTTTGAGCCGGCGCTCTTAAAAAATCCTCTTTTCATAGTATATTGTGTTTTTATAGTGTTTTTAATGAAATGTCTATATAGAGACATTGCGTGCAATGTCGGGATGGGTTAATCTTTGGGAATAAAACAAATTTTTGATTTGAATGGTTTTTGAGGGGAGTGGTTTTGGGGTGAAAATGGGAAGTTTCGGAATCGGTTGCGGGGGAAGTTGAAGATAAAAGTGTTAAATTTTACACTTGGTATTGTATTTTATGATTTTTTAAATTACTTTTGAAAACTCCTCAAAAATTTTTTTGAATTAACCGAATAACTAACTAATTAAAATTTGACATCATGAAGAAATTCATTCTGGCGATGCTCTGCATCTTTGCGGCTATTGCTCCCTCTTGGGCACAGCAGCGTAAAGTGAACGGAGTTGTCGTTGACACCGAAGGGGAACCCCTTATCGGCGCCACAGTAATGGTGAAGGGAACATCCCGAGCAGCCGTTACCGATCTTGACGGCAAGTTTACCATTAGCGTGGATCCTAAAGAAACGCTTCAGGCATCCTACGTAGGATTCAAGCGTCAAGATGTAAAAGTAGGTGACCAGACCGACCTTCGCATTGTAATGGCAAGCGATGCCAACACATTGGACGAAATGGTGGTTGTAGGTTACGGTGAAATGAAAAAGGCAGACTTGACCGGTGCTGTCACCAACGTAGGCGGTGCTAAACTCGAAGAGATGCACGCCGTTGGTGTTGCTCAGTCACTTCAGGGTCAGATGCCCGGTGTGCAGATTACACGTGATAGCGGTCTTCCGGGTGCCTCTGCAACAATCCGTGTTCGCGGTGTGACATCTATTGGTAATTCAGACCCGTTAGTAATCGTTGACGGTGTGCCTGACAGTATCGAGTCTGTTAACTCTGCCGATATCGAATCAATCTCAGTTTTGAAAGATGCAGCTTCAGCTTCTATCTATGGTGCTCGTGCAGCTGCCGGTGTTATCCTCGTTACTACTAAGAAAGCTAAAGAGGGTAAAGCTAAAGTTGAGTATCAAGGTACTGTCGGTTTCGTTCAAACCACAGCTTTCCCGGAATCTGCCAACGTGTTGGAATATATGAGAATTCAGAACGAGTATGAGTGGAACGTAGCAGGTAATGCACCTGGTAGTGAGGAAAACTTTACACTACGTGAATTCGGCTTGGGAAATGACGAACTCTATAAATATTATGATCTGAATGCTGAAAATCCGGATCTTTATCCAATTTATAGTTGGCGTAATGCAGTGTTGAGAAAAACTGCTCCAACAACAAAGCATGATGTGAAAGTATCTTATGGAAATAAAGTGATCCAGTCTAAATTCTCATATGGTTATGAGTATACAGACGCTCTTTACATCAATCGTAACTATCAGCGTAATACAGCACGTGTTAACAATAATATTAAAGTAACTAAATGGCTTAATATCGGGGTTGATGGATATTGGCGTCGCGGTGATACTCGCCAGCCACAGCATAATCCTCTTTACTCTGCTACCTACATGCCGGAGATTTATTCAGGTGTGAATACCAATGGAACTCTTAGTCATGCTCGCGATAACGGTATGGGTAATATCTACGGTATTGTAACAGAAGGTGGTTATGTTCACAAAGTAACAGATCGCTTGGGCGCTAAGTTCTCTGTTATCCTTACTCCTCTTGAGGGTTTGAATATTACTGGTGTTTATTCACCTGGTATGGTTTACACCCGTGAGAAAAATGTAAAGAATCGTATTCCTTACTTTGCTTATGATAATCCATACACAGCCGCTGGTTATCTTGACGGCCGTGGTGAGAACTCCCTCACAGAGGAATCCGATTACGAATCTTGGTGCACAAAGCAGTTATTCATCAACTATAAGAAAACATTTGGAGAGAATCATAACACTGACTACATGGTAGGTTATGAGGATTACTACCGTCACTACAGCACTTTAATGGCTAAGAGCGAAAATATGGAACTTGATGGTTATCCATATTTGACCAACGCAAACAAGAATCAGCTTGAGGTTGGTGGTGGCAGAACTGAAAATGCTTACCGTTCAATCTTCGGTCGTGTTAACTACAACTATGCAGGTCGCTATTTAGCACAGGTTAATGTTCGTTGGGACCGTTCTTCACGTTTCGGTTCTAAATATCGTACTGGTTTCTTCCCATCTGCATCTGTAGGTTGGGTGATGTCTGACGAATCATTCCTTCGCAATGTTGATCCAAAGAGCCTTAGCTTCTTGAAGATCCGCGGTAGCTACGGTACACTTGGTAACGAGCGTATTGGTGATTATCCATATCAGGCAATGCTTCAATCTGCGAACGTGACAATGGTTGATGCTCAGGGTAACATAGTTGGAGATAAATCAATCAGCCAGCTTAAGTACAACATCGATGATATCACTTGGGAAACTACTCACACTTGGGATATCGGTCTTGATGCACAGTTCCTCAACAACCGCTTGAACCTTACATTCGACTACTATTTCAAGAAAACAAAGGATATGCTCCTCCCCGTTCAGATTCCAATCTTTATGGGATATAGTAACCCCGATCAGAATGCTGGTGATATGAATACTCGTGGTTGGGACCTTACTCTTGGATGGCGTGATGCAATCGGTGACTGGAGCTATGGTATTAGTTTTAATATCTCAGACTACCGTTCTCGTATGGGTAAGATGTCCGGTACCGTTACTGATGATAAAACTGCAGGAACGATCACTCGTGAAGGAGATTATTTCCAATCATGGTATGGCTATCTTTCAGACGGTATCTACCAAACAGAAGAGGAACTTAACAGCACTCCCCATCTTAGCGGTGCTCAGGTCGGTGATATCAAATATCTTGACGTAAGTGGTCCTGACGGTGTGCCTGATGGAATTATCAACCCGGACTATGACCGTGTGATATTAGGTTCTTCACTTCCTGAATTGCTTTACGGTGGTAATATCAATGTTGGTTGGAAAGGTATTGAGCTTTCAGCTTCCTTCCAGGGTGTAGGTCACCAGAATGTAATGAAATCTCAGGAGATGGTATGGCGTGGATCTACTTACCGTAACTTCCCGCAGATCATCGTTGGTAAATACTGGTCAGAATATAATACTCCGGAGCAAAATCTTGCTGCAGAATATCCAAAACTTTCAGTTAACATGAATACAGACGGAAAGATGAATCGCGCTATTTCTGATTTCTGGATGTTTGACGGTAAGTACTTCCGTTGTAAAAATATTACTCTGGGCTATAGCTTCCAGAAGAATATACTTAAGACTCTTCGCCTTGACAACCTCCGCGTATTTGCATCAGTATCCGATCCTTTCTGTATATCTAACTATCCAAAAGGTTGGGACCCAGAGGCTAAAGGTGCTGGAACATCCTATATTGCACGTACATGGAACTTCGGTGTAACAATAGGCTTCTAAACCATTATTATTTAATAAATAATAAACATTAAAGATTAAAATGAAAAAAATAATATATTCCTTATTGGCGGCAGTGAGTGTTTCATTCACAAGTTGCGTTAATCTGGACCTCATGCCGCCCGCAGATCCTGCACAGGAGACTTGGTACCAGAATGAGGAGCAATTCGATATGGCTTGTAAAGACCTTTATCGTGGTGCTATTTGGTATTGGGAGGCTAATCGCCTTGGTCATACTGACCGTTTTACAGACGACTGGATGCACCGTGACCATGCATATGAGTGGATTATTGGTCAAATAGATGGTAAAACAGGTTATGTAAAAACCATGTGGACAAATACCTATAAAGGTATCACCCGTGCTAATGATATTATCAATAACTGTGAACTTCGTAGAGGTGTAATCAATGAATCTTTGATCAATCGTTTTCAAGGAGAAGCTTACATGTTCCGCGCATGTTTCTATTCTTACCTAATCTTCCTCTATGGAGATGTTCCTTACTACACAGAAAAGCAGAGTATTGAGTCTGCTTATCAGCTCGGACGTGTTGATAAATGGGAAATCTTAGAGAAAATCTACGAAGATTTTGATAAGGCTTATAATTTACTTCCTGAAAGTAGCGAGGGTAATCGTGTGCGCGTGTTCAAAGCTACAGCTATGGCATTCAAGGCTCGTACTGCAATGTGGATGGGCGATTATAAGACCGCGAAAGAAGCAGCTGAAACTGTTATTGGTCTGAAAAAATATATGCTTGATTCTGACTTTGAGAGAATTCATCTTCAGAGTTGCACTCAATCTCCTGAGTATATCTTTATGATTCCCCGCTCAATTGAGTTGGGTAATACTGATATAGCTCCTGCTTCATTCCTCCCAAGAAATAAAGCAGCAGGTTATACAACTGGTAAAGTTGGTACTGCTACTGCTCAACCATCATTCGAAGCATTCCTTTCTTTCCTTTGTACAGATGGTAAAACTGTTGCAGAATCTCCCCTTTACAATCCTACTAAGCCATGGGAGAATCGTGACCCACGTTGTGGTATGACAATCGTTCTTCCTGGTTCAACACATTTGAATGTGGAATACGATCCTGGAAAAGAGAAAGTTAAGGACTACTCTCAAGGTGGAGTGGAAATTAAGAACAATGATAGCCGTATTGTCAATGTAAATGCGGCATGGAATGGTCTTCTTCTTCGTAAAGGTGTAAACGATAGATGGTACTTTGATTCAAGCGCAGTGGATCCTCCTTGTATTGTATACCGCTATGCAGATCTTCTCTTGATGTATGCTGAGGCTAAGATTGAGCTTGGTGAATGTGATGATTCTGTACGCGATGCAATTAATCAGGTTCGTGCTCGTGCTTACAAGTGCGGTGTAGGTGAAATCACTAAATATCCATCAGTTACAGAAACTGATCAAGCTAAACTTCGCACCATTGTTCGTATGGAGCGTCGTATGGAACTTATGTGGGAGAACCGTCGTTGGTTTGACCTAATTCGTTGGAGAATATTCCATAAGATCAACGGTACAAAACGCTATGGCTTCACCAACAAAGCTGCAACAATGAAGAAAATGATTGCCAATGGTGATTACTTCTTCCCGAAAGGTTCTAAACCTGGTATTGATGAGGATGGTATCATTGATATGTTGCCAATTATCGAAGCTGGCGGTGGTGTAGGAAACTACTTCATCGTAGGTATTGAAAACGTATTCCCAGAGGATGGACACCAGTATCTGTTACCATTGCCCTCAGATGATGTTGTAAATGTCTTCAAATACAACAATCCGGGATATTAAGTAATAGATAAATATACAGATATTTATTGAATTATGAGGTAAACCGGTGAAAGGTTTACCTCATAATGTTTTTTAGAAGCTTCATATTCTCAAAATAACTTTGAGAGTATTAGAAATTATAGAGATTACTAACCTAAAAATTTAGCAATTATGAGAAATTCATTTATTGTCGCGATGTTGCTTATAGTGTTTGGGCTACAAGCAAGTTTCGCAAGTTCAGTTGAAAGAATGGTTACGGATTTTACTAAGTCCAATACCAAATTGGTGAAAGGAGAGAATCTCGTTTCAAAGACAGTGTTTCAGGAGAATGGATCCTCTGTAATTGAATTTAAGTATTCAAACTGCAAGAAGGGAAACTATTATCTTGAATTTTGGTTGTGTCCGGCAAAGCATAAAGATGGGACCTTTGAAGAATACACAATAAAAGTTAATGGTATTGCCCAAAATTATAAAATCAAACCGACAAAATCCGATTGGCAAAGTGTTAAGCTCCCCGATGGGGAAAGTGTCGCCCTCAACGACGGAGAGAATACCATCCAAGTGATAAGTAATGAAAGGAGTGTACCTAATGTAGATTTTATTGAGGTTTCACCAATTTCTAATCCGATTAATATAAGCGACGCAGCATTCCAAAATTATAAAGCAAATGATATTTTAATCAATGATAATTTGAAATTAAAAGCTGCTAAAAATGTGGACAATCTCAATGAGAATCCTTTATATGATTTTAGCTATTCTAAGGATTACCAATTTAAGTACACTTTTTATAAATCCTTATATCTTGATGAAGACGATTATATAGAACTCAATGTTGAAGGAGTGGGTGGTCACGAAGCTATTCTTTTCTTTTTCAAGAACAATAATCCTGAAAAGTATTCATGGTCTCAGTATCCCGATGAAGATGGAGTTGCGTTCCTTGATGTAACTGCACCCGAGGCAGGTTATTATACAATTTTACTAAAATCATTGGCTCCGACTCATGTTGGTTATTGCAATTTATCAATTAATGAGGACGAATATTTTGATAATGTATTAGTCTCAGGACTGTCATTTTTTTTACGACCTTTAGTTGCGACAGAATATAATCATTTTACGGTTGCTTATGAAGGAGACCCTATGATGTGGATAGAGGAACTTACACCAGCAGAAACACCATCTGGATATGAATCAAAGATAGTGGCATTTTCTGACGATGGTGATGAAGATGGCGATTTCTATTGGGATATTAATCCAAGAATTAGGAGGAGAAATGTTACAAAGGACAGTAAAGTTTTTGTGACTTCATACAGTTCTAATTCTCCATATGGAGTATGTGATTTATATTTGAATTGCAAAAAAGCAAGTGAGCCAGTGATTGATCATTTTGTAAATCTATGTGCAGAAGATGCGATGACTTCTTCTCCCGCCACAGAGAAATATAATTGTATTTCTTGGTCAGGAGGCATAACCTCTTATTGGGAATGGCCAGGAGATCCGATCTCTCAGTATTATTCAGAAAACACCCTTGAAGCTTTCGATAAATTTTATGCATCTCGGGGGTTAACTCGTATCAATGCCAATGCCGCTAATGCGAATGTTGCACTTTGGGCTCACGTTGATAGCAAGGGGAATCGTTTTTATACCCATGCTTCTATTAAGGCAAGTAGGACAAATGAATTTTTAAACGGTTATGATTGGGAAAGTAAACCGGGTCCTCTTGAAAGAATCTTTCATACTAAATTTGCACTCGAAGGGAAATCTGGAGAGGGCTACGGACAAATTGTTGAGTTCTACACAAAAAGTTCAGGACAAGCGTATAGTGGTAGCTCCGTACCAATTGTAAAAGAAGAACAGTATAATAATAGTGAGGAGGGGGTAATTCAAAAAGTCATAGCTTCTATTAATTCTACTACTCGTGGACAATTTAATACACTTTACAATAATTTTAAGATTAGTGTACAATCAAGTCCTGAGAGTAATCCTGATCTTTTGAGGGATTGCCCGGAATATAAAGAATTATATTCGTTTGTTTGTCAGCATCCGGAGACTAAGTATATGGTTTTTGAAAAGTTGGGGAATAATGAATTACCCTCAATTTTGATTTTAAGTAAATTAGTAAATGGAGATCAAAATTTAAAGAAAGTAAAAGAGAGTGTTAGTAGTGCACTTAGACTCTCAAAGCAACAAGAAAACGTATATATTCCAATTCAAACTAATTTGATGATGATGGTAAAAGAATATTTGGAATCAAATGCGAATGAAGTAGAGCAGGGAGTTTCTTTGATAGATACAGAAATTAGATTAATGGTAGATGCTACCCAAATTATAATAGAATTGTCAAATGGTTCGGAATTCCCGGTAAACGTAGAACTGTATGACCAATATGGTAATTTAGTTAATTTGCAGAATAATATTCAACCAGTTGCAGATGGTAAATATGTATTTAAGAATGCCGTCAATTCAAAAGGTTTGTATATTCTGAAAATAACTACTCCAGAGGGCATATACACCCAAAAAGTTAATATTTAATTGAATTTAAGCTTCTTTAGAGACCGTCCTGCTCTCAGGGCGGTCTCTTCCGTTAATTACTCCTCCAAATGCTTTTCTCCGGCATTCCCAATTGATATAAATTTTGCAAACTAATTATTTATTACTAACTTAGAGGAAGTTTAATAATCGTTAACCTTTGTAACTTATGAAATTAAAATCTATTCTTTCTTTATCGCTGTTGATTTTGGTAGCAACCTTGACAGGTTGCAAAGATAACAATCCTGATGCTCCGGAGGGAAAGTATCTTACTGTATGGGATCTTCCGGTCATAGATGGTTCGGATTCCACGGAACCATTGCGCACTATATTGGTAAGCAAATTGTTGGGGTGCAGTTATGAGTGGCACAGGAATCCGGTAATGTTTTACGCAGGACTTCGCAATGTTCATATTGATAATCCTCCAACCAGACTAAATACCAAGATGATTAACTCAAATACACACCCATCATTTGTAAAACTGATTGATGGAGAAGATGATATAATCATCACTGCTCGCGGGTTATCAAGAGATGAGACGAAGTATGCTAATGAGAAAGGTGTGAAGCTGTTGGAGAAACCGATTGCCATGGATGGACTCGTGTTTATCGTGAACGCCGAAAACCCGGTTAAGAATTTGACCCATCAGCAGATCAAAGATATCTATCTCAAACGAATAACCAATTGGAAAGAGGTAGGAGGAGATGATGCGCCGATCACTCCCTATATACGCAATGCCAATTCAGGCAGTCAGGAGAAATTCGAAACCATGGTAATGGAAGAGGAGGAGATTGAGCAGATGGAGATCCTTGAACTGGAGCAGGGCCACCTCATGACCTCTCCTTATGAGCAATTAAGAAAGAATAAGTATGGCATAGCCTTTACACCCTACTACTATTACAAGTATATAGTGGATTGGGATATAATTAAGACTGTGGCTGTGAATGGTGTGGAGCCGAATGCAGAGACCTTGGAGAGGAGAGGAACGCCTTCCTCCGTGAAGCCGACTGCTGAAAGCCTTTATCCTTTCTCGACAACGGTGATGGCAGCAATCCGTGAGGATTGCCCCAAGGATTCGCAAGCCGCCAAGATCTACGACTTCCTCTCCACCCCCGCCGGCCAAGCCATCGTCACCGAAAGCGGCTACATCCCCTACAACTAATCCCCACCGCATTGCTCACCCCAAGCCAAACTGAGGAGCATCCAAAGACAAACGTGGCAGCTGAAGACAAACTCTCCACCCAAAGGCTAACTGGAGCAGCTGAAGACAAACTGAGGACCACTCGAAGACAAACTGGAAGCTGCTCGGAGACAAATTCTCCACCCAAAGACAAAGTGGGGATCACACGAAGACAAACCCACTCGGAGAGAAACCGTGGCAATAGGGAGGCAAACTGGGAGCAGCCGGAGAGAAATTGAGGAGAAAACTGGTTTGGGTATCTTGGAGAGTTTGTCTATGGGTGAGGGTGCGTCCGGGATGAAATGAACTAACTTAATTAAGCGACTAACTAAATCCCAATTGAAAAGATCAATTGAAGAGACTGTTTGGAGATTAGTCACTGAAGGCTACTAACTGAATTGAATCCATTAATAAAACCAATTGAATAGACTAATTCAAAAAAACCAACCTAATAAAACTAACCGAAAACTAATTTTTAGACCAATTCACTTAAACCAATTGAAATGAAGCATGGGAGAGAAAAATAGCTCGAAGGGGGAGTTGCCGCGGTATCATAAGAGGGCTTTTGCTCATAATTACAAGGCTCCGTTTATCTACCATCTGATTTTTAAGAAACAGGAGGCTTGTGAAGCCTTTGGGGTGGTGAGTGGCGATGCCAGAATAGCTCCCGGTAATCCGGGTTGTGCTTTTATTGATGAGTCCGCATTGGGTCATTTGCTCGCTAAAATGATTTATAGGTTGCAGATAACCTTCCCCTTTTTTCAGGTTTATCAGTATGTGGTTATGCCTGATCATGCGCATGTTCTCCTACGAGTTAAAGAATGGCTCGAATATGATCTCGATTATTACATGGATTGGTTTATGGAGGATGTCGCGGCAAAATACTGCCGGATAATAGGTCGTGAAATAGATAAAGATTACATTTTTGTTCCGGGATTCTGTGATAAACCGCTGCTTTTGAAGAGAAGTCTTGACGGTCTTTATATTTATATCCGGGAGAATCCCCATAGGTTGGCTATGCGTCAGCAGTTCCCACAATTCTTTCAAAGGACTCGTAATCTCAAGATTGGAGAGAAGGAATTTGAGGCATACGGGAATCTCTTTCTCTTCCGAAATCCGGATAAGGAACCGGTGAAAATCAGTCGAAAATTTACTCAGGAGGAGGTAGAGAAGCGGAGATCTATGTGGCTTTCGGGTGCTACCGAGGGTACGATACTTGTTTCCCCTTTCATTTCCAAAGCTGAGAAAGAGATAAGAGCTAAGGCGGAAGAAGTTGGAGGAAAGATTATTCTAATCACTCATGAAGCGTTTGGGGAGAGGTATAAGCCCTCGGCTCATGATTTTAATCTTTGCAGTGAGGGACGGTTGCTGATAATTTCCATTGGTTATCCGGAGAAAACACCCATTTCGAGAGAGATTTGCGAAGAAATGAATCAACTGGCAGTTAGAATTTGTGAAGAGATTTAGAAGAGATTTTGGGGTGGGAAATTTGGCAAATTAAGTATTTATTAGTAACTTCGGAAGAGAAAATAATCGATCTTATAAATTGTAGGATCTAAAATTAGATAGACCTTAAAATTGAACTAAACCTAACTTTGAAATGAAAAAAAGATATTTTAAATTTATTGCCTTGTCGGCAACTCTTGCCGTGCTTCCTGTGATTGCTATTGCATGTGGAGGAAACGATCCCGACAAGCCATCTCCCGAGACTCCCGGTACTACTCCGGATGATAAACCTTCAACAGAGATTTTCCCGGCAAAGGTCGGTGAAGTACTGCCCGATTGGACTGAGGGCACTCTTGATGTGCACTCCATCAGCACAGGTCGTGGAGAGTGCTATCTATATATTTTCCCCGATGGTACTTCGCTGATTGTTGATGCAGCGGGAACCTTGCTGACTCCGGAGGTGTGTGCTCATGAGAATATAGAGTCTACTTTGGATTTCAAGCCCAATGGAAATATCTCTTCTGCAACGGTAATAGCTGACTATGTGAAGCATTTTAATCCGAACGGGAATGTGGTTGATTATTGGATGAACTCTCATTTCGACACAGACCATATGGGTAATTTCCCGGAGACATATGCTGCTATCAGTAGTTTGTCTGCCGGTATCAAGAAGCATGCGGATGGCGGCTTCTATCTGAATGGTATCAATGAGTTGGGAACGCTCCTCAATTTCAAAAAAGTGATAGACCGTGGCTATACAACTCCAACGGACCGCTCAACCGAGAAGAGAATGAAGGATTATATCAAGTTCCTCAATTGGACCAAGAAGACGAATGGTACGGTTTATGAGGAGGCGAAGGTGGGTCATGCCGATCAGGTAGTTATGACTCATAACCCGTCGAAGTATCCCGATTTCAATGTCCGCATACTTTGTGCAGGTGGTAAATACTGGACAGGTACCGGTGAGAATTGGAAAGCTAATTACCCGACTAAGGCGGATGGTTCACCCGATGTAGAGACTATTAAAGCTGATAGCCCTAAGGAGAATGTTTACTCAGTTGCCTTCATGTTGTCATATGGTATGTTTGATCTCTTCACGGGTGGCGACCTGCAGTATAACGGCAGAACGGCAACACCTTGGTTTGATTCGGAGAAGCCATTGATTCCTATCGTGAAGCAGGTTGAGGTTATGAAAGCGTGCCACCACGCAACATCCAACACCAACAGCCCGGAATTGCTTAAGGTTCTTGCTCCGAGCACTCTGCTAATCAGCCCTTGGCGCACAGTGCAGCCGAATCCCACAACTTTAGGACGATTTAAAGATGCCAATGCAGCTGTGAAGATGTTCACTACCGGCGTAGATTCGGAAAACAAGAAGCTCCTTGGCGATTTTGAGCATTATATGAAATCATGGGGCGGTCACATTGTAGTGCGCGTGGCTCCATCGGGCGACTACAAGGTCTTTGTGCTCAACGACAACAACCAGGATTATAAGGTTAGTTCGATTCATGGGGTTTATCATAGCAAATAAACTTCTCTGAAAGTACACTGCTACACCCGGAGACAAACTCTTCACCCGAAGACAAACGGGACCACCTGGAGAGAAACTCTTCAGGGATAAAAGCTTTAAGAGGTGTCAAAATTCGCGAATTTTGACACCTCTTTCTTTTGCCTCGACACCTCTTTCTTTTGCCTCGACTCCTTCTTTCTTGCACTAACTCCTTCCTTCTTTTGCACTAACAGTGAGAACCCTCCTCCTTAGGGCTCCATCTTGTCAAGAAGGGATTTCCTCGGCTCCATTTTGTTGAGGATACTTTTGTCGGGTTCCATCTTATCGAGGATGGATTTGTCCGGTTCCATTTTGTCAAGGATGCTTTTATCGGGTTCCATCTTATCGAGGATGGATTTGTCCGGTTCCATTTTGTCAAGGATGCTTTTATCGGGTTCCATCTTGTCAAGAAGAGATTTATTCGGTTCCATCTGCTCCTCGAGCCAGTCTTTTTTTCTTGAATCTTTTTTTGTCATAGTATCAATATTCTTCTGAGGTTTTCTATGAAATTATCTATATTATCAACACTTGGTAAAAAGTTTAGAAGACTTCTTTACAAATCTAATTAATTTATTCTGAAATTTAGTGGGATATTGATTTTTATTTATTAATTTTAAACGATGAAGTGAGCAAATCACTTCTTTATAAATTAACGAATTAACCTAAATCAAGACATGAATAAAGTCAAAACAGGAATCTTTACCATAATTGCCCTGAGTTTCAGTGGAATAAATGTTTCAAATTCTGCATCGGCAGAAGTGAAGGTCGGCGAAGTTTTGCCGGCATGGCAGGAGGGCACTCTCGATGTTCACTCCATCAGCACCGGACGTGGTGAATCGTTCCTCTATATTTTCCCGGATGGTACTTCAATGCTGATAGATGCCGGAGGGTCGGTGCTCAATGACACGCTTGCTCAAAAAATGGATATAGCACCCTGTTTCCCGGCTCGTCCAAGTGAGGATATCTCATGCGGAACGGTGATTGCCAATTATGTGAAGCATTTCAATCCCAATGGGAAGACAGTAGATTATTGGGTGAATTCGCATCTTGACACAGACCATATGGGAGGATTTCCTGATGCATATCCGGATAAGGGATATTACATCTCTAAAATCCAGAAGCATCCGGAGGGTAACTTCTATATCAATGGTATCAATGAGGTCGGTACACTCCTTGATTTCAAGAAGATGATTGACCGTGACCACACCATACCGTTTAATCGTTCCAAAGAATCACGCATTGCTGATTATAAAAGATTCTTGGACTGGACTCAGAAAACCAAGGGAACTGTTTACGAGGCAGCTAAGCCCGGTCATGATGATCAGATTGTGATGACACATAATCCGGAGAAGTATCCAGATTTCAAGGTTCGTGTGCTTTGCGCGAGCGGAAACTACTGGACCGGAAACGGCACGGAGACCAAGTGCTACTTCCCGAAGACGGCAGACGGTAATATAGACTTGAAAAAGCTCAAGGCATCCAAGCCGAAAGAGAATATTTATTCAGTAGGTCTGCTTCTGAATTTCGGTGATTTTGATCTTTACACCGCCGGAGACCTGCAGTATAATGACCGTGAGAAATACGCATGGCTTGATGCAGATGCTCCTTTGATTCCGGTGGTGAAGCCTGTGGAGGTGATGAAAGCTTCGCATCATGCTACCAAATTCACCAATAGCCCGGAATTACTTGCAGTCCTGAAACCTCAGACTGTATTGGTGAATGCGTGGAGAAGTGTTCAGCCTCGCACTCAGACCTATCAGGATATCACCGATGCCAATCCGAATGTGAATATCTTCCTGAACGACATCCATCCGGATAACGTGCAGAATGTAGAGCAATTTGCCGCGAATATGACTGCTACGGGCGGGCATGCCGTGATCCGTGTGGCGAACGATGGCAGCTATATGGTCTACATGCTTGACGACACCAACCAGGACTACAAAGTGAAGTCGATCCACGGTCCGTACAAGAGCCAAAAGTGATTGATTGAATAGGGGAATGGGTTTGGAGGAAACAGGATTAATAATCTGAAATTATAATAAAACAAAAATATTAAACCTACTATGTTACAGCAAAGAGTGGTAAAACCCGGCGAGATAGATTTCGTTGAGGTTCCTGAATTGACAGCAGACATGCTGAAAGATAATGAGATTTTGTTGAAAGTTCATAATATTGGTGTTTGCGGAAGTGATATTCACGTATGGCGTGGACACCACCCGTTTGTGACATATCCCGTGATTCAGGGACATGAGTATGGAGCAGAGGTTATAGCTGTGGGTAAAGATGTTACTGCAGTAAAGCCGGGCGACAAGGCCTCAGCGCGTCCTCAGTTGGTATGCGGTGAGTGTGGTCCTTGCAAGAAAGGTCGTTACAATGTTTGCGAGAATCTTCGTGTTCAAGGTTTCCAGGCACCCGGTTGTGCACAGCGTTACTTCATCGTACCCGAGGATCGTATAGTGAAAGCTGACTCCAAACTTTCATTTGAGGATATCGCGGTTATGGAACCGTGTGCAGTAGGTGTTCATGCATCCGGCCGCACAGATGTAAAGGGTAAGAATGTGGTTATCACCGGTGCCGGTACAATCGGTAACTTGGTAGCTCAGTGTGTAATCGGTCGCGGAGCGAAGAAAGTGTTGATTACAGACGTCAGCGATTTGCGTCTTGCCAAAGCTCGCGAATGCGGAATTGAAAACACTGCCAACACAATGAAAGAGCCATTTGCTGATGCAGTGAAGCGAGTATTCGGTGATGAAGGATTCCAGGCAGCGTTTGAGGTGTCAGGTGCTCAGCCATGTATCACAGATATCGTAGCAAATATCGAGAAAGGTAGCGACATCGTGATCGTAGCGGTATTCTCCAAGCCTCCTTATGTTGATTTTGCAGTACTCGATGAACATGAGTTGCGCATCATTGGTTCTATGATGTACAAGCATGAGGATTATGTGCTTGCAGCAGAGATGTTGGCAGAGGGTAAATTAAATGTCAAGCCACTCGTTACACAGCGCTTCAAGTTTAAGGATTATGCAGATGCTTATCACTGCATCGACAACAATCCGGAAGAGTGCATGAAGGTGATGATTACCCTCGACGAGGAGTAATATCCGGATGCTGATTGTTACTATTACAAAGATTAACCAGTAAAATCATATCATAATGAAAAAGGTAGTAGGATTGGGAGAGGTGCTTTGGGACCTTCTTCCCGCAGGAAAAGCTCTTGGAGGAGCACCTTGTAATTTCGCTTATCATGCGTCTCAGGCACCCGGTTGTGAGGGATGGGCTGTCAGCGCGGTAGGTGATGATGCTTTAGGTAGAGAGATTCTTGATCTTATGAAAGAGAAGAATATCAACTGCATCATTCCGGTAGTGAAGAATGCTACAGGTACCGTGAAGGTTACTCTCGACGAGAAGGGAATTCCTGAGTATGAGATATGTGAGGGTGTAGCGTGGGATAACATCCCGTTCACTCCCGAGATGGAGCAACTGGCAAAAGACGCTTCCGCTGTATGCTTCGGTTCATTAGCTCAGCGCAACACAGAGTCTTATAAGACTATCCACAAATTCTTGGCAGCAGTGCCGAAAGATGCCTTGAAGGTGTTTGATATCAACCTTCGTCAGCAATTCTACAGCAAGGATGTGATTGAGGAATCGCTTCGCATGTGTGATATCCTGAAAATCAATGATGAGGAGGTTGGTGTTCTCAAGGAGCTTTTCGGAAAGCAGGATCTGAGCGACGAGCAGATGCTTCGCGAGATCAAGCGTGAGTATAACCTCAAGATGGTTGTTGAGACACTCGGAGCTAAGGGTAGCTATATTTACTATCCCGGTGGTATCTCCTGGGTTGAGACCCCGAAGGTTGAGGTTGCTGACACCGTAGGTGCAGGTGATTCCTTCACCGGTTCCTTTATCGGTGCATTGCTCGACGGAAAGAGCATCGAGGAGGCTCACCAGCGCGCGGTGGCCGTTTCAGCGTTTGTCTGCACACAGCACGGTGCAATGCCTGAATATAAATAAGGAATTTTTAGAAAAAAGCAAGCCTCCGAAAGAAATTTCGGAGGCTTTTTTAGTGCTTCGCTTCGCTCGCACCGCTCAACGGCAAAGTCGGGT
>CAZEJY010000003.1:0-48429 GCA_964512705.1 uncultured Sangeribacter sp. | reverse complement strand
TTGGGGTTAGTTGTTGAGGTTGGTGCCGTAGCTGAGGAGGATGTCGCGGAGTTCTTTGGTGTTGACTTCGCTGACCGGTTTGTCCTCCTTGATGCTGAGTGCGGCTGCCACTCCGGCTGCCTGACCGATTCCCATCACTGATGCCATCACGCGCAGAGAGGCTGAAGCAACTCCATCGGCGGAGAGGTTTCGTCCTGCCACGAGGATGTTGGGGAATTCGGGTGAGTAGAGGGAGCGGTAAGGCACAAATCCTGCATCCTGCATGAAGCTGCAGCGTTGTGCGGTGCTACCTGCTGCGTGAATATCTACAGGATGGCATCCACGAGCCACTGCATCGTCGAAATCCTGTGCGCTGAGGTATTCATCCCCCGTGAGGGTGTGAGCGCCTAAAATGCGCCTTGTTTCGCGTACTCCGGTCTGAATTCCGGTAGCTATCAATTCAGCATCCTTGAATTCGGGGATATATTTGCGAAGCAGGTCGGCATATTGGTGGGCATGTTCACGAAGAGTGCAGCTTGCAAGAGTCTGGTCGCGGTTGTCGATCATATTAGCCTGCATGCGGGTCATATTCACCAAAGCGATTCCCTTTGTCAGGATACCGCAATACCAGGGACCTCCGAATGGTGGCATCTTCTCTGTTCCCTCCTCCATCAGTTTTGTGAAGAGGTCGCGGATGCGAAGATCATGGTAGTTGAGACCCTGCTGAGAGTGGCGGATCATCGGAAGATTATCGGTGTCGCAGTTAGCGAGCATGAAAATCAGAGATGGTGGCTGAGTCTTGCCGTTTGTAGGCTGTGTCGGAACACCTGCCATCTCAGTGATATCGGAGTCACCGGTTGCGTCGATGAAACGCTTTCCAGCCAAGGCTTCAGCACCATTCTTGTTGTTGATGATCACATACTTCATCACGTTTCCGTCCATCTCCACACCGGTGATGTAGGAATTCAGATAGAGATCCACGCCCTCTTCGAGGAGGATTCGTTGAGCGAGGAGCTTATATTTCTCCGGAGAGAAGGTGATGTTTCCGAGAGGTTTCTCCTCACGGGCACCCCCGATCTCAGTGAGACGTTCAACAAACTTCCATGGCAGTCCGTCGTTGATTCGTCTGCCGTTATAGTTAAATACGCTGATAGGATTTACGTATGCTGCGGTCGCCATACCTCCAAGGAAGTCGTAGCGTTCGATAATGGCAGTCTTCATGCCGTTTTTAGCAGCAGCCCAAGCAGCCATGATTCCGCCGGGGCCTCCACCGCAAACAACCACATCATATTCTCCAACAACGGGAATTTCTCTGGTTTGATTAATCGTTTTCATATATTTCGTATTCAAATTTAGTTAGATCCGGTCAGTTTAGAGTTGCACACCTGCCTCTTTCAGGGACGCACGCACCTCAGAAGCGGGAAGCTGGCGCGGAGTGATTCCCTGCTTGGCAGCTAATGCAGCGGCAGTACCGGCAGCTTCACCCATAGCCATACAGATTGACATCACGCGATAGGAAGCATGTGCACGGTGAGTACCGGAGATGCAACGACCGGCAACGAGCAATCCTTCTATACCTTTCGGAAGCATGGCGCGATAGGGGATATCGTAAGGGATTACGTATGCGATCTTATCCTCAGCCTGTCCGGCACCCTCCGGATTATGGATATCGACGATGAATTCAGCTTCATGCACAACAGCATCTTCAAATTGCTTTCCGGCAACGAGGTCTTCGGCAGTGAGCAGATAATCCCCCATGACGCGGCGAGTCTCGCGTACGCCTGTTGTAGCTCCTGAACGCATCACCTTCACATTCTCATAACCGGGGAGCTCCTCGCGGAAGAAGCCCATGAGGGTTTCGATCTGGCGGCGCAGTTCGAGGTCAGCCGGGAATATTTCACGGACATGAGTCATGTCCACTTTGTTAGCCTGTGTGGTATTTACCTGACGCTGTCCCTTCTCAACCACAGGGTGAAGGCGGACTGCGGCGAGGTGAGCCGGAATACGTCCGGCATCAGCGCGACGTTTACAGAAATCGAGGAAGCGTTCACCGTTCAGTTCTACGTTGTCCACATCGCCGATGCAGGTGACACCTTTGCTTTCATCCACCCCTTCGATAGTGAATTCGAGGGTTACGGGCTGCATCAGTCCATCCTCGCGACCCTTGCGCACGTCAGCTCCGGCTACGGTTGCTACGAGACCATCGCCGGTGCAATCGATCACAACCTTACCCTCGAGGGCAAGTTTACCCTGATTGGTAGCCAGCACCACGCCGGTCACGCGATTGCCATCCATCAAAGTGTCGAAAACTGCAGTCTGCAGATATACGTCAATGTTCTCGTGGTTCACGAATTCGGCGAGTGAGAGTTTCGCTTTCTCGAAGTCGTGAGCCTTACCCACATAACCGAGCATATCATTCTCCGGAATACCGAGAATCTCCACGATTTCGTCGCGCATGGTGCCCTTGCAGACCATGCCGAGTACCGGGCCGACATAACCCACGGAGAGGTTGCCTCCAACCACACCATATCTCTCCAGGAGAGCAACCTTGGCGCCACGGCGAGCAGCAGCTACTGCCGCACAGATTCCCGCAGGACCGGCGCCCGCAACGATTACGTCATATTTACCTTCCATTTCCACCTCAGTGGAATACTTTACTTTCTCCATTTTTTATAATTATCGTTTATAATTATTCTGAAAATTGTTTATTTATTCCGCTACTGTTTTTGTGGCAGAGGATTTGTATTTGTCATACCATCTGTAGCCGCCGTAGATGACACATAGAGCTACAATTACATAGATAGTATGCAGCATCGTAGCAGACACATTATCCTCAAACTCCTCAGTGACGAGCAACACGCCCAATAGAAGAGCGATTCCGCCTAAAGTAGCAAGGAAGCAATTGATCGCCATGAAGGAATAGTTCTTGACAGCACGCTTCATCTCCGGAGTGGCGATGATGTCGCAGTCCGGATCCACAAGCTGCTGAATCTTCTGATAACCGGGATCCTCCTTCCCCTTCAGCTTGTCATAATACTCGAAGATAGCGAGGAGGGCGACAGGGAGGAGTACGCCGATGCTCGATTCCAACACCTTTGGATTCATCATATCGCTCAGGAAATACTTGGCAGCAAAGCCAACGGCATAAGTAATGAGCATTGTGGCGATAACCTGTTTAGCGGTGATTCTCTTTGAGAATACGCCCCAGACTGAGGGGATGTAAAGCGGACCGATGACCATGGTCAGAATGGTAACGACCACTTTCTCGGCGCCACCCGCATAAGGGATGAGAAGGGCAACAATCAGGATGGATAAACCGTAAACCACGGTGAAGAGTCTGCCGATCTTGATCTTCTTCTGATCCGGTAGGTTAGGGTGCTTCTTGCAATAAATATCGTATGTGAATACATTTGCAAAGACATTGAGTGTACCCGATACGCAGGAAAGTGTAGCGGAAATCATGGCGGCGATCATCACGCCGAGCATACCATTCATCAGCACACGTTCACTCATGAGGATATATGCCTGTTCCGGGTTTGCGTTGGGTTCGAGCACGCGGAAGCACATTGCAGGGAGATACCAGATAATGGGGGTGATCAGATAGAGGATACCTACGAGATAATTACTTTTACGTGCATCGCTTTTGGTTGGATTACTGAGGTATCTCTGCACAAAAGGCCAGTCACCGCCGATGGTGAACGCATTGATAAAGAACCAGAGAATCATCCAGAACATGGTGTAGTCATTGCTGAAGAGATTGAAGAAACCTTCAGGGGCTCCTGCCTTCAGTCCTCCGATACCGCCAACGGCATCAAGAGAGAGGGGAAGCATGAACACCACCATAGTCAGCAGCACGCCGAACTGAATCATATCGGTCATGAGCACAGCTAAGAAACCTCCGGTCATAGTGTAGAAGAGGGTGATGATACCCAATATGGCAACCGCCCATGAAACAGAGAGGTGTCCTGTGGAATCCGCGAGAAAATGACCCTCGGGCAATACCATCAGAGCGCAGACAACCACTGCTATTGCATAAAGCGCTACGGCGGTGTGGACACCGCGACCCAAGATACCTGCGATGGTGTAGAAATCGATGGTCTTGCCCCCGAAACGCACTACAAGGAATTCTCCGGGGGACTTGATGCGCATCTCGCGCCATTTTCCACACAGGTAGCGGCCGGTGAGGAAGCATGCAAAACCGAGAGTCATTCCCACCACGGTTGCCACGAGACCGGATTTATAAGCCACGCCACCCCAGATGACGAAGGTACTTGCAGAGAAAATAGTCATGTAGGTAGAGAGCCCGGAGAGCCACCAGGAGGAATTGCGTCCGGCTATAAACATATCCTCGGAATTGTTGATGCGGCGAGACATAAGTAGACTCACTGCAATCAGACCTACGAAATAGAGGATAATGACAAAGTAATCTAATTGAGTCATGTTATTCGGTGATTTAGAATTAGGAACTTAATGGAATCAAGAGCGGGTGACAGGCTGACCGGGTACGATCTTAGCCATGCGGTCAAGATAATAATTCTTCACGTCATCCCATTTGTAGTAAGGACCTTTACCTTTGAGGGGGAGCTTAACCTCCTTCTCATTGTGCAGCACCTTTACGAGAGTATCGGATTTTTTACCCGGCTTGCGATAGAAAACGAACTGAATGTTAGCAGCCATCGGGGTGATTTTAGCTATATCCCATTCGTTACCGATTTTCTCGATATCAGTTTCCTCCATATCGAAACCGCCGATTTGTAGCAGGGGAACGAAAGTCATGATATTGATATCATGACCGAAACGGAGATCAACCGCGCGCTCACCGGTTGCGAGAGCATCATCGGCATAGTTGATGAAATCGTTCAGGAGAGCCTTGGCATAGTGGAGGTTGATATTGGCAGACTCCGGTGCCGGTCCGCGCTTGTTGTAGCAACGGTAGTTCTCTGATACCGCATACCAGTATAGGTCTTCGGGTGTGAACAGATCGTAGAAATTCACGTCTACACCTACATTGGGTGCATCCTGATTGAGGTAGAACATGTTGAGGAAGAGTGTACGCTTGGCGTTCGGGTCAGTCAGAATCGGCTTGGTGAAGAGAGAAGCAAGTTTGGCGTCCACATCGATGTGTGCGTCGAGCAGGCTATCGGTCTTATAATTGAAAACACCCTTGTCCCAAAGGCTGCGCAGTTCCGGAGAGATGACATTGCATTTGGAATAATAGAACTCGAGAGGTGCGGTTGTGCGAAGGGTAGCTTCGCGGGTGATATCGAGCTTCGGATTCTTCTCCTTCAGACCCTCGCAGAAGGAAGCCATGCTGTTTACGCAACGGATGATGACTGTGGCGCGAGCATTAATTTTAGCAGAATCGGCGAAGAGTGTGGGATAATTGTCATACATTCTTTTCGCAATCCCCTTGTGTTGCTTGTAGCCTAATGGGGAGAGGGCACCTGCGCGGAATTTGCCATCTTCGGCAAGAGTCTTGACCTTTTGATAGACCTTGTTGCCGAGTGGGGTGAGAGCATTCTCTTTCGCAGCCTTGTCAAAGACATCGAGCACGTTGGTGTAATCCTCTTCATAGGTCATCCAGCGGGAACCGTGGCGTCCGTAATGGCTGAGATAGATGGGTTCGTAGCCTGCCGGAGGAGGTGTCTGTGCTGTGCCATCGAAAGAATAGGGGGTGTAGTATCCGGCAGCTTTAGCAGGGTTAGCTGCGATTTCTGACTTGAGATCCCGGGCATTCATAGCCAAGGGAGCGGAAGCTGCCAAGAGAATCCAAATGAGTTTTTTATACATGTCGATATATGTTAGGTTAATCAAAATTTAAAGATAGGAAACCGTCAAGGGAGGCACTATCAGAGAAGATTTATAATCTTACTTACAAATTTAAGTTTTAATAGAATAAAAATCAATAAAGAATAGAATTATTAACATAGTTATAAAAAGAAAGCTGATTTTGAAATTATCAAAATCAGCTTAGTAAATATCTAATAAATAGAATAATATTACGAAATACTAAGTTTTAAAATTATTAATTCGAACAAAGTTTTTCTAAAAATAAGTCTTATTTTCTTCTACGGCTGCGCTGTTTGTTTTTGCGAGGCTCATGGCGCTTGCCGGGACGACGCTGCTCCAGAGGCTTGTTCGGGTTACCGGAATCTCCCATGAGGGCGAAGTCGAGCTGCTTGCGTTCCAAGTCGGCACGGGCAACCTGCACCTTAACCTGATCACCCAAGGTGTATTTATTATGATGGCGCCGGCCGATGAGGCAATAATTTTTCTCGTCGTAGTCATAGAAGTCATCCGCGAGATCTCTCACAGGAACCAGTCCCTCGCACATAGAATCAGTCAATTCCACGTAGAGACCCCATTCGGTGACACCTGAAATGACACCATCGTAAACCTCTCCGAGTTTATCCTGCATGAATTCGACCTGCTTGTATCGTATTGAAGCTCGTTCGGCATTGGCGGCAAGCTGTTCCATATCGGAGGAGTGTTTGCACTCATCCTCAAGTTTCATCTTGTCGGCACTGCGGCCACCATCGGCGTATTTGGCAAGCAGACGATGCACCATCATATCCGGATAGCGGCGGATAGGGGAGGTGAAGTGGGTGTAATAATCCATTGCCAATCCATAGTGACCGATGTTATCGGTAGTGTATGTAGCCTTCGCCATAGAACGGATTGCTAAGATGGAAAGCATATTCTCCTCACCTTTACCCTTCACATCCTTCAGCAGACGGTTCACGCTCTTGTTGACTTCGCGAGCCTTTCCGTCGGGAGTTATCCTATATCCGAAGCGGGAAGCGATATGCGAGAGGTTGCTCAGCTTCTCAGGATCCGGATTGTCGTGAACACGGTAGACGAAATTCTTGGCTTTCTTTCCTGATGGTACCTTTCCGATGGCTTCAGCCACGGAGAGGTTGGCGAGGAGCATAAACTCCTCAATAAGTTTATTCGCATCCTTGGACTCCTTGAAATAAACGCTGATAGGTTTACCTGTTGAGTCGATTTCAAATCTCACCTCGGCGCGGTCAAATTCGAGTGCTCCGGCATCATATCTCTTCTGGCGAAGCTTCTTGGCGATGTGGTTCAGCACTTCGAGTTCATGAGCATAATCACCCTCACCGGTCTCAATCACTTTCTGTGCCTCCTCATAAGTGAAACGGCGGTCGGACTTGATGACCGTGCGTCCGATTCGGCGGTTGATCACGTTCCCTTTCATGTCCATCTCGAAGATAGCTGAGAATGTGAGTTTCTCCTCATTGGGGCGCAAAGAACAGATGCCGTTGCTCAGTCGCTCCGGGAGCATCGGGATGGTACGGTCAACCAGGTAGACGCTGGTCGCTCTCTCTTTCGCTTCCTTGTCGATAATTGAATTCGGTTTCACATAATGGGTCACATCGGCTATATGCACACCGATCTCCCAGTTGCCGTTAGCGAGCTGACGGATGGAGAGTGCGTCGTCAAAATCTTTGGCATCGCGCGGGTCGATGGTGAATGTGGTGACATTGCGGAAATCCTCACGCTTGGCAACCTCTTCCGGAGTGATGCTCGCGTCAATCTTCTCTGCTGCACTCTCAACATTAGCAGGATATTTATATGGTAAACCGAATTCAGCGAGAATGGCATGCATCTCGGCATTATTCTCACCCTTCTTGCCGAGAATATCCACAATCTCGCCGCGTGGATTCATCTCGTCATCTTTCCAGTATGTGATTCGGGCGATAGCTTTATCACCGGATTTACCACCCTTGGTTTTATTTTTCGGAATGATTATATCCGCAGCGAGATATTTGGAATCAGTGACGAGGGCACAATAATTTTTATCTATCTTCAGTGTGCCGATAAATACCTGGTCGTTAGCTTCAAGGATTTCGATCACCTGAGCCTCCGGTTCCTTGCCGGCGCGGGCAGCGGAAACCATTACGCGAACCTTGTCACCATTGAGGGCGTGCATAGAATTGCGTTCCGCAACCATGATCTGCTCATCATCCACAATGACTGCATTCTTTCCATTGCTCCTACGGACGAAGACACCGACATTCTCCGAACCGCGGTTGGAGAACGCCTTGTATTTACCGAGTCCGACCTCCTGAATCTCCTCGGCAGCCACAAGCTCGTCGAGAAGATTGATGATATCGAAGCGGCTCTGTGGATTCATGGCATCAATTGCGAAAGCAATCTGTTTATAATTAAATGATTGCCTTTCGTGGGTATGAAGAAAGTTCAGCACCTTGTCATATAATTCCTTCTTCTTGAAACGCTTGGCATTATTATCGTAGAATTTATCTTTTTTCATAAATTAATTAAAGTCTAAATCGGGTTAATAATAGTTACAATATAGTTTATCTAAGATAATAACAAACAGAAGGGCATATTTCTTATGAAGAGGAGATAAAAATGATTGGAATGGGGTTGAAGCACTGAAAAAATGAGGGTAGAAGGGCTGAAAATTTGGATATAATAAAAAAAAGTTATAATTTTGCACCGGATGAGTCCTCCACGACCAGCTCCCCTTGAATCCCCCAGATCTTGACCGAAGCAAGGGTATTGGGTTGAGCGGTGCGATGGAGGGGGCTCATCTTCCTGCCTCTTTAGCTCAGTTGGCCAGAGCACGTGATTTGTAATCTCGGGGTCGTTGGTTCGAATCCGACAAGAGGCTCAAGATTAGTAATTTTGTAAACATTGACGTGGGGAGTGTGCTACATCTGTGAAGACCGGCACACTTTTTTTATTTATATAGAATTTAAGAAACGTGGTCTTAAGACACTAAAGGGAGGAGATGATATGTATATTCACAACGCAACATTTATGATAGATGGGAGCAAAGGTGTCGAGTTCCTCGAATGGTTTGCTCCATTGGCACGCAAAGCGTGCAAGTTGCCTGATCACGCATCCGGAAAGGAGATGGAGGTTGAGCTGACAGGTCATCTTTCGGTTCTGAAAGAGGCACAGGGACATGCTCCGGGAGCGGGAGAACCTCTGAGCATTGCTTTTCAGGTGGAATTCGACGACATGTCGCGCCTGAATGTTTGGCGCGAGAAAAGATTGCGTCCATTGGTGAGCGCATTTGAGCGCAGATATGCTCCGGAGGCGATGGTGTTTACATCTGTTTTTGAATCAATCTTCTAAAAGCTTTTATACAGTTATGGAGGAAGCTGTCTGTAAATATGAGAGGGTGATCATGGGTATTGATCCGGGTACCAACGTGATGGGCTATGGTGTCATAGGCATCAACGGCAAAAAGCCTGAGATTGTGGTTATGGGGGTGATTCAGCTGAGCAAATTCGAGAGTCACTACAAACGACTCCATCGCATATTTGAGAGAGTAACCGGCTTAGTGGAGCAATATCTCCCCGACGAGTTGGCGATCGAGGCTCCCTTCTTCGGAAAGAACGTGCAGTCCATGCTGAAGTTGGGTCGTGCGCAGGGGGTGGCGATGGCTGCCGCTTTGAGTCGCGACATACCTATTGCCGAGTATGCCCCGTTGAGCATAAAGCAGGCCGTGACCGGGACCGGTTCCGCTTCGAAAGAGAGGGTGGCGGAGATGTTGCGTCATCTGCTCAACATTCCTAAAGAGAAGATGCCGCACCTCCTTGATGCCACCGATGCGCTGGCGGCTGCCTTAACTCATTTCTACGAGACGCAGAAGCCGCACGTGGCTAAGGGACCAAAAAGTTGGGCGGAATTCGTGGCAAAAAATCCCGATAGAATAAAAAAATAGATAAAAAAACAGTTTACTGCTCCAAATAAAAAAGAAATCGGTTATATTTGTGGGTTATTATAGGTAAGGCTCTTGAAATTTTGTGATGATGATTCACACGGTTCGAGGTGTCGGTAGAAATTGAATAATAAACTAAATCAATATAACCATGGATAGATACAAAAAAGCACTTGAGGCAAGCAAGGTCATTGAGGATGATAAGCTTGTGGCTGAAGCAGTGAATAAGATTGTGGAGAACTCCGCACAGTACGCAACCCCCGAAGTTTATGCCTATCTCTTCAGCTCGATAGATTTGACCACTCTCAGTACGGAGGATTCCGTGAAAAGTGTTTCCAAGTTTACACAGAGAGTGAATGATTTCGACAATGATTATCCCCAGTTCAAGAATGTAGCTGCAATCTGCGTTTACAGTAATTTCGCCGATGTGGTGAAAACCAATCTTGAGGTTGATGGCGTGGACATTGCCGTTGTGGCTGCCGGATTCCCTTCGAGTCAGACCTTTGATGCGGTGAAAGTTGCTGATGTTGCCATGGCAGTGGCAGAAGGTGCGAACGAGGTGGATATCGTGATGAATATGGGAAAATTCCTCGATGAGAATTATGAAGACCTTTGTGATGAAATCATCGAATTGAAGCACACCGCACGCGATGCCAAACTGAAAGTGATCTTGGAAACCGGCTGCCTGAAGACAGCTGCGAATATCAAGAAAGCCTCAATCCTGTCGATGTATAGCGATGCTGATTTCATCAAGACTTCCACCGGAAAAATCTATCCCGGAGCTTCATTGGAAGCTGCCTATGTGATGTGTCAGTGCATCAAGGAGTATTATGAGCAGACAGGCCGCAAGGTCGGATTTAAGGCAGCCGGTGGCGTACGCACTGCAGAGGAGGCCGTTCAATACTATGCAATAGTCAAAGAGGTGTTGGGCGACGAATGGTTGAACCAGGATCTCTTCCGTATCGGTGCGAGCAGCTTGGCAAATAATCTCCTTTCAGCCATGACCGGCGAGGAAATCAAGTATTTCTAATTGGCTCGGTTTACTTAGATCCTACAGTCTCTGAAATTTTAGGAGAATGGGTTCTGAAAAAGAGCTAAATTTCCCGGAACTAAAAATTTATTCCTAACTAAATGAAATTACGCAGAGTGATCCTATTGTCGCTGGCTCTCCTGATGGGAGGGTCCGCGACTCTGTATATGCAGGCTCAGGAGAAGAAACGCTATGCAACCTATGGTGTGGCTTTCTATAACCTTGAGAACCTGTTTGATACCATTAACAATAATGGTAAGTACGACAAAGAGTTCTCCCCTTCCGGTTCTTATCGTTGGGATGGCAAGAAATACTGGTCCAAGATCAACAACATAGCCTATGCCATTTCGCAGATGCCCAACAAGGTGACACCGCAGGGTCCGGCAGTTATCGGTGTGAGTGAGATTGAGAATATCACAGTGCTGCAGGACTTGGTGAAGGCTGATGCAATCAAAGATAAGAATTATCAGATCGTGCATCATGATTCACCCGATGCGCGTGGCGTAGATGTGGCGATGCTCTATAATCCGAAGATGTTCCGCGTGATCAACGTCACCAATCATCGGTTGGTTGTGCCCGAGCTTCCACACTTCCGCACACGCGACCAGATGTGTGTCGTAGGTCTTTTGGGAGGTAGCCGTGTGGCGGTCATAGTCAATCACTGGCCCTCGCGTCGAGGAGGTGAGAAGGAGAGCAGCTGGCTACGTGAAGCTGCTGCCAACCTTAGTAAATCCATCGCCGATTCCCTGTATAAAATTGATCCTAAAATAGGTGTCATAGTGCTTGGTGACCTGAATGACGATCCAAACAACAAGAGCTGTGCCGAAGTGCTCGGAGCTGTAAAGAAGATAGAGAACACAGTTGAAGGTGGATTCTTCAATCCCTTCTGGGAGAAACTCGACAAAGGTATCGGTTCATATATTTACCGTGGTCAATGGGATCTGTTCGACCAGATCATCATCAACAAGAACCTTGTTGATGGCGCTTGCGGATTAAAATATTATGGAGCAGAGGTGCTCAACAGACAATTCCTTCTCCAACAGGAGGGGCAGTATAAAGGTTATCCATTGCGCACGTTCTCAAGCGGTGCATGGAGCAACGGTTATTCCGACCACCTTCCCACTGAGGTGTTTTTCATAAAAGAGGTGAAATAAATAAAAAAACTATATCAACTTATGCGAATCAAACTAACATTGCTGATGATGCTGTGTCTGGTGCTCCCCGCACTTGCCGACACAGGTCTGACAGGTACTTTGGTTGACGCCAGGACCGGAAAGGCTGTGGCAGATGCTAATGTCCTGCTGCGAGATCAAGCGATATTTGTGACCAGTAGTAGCGATGGCACATTCCGTATTACCAAAGCTGCACCGGGTCCCGATATGCTACAGATAATTGCATACGGGTATGCTGATGCCTATCTCGATGTCAATATCGTAGATGGAATGGTAAAGAACGTGGGCGAAATCAAACTCGAGGTTTCAGGTTTTGATGGAGCCATGACGGAATCTGCCGACTTCATGTTTAATGAGGATGAACTTCTCGACGAGGAGGGCATCGGGCAGTCCGTGGGAAGTATTCAGGGAGCTACCGATGATATTTATTTCCAGGCGTCCAACTATGATTTCTCCGTGACCCGATTCCGCTGGCGCGGTCTGGAACAGAACTGGAACGCCGGCTACATCAACGGTATCAACTTCAATGACGCCATACGCGGACGCTTCAATTACTCAGGCCTTGGTGGCATGACTTCGAGTGCCTTCCGTAACCGCACCACCGACATTGGTATGGAAGCGTCAGGTTTCGGCTTCGGTAATATCGGAGGTTCAAGCAACTATACCACCTATGCATCCGAATATGCGCCCGGATTCCGCGGAAACCTCTCTTACACCAACTCCAACTATATGCTTCGAGCTATGTTGCAATACTCCACAGGTTTGAGTCGCAATGGCTGGGCATTCTCCGCATCGGTTATCGGACGATATGCTCCGGAGGGTATTATTGAGGGTACATTCTATAACTCACTCGGATTGCAGATGAGCTTGCAGAAAGTGTTCAATGACCAACACTCACTCAATATCACAGCGTGGGGCGCTCCAACTCAGCGTGCTGCCAACACCGCAGCCACTCAGGAGGCTTACGATTTGGCAGGTACAAATCTTTACAACCCTTCCTGGGGTTATCTCGACGGCAAAAAGAAGAGTGCCAAGATTGTGGAGAGCTTTGACCCCGCCGTGTTGGTCAACTGGATATGGAAACCGAAGATGGGTACTAAACTCAACACCGGTATAGGTTTCCGTTCTAACAATTACTCCAGCAGTGCGCTCAACTGGTATCAGGCAGCAGATCCTCGTCCGGACTACTACCGCAATCTTCCGTCTTACTTCGCACCGACAGCGAATCCACTCACCAACCCAGAGCTCTACGATGCTCAGCTTGCACAGATGAATGCAGTGGCAGAATGGTTCGGTGGTGAGAAAGCTCACCGTCAGATCGACTGGAATAGTCTTTATATGGTGAATATGCTCAACCGTTCACAGTTTGACCGCGACCCCTCATTGGTTGGTCAGAGCTCATATATCTTGGAGAACAGGCACTCCAACTTCACGGCGTGGATGCTCAACTCATATATTGACCACCGTCTCACCGACAATATCACGCTCCAGGGTGGTGTAAACTTCAACTACACGGATGCTCATTATTATAAGACAGTGCGCGATCTGCTTGGTGGAGAATTCTGGCGCGATGTGGATAATTTCTCAGAGCGCGACTTCGCCGGTAACACAGAAATCATGCAGAATGATATGCGCAACCCGAACCGCAAGGTTTACAAGGGAGATGTATTCGGTTATGACTACAACATCCGCAGCTATACCGCCAAAGCATGGTTGCAGAATCAGATCAACACCACACATTGGAATGTTAACTATGGTCTTGAACTGACCTACACCAACTTCATGCGTCACGGTAACATGCAGAATGGACGAGCACCGGAGAATTCACTCGGCAGCGGCGTGCGTCACACATTTGACGATGCAGCAATCAAGGCTGGCGCTACCTACAAGCTCGACGGTCGTAATTACTTCACCGCTCACTTCTCATACGGTTCTCACGCACCGCTTCCTGACTACAGCTATGTCTCTCCGCGCACAAAGGATACATCAATTCAGGGACTCAAATCCGAGCGCTTCCTCTCAGCTGACTTGAGCTATACATGGAACTATGCCCGTTTCCGCGGATCCGTAACAGGATTCTTCACAGAGATGTGGGATGGCGTGAAGCGCACCGGTTTCTACGACTATCAGTACAACACCTTCATGAACTACTCCATGAGCGGTGTGCAGACTGAATATAAAGGTATCGAGCTGGGTCTTGAATACAAAATCCTCAACAACCTCTCCATCTCCGGTGCCGGAACATTCTCCCGCTACAACTACAAGAACAATCCTCTTGGCGTTCGTAGCTATGAGAACGGATCGGAGGATGACGTGACAAACCGCGTTTATCTGAAAAACTATCATATCGGAGGTACTCCGCAGCAGGTCTACTCCCTCGCTCTGAACTACAATGTAAACAACTGGTTCTTTGAACTCAACGGTCAGTGGTTCGGCGACAACTGGATAGATCTCGCTCCTACACGTCACGAAGAGATGCCGGGCCTCTGGAGCCAGTGCACTCCAACGGCGGAGCAGTCCAAGCAGGGAATCACAGCTGACATGCTGTATGCCGAGAAGCAGGCGGAGATTACCTATCAGGATAAACTCAATTCCGAGTGGGTGATGAATCTTTCTGTAGGAAAGATAGTTTATACCAAATTCGGTTCAGTCAACTTCAACCTGAGCATCAACAACCTTCTCAACAACCGCAACATTCAGACCGGTGGTTATCAAGAGGGTAAATTCGATTATACCAACTACAACGTGAATAAATTCCCTAACAAGATCTACTATGCTCAGGGCATAAGAGTATTCTTCAACGTAGGTATTAGATTTTAGTTTTCAGATATTA
Organism: uncultured Sangeribacter sp.; assembly: GCA_964512705.1. GTDB lineage: Bacteria > Bacteroidota > Bacteroidia > Bacteroidales > Muribaculaceae > Lepagella. The sequence continues at coordinate 33,697 of CAZEJY010000003.1, read as the reverse complement.
GTTTTAAGTTTTCAGATATCGGTTTTCAGAATTTGTACTGATAACATAAAATCAAAAACCAATTACAGACAACTGAAAACCGAAAACTGAAAACTAATATGAAAACCGAAAACTAATAAGACAACTGACAACCGAAAACCGAAAACAGAAAACTAACATGAAATATATAAGATTAATAATTGCAATGATGCTTCTCCCTCTGTTGGGGTTGACATCATGTTCGGAGGATTATTCCAATCCACCGATTATAAATCCCGGTATACACACCGGTGTCTGGGATGACCCAATGTCATGCTACCAGGTTCTGCTCGGCACAAGTGTGGAGGGTTACAGCTCCGTGTGGGTAACCGGTTACATCGTGGGATGTGTCAACACCGGAATCTCCAACACCTGTTCGGCAAATACAGCAGATTTCTCTGCTCCCGGTCCGGTAAACACCAATATCCTCATGGCTGATACTCCCGATGAGAGGGATTGGACCAAGTGCATCACGGTTCAGCTTCCAAGCGGTCCGGTGCGTACGGCTCTCAACATTACCGACGCTTCCAACAAGGGTAAGCAGGTGACAATCCTCGGCACTATCGGTGTGAAATATTGCGGTGTCTATGGCGTGAAGGCCGTTTCAGCCTATGTCTTGGGAGACAAGGGTGATAAGTCAATAGATATAATTGAGAAGCCGGTTCGTCCGACAATCGCCGACTGGAGCTTCCTCAACGCTGCCAATGGTTTCACTTATGATCAGAAGACCCCGGCTACCTCTACTGCAGAAATCTGGAAAGTGACGGAGAAATATGGTTGGGTTGCGAGTGGATATATCTCAGGCGCTTCTATCGCATCCGAATCAACCCTGATCTCTCCGGTGATTGACCTCAGCAACTATGCATCAGTTACAATGAATGTTCATTCGGCAGCCAATAAGTTCAATGATCAGGCTACATTCCTTGCCATGACTCAGGTCTTGGCTCGCGAAGAGGGTGCAGCAAACTGGACAGTATTGACAATGCCTAATGCGCCGGAAGGGACCTCATGGACATTCTCCGACAGCGGTGATATTGACCTGAGCGCTTTCGATGGAAAGAAGATTCAGGTTGGTTTCCGTTACACCTCCTCAACATCCGTGGCAGGTTCATGGGAGATTGATGCATTGCAGATCTACGGAGAGAGAAAATAATTCGAGTAATACACGAATAATAGAATCAAGAGATGAAAAGAATTAAATTATATATGGGAATGGCGGTGGCAGCCCTCATGGGGTTGAGCGCCTGCCAGGCGGATATGGATGCGCCGGCATTTGTTGCACCGGTGGCGACAATGGAAGCCAATACCACCATACTTGATTTGAAAAGTCAGTTTGCCAACCAATCGGTGTTGTGTCCGATGAAGGATGAGGCAACCCAGACTCCATATATTATCCACGGCCGTGTGGTTTCAAGCGATGCTACAGGTAATATCTACAAGTCTATAGTGTTGCAGGATGAAACGGCAGCTATTGCCCTTTCGGTGAATCAGGGTAGCACCTATACTTACTATCCGATCGGCCAGGAGGTGGTGCTCAATGTGACCGGACTCTATATAGGTTACTACAATGGTCTGCAGCAGATCGGCTGGTTGGGTGAGCCTTACAACGGTGAGACTCAGCTCGGCTTCATGGCTTGGGATCTCTTCCTCGGTCACTCCGAAAAGAATGGTTTCCCGAATCCCGATGTGAAGTATGTTGCGCAAACTGCTGAATGGCCTTCAGATAACCCATATTGCGTTGTCACGAGTTTCTCTCAGTTGCCATCTGCAGGAACTGAACTGCTGAAGATGCAGAGCCAGTTGGTGGAGTTCCGCAACGTGCATTTCAAGGAGGGTGGTCAAGAGACCTATGCTCCATATCAGGAGAGTGTGAACCGCACTTTGGTTGATGCCAATGGCGCTGAACTGACAGTGAGAACGTCGGGCTACTCCAACTTCTATAACGACACTATTCCCGAGGGTAACGGTGTTGTCAGAGGTATCTTATCCTACTACAGCGATGCTTACCAGCTGCTGCTTCGCGGCAAGGGTGATGTGATGATCACCTCCAAGGGTCAGAAAGATGAACCTTACACAGTCGCGGAGGCAATAGAGATGCAGAATCAGGGTGCCTACGGTTGGGTTGCCGGTTATATTGTCGGTTCTGTCAAGGCAGGTGTGACCACAGTCACTTCCAACAATGACGTAATCTTCGGTAAGGATGCCGAGATGGATAATAATATCTTGATAGCAGCCTCTGCCGATGTCAAGGATTATACTCAGTGTGTGGCTGTTGAACTACCACAGGGTAGTGCATTCCGCACTGCGGTCAACTTGGTTGATAACCCCGGAGTGTTAGGTAAGTCAATCCTGTTGTCAGGTAATATGACCACCTATCTCGGCATGCCCGGTTTGACAGGGAACGGCGGAACCGCTTCCGACGTAGAGGTTGAAGGCGTCACAATCGCCGGAGGAAATACACCCGGTGGTGATGATCAAAAAGATGGAAACGGAACCAAAGAAAGCCCATATAGTATTGCTCAGGTTCAGAATTCAACTTCCGATGCAGCTGATGTTTGGGTTGAGGGTTATGTTGTTGGATATGTTCCTGCAATGACATGGTCAGAGACTATCTTTGGCAACACTCCGACTGATGGTTCTACGAACTGGAGCAACGGTACAAATATCGTGCTCTCCTCATCACCTGTAGGTTCAGCCAATGCTTCTAACTCCATCCCTGTAGGATTAGCTACTGCCGTTCGTTCAGATTTGGCAATCTCTAAAAATCCATCTATCTATGGTGCTAAGGTGAGAGTTAAGGGTAGCATGGAGAAATATTTCGGTATTCGTGGTCTTAAATCAGTTTCCGAATTCGAGATAATCGAAGGTGGCACCGGGTCCGGTGAAGATCCGGGTACCAAACCCGATGATCCTGTTGTTGGGGCTTCAGGTGACGGCACCGAGGCTAATCCATACAATATTGCCTATGTTCAAGGTTCAACGACAGATGCTACTGATGTGTGGATTGTTGGTTACGTAGCAGGTTATGTGCCCGCGATGACCTGGACAGAAAGTGTCTTTGGTACACAGGCTACAGAGGGGTCGACTAACTATACGAATGCTACAAACTGTATTCTCTCAGCTGTGGCACCTACAGGTTCGACACTTGATAACTCCGTGCCTTGTGGACTGAAGAACACCGGTGATGTGCGGACCACTCTCGGTATATCGAAAAATCCTTCCATCTTCGGAAAGAAAGTAAAGGTTAAAGGTGAAATCACCAAATATTTCGGTATCCGTGGAATTAAGAACGTCAGCGAATTTAAGATACTTGATTAAATAGAAGATATCTTATCCTTTAATAGGAGGCTTCCGACGTGTTTACACTGTCGGAAGTCTTTTTTTATTGGGGTAGAGAAATTTTTATTAAATTTGCTTACTTTATAGAACTCAATATTAAATAGATTTTGTTTAATATTATGAGATGTCCTATTTTCGAAATAATAAAGTGAAATAACGGGATCTCATAGAATATACCGTGAACTAAAAATCTATTAGATGAAGAAACTCTACGCAATAATTTTGATGGTGGGGCTCCTTGTATCCGGAGCGGATGCCCAGTACAAAGCGGGTTATTATTCCAAGATGGATGGGAAGAAGAGGGAGGCGCTCAAGCAGGCTGCCAAGGAGTGTGTGCAGAAACATACCACTTTGGAATACTATGAATTGCCGAATTATTGGCAGTATACCGACGTATACCCTCAGCTTGTGAACGGCAACAAACGGTGGTGGGATATGTATTCTGATGCTGTCTATCTGATTCAGAGCGGTCAGACGGGTGTGAAGAGTTTCTCTGCCAACAAGATGCAACGAGAACACTCCGTTCCAAAGTCCTGGTGGAAACTCAATGGATCGGTTGAATACACCCCGGCTTATTCGGATATGTGGAACCTATATCCCTCCGATGGCCCTGCTAACCAGGCAAAGAGCAATTATCCACTTGGTATAACAAGTCATCCGAATTTTAATAACGGTATCACAAAGGTTGGAGGAGCTCAGACCGGGTATGGTGGTGGATCAACCATTGTATTCGAACCTGCAGATGAATATAAAGGTGATTTCGCGCGTGCCTACATGTATATGGCTACGGTCTACGATGATATAAACTGGATCATCAACTATATGTATCAGCAGAACAGCTATCCTACCCTCGTTCCTTGGGCGCAGAATATGCTTCTGCAATGGTGCAGACAGGATCCCGTAGACCAGAAAGAGATTGACCGCAACAACACTGTGGAGCAATATCAGGGGAACCGCAATCCATTCATAGATTTTCCTGAATTAGGTGAGTATATCTGGGGTACACGCACCACTGAAACATTCTATATCGCTGATCAGGAGGAGGTGAATCCGACACCGCCGATTGCGGGCGATCCGGAGATAACTATGCCTGTTAATGGTGAGTCCCTTGATTTCGGACAGACTGCCGTCGGAACATCAGTAGACCGCGTATTGCAGATAGTTGGTAAGAACCTCACATCATCCTTATCAGTGATTATGGCAGGAAGCGGAAAGAATAACTTTGTAAGCTCTGTGAAATCTATTCCTGCTGCAACTATCAATCAGAATCAAGGTTACTTGATGAGCATCAAGTACCAGCCCACAACGGTTGGGGTTCACGAAGCAAAGGTGACTCTATATGATGGCGGTATTCAGGGAAGTATTGCAGTGACGCTTAGGGGAGAGGCCTTGGAGAAACCGACATTCACTACGCTCACAGCGTTGCAGCCTATAGATGTCACTCCAACCGGTTACACAGCTTGCTGGAATCCTGTTCCGGATGGGACGATAGCGGATTACTATCTTCTGACACGCGTCAGGATGGTAGATGGCGCGGAGGAAACCGAAACATACGAGACCGGTGAGAGCAGTTATCAGCTCACGGGCCGCGAAGCTGGTGTGGCTGAGAGCTATTATGTGCAATACTCACGTCTCGGCATGCTCTCCGAACCCTCTAATATCATCTATGTAGCCGCTGGCTCCGGGGTAAATGATATAGTGATGGCGGCTCCGGTCAAAGTGTTTGTTTGCGATGGGGGATTGCTTTTCCGAGTCAATGGCGAGGCAAATCCCGTTGTGGTTTATGATATGACCGGAATGGAAATTATGCGTGTAGATCAACCGGAAGATGGCGAATTCCTGTCATTACCTCAGGGCATCTATGTGATCCAATCCGAGGGTATGACCCCTCTGAAAGCAATCATCAGATAAAATCACACATAGGAGAAATCAAGGAAAGATACTTATAATCTAAACATGAAACTGAATATTCATTCTTTAATGTTGGGAATGACTGCTCTCTTTGCACCATTCTCAATATGGGCGGCAGCCCCCGATGGATTCTACTCTTCACTGAATGGTAAAAGTGGTGTGGAATTGCGTAAAGCACTCGTGGAAGTGTCAATTCCGAAAGATTTTGTTTCCATTGAATTCGGAGATGGTTCTGCAACATCCTTCAAGACTTGGCAGGCGTTCAAGACTACCGATGTCCACACCGTGGAGGGTAGGGAAGTATGGTGGGATATGTATTCCAACAATCTTGTATATGTTGCCACGGGTACCAAGTCACTTAACATTGAGCATGCGGTGCCTAATTCATGGTGGGGCGGAAAGGCCGGTGACCTGCAGGCATATCAGGATCTATTCAATCTGAACCCCTCTAATTCCGATGCCAATTCCAAGAAGTCAAATAATCCGATGGGTTGTGTTGCAGTCTCAGCTGATTTTGATAATGGATTGTCAAAGGTAGGTACGCCTGCATCGGGTTATGGTAACGGAGCTTCTAAACTTTTCGAGCCGGCAGATGAATATAAGGGGGACTTTGCCCGCGCATATTTCTATATGTTTGCCGCATATCCCAATATACCTTGGCGCACGGACAAAGGTGGTGAGAAAATGTATATGATCACCGACAATGGTCTGCAGTTGCAGGATTGGGCGCTGAAGATGCTCCTGAAGTGGAATGAGGAGGATCCGGTTGACAGCAAGGAGATGAACCGCAACGATGCTATCTTCGCGTGCCAGAAGAATCGTAACCCATTCATTGATATGCCGGAATTGGCTGAATATATCTGGGGTTCCAAGTCGTCGGCAGCATTTGATCTGAAAAATATGAAGTCTACGGTCTGCGACCGTCCCGAATCTCCGAAGCCAACCGGGATGTGGCTCACCGCCGTGAACGGTTATCAGTATCGGAATTGGGATGCCATGAATGTAGAGTTTCAGACCGGTGGCGCCGAGCTCTGGGTGTCGTACGATGGCGGGAAGTATCAACGATATGGTTCGGCTGTTTCCGTACCCAATATTTATCAGCATGGGGAGACCCATACCCTCACTGCTTATTGCCAATCTTCAAAGGATGGCTACACGCTGACAAGTCCCCTCACCACAGTGACTCTCGTGGCAAAGGATGCCTCCACACTCGATTACTCGGCGGCAAGATATGTTCCGGTGAAGAAAGGGGAGACTGTGAGCCAAAGTGAGAAGTATCTTATCGCCGATGCCCTGAATACACATGTGATGGGTATAGATGGCACAACCTTCATGCCTGATTGTTGGTTCGCGCGCATTGAGGGGGAGGAGATGGTCGAGATTCCGCAAGGTTCCGCGTTAGTGGAATTTATCCCGGCTGCAAACGCCGGTTACTATAACCTGCGGCTGAGTGATATACGTGGCGACGTAAAAGGTTACTGGAATGCCAACGGTAAGAACAAGATGAAGATTGATGCCACCACTCCCGTATCAGCTAAGGTTTCGATAGGGGAGGATAACGTGGCGCTGATAGAATTCACTCAGAATGGATCTCTCCAATACAACCAGACTCAGCCCCGTTTCCTGAATTACTCCTCAGCTCAGGGAGGAGTGAAGCTATACCGTTTCAAGGAGTTCCTTTCAGGGAATTATTCTGCTGTCGGTGAATTGGTTCCGGATGAAGAGTTCGAACGACCGGAACTGATCGGAAATAGTATTAAAGTGTCTGAGGGAAGCCGAATTTTCAATATACAGGGAGTGGAAACCGATGGAGAGTCGCTTCCGGGAGGGGTGTACATAATAGTTACCCCAAAAGGTGCTACCTATAAGATTATGCTGAAATAAATTGGAAAATTGGAATAAAAGAATCAATTTTGCAAAGAAATAATTTTCACTGCAGTTTGCAAATTGTCAACTGCGGGTAGAGACCTATCAATACCAAACACAAAAACGATTAGAATTAACGATGTTACAACAAACCAACATCAAGACCATCGACAAGGTGGTGATTCGATTTGCCGGAGACTCAGGCGACGGAATGCAGCTTGCCGGCAATATATTTTCAAATATCTCCGCCGGAGAGGGTAACGAGATTTCGACCTTCCCGGATTACCCGGCAGAGATTCGTGCTCCGCAAGGTTCTTTGAGCGGAGTATCAGGCTATCAGGTGAGTGTGGGTAAGGAAGTGCACACTCCGGGCGATAAAGCCGATGTGCTTGTGGCTATGAATCCTGCAGCCCTTAAGACTAATCTGAAATATCTCAAAGCTGATGGTATCATCGTCTGTGACGGTGATTCATTCACACCGCAGAATCTGAAGAAAGCCGAATATGCTACGGATGATCCCGTAGCTGAATTGGGCATCAATCCACAGCGCATCATGCTCGTGCCTATGACCACGTTGCTGAAGAGCACGTTGGAAGGTTCCGGTTTGGATCAGAAGGGGATGATGAAATGCAAGAATATGCTTGCCCTCGGCATTATCTGCTGGCTCTTCGATCGTCCGGTTGAGGCGGTGTTGAAGAAACTTCAGGCTAAATTCGCCAAGAAGCCCGCGATATATGAGGCCAATGCCAAGGTGGTGAAAGCCGGTTGGGATTATGGTCACAACACCCATAGCTCAATGCCGGTGTATCGCATCGAGACCCATGCCTCAGTGCCCGGTACTTATATCGATGTGACCGGTAACACCGCCACAGCGTGGGGCTTGATAATGGCTTCCGAGAAGAGTGGCAGGCCGCTTTTCCTCGGTAGTTATCCTATCACCCCGGCTACAGATATACTTCATGAGCTCGCCAAACGCAAGGACTTAGGCGTCAAGGCATGCCAGATGGAGGATGAGATTGCAGGCGTTTGCTCGGCAATCGGCGCTTCCTACGCAGGTAATTTAGCTGTGACTTCCACCTCCGGTCCCGGTCTGGCTTTGAAGTCAGAGGGAATTGGTCTTGCCGTGATGGCAGAGTTGCCTTTGGTTGTGATTGATGTGCAGCGTGGCGGACCATCTACAGGCCTTCCGACTAAAACGGAACAGACCGACCTGATGCAGGCTCTTTATGGACGCAACGGTGAATCTCCTTTGTGTGTGCTTGCGGCTGTCAGCCCGACTGATTGCTTCGAGATGGCTTTTCAGGCATGTAAGATAGCGATTGAGCACATGACACCGGTAATCCTCCTAACCGATGCGTTCATCGGTAACGGTAGCTCGGCTTGGAGAGTTCCCGAGGCAAGCGAGTATCCCGAAATTAAGGTACCTATGGTAACCGCAAATCAGCTCGAAGCGGGCTGGAAGCCCTATGACCGCGATGCTGAGACTCTGACCCGCTACTGGTCAATCCCCGGTATGGAGGGAGGTATGCACCGCGTTGGTGGTCTCGAAAAGGATTTCAACACTTCCGTAATCTCTACAGACGCCAAGAATCATGCCAAAATGGTAGAGGCGCGCCGCGAGAAGGTGGCAAGAATCGCAAAAGATGTTCCGCGCATGGAACCGATGTTTGATGAGGACGCGGATACAATCCTCGTGGGTTGGGGTGGAACATACGGACATCTGCTCACAGCTGCTGAGGAGTTGAACGCTTCAGGTGAGAAGGTAGCATTCTGGCAGTTCAGATTCATCAACCCACTTCCGGAGAATGCTATCGAGACGCTGAAGAAATATAAGCGCATAATCGTTGCTGAGCTCAATACCGGCATGTTTGCCGACTACCTGCAGATGCATCTCCCCGGTAAAGAGGTGTTACGCATCAACAAGGTTGAGGGTCAGCCATTCCTTGTGAGCGAAATCGTAGAGGGTGTAAAGAATTTTATCAAAACTAAATAATAAGGATGAATCCGACTTCAAAAGATATGGAAGATAAAAAAGTTTCGGGATTCACTCCCGCAGATTATAAGAACAGTCAGAATGCAAGATGGTGTCCCGGTTGCGGAGACCATGCAATTCTGAACGTGCTCCACAAAGCCATGGCTGAGTTAGGTGTGGCTCCCAAAGATACCGCTGTGATCTCCGGTATCGGTTGCTCCTCCCGCTTGCCATATTATATGAATACCTATGGTATGCACACCATTCACGGTCGCGCTGCCGCTATTGCAACCGGTGTGAAGACAGCCAATCCGAATCTTATGGTGTGGCAGATCTCCGGTGATGGCGACGGCTTGGCTATCGGTGGTAACCATTTCATTCATGCTATCCGTCGCAACGTGGATATTAACATGTTGCTCTTCAATAACAAGATCTATGGTTTGACCAAGGGTCAGTATTCACCAACCTCGGACCGCGGTGCGGTGACCAAATCCAGTCCTTACGGAACTGTTGAGGATCCTTTCATCCCGGCTGAACTTTGCTTCGGTGCCCGCGGAAATTTCTTTGCGCGCGGTATTGACATCACCTTGGATATTACACGCGAGTGTATGGTAGCTGCGGCGCGCCATAAGGGTGCTGCTGTGGTGGAAGTGCTTCAGAATTGCGTGATATTCAACAACGGTATCCATTCCTACTTCTCCGATAAGGAGGAGAGAGCAGACCATACCATCCTGCTCCGTCATGGCGAGAAGATGCTTTTCGGTAAGAATATGGAGAAGGGTCTTGTGCAGGAGGGCTTCGGACTCAAGGCGGTTGTCGTGGGTGAAGATGGCTATACGATCGATGATGTGCTCGTGCACGATGCTCACTGCGAACAGAATTTCGTTCAGCAACAACTTGCGATGATGGATGGTCATGAACTTCCGGTGGCTCTCGGAGTGATCCGCGACTATCAGGCACCCTCATACGAAACAGAGGTTGCGAAGCAGGTTGAGGAGGTTCGTTCGAAGAAAAATTATGGATCTCTGCGCGATATGATCCTCGCCACACATGAAAATTGGACGATAAAATAATCCTGAAATACTGAGGGGAAATAAGTAAAAGATGCACGAAAAGTAAAAAATCGTGCATTTTTTAATGAAAAATTTCCATAATACAAATATTTTGATTTACTTTGCATTCTGAACTGACCATAAAAAGGAGAAAAAGAATACAAAATATTAACATTTAAATCTTATTTAAAATGTCAGACATCGAAAAAAGAGTAAAAGAGATTATTGTAGACAAACTTACAGTAGATGAGAACGAAGTAACTCCGGCAGCTGAGTTCAGCAAGGATCTTGGTGCAGATTCACTCGACACAGTTGAGCTCATCATGGAATTTGAGAAGGAGTTTGACATCACCATTCCGGATGCAGACGCAGAGAAGATCTCTACTGTAGGCGATGCAATCAACTATATCGAAGAGCACAAAAAATAAGAAACAAAACCTATAGATCGCCATCAGAGTTTTGGGAGAATCTTCTTTCAGGCTGTGATGGCGATTTGTCAAAATATATCCATATATGGAATTAAAAAGAGTTGTAGTAACGGGTCTTGGAGCACTCTCACCCATCGGTAACAACGTTGAGGAAACCTGGGAGAATGCAAAAGCAGGTAAGAGTGGCGCCGCACCCATTACTCATTTCGACGCTTCCAAGTTCAAGACACAGTTTGCATGTGAGGTAAAGGGTTTCGATCCGGCAGCTCACTTCGACCGCAAAAAATTGCGTCAGCTTGACCTCTATGCTCAGTATGCTTTGGTTGCAGCTGAGGAGGCTATCCAGGATGCAGGTCTTGAAGGTGAAGGTGTAGATAAAAACCGTGTAGGTGTGATTTTTGCAGCCGGTATCGGAGGTTTGCATACATTCGAGGAGGAAGCAGGATATTTCGCACTTCATGGCGAGGAGCAGGGTCCCAAATACAACCCATTCTTCATTCCAAAAATGATTGCCGACATCGCAGCGGGTCATATCTCAATCGAGCATGAATTCCGCGGACCGAACTTCGCAACTGTTTCAGCTTGTGCATCATCAAACAATGCTTTGATCGACGCATATAATTATATCCGTCTCGGACAGGCAGACGCAATCGTTGCCGGTGGTGCTGAGGCTGCTGTTTATCCTGCCGGTGTAGGCGGCTTCAATTCAATGAAGGCGCTCTCAACCCGCAATGATGAGCCGGAGAAGGCATCTCGTCCGTTCAGTGGCTCTCGCGACGGTTTCGTAGTCGGTGAAGGTGCAGCCGCTCTCGTTCTCGAGGAACTCGAGCATGCGAAAGCACGCGGTGCGAAGATCTATGCTGAGGTTGCCGGTGGCGGTCTCTCTGCAGATGCATATCACATCACAGCTACTCACCCTGAGGGTTTGGGAGCTATTATCGGCATGGAGAGTGCATTGAAGGATGCAGGTATGAAGCCTGAGGAGATTGACTATGTCAATGCTCACGGTACATCAACCCCGGTTGGTGACCGCGGCGAGATCAAAGCTATCCAGAAGGTCTTCGGTGATCATGCCTACAAGATGAATATCAGCAGTACCAAGTCAATGACCGGTCACCTTCTCGGTGCCGCAGGTGCTTTGGAAGCTATCATGTGTGTGAAAGCGTTGACTGATAACGTTGTTCCTCCTACCATCAACCATGAGGAGGGAGATGAGGATCCTGAATTGGATTATAATCTCAACTTCACATTCAACAAGGCTCAGGAGCGTGAACTGAACGCTGTATTGTCAAACACTTTCGGCTTCGGTGGTCACAACGCTACTCTGATCCTCAAGAAATACAAAGAATAATATCAAGGCTTTCCTCGAAAGCTTTGTCAGGATAAATACCCCTTCAGAAGGGGGATATATTACCCATCTATGACTCCCGTTCACATGACGAACGAGAGTCATTTTTTTGTTGCTTTTTTGCTATGAATTTAGTAAATTTGTATGTTTTTAGTGGAATAAAAGAAGGATTAATATAATGGCAGATATAGAACAGGATAAGAGTTATCAAGCGGATAATATCCAAGTGCTGGAGGGCCTCGAGGCAGTGCGCAAACGCCCTTCAATGTATATAGGTGATACTGGCGTTCGCGGTCTCCATCACTTAGTATACGAGGTTGTGGACAACTCTATCGATGAGGCTTTGGCGGGTTTCGCAAGCCATATCGAAGTAACCATCACCGACAACAACTCCATCAAGGTGGTTGATAATGGTCGTGGTATCCCGGTGGATATGCATGAGAAGATGCACAAGCCGGCATTGGAGGTTGTACTGACCGTTCTGCACGCCGGAGGTAAGTTTGATAAGGGCTCCTACAAGGTTTCCGGTGGTCTCCACGGTGTGGGTGTCAGCTGTGTGAACGCACTTTCCGACTATCTGCGTGCTGAGATTCATCGCGATGGCAAGATCCACATGCAGGAATATGCTTTCGGTAAGCCCACAAGCCAGCTCTGCGTGATTGGTGAAACTGACCACACCGGGACAACTATCATATTCCATCCGGATGCTTCCATCTTCTCGGAAACTATCTACGATTATGACACCTTGGCTGCCCGTCTTCGCGACCTCGCATTCCTGAATGCCGGAATCACCCTAACCCTCACCGATATGCGTGTGCTTGACGAGAAGGGTGAGCCGAAACGTGAGGTCTTCCACAGCGAGGAGGGTCTGAAGGAGTTTGTGAAATATATCGACTCCGGTAAGCAGCCGTTGATTGAGGATATCATTCATCTCAACACCGAGAAGAATGGTGTGCCAATCGAGGTGGCGATGACCTATAATACCGACTACAACGAGAATATCTATTCCTACGTCAACAATATCAACACCGTTGAGGGTGGAACACACCTCACCGGTTTCCGTCGCGGTCTGACCACCACTTTGAAGAAATATGCCGATGATAATCATCTTCTCGACAAGATGAAGATCGAGCTCTCCAAGGAGGACTTCCGTGATGGTTTGACTGCCGTTATCTCCGTGAAGGTTGCCGAGCCTCAGTTTGAGGGTCAGACAAAGACCAAATTGGGTAATAATGAGGTTGCCGGAGCTGTTCAGAGTTCTGTTTCCGAAGCATTGCGCTATTACCTCGAGGAGCATCCTAATCAGGCAAAGGTGATTGTCAACAAGGTTAAGCTCGCTGCAGAGGCTCGTCACGCTGCCTACAATGCGAAGATGAAGGTGCAGAATCGCAGCCCGTTGTCCGGTGCCGGTCTTCCCGGTAAGCTCGCTCCCTGCAAGAGCCGTATCGCCGAGGAGTGCGAGCTCTTCCTTGTCGAGGGAGATTCTGCAGGTGGTAGCGCAAAGCAGGGTCGTAATCCCCGTTATCAGGCTATCCTTCCGCTGAGAGGTAAGATCCTGAACGTGGAGAAAGCCAACGACAGCAAGGTTCTCAGCAGCGAGGAGATCGTGAATATGTACAAAGCCTTGGGCGTTACAATCGGTACCGAGGAGGATTCCAAGGCTCCTAACATGACCAAGCTTCGCTATCACAAGATTGTGATCATGACCGATGCCGATGTCGACGGTGCTCACATCGCCACTCTGCTCATGACCTTCTTCTATCGCCGCATGCGTCCGATCATTGACAATGGTTATCTCTATATCGCCACTCCACCTTTGTATAAGTGCACCACAAAGGGTAAGATCAAGAATGAGGAGTATTGCTGGACCGATCAGGAGGTACAGAAATATGTAGATGAGAAATGCGGTGGAGAGAGAAGTAAGTTGGTTCTGCAGCGCTATAAAGGTCTTGGTGAGATGAATCCCGAGCAGCTTTGGGAAACTACTATGGATCCCGAAAACCGCATGCTCAAGCAAGTTACCCTCAACAATGCCGCAGAAGCGGACCGCACATTCTCCGTGCTAATGGGCGAAGAGGTTGCGCCCCGCCGCGACTTCATAGAGGCTCACGCTTCTTATGCGAACATCGACGCCTAAACCCTTTGATGGAGTGTCATAACGGCGCAAACCATTCTGACAATACCATCATTATAAAATAAAGCTAAGGAGATAAATCAAATTTAAATTTGATTTATCTCCTTAAACATTTTTAAATATATGGTTGTTTAGTATAAAAAAATAACCCTGTAAAACAATCGATTATGGATGAACCGAATATACCTTATCAGAAGTGGATTAAATTGAGTTCAATTATTGTATCTGTTATATTTTGTGTAGTATTCATTTTCTTTCCAAAGTATACGCTTACTACAATATATTGCACTTATGGTCTCGCTGTAGCGGCCTTAACCTATAGAATGATTTATTGCTATAAACATGGCTATAAAGGTGCCGTAAGGAAATTTAGGAACCAGATATGGATTGTGTCTCTTGCAATGGTGCTGTTTGTTGTGCTAAGTTTTTGGCTATGATATTGTATAGTTTATTTACAACTTGAAATTTAATTATGGAACCCATTCATAGGGTTTTGAATAGATTGAGATATTTCTTTGCGACTGCTTCCTCTGAGAAGCGGTCGCAAACGCTTTTATACATATCGCGTCGAACCTCCTCCGGAGCTTGCGATGCCCAGATAATACCCTCTGCGATGGAGACAGCATTCTCTTGCGGGTCTTCGGAGTAGGAGGCAAGATAACCGGTGTGCAGGTGCTCTATAATATCGCTTTGACCACCATGATCCAATGCGACAGGAACGCAACCCCAGGCCTGACCCTCTATCAGGGTGCCGGGGAGAGTCTCCCATTCAGATGTGGAGACAACAATATTTGCTGATTCATATACCTCCCGAATTTTGGATGGAGGAATCTTACCGAGGTGGGTATGATTGATGGCGATATCATCCAATGCATTCGGGTCTTTGAGACCGCCGAAGGTGATTAGCTCTAAGTTTTTGGCAATATCAGGGTAAATATCACTCAGAAACTGTGTGGCAGCAATCAGCGTCGGCAGACCCTTAACCGGGTCGTCGAGACGAGCCGCTCCGAATACGATCCGCTTCTTTAACTCAAGCTTTTGTGGGGAGGGGATGGGTGCTGTTTTACAGTCTATCGGAAAAGCGTTTGGGATAGTGCTGAGCGGGGCAGCATTTAAGAGAGTGGATTTGCGGGCAAGTTCCGCGAGCCAGTTACTTACGGCTACAAAGTGAATTCTGTTCAGTTTCTTTTCCTTACCCCCTTTTACCTCCACGCCGTTCCAGACGGGAAGTTTCCGTAGAAAAGTCTGTTTTGAGATATCCTTTGGAGAGGCTTTCTGTCCTAAAAGGGGACAGTTGCCGCATTCACCATCCTTAATAAACCTCTTGCACTCGCCGGCGTGGTGGCAGATTCCGGTCATGCACCACATGTCGTGCATGGTCCACACTACAGGCTTACCGGTTGAAAGGAGTTTGCGGATACCTTTGATGGATAGCATACCCTGATTCACCCAGTTGAGGCAGATCACGTCCGCTTCGCGCACGAAGGGTATTTTATGTATGGGTAAGCCCGTCGAGGCGGTATCTATCTGGAAGAGTGTTTGGCGATTAAAACCGTTTCTTACAAATATCTCCAACCGCTCTTTCAGAAAGGGTATCATGGCATGTTTGGGACTAACAGCGGGTATGACCCAGTCGTAATCGGTTAGTTTCTCGACTACAATCATCCGGGCATCCACTCCCTGACGGCGTAGAGCTTCGCAGAGGCGACGGCTCACTACAGCCGCGCCACCCGTGGAGTCTGATCTGTTTATAATCGCAGCCTTCATCACTTGCGCAGATAGGTGATGAAACGATAGCGGATTCCCGATTTGGACTCTATCCAATCGGAAGTCTCCTCAGCGCTCCAGATCTCCGGGTCTATTTCGGGGAAGAAGGCATCGGCATTCTCCGGAGTCACATCTACTTCAGTGATTATTAATTTCTTGGAAAGGGGTAAGGCCTCGCGGTAGATCTGCTCACCGCCGATGATGAAAGGTGATTCTGCTGCCTCGCAAAGTGCGATGGCCTCAGCGATTGAGGATACAACATCAGCTCCCGGTGCATCGTAATCGGGATTGCGGGTGATTACGATATTTTTGCGACCCTTTAAGGGTTTGAACGGGAGTGACTCCCATGTCTTCCTACCCATGATGACGGGGTGCCCCATGGTAGTATTTTTAAAGTGTCCTAAATCTTCAGGAAGATGCCATGGAATCTCCCCCTTGAATCCTATCGCTCGGTTTGGCGCCATCGCCACGATTATATCCATAAATATTCTTCAAAAGTTTGCTGTAAATTTAATAAGTAAAACTCAAATATGACTAAGTTTTCAAACTTACTTATAAAAAGTTGTGTAAAATTTGGAATTTGTTTTTAAAATCATTAGCTTTGCACGTATATTATAGGCAAAGCTAATGAAATAAATTTACAAAGCTGATAAATTAATCAACATTCGGACTATGGAGGAGACTATAAAAACCAGACTGATACAGTTGTTGAAGGAGAAGAGAATGACGCAGACGGAATTTGCAAAACGTCTTGGAGCTTCACCTACATATTTGGGAGCCATGCGTAAAGCCATGCCGGCTGAGAAGCTGCGCAAGGTCTATGAGATGTTTCCCGATCTGAATCAGAACTGGTTGCTCTATGGTGAGGGGGAGATGTTGAAATCGGATGATGAGAAGGAGGAGAATTTGGTCAAGGGACATATCGTGCCTCTTCTCCCCGTAGATGCATATGCAGGAAACCTCCAGATGTGGAACGAAGGGGTGCAATTGCAAGACTGCGAGAAGATTGTGTCCCCGGTCCCGGGTGTTGATTTCGGTATCAGGGTGATGGGTAATTCCATGGAGCCTGAATTTCAGAGTGGCTCTGTCATATTTATCAAGCGAATTAATGAGCGCGCATTTATCCCTTGGGGTAATCCCATGGTTATCGACACCGAGAATGGTGTGTTGGTAAAAGCTGTCTATCCCTCAGAAAAGAAAACAGACAGTCATGGTTATGAGTGTGAGTATATTGAGGCGCGCAGCTATAATCCTGCCTATCCACCTATTCAGATTCCCACGGAGAGTATCTACGGGATGTATAGGGTGGTTACTGGTATACGCAACTACTCCACTTTATAGTTCGCGTGATAATGGCTTGTCTGGGGCGTTGGCTGAGGTTTCAGCTTCGGTCACATACTAAAAGTATGCTCCCTTCTGCTTCAACCCCAGCCGCCTACCATCCAAACCATTCTGACGCGCCCTATTTAAAGTGGAAAAATGGCTCGTCTTCGGCGTTGGCCGAGGTTTCAGCTTCGGTCACATACTTCAGTATGCTCCCTTCAGCCTCAACCTCAGCAGCCTACCATCCGAACCATTCTGACACGCACTCTCCTTCTTGATTCATGCCGATTTCTTCACGTTGGCTAAGAGGGTGTAGGGAGGGTGTAGATAAGTTTACAAAAAAAATTTGAGAAAGAGTCAAAATTCAATAATGTAAATAGCAAAAAAATGTGTAACTTTACAACAGAACTCGTCACTCGCGAGTTCATGTTGATAAATGAGCGCTACACCTTACCATATCCCTGCCCTGCTAAAGGAATCCATTGCTGGTTTAAATATTAAGCCATCAGGAAGTTATATTGATGTAACTTTTGGTGGTGGCGGTCATTCGCGTGCCATTCTCGAAGCTCTCGGAGAGAATGGCAGACTTTATGGTTTCGATCGCGATATTGAGGCGTATCAGAATGCTCCGGATGACGCGCGATTTACATTTGTACATTCCAACTACAGGTACATTACGAATTTCATGCAGTATCACGCTCAGGATTCAGTTGACGGAATCTTAGCGGATCTTGGAGTGTCTTTTCATCACTTCGACGATGCGGAACGTGGGTTCTCTTTCCGCACGGACGCACCGTTGGATATGCGCATGAATCGTTCCGGCGGTCGCACTGCCCGCGATATAGTGAATGATTACACGGCAGAGGAGTTGGAGAGCATTTTCCGTCTTTATACAGATCTCAAGCGACCGAAGCTCTTGGCTCAATCTATAGTGAAAAGCAGAAGCGAAAAACCGATCGAAACCACATTTGAGCTTTGTGAAGCTGTGAAGGGTGCAATCAATCCCAAATCGGAGAAGAAAGATTTAGCTCAGGTTTTCCAGGCAGTGAGAATAGAGGTTAATGGTGAGATGGACTCCTTGAAGAGGTTCCTGCAATCTACATTGGAGGTATTGCGGGAAGGTGGCAGGTTGGCTATCATCACATATCACTCGATTGAGGACCGTATGGTGAAAAATTTCATGCGTACCGGTAATGTGGAGGGGAAGGAGGAGAAGGATTTCTTCGGCAAGGTGGAAACTCCGTGGAAATTGATCACCCGTTCGCCAATAGCTCCTGATGCTGAGGAGGTTGAGCGGAATCCCCGCTCGCGAAGCGCCAAATTGAGGGTAGCGGAGAAGTTGTAAAATATAGATAACCTAACATCAAATAAAAAATTAGAGTATAGAGGTAAGATGGGAAAAGAGAAGGATGGGAAAAAGAGGAAACAGAACAGTTCCGGCTGGGTTTCCGAATTGCGCTACGGCAGAACTCTCTCGATTGATTTCTTCCGGCAGAATGCGTGGCTCTTGGTTCTGATAGTGGTTTTCTTAGTCGCCTTGATGGGATTGAGATATAAGACCAAAACGAAGATGGAGGAGATCAAGCAGCTCAACACGGAACTACAACGCGCCGAGAGTCATAAGTTGCAGGAAAAGGCTTTATATATGAGTCTTATCCGTGAAACGGAGATGATAAAGATGGTCAGAGAGAAGCATCTGAATCTGGAATTTCAGGAGCAACCACCTTATGAGCTCGAGGCAGAATAAACAGATTGAAACGAATTAGGAGATAAAAGAAACGATAACTAAAACATAATACAGAACTGATATAGTATCAATGGCTAAACCTAAAACAAATAAGAAACACATTCTCTTCCGTTATGGATTGGTAACATTGTTCTTTTTGTTGCTCTCAATGGGAGTGGTATTCAAACTGTTCAATACCACAGTCATTGAAGCCGGTGCATGGAATGAAAGAGCCAAGAGGGAGTTGTCAAAGGTAGATACAATTCGCCCCGAGAGGGGAAAGATCCTTGCTTCAAATGGACATATTCTCGCTTGCAATCTGAAGGTGTATGATCTGAAGATCGATCTGCGCCACAGTAAAATCAAGGCTCTCAAGTCAATTCCGTGGGAAAAGGTAGATAGCTTGGCTGATTCGTTGGATCGGTATTACCCGCGAATCCCTAATCTCATGCAGGCACATGCCGATACTTTCTCAAAATATAGCTGGCACACCCGACTGCGTCGGGAGTTGGAGAAGGATCCCGATAAACGTCCGCGTGCGTTGCGCCTCGCAAAGGGGAAGACACAGGAGGATTATGAAAGAATGCGCACCTTCCCTTTCCTGAAAGATTTCAAGGGGGGCGGTTACCGCAATCCTCTATATAAGGAGGAGAAGAATATCCGCATGTATCCCTATGGCAGGATGGCTTATAGAAGTATCGGTCGCGTCAATGAGAATGCCGCTACACGTCAGATTCATGGCTATTCCGGTTTGGAGAAGGACCTCGACAGCCTCCTCTATGGCACTCCCGGCTTGGCAAAAAAGGTGGCTATGACCAGCGGTATAGCCAATTGGGTCGCTACTCCCGCAAAGAGAGGGTATGACATTCGCACTACTATAGATATTGACCTCCAGGATATGCTCGAGGAGGAACTGCATAACATCTGCAAAGAATCACATGCCGAATGGGGCACTGCAATTCTCATGGAGGTGAAGACAGGTGAAATCAAGGCAATTTCCAATATTGAGTTGCTCGATGACGGCACTTATGGTGAGGCGCTCAACCGCGCTGTGTTACCCTATGAGCCGGGATCGGTCATGAAGCCTATCTCGCTGATGATCGCCTTTGAGGATGGTTTGGTGAAGAGTGTAAATGATATGGTGTCGTGTGCTCCTTTCCAGCGCACTACCGACCCTCATGGTTCCGGTATGAAAACGATGAAGCAGGTAATAGAGCAATCCTCAAATACCGGTATCTCGCGTGTAATCTTCCGCGGTTATGAGAAGGATCCCGCTAAATTCCACGACAGACTTGCCGGCATGGGATTCTTTGAGCCTATCCGTTCCGGCATTGCCGGAGAGTGTGTGCCCCGCATACGCAAGCTTCTTCCGCAGGATTCACGAGGAAATAATATCACCATGACAGCGCGTCATCTGGATCTTGCGCGTCAGGCTTATGGATATAACACTGAGTTGCCGCCACTCTTTACGCTGTCGGTCTACAACGCCATCGCCAACGGCGGTCGCTATGTTCGCCCTCATCTCATGAAGGGATTGATAGATGCTGAGGGTCGCGACTCCGTGATTCCGATTCAGTATATCCGCGAAAGAATCTGTTCCGAAGAGACTGCCCGCAAAGTGCGTGAGTGTATCCGCGAAGTGGTGTGGGGAGAACATGGCACAGCACGTGCCGTGCGCGATGATCGCGTGTGCGTGGTCGGGAAAACCGGTACGGCTTATCCTGTTGAGAAAGGTGCTTACAACACGGCAAAGCGCCGCTATGCGTTTGCCGGCTTCTTCCCTTATGACAGACCCCAATACAGTTGTATAGCCTTGGTGTTGGGCCCGAGTGGAACTTCTGCCAACCGCACTTCCGGTCAGGTGGTGAAGAATGTGGCTGTAAAGATGTATTCCCGCGGAATGCTTAATAATAGTTCGAATTATGTTGCCGACACACAGAAAGCTGCGCCGGTGATGGATGGTTCGACTAAGAATACCACCCAGTTGGCGAAGGTCTTAGGGGTGAAACAGGTGAAGAAGACATTGACTGCCACCCCGGCGCCTGCCGGAGTCATGCCTGATGTGATAGGATATGATGCCGGTGCGGCAATCGGCATAATGGAGAAGGCTGGAATAAAAGTGAATATGATTGGAGAGGGGAGGGTTGTGGCTCAATCCGTACAGCCGGGTGTGAAGCTGAATAAAGACCCGAGAGTAACCCTGACACTCAGAATTTGACAATTAAGATAGAATACCCGAAATATAAGAGATATGGCTACTAAATTATCATACCTTCTCAATGGCTTGAAGCCTTTGGAGGTGATCGGAGATGTAGAGAGAAATATCACCGATTTGCAGAGTGATTCCCGCAAGGTGGTGAAAGATGGAATGTTTGTGGCTGTGCGTGGAGTTTCCAACGACGGACATAAATATATACCCGTTGTGGCGAGCACTCATGTCGGTGCGATAGTGTGCGAGCAATTACCCTCAACCTTAGAGAAGGGTATCACATATGTTAAGGTTGCCAACTCTGCCGTGGCTTTAGGCATTTTGGCTTCAAATTGGTTCGATAACCCATCGGAGAAACTCAAGCTTGTAGGTGTGACCGGAACCAACGGAAAGACTACCACTGCCACGTTGCTTTATGAAATGGCTAAACTCGAGGGTTACAAAGCCGGATTGCTATCTACCGTGTGCAACTATATCATGGATGAAGCGGTACCTGCCACACACACCACTCCTGATCCGATTACGCTCAATGCCTTATTGGCACGTATGGTGGAAGCCGGATGTGATTATGCGTTCATGGAGGTATCCTCTCATGCCGCCCACCAGCATCGCATTGCCGGCTTGAGATTCACAGGAGCCGTATTCTCTAACCTTACAAGAGACCACCTCGATTATCACGGCACAGTGGAGAATTATATGAACGCCAAGAAGATGTTTTTCGATATGCTCCCTTCCGACGCGTTTGCATTAGTAAATGTTGATGACAAGGCGGGAAGATATATGGTGCAGAATACCAAGGCGAAAGTATATACTTACTCCCTGCGTAGTGATGCTGATTTCCGCGGACGCATTGTCGAGACCCGCCTCGATGGCACGCTACTATCGCTCAATGGCAGGGATGTTGAAGTGGCATTTACCGGTAGATTTAACGCTTACAATCTTACCTCAGTCTACGGTGCATCCGTATTGATCGGCTGGGATAAAGAGGAGGTATTGGTTAATATGAGCCGTCTGGTACCGGTTTCAGGTAGATTCCAGACAATTCAGTCGCCCGACGGTGTCACTGCTATTGTGGATTATGCTCACACTCCTGATGCCTTGGTTAATGTATTGGATACCATAAGACAGATTATCGGTGCTCAGGCGGAGATTACTACTGTGGTTGGAGCCGGCGGTAATCGTGACCATGGTAAGCGTCCGATGATGGCGCGTGAAGCGGCATGCCGTTCGGATCTCCTGATTCTCACCTCCGACAACCCTCGTGATGAGGTGCCGGAAGATATTATTGATATGATGAAAGCCGGACTCACTAATGAGGAGTTACGTCGCACAATCTGCATCACCGACCGCCGCGAGGCTATTCGCACTGCCATGCGTATGACTAAACCGGGAAGTGTGGTTCTTGTGGCAGGAAAGGGTCATGAGACCTATCAGGAGGTGAAAGGTGTACGCCATCATTTCGATGACCGCGAAGAGATCCGCAAATGTTTTGAATAATCGGTAGAGAATTACTTATGTTATATTACTTGTTTCAACTGATAGATGATTGGCAGTTTCCCGGTCACAACTTAATGGGTTATATAACCTTCCGTTCGGGAATCTCCTTTGCCTTGGCCATGCTTATAGCATTGGTCTTCGGCCGAAGAATAATTGACAGGCTGCAGAAACTACAGGTAGGTGAAGTCGTACGTAATCTCGGACTGGAAGGACAGATGAAGAAAACCGGTACGCCGACAATGGGTGGTGTAATCATCATTCTGTCCATCATGATTCCTTGTCTGCTGTTCGGTAACTTAGGCAACATCTATATGATTCTTATGTTGCTCGCCACTCTCTGGATGGGTGCTATAGGCTTCCTTGATGATTATCGCAAACTGAAATATCACAATAAGGATGGTTTGAAAGGGAAGTATAAGATCATCGGTCAGGTTGGATTAGGTTTGACCGTGGGGCTGACCATGTGGCTTTCTCCGCAGATTGTGATGAGCAAGAACGTTGAGGTTGAACTCGAGGATGGTACCGGGATAGAGGTTGTGGTGCAGAAAGAGGAGATTAAATCTCCACAAACCACAATCCCGTTTGTGAAAAACAATAACTTCAATTATGAACAACTGACCTCCTGGATTTCGGATAAGCATGCCGCGCAAACCTTGGGGTGGCTCATATTCGTAGTGGTTGTGATTATAGTTGTAGCGGCTGTCAGCAATGGTGCCAACCTGACCGACGGTTTGGATGGTCTTTGCGCCGGGACGTCGGCCATCATTGGCGTTGCGCTCCTGATCATGGCTTATTTGGGGGGTAACGTCATTTATTCGAGTTACCTCAATATCATGTATATCCCGGGTTCAGAGGAATTGGTTGTCTATGCGTCAGCCTTTATCGGTGCTTTGGTCGGCTTTCTTTGGTATAATGCCTTCCCTGCCCAGGTCTTTATGGGTGACACGGGAAGCTTGATGTTAGGTGGCGTGTTGGCAGTGTTTGCCATTCTGATTCGTAAGGAGCTGCTGATTCCGTTGCTTTGCCTGATATTCTTCATCGAGGACCTTTCGGTTATGATGCAAGTCGGCTATTTCAAATATACTAAGAGAAAAACGGGAGAAGGGAAGCGTATTTTCAAGATGACACCATTCCATCATCATTTCCAGAAGGCAGCGGATACTACCGGTAATGTGCTTTGGAACCATCCGGTGAATCCAATTCCGGAATCAAAGATCGTGACCCGATTCTGGATCGTGGGTATTCTTTTGGCTGTGCTCACATTCGTAACATTGAAAATCAGATAACAAATGGAATATAAAGATAAGAAATTGGTGGTGCTCGGCGGGGGCGAAAGCGGTGTCGGTGCTGCCATATTGGGTAAGGATAAAGGGATGAATGTTATTCTCAGTGACATGGGAATGCTCAAGGATAATTATAGGAACACCCTGCTTGAGGAGAAGATCGAATTCGAGGAGGGAGGACACACTCCTGAGAAACTTCTCGATGCCGATATCGTGGTGAAGAGTCCCGGTATTCCCCCTTATGCTCCATTGGTTAAGGAGATGGCAGAGAGGGGTATTCCAATCCTTTCGGAAATTGAGTTTGCCGGAAAATTTACCGATGCCAAGATGGTGTGCATAACCGGTAGTAATGGTAAAACAACTACCACGATGCTCACTTATCATATACTTAAGAAAGCCGGGTTGGATGTAGGATTGGCAGGAAATGTCGGCAAGAGCATGGCTCTGCAGGTAGCACGTGACCCCCACACTGTCTATGTGATTGAATTATCCAGCTTCCAGCTCGAGAATATGTATGATTTCAAGGCTAATGTTGCCGTGATCATGAATATCACACCCGATCATCTCGACCGATATGATCACAACATGCAGAATTATATTGAGGCTAAGTTCCGCATTCTCCAGAATCAGACAAAGGAGGACTATTTCATCTATTGGAAAGATGATCCTGTAATAAAGAAGCAGATCCAGCAGATTCAGATCGAGGCTATTCAGATGCCTTTCAGTGAGTTCTTTGAAGAGGGGAGCACTGCCTACGTGGAGGATGGAATTATCCGATTCGTTACCCCGATGGAGGTGTGGGAGATTCCCCGCGATAAACTCTCGCTTACAGGGCTGCACAACCTCTACAATTCAATGGCTGCGGGACTCTCGGCATCATTACTTGATATTAAGAAAGATAAGATTCGTGAGGCATTGGAGGATTTTGAGGCGGTTGAACACCGACTGGAATATGTCGATACTGTAAATGGTGTTCGTTACGTTAATGATTCGAAGGCTACCAATGTGAACTCAACATGGTATGCTCTGGAGAGTATGAACACTCCCACGGTGTTGATTCTCGGTGGTAAGGATAAAGGTAACGATTACACTGAGATAGAAGACTTGGTTAAAGAGAAAGTTAAGGCTATAGTCTGCATGGGTAAGGATAATGCCAAGCTTCTTGATTTCTTTGGTGATAAAGTCGGGAAGATTGTCGATACTCATTCAATCGAGGAGGCTGTGAAAGCTTGCGCTGAAATAGCTGAAGAGGGAGATACAGTGCTTCTTTCACCATGTTGTGCAAGTTTCGACCTCTTCTCCAGCTATGAGGAGCGGGGTCGACAGTTCAAAGATCAGGTAATGAAATTGAAATAAATAGGAATAAATAAAATAGAAATTTAAATAAGTTATAGAGGGATAATGGAAAACAACGGAATAGAGATAGTTGAGACCATAGATGGAGAGAATGTGGCAGTTAGGCAGCCGAAGAGACGGAAGAGTGCTGCTAAGGCGGCGCCCGAATTGAAGCGTTCTAAAGCTGATCCATATATCTGGGGAATTTACATCACCTTCTTGATCATCAGTATAGTGGAGCTGTTTAGTGCATCAAGCACCGAGGTCACAACAGGTAACGTCTATAGTCCTTTGATTCGTCATGGAATCTTCTTGGCTATGGGATTTGTGATAGTGCTTTGGCTTCAGAATGTGCACTATATCATGTTCCGCCGTGTGGCTTGGCTTTTTGCCATAGTATCTCTGATTCTGCTTGTGGCATCCTCGGTCATAGGTGTCAATATCAACAATGCTCAGCGTGCAATCAGTATTGCCGGAATGACGATTCAGCCGGCGGAGATTGTCAAGTTGGCAGTGGTGGTATTGCTTGCGACGGTTCTGTCGAAGAATCAGACTCCAGGTGGAGTGACTAACAAGGGTGTGGTGTGGTCTGCGGTGATAGTGGTAGTGTTTGCCGCACTGCTCTGGAAAAATGGTTTGACTAATACCCTTCTGCTGATGATTGTCAGCATCTGCATGTTCCTGATTGGTGGAATTGAATGGCGAAAGTTCTGCATCGTAATGGCAATCTATGCTGTGTGTGGTGGAGCGTTGTTTGCCGCTAAATATACTTCGCCAAGTAACGCATCGGAATTCGATGCCGTTCAAAATACTGAAAATGTAGCCGCCGGTCGTGGTCGTGCCGATACACATAAAGGAAGAATGAGTCGTCACTTTAAGGGTGTACATCCTGAGGATCCGATTGATGATTTGAACCGTCAGGTAATCCTTTCAAAATTTGCTCAGGCAAATGGGGGCTTGGTGGGTCAAGGCCCGGGTAACTCGCGTGAAAGTGCGCGTCTTCCATTGGCATTCTCTGATTATATCTATTCAATTATTGTTGAGGATACAGGTTTTATCGGAGGTGCATTCCTATTGTTGCTCTATCTCCTCTTGGTAGCAAGGGCAGGGCGCTTGGCCTATAAATGTTCACGAGCCTTCCCGGCATTCCTTATCATGGGATGCGCGGTGATGATTGTCTTCCAGGCGTTGGTACACATGGCGATCGTGACAGGACTCTTCCCGGTTTCCGGGCAGCCGTTACCTTTTATCTCGAAGGGTGGCACGTCCGTGTTGGTTATGTCGGCAGCTATCGGCATGATGCTGTCAGTGAGCCGTTATGCCGTGACTTCGGGCGATAAGAAGGAGATTAAGGCTGAAACCAAGGAGTTGCCTGAAGATATGCAGGCGGCAAATTTCAGTAATTATGAGTTGAAGGAATCTTGATATTTGAAGATACTTGTTTATGAAGCATAAGATTTTGATAAGTGGAGGCGGTACTGGTGGACATATATTCCCCGCACTTTCCATAGCCAATGCCATTCGCAGAAGGATGGATGCCGACATATTGTTTGTCGGTGCGGAAAACCGTATGGAGATGGAGAGAGTGCCGGCTGCCGGATATGAGATAATTGGACTACCCGTGGCTGGATTCAATAGAAAGAATCTGCTGAAAAATTTTGCGGTGTTGAAGAAGCTGATGAAGAGCTACGGGATGGCACGCAAGATAGTGAAGGACTTTCAACCAGACATTGCAATAGGTGTAGGTGGTTATGCGTCCGGACCCGTGCTTAAGGCTGCACAGGCGGCAGGTATTCCTACTCTCATTCAGGAACAGAATTCTTATGCTGGAGTGACAAACAAGATGTTGGCAGCAAAAGCAGAGAAAATATGCGTGGCTTATCCGGGTATGGAACGTTTCTTTCCGGAGGAAAAGATTATCATGACAGGTAATCCTGTGCGTAAAGATCTGACTGAGCGCAAACAGGAGATGGAGAAAGCCCGTCTCTCTTTCGGCTTGGATGCAGAGAAGCCAACAGTGTTGGTGGTGGGAGGAAGTCTTGGAGCCCTGACCCTTAATGAAACTCTGGAGAAGAATATTAAGAGGTTGGTTGAATCCGGACTCCAGGTTATATGGCAAACAGGTAAAAACTTCGGTGATAGAGGCGTAGTAGCTGCAAAGAATCTGAAAGGTGCCGTGGTTACTCAATTTATCTCGGATATGGCTGCGGCCTATGCAGCAGCTACACTTGTTGTGAGCCGTGCCGGTGCAGGTTCCATCAGCGAATTGGAATTACTCGGAAAACCGTGTATCCTTGTTCCCTCTCCAAATGTAGCGGAGGATCATCAGACAAAAAATGCTCTCGCACTCTCTACCAGAGATGCAGCGGTCATGATTCCCGACAGCGAGGCAAGGGAGAAACTGACCGATGCTATTATTGAATTAGCTACCTCTCCCGATAAATTAAAGAAGATGTCTGCAAACATCTCTGAGATGGCATTTCATAATAGCGATGAATTAATTGTAGATCAAATTGAAAAACTAATCGGGAAATGAAACCTGAAAAGATATACTTTGTGGGTGCCGGTGGAATAGGGATGGCAAACTTGGTTCGATATTTTTTGCGTCATGGATGCAAGGTTGCCGGTTATGACAGAACCCCCTCGGATTTGACTGCTCAATTGGAGGAGGAGGGCGCAAAGTTGACCTTCACTGCTGATCGCCAAGAGATTCCGCAAGAGTTCCGTAATCCGGAAGATACACTGGTTGTCTATACCCCCGCAGTACCGGAAAGTAATGATATTCTCAAGTACTTTAGGGAGGAGGGATTTGAGGTCGTAAAACGCGCAGCTCTTTTAGGTAAGATTACAGCGACAACAGATGCCATCTGTGTGGCAGGCTCCCATGGTAAAACCACCACATCCTCTATGATTGCCAATATACTTCGTGAAGCTACCACAGGTTGCACTGCATTCCTTGGTGGTATCCTTCGTAATGTAAACAGCAATCTTGTCCTCAACGAAAAGTCTGCGATTTCGGTGATAGAAGCGGATGAATATGACCGCTCATTCCATCAGTTGCATCCCTATATAGCAGTAGTGACCTCCACAGATCCGGATCATCTTGATATTTATGGAGATGAAGCTCATTATCTTGAGGCATTCTCAATATTTACATCTCTCATTCGTGAGGGGGGCGTGTTGATTACCCACACAGGGTTGAAATATACACCCGATGTTAAACCCGGAGTGAAAGTTGAGACCTATAGCGGTGGCGCCCAAGGTGATTGGCATGCCGAGAATGTGAAGTTTGGTGATGGGACACTCTCCTTTACTCTGGTTGGCCCCGACGAGCTGAGAATAGAGGATATAAAAGTTGGAGTCCCCGTTGAAATAAATATAGATAATGCAGTGGGGGCATGTGCCGCAGCCTACCATGCCGGTGCAACTCCGGATGAGATTCGTGTCGGAATAGAAAGTTTCATGGGTGCCAAACGTCGTTTTGAGATCTGGCTCGATGGAAAAGGGGATAGCTCAACCGTTCTTATCGATGACTATGCGCATAGTCCCAATGAAGTGAAAGCTTCGATCGAATCAGTGAAGAAACTATATCCCGGAAGAAAGATAGCTGTTATCTTTCAGCCGCATCTTTACACACGCACACGTGATTTTGCTCCGGACTTTGCTCAGGCTCTCTCCACCGCAGATAAAGTTATAATGCCGGAAATCTATCCGGCGCGTGAAGAACCCATCCCCGGAATCACTTCACATACCATTCTTGACCGCGTTGAATCGGAAGATAAAATCTACTGTGAGAGAAAAGATTTGTTGAATCTGATAAAAAATAGTAACTTTGAAATTCTCATGACACTGGGGGCTGCTGATATAGATCGGTTGCTTCCGGAAATTCGTGATATATTGACCTCAAGATGAAAAAGACAGTTCTCAAATGGTCCATATTGATCTTGTTGTTAGGCTATACCGCTTTCATTACGGTGTGGGCGCACGATATGGCTACGCGAGATGTCTGTCGGGGTTATGAGATTAAAGTTAAGGGTGACAGTAATTTAAATGAGGAGGTGCGTCAAGGTCTCGACAAGGAGCTGAAAGCCTATCCTCAACGGATTGCCGGCACACCCATTTTGCAGTTGAATGCCGCAAAGATAGAGAAGTATCTTGCGGGACTCAATTTTTTTGAAAGTGTGAGCTGTATGCTGACCTCCGACAATAAACTGTTGGTGGAGGCGCAGCCACTGATTCCGGTGATGAGGGTTTTCTCCAACGGGAAATCCTATTACATTAACAAAGCCGGGAAATATATTGAGGCGCGACCGGAATTCTTCACGGATGTTCCGGTTGTCAGTGGTAATTTTACTAAGAAATTCACCCCTCGCGAAGTAGTTCCTCTTGTAAAGAGAATGAAGAGCGATGAGTTTCTGAATAACCTGACAGGTATGATAATAGCGCGTGATTCGCACAATATCATGCTTGTGCCGCGCATCAGGGGGCATGTTGTGAATTTAGGCGATACGACTCGCTTAGATGAGAAGTTGCAGCTGTTGCAGCTCTTCTACAAGAAGGTGCTCCCGCATAAAGGATGGAATGAATACGACACCATATCGGTGAAATTCAAGGGGCAGGTTGTGGCAACAAGGAGGATAAAGCCGGTGGTCGCAGAGCCTGAAACAATTGAAGAGGAGATAGACCTCGAGGAACAGACCCTCCCCGAGGTTCAGCCCTCAAATGTGACGACAAATTAAAATAAATATATAACCGGAGAATAGAATATTTGAACAAAATATAACTCATGGCAGAGGAGAAGGATAAATATGTAGCTGCGATTGAGATAAGTAGCTCGAAGATCATTGGAGTAGTGGGAAAATACAGCTCCCAAGGCATTCTGGATATCATTGCGATAGAACAGGAGAAGGGGCTGGAGAGCGTGCGTTACGGATTGATTCGCAATGTCGAGGAGGTCTGGATGCGCGTGATGCGTGTGATTCAGAAACTTGAGAGTAAGCCTGCTGTTGCGCCCCGCAAGATTACGGGTGTATATTACGGCTTGTCGGGTGTATCGCTCCGTTCAATTGCGGTGCCGGTGTCAATAACCCTTTCTGAAGACACGGAGATTACCGATGAGATACTCGAGCGATTGCTGAGTATGACACAATCTTCTGCTATTGATTCCTCACTGGAAGTTGTTGATGCTGTGCCGAGAGTCTTCAAGGTTGGACGCCAGGAAACTCTTTCTCCACGTGGCATGGTCGGAAACAGTATCTCCGGTGAATTTGACCTGATAGTGTGCAGAAAAGATATGATGCGCAATATCAGCCGTGTGTTTGAGGATAAATTTAAGCTTTCGCTGAAAAATCAGGGTGTAGTGGTTACGGCTCTTGCAACCGGACAATTGGTTCTCACGGATGAGGAGAAGCGTTTGGGCTGTATGCTTGTTGATATGGGTGCCGAGACAACTACCGTCACCATTTATAAGTCAGGACACCTTGTTTATTTCGCTACCTTGCCGATGGGTGGCCGCAATATCACTCGAGACCTCACATCACTGCCTCTCCTTGAGGAGGATGCAGAGAAGATTAAAATTACCTCTGCCAGTGCAGTGCCGAGAGAGGGTGGCTCCAATCTGAATTATAATGGAGTGAAAAATTCCGAGGTTTCCAATCTCGTGATCGCCCGTGCCGAAGAGATTGTGGTTAATATTATAAAACAGATCCGTTATGCAGGGTTGAAGGATGCGGATATACCCGCCGGAATCATCTGCATCGGTGGTGCTTCTCAACTCCATGGCATAAATGATCTACTCGCTTCGAAGAGCGGTCTGCAGGTGCGCAGGGGATCTCTCCCGCAATATGTGATGGTTCACGATATGACGGTTCCGGGTCCGGAACTGATCGAGGTTGCCAGTGTGCTTTATGCAGGAGCTATGATGAGCGACAGTGAGTGCCTTGAGATTGTGAAGGTGGAGGAATTGCCTGAAGATCCCGTTGAAGAAGAGGAGAAACCTGAAGAGAAAATCAGTGAGCCCAAGAAACCTAAAGGAGGATTTACATGGTTTACTAAATTTTTAAATAAAAGTAAAGAGAGTGTCTCAGGTATGTTCTCTGATACTGACGATGATCAGGATGTGTTTTGATTAAGGAATTAGTTTGATTAGGGAAAGGAAATATAGATATGAGTTTACCGGATATACACGATATAGTAGATGATTCAGGGTTCGTAAAGGATACCAGCAATGCGATAATCAAGGTGATTGGTGTCGGTGGCGGTGGTAACAATGCCGTGAATTACATGTACAATGAGCAAATTCCTTATGTGAATTTTGTGGTGTGCAACACCGATATGCAGGCGCTGAATATGTCACCGGTGCCTAACAAGGTGCTACTTGGAGCAGAGATCACCAAGGGTTTGGGTGCGGGAAACGTTCCGGAAGTGGGACGCAAATGTGCCGAAGCTTCCGAAGAGGAAATTCAGGATCTCTTTACCGATCAGACTGAGATGGTCTTTATCACAGCCGGAATGGGTGGAGGTACCGGAACCGGTGCGGCTCCGGTGGTTGCGCGACTTGCCAAGGAGGCGGGTATGCTTACGATCGGTATCGTCACGGTTCCCTTTATGTTCGAGGGTGAGAAGAAGATTATCAAGGCGGTGCAAGGTGCCGAAGAGATGAAGAAATATGTGGATGCACTTCTTCTGATCAATAATGAAAGCCTTCTCGAACTCTATCCGGATCTGACTTTCTTCAATGCGTTCGGAAAAGCTGATGATACACTCGCCAATGCCGCTCGATCAATCTCTGAGATTATTACTGAGCCATGCTATATAAATGTGGATTTTCAGGATGTGAAAACAACCCTGAAAGATTCCGGAACTGCGATTATCTCTACCGCAATCGGTGAGGGTGAGAACCGCATATCGGACGCCATTAACAAGGCGTTGCATTCTCCGCTGTTGAAGAAGCATGATATAAACTCTTCCAAGCGTTTGCTCCTCAAATTCATGTGTAACCGTAATGCCGAGAGACCACTGTTGGCAGAGGAGATGCAGGCACTCAAGAATTTCACCGATAAGCTTCCGCCATCAGTTGATGTGAAATGGGGTATCGGAGACAGACCGGACCTTGGAGATGCGGTGAAAGTAACTATTCTCGCTTCCGGATTTGATGTGACTATCAAGGAGGAGAAGAGTAAGAAGGAGGACACTTCAGGAGGTGGTACCATTGTCTTCGGGGGAGCTATCGATAATGGCGCCGAAGGGAAAACTGAGAAAATCAACAACGAGATCAGCATACAACAGGAGATTGCTGCTGTATATGGCACCGAAAAGATGAAAGAACATTATCGTGCATCGGATGAACAGCGCTACGTTGTGCTCAAACCATCGCAGTTTGATGATTTCGAGGTAATCACTATGATTGAGAAAGTACCGACATTCTCACGTAATTCAAATTTTAAAGATGAACTTGAGAAGATTGGCCAGCCAATGCGTCCGACCTATACCCCTAAAAGTGAAAACTCCGGTTCTGTAATAGAGTTCTAAACTTTTCCGGAGAGGAAGATGGATTGGGAAATAGTTATATATCAGGAATACGAAAAGGGTTCTGCATATAATGGGATATGCAGATGCTAATGAAAAAATAAATGGAAAATAAATTTGAGATGGTAGCAAAGACCTTCCAGGGATTGGAAGATGTCTTGCGTGATGAATTGATTAGTTTAGGTGCTGAGAATGTTGAGCTCGGACGTCGAATGGTTAGTTTTGAGGGCGACCTCGAAATGCTTTATCGCGCGAATCTTTGTTGCCGCACTGCACTGAGGATTCTTAAACCGATTGAGAAGTTCACTGCTTCCGATCCCGATGAGTTATACGACATTGTCAGAGAGATTGAATGGGAGAAATATCTCGGACCCAAAACGACCTTCGCAATTGATTCAACCGTGAACAGCGAGGATTTCTCTCACTCTAAATTTGTCACCTACCGTGTCAAGGATGGTATCGTGGATTATTTCCGCGAGAAATTCGGTGAGCGTCCCTCTGTTAGAGTCACCGGTGCCGATCTGCTTCTGAATGTGCACATTTTCGAGAATAGGGTGACCATCTCATTGGATTCCAGTGGCGAGCCGCTGTCAAAGCGCGGCTATCGTGTAGAACAGACAGCCGCTCCCATAAATGAGGTTTTAGCTGCCGGAATAATCATGAAGACCGGTTGGAGGGGAGACTGCAATTTTGCTGATCCTATGTGCGGCTCAGGCACATTCCTTATCGAGGCTGCCTTAATTGCCGCAAATATCAATCCCGGTATCTTCCGTCAGCAGTTTGCCTTTGAGAAGTGGCCCGACTTCGACAAGGAGCTCTTTGAGGAGGTGTATAATGACGATAGCAACGAACGCGAATTTGCTTACAAAATATATGGCGGTGATATCGATGCCGAAGCTATTGCTATTGCGCGCAAGAATATCAAGGAAGCAAAGGTTGAGGATATGGTGGAACTCGAGTGG
>CAZEJY010000002.1:121279-124340 GCA_964512705.1 uncultured Sangeribacter sp. | reverse complement strand
GAGTCGTTCACCTATCCGGGTATCATCATGACCTCATTGCTCTTCGCTTTCTCCGGAGTGTTCCTCATCCTATGGATCACAGGCCACACGCTCAATGTGATGTCAATGATCGGAGCGATTATGCTTATAGGTATTGTGGTAAAGAACGGTATCGTGCTGATCGACTACATCACGCTCAACCGCGAGCGAGGCATGGCTATCCGAAATGCCGTTATCGATGCCGGACGTTCCCGTCTGCGCCCGGTAGTCATGACAACCCTCACCACCATATTGGGTATGGTACCGATGGCATGCGGTACAGGTCAGGGTGCTGAGATGTGGCGTCCTATGGGTACAGCCGTAATCGGTGGTTTGACCTTCTCTACTGTACTGACACTTCTCTTCGTACCGGTATTGTACTGTGTATTTGCCGGCAGGGATGTGAAGAAATTCCGCAAGAAATTTAGAAAAAACCTCATAGCTAAGAAATAATGAAAGCAGTATTCATATCATTCGACCAGGCTCATTACGATGCCGTTGTCGATATATTGACCCGCACATCATGCCGAGGCTTCACAGCCTTCGGCGATGTGATGGGTAGAGGAAGCAAAACCGGAGATCCTCACTACGGCACCCATTCATGGCCGGCAATGGGATCAGCCATAATGACTTTCGTGGAAGATGACCGAGAGGAAACTCTCCTCAGCAAGCTCCATGCTCTCGACGAATCCAAGCCCCTGCTCGGACTTAGGGCATTCGTTTGGCCTATTACGGCTACAGTCTGAACATTTTCAGGAACTTGAAATAATTATTTTTGCAGATGGCAATAATTTCTCACTGATTTTTTTGCCATCTGCAAATTTTATATTAATTTTGTAAAGCAAATCGCGCACGTGGCGTAATTGGTAGCCGCGCTAGACTTAGGATCTAGTGTCTAACGACGTGGGGGTTCGAGTCCCTTCGTGCGCACGAAAAAAAGCTGCAAGTTTTCTTGCAGCTTTTTTTTGTAATACCCTCCATAATGATTAATTTTACCGCGTCATATTAATTGCTAAGAGCTTATGCATCATAATTCTCTGATAAATATTCTGTTATCAATTCTCATATTTATTCTCATAGGGAGCTGCAACTCTATCATGGATGATCCTGAAGATGCAGTGTCTCTTATGCCGGGTGATAAGCTCCCCTACTTCAGTGTGGTTTGCCACAATGGTGAGACTCTCTCTACCGAAATGCTCCGTGGAAAAAGAAGCGTTATAGTATTCTTCGACACGGCTTGTGGAGACTGCCGCAAGGCATTGCCGGAGATTCAGAAAGCGTATGACGAAGCTATGGCGACCCATCCCGATGAAGTGACGTATATCTGCATTTCAAGAAATGAAGATGCCGAAAGTGTGCAGAAATATTGGGATGAAAATAACTTGACACTCCCCTACTCAGCACAGACCAATGCCGATGTCTATCACCTATTTGCCAACATCGGTATTCCACGAGTATATATATCTAATACTGACTTAATTATTGAAAAAACTTATGAATAAAAGTATCAAGCCGATTGGTTACGATCGTAACCAACTCAAATCCGGCATTCTTCACATTGGAGTGGGTAATTTCCACCGCGCACATGAGGAGTATTACACAAATAAATTAATTGAACAAGATCCTTCGCAGAGTAATTGGGCAATCACAGGCGCAATGCTCCTCCCTTTTGACGAGAAGCTATATAACAATCTCGATTCGCAACAGGGTCAATACACCCTCACGGTCTGCGGGCGCGATGGTAATGACTCAGCGCTTTGGATCGGTTCACTCAAAGAGGTGATCTGGGCTAAGAAGGATCCAGAGAAAATTATCGAGAAAATTGCAGATAAATCAACGAAGATTATCTCCCTGACCATAACCGAAGGGGGCTACAATATCGACAAGGCTAATGGTGAATTCATACTCACTGATGAAGCCGTGGCTCTTGACATAGCAAATCCGAAAGAACCGGTCACTGCATTCGGTTATGTTGCCGAGGGATTGCGCAGACGTCGCGACGCAGGAAACGGAGGTATCACCATATTGAGTTGCGATAACCTACAGCACAACGGAAACACCGCAAAAAAAGCTTTCACAAGTTTCTTTGAGGCGCAGGATCCTGCGCTCGCTGCATGGGTCAAGGAGAACGTTACATTCCCCAACAGTATGGTAGACCGCATTACACCGGCAACCCGCCCGGAAGATGTAGAGAGATTGAATAAGCGGAATGGCACTGAAGATAAGGCGCCCGTATACTGCGAGGATTTCATTCAATGGGTAATTGAAGATAAGTTTGCTGCCGGTCGTCCGGAGTGGGAGAAAGTTGGCGTAGAGTTTACCGATGACGTAACAGCCTATGAAAACATGAAGCTTTCACTTCTGAATGCTTCTCACACCCTCCTCAGCTATCCCTCATTCCTTGCCGGATATCGCAAGGTTGACGATGCCATGCATGATCCATACATCAAAAAATTGGTTGAGGATTTCATGAATATCGATATCACACCTTATGTTCCTGCACCCGGTGACACGGATCTTGAGGAATATAAGCGCACATTGATCGAACGCTTTGGCAATAAGAGTGTAAGCGACCAGATCTCACGTCTATGCTTTGACGGAATCTCTAAATTTCCTGTATACATCGTTCCTAATCTTGGGAAGATGTTGAAAGATAAAAAGGATCTGACGAGAATGGCATACCTTCTGGCAGCCTATCGTGAATATCTCAAATATCACACAGACGACAAGGGTGAGAAATTTGAAATTGCCGAACCTTGGCTCACAAATGCCGACCGCAAGCTGATTGAATCCGACGATGCACGAGCATTCCTTGCACTCTCACCATTCGCTGCGCTTGACTTCGGACAGTCACCGGAGTTCCTCGCCCTTTACGACCGCTTCTGCGAAGAGATCCACAGCAAAGGAGCATACGAGACCCTGATAAACTTTTAGGTTTTAGGTTTTAGGCGTTAGGTTTTAGGGAGGAGAGTGCTCTGAGATCTCTGAGAAATCTGAGTGCTGTGACTTCCCCTAACGCCTAAAACCTAACGCCTAAAACCTA
>CAZEJY010000002.1:109445-121179 GCA_964512705.1 uncultured Sangeribacter sp. | reverse complement strand
CCTAACGCCTAAAACCTAACGCCTAAAACCTACAAAATCTTCTTCCTCAGATTCGCGAGCATGTCGCGAGTCATGGAGTCAAGGTCATATTCAGGCTTCCAGTCCCATTCTTCGCGGGCGCAACTGTCATCAAGACTGTCGGGCCACGAGTCCGCAATCTTCTGACGCAACGGATCAAGTTCGTAGGTCATCTTGAAACCAGGAACATACTCCTTGATTTTATTGTAAATGATCTCCGGATCAAAGCTCATGGAAGCGATATTGAATGAGTTGCGATGCTTCAATCTTGTTGGATCTGCCTCCATGATCTCAATGGCAGCACGCAACGCATCCGGCATATACATCATGTCCATATAGGTTCCGGGCTTCAACGGACATTTGAATTCCTCACCTTTAACAGCTGAGTAATAGATATCCACAGCGTAGTCTGTAGTACCTCCACCGGGAGGAGCTACGTACGATATCAAACCCGGGAAGCGCACTGAACGGGCATCAACACCAAACCTGCGTGCGTAATAATCGGAAAGCATCTCTCCCGTGACTTTGGTCACACCGTAGATTGTTTCGGGACGCTGTATCGTATCCTGAGGAGTTTTCACATGAGGAGTATCCGGACCGAAAGAACCGATACTGCTCGGTGTGAAAAGTGCGCATCCATTCTCTCTGGAGACTTCAAGACAGTTGTATAATCCACCGACACCAATCTTCCACGCCAATTGTGGTTTCGCTTCAGCCACAGCTGAAAGTAAGGCAGCCAGATTATAGATAGTGTCAACTTTATATTTCTTTACGATCTCGGCAATTCGGTTGCCATCAGTGATATCCACAACCTCCGCCGGACCAGTCTCTGCTAATTCACCCTTAGGCTCCGCACCGAGAATATAACCCGCAATCACTGTCCCTCCGGGATATTCGCGCCTCAACTTCAGTGTCAATTCAGATCCAATCTGTCCGGTGGATCCGATAACCAATATATTTTTCATCTTAGGTTAGATATAGGTCTGTTTAATGGTTAGACGATAGTCTGTTTAATTTTTAGCAAAAATAATCATATTTTCAGAAATATTGTATATCTTTGAACCAAATTCTAACCCAAACTACCATGTACACTAAATTCCAAAAACATCTGCAAGATGAATTGCAGGATATCAAAGAGGCGGGTCTATATAAATCCGAGCGTATTATCACCACTCCACAAAGCTCCGATATTGAAGTTGAGAATGTTGATGGTGAAGTACTTAATTTCTGCGCTAATAATTATCTCGGTCTCGCCGACAACAGCCGACTGATCGAAGCTGCGAAGAAAGCTATGGATAACCGCGGTTTCGGCATGTCCTCCGTACGCTTCATCTGCGGAACTCAGGATCTCCACAAGGAACTCGAGAAAGCAATCAGCGATTATTTCCATACCGAGGATACCATCCTCTATGCCGCTTGCTTCGATGCAAATGGAGGCCTGTTCGAACCTCTCTTCACCGAAGAGGATGCAATAATCAGCGACGCACTCAACCATGCGTCAATCATTGATGGCGTACGTCTCTGCAAAGCAAAACGATTCAGATATAAGAATGCCGATATGGCTGATCTTGAGAAGTGTCTGCAGGATGCTAAGGATTGCCGTTTCAAGATCATCGCTACTGACGGTGTCTTCTCTATGGATGGCAACGTTGCTCCGATGGATAAGATCTGCGAACTCGCTGAGAAGTACGATGCACTCGTCATGGTTGATGAGAGTCATTCAGCCGGAGTCGTTGGTGAAACAGGTCACGGCGTAGCAGAGAAATTTAATTGCTATGACAAGATCGATATCTTCACCGGAACTCTCGGTAAATCATTCGGTGGCGCCATGGGTGGCTTCACTACTGGTAAGAAGGAGATTATCGAAATGCTCCGCCAGCGTTCCCGTCCTTACCTCTTCTCAAACTCCGTAGCACCCTCCATCGTAGGCGCAAGTATCGAGATGTTCAAGATGCTTAAGGAGTCCGATGACCTCCACACTAAATTGATGGAGAACGTGAACTACTTCCGCGATAAGATGCTCGAAGCAGGATTTGATATCAAACCCACTCAGAGTGCGATATGCGCTGTTATGCTCTACGATGCAAAACTCTCGCAGGAATTCGCTGCAGCTATGCAGAAGGAGGGTATTTATGTTACCGGTTTCTACTACCCCGTCGTTCCGAAAGATCAGGCGCGCATCCGCGTACAGTTATCCGCAGCTCACACCCGCGAGCAGCTTGACAAAGCTATCGCCGCTTTCATTAAGGTGGGTAAGGAGTTGAAAGTCATTTAACAATGCACAATTCACAATGCACAATGCACAATGCACAATTCTCTGTTTATTATTTCTAATTGTGCATTGTGAATTGTGCATTATCTAATTCCTAATCCCTTATTACCTCTTTCTAATTGTGCATTGTGAATTGTGCATTGTTACAGTGAGCTATATTTATGGAGGAACCTGAAGATGGTGTCATAAGCGGCTTCTCTCGCCGGGAGTGGTGATAGAATCAAGTCATGAATACCGCTGTCAATCGTGCAGACCATGCGCTGATGACCAAGTTTCTCTCCACGTTTCTGCAACATAAAGGGATCTAATACAGCATCTCCGGTCTTGAATTCAGGTGTGTAGTTACATCCGTCAATCTTTCGCGAGCTGTGCATCACAAGAATCGGTACAGTGATATGACTCGCATTCTTCATCAGCTCTTTCTGAGCCTTATTCACGGAACCGACCCAGCTGAATGTCACAGGCGGTGAATAGATCATCTTCCAATCCGTATTGTATTCCCATTCGCCATCATATTCCTTCAGAAGCGAATAGGCATATCCATCGCAATGACCCTGCTTGATCTTGGCATTCTTACTGAACGTGCTTAGAAACTGAATCAACGGAGCGGCAACGTTCCTCATCACGGGAGAAAAGTTCCATTCTAAAAAGGGGCTGTCGGTAACAATCCTGTTTACCCCAACTCTGGCACCTTTCATCGCTCCCATATATGCAACAGTCAAACCACCGGTGCTATGGCCCGAAAGGGTAATATCCACATTACCATCACGTCGTATCTGGCTCAGAGCGGAGTCAATGTCAACGAAATACTCCTTCATATCTCTTGTATTGAAGGGATATTGCCACGGCTCCCAGCTTCTTCCATATCTTCGCAGATCCACTGCATAGAAGTTATATCCGGAATCCACGAATCTCTCCCCCATCTCTTTCTGGAAGAAGTAATCGTTGAAACCGTGCACATACAGATATGCTTTTCGCGAACCTTTAGGGTTGAGTTTTCTAACGATCGTGCT
This sequence comes from uncultured Sangeribacter sp., assembly GCA_964512705.1. Taxonomy (GTDB): domain Bacteria; phylum Bacteroidota; class Bacteroidia; order Bacteroidales; family Muribaculaceae; genus Lepagella. The sequence goes on along the minus strand of CAZEJY010000002.1, from coordinate 117,876 downwards.
TCGGCACGGACCATCAAACTGCTCGCCCTGATTCACATATCGGGCTTCATAACCTTCCAAAATATCCTTGTGCCAGGTTGTATCGGTTGTCGGCACCTTAGGACCCGTGTATTTCTCCGGGAAATGCCATTCACCCCATGCAAAACCGATTGCAAGAATGGCTAACATCAAAGTCAATAGTTTTTTCATAGCATTCAAGTTTGACCTAATAGAACACTTTTATATACCAATTATTCGAGGTGTTTGCGAAGAATATCTATCTTATTGCTAAGAAGTTTCATCTTCATCTCAGTGGTATTCAGGTTCTTCATACCGTTAGCGAGTGCCCAGGTGACAGAAACCATTTTCTTGGTATCATTATTCAAGACCCAACTTCCTTTCACCTTACCCTTTTCTAAGAAGATAAGCTTTAAATTATTCAATTCATTGTCCGCAATGAATGCACCTACTTCATCAGCTTTGGCACCATTGAACATCACTGTCGTGAGTCCTTCGCGTCGGTAGTTCAAAGCTTGATCATGAGGAACCACATCCGATTCCATTGAATCCACACCACTCTGTAACTGAATCTGGTCAAAGGTTCCACCTTTCAGTGCGGCAATCAGTTCCAACTGCTCCGACTTGGTGATTCGAGCTACTAATCCGGTAGATTGCAATGGATACTTTCCGGTCCAGCTTTTAAGTATATAATACCATTCGACTTCACGTGGATTATCCACTACAGTGAAATTATTCATAGTCGCGTCCACGAATTCGGTAATATCCACAATCGCCAACTTACATGAATCAATCTGATGTTCCGCCACCTCAATGGAATCCTTGAGTGACGCTTTGTAGGCATCCTGCGCCTGAGCCTTATCGCTCTTCTTACCGGTGCACGCACCTAACAATAGAGCAGGAAGTAAGGCAAAAAACAATATCTTTTTCATATCCTTGATTTTAATTTCCCTCCCAAAAGAGTTCCATCCTATCCCCGATCTCAACTCTTTATCCCCGGGAGCATACTGAAGTATGTGACCGAAGCCGAATCCCGATAGCAACGCCGCAGATGACGTATTATTCCTATCTCATAAGGTTTGTCAGAATGCGTCAGATGCAAGGCGCTGAGGGTGAGGCTGACGGGAGCATACTGAAGTATGTGACCGAAGCCGAATCCCGATAGCAACGCCGCAGATGGCGCATTATCACAAACCTTACTTATTGGTGAGCAGGACGTAATAAATCATTAACAGTTTTAACCGGATTGAATGTTTCCGCAGGAACTTCAACAAATATGGTGTTCCAATCACTCATTGCCCCATTCCAAAGGCCCGGTAGCTCGAGTGCCTTGATTTCAACACCCTCGCGACTCTTGATAGAGATGAATCCTGTTGTTTTATCCACATACTCGGGCAAATTGAATTTCTCACCTTTGTAATTCTTGGTTGAGACAACCAAGTCTACCGGATTGAAATGTGTGGCACCCTTCATCACCTTCATTGCCTCCTTGTCCTTACTGTCGATCTGTGACGATTCAAGAATCTGCGGGCTAACTGTGCCGTCAGGGTTATATGCAAGATATGGGCCACCACCCGGCTCACCCTCATTCTTCACCATACCGCAAACACGAAGTGGGCGGTTGAACTTAGCAAACAGATAGTTGCGTTTCTCCTCATCGTTCATGGCTGCGCATTTATCATGAGTGATGCACAAGACATTGTGGGCGAATTCAAGCATTTCGTCAAGCTTCTCACTTGTAGGAGTACCTGCTGCCAATTGCTTGCAATACTCATCAATTCTCTGCTTGGTACCTACCAATATACCACCGATAAGTTTCTTATATTGTATGGTAACATCACGATTCTTATCAGGAACGACGTTGTCAATATTCTTGATGAAGATCACGTCGGCATCAAGATCGTTAAGGTTCTCGATCAGTGCACCATGACCACCTGGACGGAAGAAGAAGTTTCCATTCTCTCTGTAGGGAGTACCATCCATGTTTGCAGCGATAGTATCGGTAGATGGTTTCTGCACACTGAAAGTAACGTCATAATCCACACCGAACTTATGTCCCAAGAATCCCTTAGCCTCCTCAACCTTAGCCTCTACGAGCGGCATGTGGTCTTCTGAAACGGTGAAATGAACATGCACCTTGCCATCTTTACCGGCAGCATATTGCGCACCCTCGGCAAGATGTTCCTCAAGAGCAGCTCGAGTACTACCCGACACTTTATGGAACTCGAGCAGAGCCTTAGGCAACTGTCCGTAGTTAAGTCCCTCCATGTTTATCAAGGCTTTGGCTACATCTTTATATTTCTTCTCTTTCAGCAATGTGTCAACACTCTTACCATAAATCTGCAGAGCTACAAAGTTAAGACGTGGGAAGAAAGCGAAACTTTCAATTTCATTGAAGAATTTCTTCATGAAATCATTGTCAGGCTTCTCACTTTTCCCATTCACAAAAGAGAAAATATCCTTAAACATTCTGGAAGCTGCTCCACTTGCGGGAACCATCTTCATCACTTTACCACCTGCCTTGAGGAACTCTGTCCAACACTTCTCAGCTGTCTCCTCGAGCTGAGGGTTCATGGCTGTGATACCGTTGCCGACTGTTGCAGCAGCCTCAATTTTTAGGAACGGGAAACCGTTTTTAATCATTTCCAACTCCTCTTCGAATTTTTCAATGGTGATGCCCTTCTCCTGAAGCATCTTCAAGTCAAGATCGTCTAATTTCATATCGGGTTATATTATTGTGTCTTATTAGATATTTCTGTAAAAATACACATAATCTTAATATATAACAAATTTAAAGGAGGTTAGTTTTTCTTGAGGTGTGAGGTTTAGGTTTTGGGTTTTAGGCTTTAGGTGTTAGGTTAAGTCTCAGTTTTCAGAGTGCTCAGAGATCTCTGAGTTCTCCCAGCTCTGACACCTAAAACCTAAAGTCTAACGCCTAAAACCTAATTTTTTTTAGTTTCCCATTAAACCTTAATAAAGTAAACGAGTCCTAAATAAGGTCATGCAGAAAACCATGACCGGCAAGACGACTAAACTTACTTATTGCTTATAACATTTAACGATGAATCGACTGAAATTAGCAATTCTGCTTTCACTCCTCTCTATCCTTTCAATAGGCACTTTCGCAGCCCGTGTCCGCGGACGAGTAACCGATTCTGCCGATCAACCGCTTGTAGGCGTAACTACACAAATCGTTGCCTTTCCGGATTCCGTCAGAAAAGCTTACATGATCACAAACGCTAAGGGTGAGTTCTCTTTCAAGAATATAGCTCCCGGTAATTATATGGCACGACTCTCCATGGTCGGGATGGATAACCTTGATTACCCGTTTACGGTCACAGATACCACCCGCACGCTCAATCTCGGCACTATCCAGATGACCGAAACAGCCATAATGCTTGCCGACGCAGTGGTAACAGGTGTCAAAGCCGCTGTTGTAGCAAAAGTCGATACAATAGAGTTCAACGCCGGCTCTTTCAAGACTCAGGCAAACGCTTCAGTCGAAGATCTTCTCAAGAAACTTCCCGGTGTCGAAGTCGATGCAGACGGTTCTATCACCTCCAACGGTAAAACCATCACCAAAGTACTCGTAGACGGTAAGGAGTTCTTCGGAGAAGACACTAAGATGGCTACCAAGAATCTCCCCTCTGATCTCGTTGACAAAGTGCAGGTTGTGGACCGCAAGAGTGATCTTGCCCGAATCACCGGCGTGGATGACGGCGAGGAGGAGACTGTCATTAACCTCACGGTCAAGAAGAACATGAAGAATGGTTGGTTCGGAACAATCGCCGGAGGATATGGCACCGACAAACGCTATGAAGGCAAATTCAATATCTCCACATTCACTGATAACAATCAGATATCTATAGTTGGAGGCGCTAACAACACCAACGATCTCGGGTTCCAGGATTCAGGACGTGGCCGTTTCTCCTCTTTCGGACCTTCAGGCGGTATCAATACCTCCCAACAACTCGGATTAAACTTCAATGTCGGTAAGTCGGAAAAATTCCGTGTCGGTGGTAATGTTTTCTACACCCATTCCGATAGAAAAGCGGATAGTTTCAGCCACACTCAGTACCTATTCGAGAATGACTCAGTGACAAATAAGACCGATGAATCCAACACCCGCGATATCGGACACAATATCCGTTCCGATTTCCGCATGGAGTGGAAGATAGACCCTAACAACACTATTGATTTCCGTCCATCGTTCAGCTTCAACAAACGTGATTCAGAGCTCTTCGAAGATGCACTTCTCCGCGCAGGCGACCCGCAGCAGTCTCCTGTGAACAGCAATAAGTCCCAACGTTTTAACCACGGCACAAGCTATAATGCTTCCGGTAGGTTGATCTACAACCACAACTTTGCTTCGCGTCCCGGCCGTTCATTCTCCGTTCAGGTTAATTATAATTTCAGCGACACCAAACAGCATTCCACCACATGGAGTGATATCAAGTACTATCTGCTCGATTTGGATGGCAACAAGAAGGATGACGAGGATCTCTACCGCTTCCTTGACAACCACGCGTGGAATAATACTTATGGTGCTCGCCTGACATGGACCGAACCCTTAGGTGATGTGAAGAGAGGTAATTTCCTACAGATTGCATATCGTGTGAACCTCAAGTTCAACAATGCCGACCAAAACACTTATAACCTGAATGATATACCGGGAATTGATATCCTGAACCCTGTGGATTTTGATGCACTCCCTACAGGCGCAATTTTCGACAAGGATCTATCCAACAGTTTCCGCAATAAATTCACCACACAGGAGTTGCAGTTAGGTTATAAGAAAGTAAACCGTGATTATAACCTCGATGCCGGACTCACTTTCTCTCCTGCAAGCAGCGGAAGTGAGGACCTGATCAACTCCAACCGCAACATCGACACCCGTTGGGTCTTCAATGTTGCTCCTTATATGCGATTCCGTTACAAATTCAGCAAGACCCGTTCGCTCCGTGTCGACTATCGAGCACGCACTGCAGAGGTATCTATCAATAAGCTCCAGCCGGTTGCCGATGTTTCCGACCCGTTGCACATCACTCAGGGTAACCCGAATTTGAAACCATCCTTCACACAATACATAAGCCTCAATTTCTCCAATTTCAATCAGGACACCCAGCAGTCTATGATGGCTATGCTCCGTGGTCAGGTATCTACCAACGATGTAGTCAACAAGACTGTGACCGACCGCCTCACGGGTGTGCGAACAACCACCTATGAGAACGCTAATGGAAACTTCAACGGCTTTGCGATGTTCATGATCAATCAGCCATTCCGCAACAAGAAGTTCCGCTATGGAGCACGTGTTGCAACAAGCTTCAGCAGCAACGCAGGTTATATCAATGAGAATTTCAACCGCTCGGGCAACTTCCGTGTTTCACCGAAATTGGACGTGACCTTCACATGTGATGTGTTCCAGATGACAGTGAATCCGACATATTCATTCAATATGGCTACCAGCACGCTGAAAGACCAGAAGAACCGTTACACACATTCCTATGGATTCCGCACTGATGCAGCTCTCACCCTCCCCTTCGGTCTGCAAGTCAACACAGATCTTGATTTCGACAACAAGTCCGGTTATTCCGATGGCTTCAACGCTGCATCATGGTTATGGAACGCGCAGATCTCCTATAGCTTCCTCCGTGATAAGAGCCTTACAGTAAGCGTCAGAGGTTACGACCTACTCTCTCAGAAGAAGAATATCTCCCGTCAGGTCAGCGCCAACCAGATTGTCGATAACCGCTACAGCGACTTGACCAAATACGTAATGTTCGGTCTCTCCTACACCTTCAATACACTGAAGAGTAAGAAGCGTCCTGAGAACAACGACTTCCTCTATGAGCGTCCCGGTGGAGGGGGTGGTGACCGTCCTCGTGGACCGCGTCCCGGCGGTGGTGGTCCCGGTGGTAGACGCCCATTCTAACAACACCCTCAGATTAGGAATAAATCATAATAAAAGTGTCAAAATTGAAGAATTTTGACACTTTTATTATGTAGAAGCAAATGCGTTGTTATGCCTATAATATTAAGGATTGTAAGAATAGTGCAGACCTTAGAGGCGATCAACGCCTCTGACACCCTTTACGGTCTTAATCTTTTTGATCAACGAAGTAAGTTGCCGGCTGTCAGTCACACCAATTACAAGATAACCCTGAAAAATACCATCGTGAGAATCAATGGAAATATTTCTCAGCATCGTATTCGGCTCCTTGGAGATGATTGAAGTGATATTTGCCACAATACCTATGTCATCATTACCGACAACGCGCAATTGCGCCGGAAGCATCTCACCTACCTTACCGCTCCAGTTGGCACGAATGATTCTATAAGGATAACGTTCCTTGATATTACGCGCATTGGGACAACTATTTTTATGAATCTTCACAGAACCATCGGAAGAGATGAACCCGAATACATCATCGCCATAAATTGGATTACAGCATTTGGCGAATTTGTATGCCAAACCATTGATACTTTTCTCGCCGATCACAAGAACATCATTCTTCACCTCCTCATCCTTCGGAGTGATCAGCTGGAACTCATCAGCGGATACGTGTTCTGTCTCGGTCTGACGCGTTGTGGCCTCGATATATGAATTCAGGAACCGTCCGGCATCAATCTTGTCAGCACCCATATCCGCGAAAAATTCCATCACGAACTTGTAACCCTGCTTCTTGACCAAGCGCATCATCTCGGCCTCATCAATCTCGACCTTTCGGTTCTTTGCCCTGCGCATGAAAGCCTCCTTACCTATCTCTGCAAGGCGTTGCTTCTCCTCGTTCAGGCTCTGCTTGATCTTGTTGCGCGCCTTGGTCGTCGTCACCACATTCAGCCACTCCTTGCGGGGCGTCTGCTGCGGAGAGGTAAGGATCTCAACCGTATCTCCATTATGTATCTTATAGTTGATCTTCTTGTGGGCACCATTCACAATCGCTCCGTTGCAATGCGCACCAACATTACTGTGGATATGGAAAGCAAAATCTAACACTGTAGCACCAGCCGACATTCGGAAGAGGTCCCCCTTGGGGGTAAATGCGAACACCTCCTTGTCGAAAGCGTCTGCCTTGATATTCTTCATGAGCTGCATCGGACCGGCCTCGGCAGTCTCCAGAATATCTCGGATGTTGTTCATCCACCTGTCGGAGCTGTCACCTTTCCCACCCTTGTAACGCCAGTGGGCAGCGAGACCTTTCTCCGCAACCAAGTCCATACGTTCGGTGCGGAACTGCACCTCAACCCACTTCTGACCGGGACCCATCACGGTGGCATGCAGACTCTCGTAACCATTACTCTTCGGTAAAGTTATCCAGTCCTTCATTCGTGCCGGATTGGCTGTATACATATCTGCAAGGATTGAATAAGCTAACCAGCAGTCCTGCTTCTCCCGATCGCGTGGAGTGTCAATAATCACGCGGATAGCAAAAAGATCGTATATGCCCGGAAGATCCACCTTCTGCTTCTTCATCTTGTTCCAGATGGAGGAGATGGATTTCGTTCTCCCCTTGATCTCAAATTTCAGTCCGGCTTCCTCCAGGCGCTTCTTCACCGGAGCGATGAATTCTGCTATATACTGGTCGCGCGAACGTTTAGTCTCATTCAGTTTATGAGCGATCTGGGTGTAGATCTCGCGATTGGTATATTTGAGCGAGAGGTCCTCCAACTCACCCTTGATTTTATACAGGCCGAGTCTGTGGGCCAACTGAGCATAGAGACAGTTAGCCTCGAAGGCTACATTGCGCACCCACTCCTCATCCGGATGATGGTTTATACGACGCATCAGCACGAGGTTCTCCACAATCATGATTATGATCACGCGGATATCATGAGCCAAGGCGAGCATCAACCCGCGGAAATTCTCCTGATTGTGAGCGGAATTACGGTTGCTGAACTTGGACACACTACTGATTCCGGACATCAATGACGCTATATCCTCGCCCCACTTCTCCTCAACTTCACTGAGTTCTATCACACCTTCGTCAAAAAGTGGATAAAGAAGAATCGCGATAAGGATATTGTGGTCCGGGTCGACTAATTCGGCAAAGATATTTGCCGTACTCATCGCTAAGGCAGCATAGGGAATGTTCTGAGCAGAGCGAGGTCGTTTACTTTCACTGAGTCCTCGATGCAGCTGCTGCGACAGCTCCTGAAACTCATTATCATCGAGATAGCGCGACATCAGATCGCTTGTTTTCTGTTTCAGCACAAGCAATTCTTTCAATTCCTCACCGGTCAATCTTTCATTCTTCATACCCGATCTTTTACCTTAAACAACGAATAACGTTTCAATAAAATAACGTTAAAATAACGAATGAGCCATATTAGTCGTTTACAAATTTAAGAATAATAAGTAATTTCTAAAAATAATTCGAAAATTTTACAGAGCGAGTAAGAATGAGGAGTTAGGCTTTAGGCTTTAGGCTTTAGG
>CAZEJY010000002.1:0-109345 GCA_964512705.1 uncultured Sangeribacter sp. | reverse complement strand
TTTAGGCTTTAGGAATTGTGAACTGTTCATTCCTTAAAGACCCTAAGGACCTTAAAGACTTTAGTAACGAAAACTGATAACTGATATCTGAAAACCGAAATCTGAAAACTAAACCTTAATTCTAAAAAAAATTATTATATTTGCACATTATGGATAAATCTGATAATGTAAATATTAAGAACGTATCAATAAGTAATTTCAAATCTTTGAAATCAGTCACGCTTTCGGATTGCCGTCGCATTAATGTGTTGATAGGCAGACCCAATGTAGGTAAAAGTAATTTACTGGAAGCGCTTGCATTGTTCGACGTTCCATATATGGTCAATTCATCGAATAAATCTCTTAAAAATCTTGTAAGAATCGAGAATACAGCAGATTTATTCCATAATGGTATCTCCAACACCCCAATTGAAGTATCAACCGATAAAAGTTCATTGATTGTTAATCGGAGTGGAAACAATGGATTAACAGTAGATATATCATCATCGGAAGAAACTACAAGATATTCCTTCAACTCCTCTTTGACACTTGCCTCAAAGAAAGAATCGATGGTATTGCCGTCAATACTCACATACTTTTTTCCAAAGCACTTTGTTTCTGAATCATCCAATTGTGGATTTCTGCTACCACCATCAGGAGGAAATCTGATGGAAACTGTTGCTAATTTACCAACACTCAAATCAAAACTTGCAGAACTGTTTCACGGCTATGGATTAAAGATGATGTTTGATTCCGGTTCCCAGCAGATAAAAGCAATGAGAGAAAATGGATTGGATATGTTTCTCGTACCGTTTAATTCCTTGGCAGACTCTCTACAGAGATTGATCTTCTATAAATCCGCAATAGAAAGCAATCACTCGAAAGTACTTTGCTTTGAGGAACCTGAAGCACACACATTTCCTCCATATATCTCCAACGTTGTCAATGACATAATATCCAATGAGGATAACCAATTTTTCATTACGACTCACAGTCCCTACGTAATGAGTGCATTACTGGAAAGTGCCGGCGATAATCTGGCTGTGTTTGTTGTTGACATGGAGAATAACTCTACGATTGTGCACCGCTTGACCGATAAGCAGCTTCAAGACGCATACGACAACGGTATGGATATGTTTTATAACCTTGAAGCATATCTTGACAAATGAATCAGCGAGCAGATTTCATTATTCCTGAGTGCTATGTAGATACAAATCTCATAGAGACTTTAGTGTGTAAAGCAGGTTGCAACCATCAGAAAGGTTGCAACCAAGTAGCAAAGATAATGCAAGAAAAATTTGCCGAAAGATTTGCTGTCGGGATAATTGATGCCGATAAAAGGCGACCAAGCTATCTATATTCCTTTAATGAAATAGCTTCCAGCGTACATCTTAAATTGTTTCGTCACTCTGTTCGTCCACATTTCATTATTCTTGTATTCCCGGACATTGATGGATTTATACTTTCATGCGCTGAAACAGGCAACATAGACCTAAAGAAATACGAACTTTCACCGATTTTAAAAGACTTTACCACACAGACTAAAAATGTGATGTCGAATAAAGACACTCGTTTTAAGAAGCTATTCAAAGCATTAGAGAATGTTGAGGAGGTAAAACTGTTGAAATCAGTAATTCAATATCTGATTTCAACAAAATATGATGCAACAGATTCAGAACTTCTGCGTCTCTTCACACCATCCCCTAAATCAGAAAACTGAAAACTGAAGTACAGGCGTAAGGTATTAGGCTTTAGGTGTGATGTGAAATTGTAGGGCTGTTCCATGGAGCAGCCGCGAACACCCGATGCTGAAAATGGTAACAAATGCGGATGTTCCATGGAACATCCCTACGTTCGGGTACCTTAATTCCAAAACTTATATTGTAATAACGTCCTTGATGTCCGTTTAGGAGTGAACCGCAGATTGCGCAGATTAAAAGGATTAAATTCTGATATCTGAAAACCGAAATCTGATAACTGAAATCTGATCCAGGGGTTTGATGTCCGGAGGACATATCGATTATTAGCCGGGTACATGGAGGCGCAGCCGACATGTGCCCGGTATACCATAAACAACCCCAAAGTGTCTGGAGGACACACCTTTTATTGCTTAAGGCGTAAGGTTTTAGGTGTTATGTGAAATTGCAGGGCTGTTCCATGGAGCAGCCGCGAACACCCGTAGCTGTAAAATGGCACCAATGCGGATGTTCCATGGAACATCCCTACGTTCGGGCACCTTAAATTCCAAAACTTATGTTGTAATAACGTCCTTGATGTCCGTTTAGGAGTGAACCGCAGATTGCTCAGATTAAAGGGATTAAATTCTTATATCTGAAAACCAAAAACTGATAACTGATACAGGGGTTTGATGTCCGGAGGACATATCAATTATTAGCCGGGTACATGGAGGCGCAGCCGACATGTGCCCGGTATACCATAAACAACCCCAAAGTGTCTGGAGGACACACCTTTTATTGCTTAAGGCGTAAGGCTTTAGGTGTTATGTGAAATTGCAGGGCTGTTCCATGGAGCAGCCGGGAGAACCCGTAGCTGTAAAACGGCACCAATGCGGATGTTCCATGGAACATCCCTACATTATTTCAACCCAAAATACAACACTAATATTGGAACTAAAAGGTTTGCTCGCGCCTAAATTTTACTATCGCGTAGTTAAAGTTGTCATTGGTAATGAGCCCAGATAATTCTGACTGGTCGAACTCTGCGAGGGAAGAAGCGTAAAACAGCGAGATTGCTGGTTGGCAATATCGCTGTTTTATATCTATTAATTCATCATTGGGGTGAGTTTATGGTTCTCGGATTGCGCGGACCGGGCGACACATCGCACGACGTCCAATAAACTGAGCTCCAACGTAATATCGTTTTTCGCTATCTGGGACATCATCTATTGATTCTCTACTATTATCAAAACCTAAAGCTAATCCATATGCATTGTTTCCATTGGCATATCTATTGCTCCACGCATAGGATACATTTCTGCCAAAATTATCTCCTGCTTTGCAACCGTCTTGAATCCATTCATCAGTCCACCAACGGTTACCCGTAGAAGAGAAGAAAATAGCTTCAGCATCAATTCCTTCATTACCTTTTGCCCAAACCTTATAATTATAATCATCTATACGAATACCATTAACTTTATTGGCAAAAACATTTAATGGCCAATTACCACCTGCCCATTTATCTCTTTGACTTAAAATTATTGTATGTGCGGCATCACCGTAAACTTTCCAAGTTGCTTTATCTACATAAGTTTGGGAATAAGCTTTTCCGTCAATGTCTGTATATTGATCACTTCTATTTTTTTGTACAACATGCCATATACCGGCATTAGGAACCAAGTAACCGGCTGGAGAAGGATCATATACCGTCTTAGTATGACTCCAAAAATCAGATTCTATATCGTTTACATCTAATGCACCTATAGTTAAATCTGAATTGTTGTTCCAAAGATTAGAAACTTGCGTTGAAAGCCAGTCTTCATAAATACTTCCTGCTGTTCCTTTTCCAGCATAAAAAACATGGGGATTCTGAATACTATTACCAATCGTTATATTTACTTGAGGTTCAATCTTTGGCTGTTTAGCTCCAAATACGCGTTTTGTATCATTTGCGTGATTAAAATACCCACGCATTGGATCCTTCCTCCCCCATTGATAATAAGTATTGTTTGCATATTTATATTCAATGGTAACACCGTTTTGAATTATCTCTAAATGATCATTAAGTTTAGTCGGAGTTGTTTCATCCGGCATATATTGAATAAAATTCATAACGTTCTTTCTTTTAAGATAAAGAACACTTTTAGGATCACAATATCCAATATTATAAGGTGAGATCATGAAGCTACGATTTTTTTGATTGTAAGTAACTTCCACATCTCCTCGTTCACGAATGTGCGTAACAGGATTTGGTTCGAAATCAAATGATGTATTTTCAGAATCATATACGTGAGGAAGACGTGTCTTATCGTCCAACCAATGTTCTGTTGCCCATATATGCCAACTCCAAACAATCGTGCCATTGTTATCTTTAAGAGCTATAACAACATTACCCTGCTGAAGATTATTAGGTTCCACATAGAACCGAATCATATATTCTCCACCAATAGAAAACATTTCTACTTGGTCTACCAAATCATAAGCATCCTGCCAAACAAGTTCAGCCGAATAATGAGAATTGACATTTTTAATCTTTGATTGAGTAATATTTTGGTTGTTATAATCAACAAGTATTTTCTTTACCTTCCGATCCGTAGCATTACAAGCAGATGTATATGAACTCGGATTATCAATTCCATTTTTAATGGCATTTCCGTAAACTAATGGAAACATATACCATCCTCCTCTATCTACAATATAACAATTAGCTGTGGTCCGATTAATTTGCCCTCCAAATGTTGACAAATCATACGGTCTATCTTTATCAAATCCTACATAAGGTTTATAGGCTTGCATAGTCTCATCACCTTTCCAAGTAGTAGAAACAAAATGAGGAAGAAACTCAAGATTGTGACGTTCTTTACTACCTTTTGTAGGGGATCCCTTTCCACTTAATGGAGTAGCAAATAAATCTTTTATCCATGCTTCAGGTTTAACAAATTTCTTATTAGGATCATTCTCCGGATATGGAGTTTCTCTGGCTCCATCTATTCTATAGGAAAGTGATCCACCATGAGATGCCTTCCAAGGAAGAGCTTCAATAAATGAATGATTATTAGCTTTATATCTGTAGCTTATAACATTAAAGTATGCAGTATTCCCATATGTATTAAAACTATCATGACTGGGATCATACACATAAATATTATCTTTACCTTCGGCGGTGTTTCCTTCAGCGTCGAAGACGTAGACCCAGTTATCTTTAGAGGTAGAGACGGTATAGACATACTCGTATCCGGGTTTCCACTCTGTGACATTATTCGCTTTAATTTTACCTTTGACCTTGATTTTTGCAGGGAGTGGGGCGACATTATAGCGTTCAACCTCTATCTCTACCTCAGCCTCATCAGGAATCACCTGAGGAATAACCATGAAGGTCTTTTCAGGCATTTTATCAGTGAGAAGAATATCCTGACTTTCATCGGTGGGATCATAGTTTCCATCCTTAACTTCATGATTAAAGATCTGGGTGTATGTTTCATTTCCGCTATGATTTGACCATGTAAATGATCCGTTGGAGCTATCATCATCAGCTTTGTAAATACAGTTAGCCGTGCCGGCAATACCCTTGATAGATATACTTATAATTTTGCCGGCAATTACATCACGCACTGCAAATTTAATTGCGGAAAGTGCATGGTTAAAGTGTAAAGGAACACGATAATTAGTTGACTCTGTCTCATGGCGATTTCTCGTAGACGTCGCCATCAAAAGGTCTGTTTGCTTTTCAGCATCATTGGTACCGTCACCTTTGAGCGCTGTATAGCTAAAAGTAATCATATTTTTGTGATAAACTGCATTTTTCAGATTATCTAAATGACCGTGAGGTGCAACCGCATTAAATGCTATTCGGTCTGAACCTGGCCAGCGCTGTGGTCTTTCAGTAGTCCATATATCTCGGGAAGAACCGGAGGTGCTGACAAGTTTAGTATTTTGCATCTCTATGTAGGGAGCACCAGTCTCTTCAAGATTACCAATAACATCAAATGATTTATGAATGTCATAAAGAGCCTGAGCCGATCCAACCTGCAAGCCACGTGTGTTAGATTCTGTTTCTTCCGCATAGTCATCACCTAATGGATGCTCATAGGTATGAAGATAGATCGGAAAATCATCACCATCGTTATGAAGCACTAATGGATCATATGGAACATATTCCGATCTGGTTTTACGGTCGGATGCAGGAGACACAACGGCAGTGAAAGCCACATTCTCAGTAGAAAGTGGATCTCCATTGTCATTAAATATAAAATCTTCCGTACATCCGGCTAAAACCGTGAGAAGAAAAGCAGATAATATAATTATATATTTATTTGTCATTTTATCCAATATGTAGGTAAGTTACAAAATTCAGGTTATAACATCAAAATAAGTATAAAACTCAACCTTTTAGTAGTTTATCAAACTTATTTTCCTTGAGAATAATTATTCCAAGGGAATATGTACCTTTCCGCCGAATATCCAAGGCTCAACCTTAATTATAAATTCGAATGCCAGAGAGTTAATCTCATATCGATAGATATAATTACGTTTAACATTTGCCCAATCAAAATCATACGGACCGTCAAGATTCGGCAGACCGTTTGACATATACGGAGCGAGGTATATCCATTTCTGATGTGCAGCATTGTGCATCTTCAAGTTCACACAAATAGCTTTGCGAGCATCAACGTTCCTGAACTCCATCTCTGGGAAATAAATGGTATAAGTATTGCCATCCTGAAGGAACGGTATTGGTGCATAATCCAACTCAGGGTCAAATCCCGTTAGGGATGGCGCAGTTACATTAGAGGTAGTACCAGTGTAATTAAAATCCTGCATCAATCTACCTTTTAGGTTTCTGCAGTTTAATGTGATGCTGGTTATCTCCGGACTATCCTCCCCCGTATCAAGATTAACTATCTCAATCTTGGAGAAAGCACGCACAAGATTAACATCAGATATTGGCATCGGATTGCCTCTATTGAATTTGGAGGTATCGTATCCATGCAAAGTCGTGTAGCGGCTGCCAAACATCGGAATCCAGAATCCTTCATCCGATCCTTCTGATTTACCGGGTATCCATGAATCAGGCTGTTCACTCTCCGCTACTTTAGGATTGAGAGTAAAAACCGCGGACTTCAGATCATCTATTTTTAGAGTACCAATTTCAGAAGAATCTAATCTAAGGTTATTCCAATCTGTTATCAGTTTCGTATCAGACTCTGAAGAACGCCAGTTGGCAAGAGCAACTATTGCAAATTCAGAAGATAAATTATATTTTTCCGGATCAAGTTTTGCCGTAACAAGGTACATACCCAAACCAATAGGCGTTACACTTGTATAATCCTCATCATTAACATCACCATTATCAAAGAGCACATCCTTCAGAATCCCATCTTTATCAAAGATAAGAATCTTAAGATTGTCAAGATCTACATGTGACTCCTCTTGAGTTCCATACTCATCGACTGCTCTTGTAGAGAGATCTGCTGCAACAACTTTAAAACAGACTGAAATATCATCAAGTTTGGGGTTCTGGATATCCGGATCCGCAGAATGATTGCACGAAGCAAATGCTCCTAACACTAAAGCCGGAAGCAGTCGCAGAATGCATATAATATTTCGGAATCCTTTTAATTTCATTTCTGATTCAACTCGTGATAATAATCAAATTTAAATTTTATTAGAGGTCCGTCGTTTGTCTAACCACTCGCCATGATAAAATGTCTATCACAGCCTTATACCATGAACCATCATCGTGCATGAAGAATGTCATGTTGTATTCATCCTGACGGTCAAGATATTCGTCATCATCCATCTGACGGTGGTATTCACCTTTCACCATCATGAAATAATCTATGATAGGTATATTTACAACTTGCTCTTCATCACTTTTGCGTGTAATGGTCAACATCGGACGCTGACATGTTTGCAAGCGTGAGGTCGTCATCTCTGCAGTCAAAGAATGAATGGATGTGACGGCTTTAGTACCTTGGGGTATTGGGGAGATTGAACTTCCTCCGGGATTTTCAGCATCCGGTGGAACAACTCCTGCAACTCCCTCTCGTTTAGACCAAGCACGATATTCTATTGGTTCATCTTCAAGAATAGTATTATCATGATCAAGGTGACCATTGCTATCTGTGATCTTAAAATCGAAATCATCCTTCTTAATCTCCTTTCCGCTGAGATGCACAAGCATGATGCGGATTGAATTCGTATCTTTGGTCAGAGGAACTGTCACAACATGTGTACCCCATGTGTCAGGGAGATTAACCTTGACTTTTCCATGAAACAGAGCATGAAGATCGGTAGTAGAATGAGCCTGTTCCCCATCATACTTGCGATCCATTTTCATCTTCAGATGATGAAAGCCTTGCGGATCATTTCCACCTGCGAGATTGAAGCCTGAAGCATTCTCATGGCGTTTATGACACCAAGCAACAAGTTCATAATCCCCGGCTGCCAAAGGAAGATCCATCATATAACCTTCCGCAGCAAGAGCATCCCCTGCTTCATGACCTTTCCACACAAGTTTCCCATCAGAATCGAAAGCATAGAGGTCAACCTCGCCAACCTGAGTAGAGAAAGCATCTGCAAAAAGCATATTCATGTCGAATCGGAAACGAACCTTGTAATATGCATTACAATCCGGCTCCTCCTCCGTCATCATCCCACACGAGGAAAACGACACAATAGCGAAAGTTGCCAAGGCGAGATGCTTAAATATATTCTTTATCAATTTCATGATTCAGTTCACTAAAAGTATATATAGAGGCGATAAAATCCATTAAGATAATCGCTCATTGTTTTCAAAGTAAAAGAGCGGAAGTCGAAATACTCTGAATCCGAAGAAAACTTCGGCTTCCGCTCTGATGCGTTTCCGGCTCTATGCCAGAGGGAATATCCTGCTCTGTTTATCGACCGGCAGAAGTCGTTTTGCTGTTTTAATATCAGCTTACCCTAAATCCTATCCAATCTTCCGTTAAAGATCGACGCTCTGTTTTACCAAACGCCACTGAAGAATATTCAGACGGGTACTGATGAAGTATTGGTCATTCTCTGTAGGAGGAACAATAGGTTGTTTTATATCGCCAATACCGATACCAAGACCTGTAATTTTACCAATCTCAAGATCATATACGTGGTTACGAACTACGCCATATTGTCCAAGCTTCAAACCTTCAGTTTTGAACTCATTGCTCGTAGAAGATAGATCTGCCCAAATATGACGGAGAGGAACATTGAAGAATGCTTTACCACTCTCGAACTTCTCAATTACACCAAATGAAGAGTACATACGATCACGGAAAGTTTCATATTCCTCAGCTGTTAGTTGATTCAATTTTTTGTATCCACCATTGCCTTCATTCATGGTATAATCGTAAACATATAAATTATCATTGAATTCACCAAGTTTACCTTTGATACCAAGAGTACGCCATTGCTCGGACTGTTTTTTACCATTAGTCACATCAGTTCCGGGATATACGAGTTCAAAGTCATTGTGAGAAACACCATAATTTATTCCACCTGATGTTGTTGTCGAAAGATGTGCTGCTCGGAGAGGAACATATGAATTCTCAATCAAGTTGCCTTTATCATCTTTTTCCGGTATGAATAATGTAGAACCACTACGCTCCATAAAGAAGTTAATGGCAGCCTTATCGTCTATCAAAACCATAGTCTTTGTGGCCTGTGAATCTTCACCGGTTCCGAATGACGCTTCATGACGGATATAGAATGACTTATTGGCATAAGAATCTAAACCTCCATTGAAAACCTCCTGTCCTGCTTTGTTCTTAATCACATAATGACCAAGAAGAACTACTGATGTCATGGCTGCTTTAGCATCGAGACTACGTAGAGTATTAATACTCATTGTATTTTCAAGAACATACTCATGCGACCTTCCATTACTATTGAAAACCACATTCTTATTATTTCTATTTTTATACTCATCTCTTACATTTTCGTAAGAACGGTACTCAAGAGGATATGTTTTTCCTTTTAAGTTAACCGATGGACCATATTTTACATCAAAGCTGATATCCGGATAATAATCACCTTCACCTTCATTCTCCATAAAATATGTTGGATCAATTGCCCAATAAGAACGTTTGTTGGTAAAATCATTGAAAGCTGGTGCATCTGACCACCCACTTTTCTTAAATGCATCCTGAAGACCAGTGAGATTGAAACCATAATCTGTTTCACTCATATGAGCAGTGTAATTAAAACGATCGGTACGGAAGTTCTTAAGTAAGAATGAGCGTTTCTCAGTACCATTCACATACCACATTTCAGGTACAAAAGTAAGAGTATATACATTGTCGTCAACACCAGAATTACTCTCGTATCCTACAACATTCATGTCGGCCAATGGTGTTGATAGGCGAACCTTAGCTTCCATACGCTCTACTGTAATATCAATAGTAGGAGCATTTGATGCCAAAGCTTCATCTTTTGACTCGAAGAACTGAGTTTTGAAATCAACCTCTGTTGCAAAGCGAGTGAACCCTGTATTTTCATCAAAATATACAGAATTATTCATTGTGCGAGCTCCTTCATGAGAAACTTCACTTCTTGAACGAAGGAATTTCATAGCATCCTCCAATTTCTCGGTTGCGAGATCTCCATTTGCAGAAGTGGGATTCACATAAGCTACCACATACTTTGGATAGTTAATATTCTCCGGAAGATCTACCTGAGCAACAAATGTCCTGATACGTTCAACAGTAAAATCTTCACCAGGAACTTTAACATCCTCCTCTTTCTCATTAAGGTCAACTTTGGTTTTTCCTACATAGTTACGACCTGCATCAAAGAAAGTAAGTAACACTGAGTTGATTTTACTCTCAGATGCAGTACCTAACTCATAGCCGGGAGCAGCTCCGGCACGAGTACCACCGGTTGCATCCAAGATGGAAACACGCACGAAAGTAGTAGTCTCATTCTCGAGAATCTGACCACCTCCATCAGGCACGATATCTTCCTTACAGGACACCATTAGACCCAAAAGGAGACTTCCAAGAAATAAATGTTTGATTTTCATCGTTATAAATGTTAATTTAGTTTATTATCGTATTATATATCTTTTTCTCTCAAATATTTTTACCTTTTCCTTACTCTTCGAGAAGCTGAAGATTCTTCTGAGCTTCCGGAAGATCCTGAATAGTTTCAAGAAGTTTACGAGCTTCCTCTATATTGCCTTTATTAGCCATCAAGATAGCTTTTGCATTTACAACCTCCGGTGCATTGCCGGCTTTTTCAAGCAGTTGTGATGCCGAGTCGTAATCCTGACGCTTCAAAGCAGAGGCTGCCGCATTCAGGTTTGCCTCCTCACTCTCCGGATAGTAACGAAGTGCAGTGTCAATTACTCTGTCAAAGTCAGCCGAGCCTTCCGGGTAAAGACGGGCAACACGCATCATCTGATTGAGTGACATCTTTTCCGGTGAGGTCTTGATAATTTCAGCCAGCTGATTATCATTCATCGGTTTCAGACGTGTACTAATCCTAAACTTGGTTGCACGTAAATGTGGGAACCACTGTGGCAGGATCTTATTTCGGTAGAGATCACGGAACTTTGGATCTGTCTTCAGTTCTCGTTCTTTTGCATCGTAATCACCCGGAGTAAATGCCGGACGATCTATCAGTGCCAAAAGGTCAGCTCGTTGACTTTCCGTAATATCATTTGCTTTCTCAACTTGCTCTCTGAATTCCGCCCAGTTTTCCGGAACGGCATCAAAATCAGCAACATTCTCAGCCAATTGATATTTACGTCCTACATATTTACCAATATATTCTGCCAATGCTCTTGAGCGTCCTGTTGCCAATTCCTTATTGTGCTCATAAGGAGACTCGGGAGAAGCGTAACCAATGATTTCGATTTTAGCTATCTCTACATTCGGATCCTTCACGGCATATTCTATTGAGTCGTAAATAACCTTTAGCTGTTGACGGTTATCTATACGCTGACCATTCTTGCAACGATAAATGCTATCATGCAGTACCGTTCGGTCAACCTCAAATTGCACTCGAGCTCGTCCCTCATGAACTGAAACCGGTAGCTCCGTAACTTTCGGAGTGATGTAAGCTACGTGCATCTTTCCAACAGGGTTCAAAGTTGTGTCTATTGCAGGACCGAAACCGGAACCGGCAAAAACTCCACAACCACATGTGTCATATTTAAACTGAACACTGATTCGCTGAGTACGCATCCATTGCTCAATTGGAACAGATCCGCTGTAATCTACAATCTGATCATGACCGTTAAGGCGACGTACCTCCTTGACTATATCATATTTCTTTCTATAATCCTTCAGTCCTCGCATTGTGCCACGTTCATAAGCATAATGCATTCCTCTGCCGGTTACAAGAACTGTCGGGAATATCGCAGACTCACCATCTTCTCCTGAAATAACAGGGGTCATGAAAATTTGCTGACCTGAATTTAACTTAAGCGAATCAAGAACGATATCAGCTGAGAGATGCATCTTACCACCTCCGCGATTGATTGCTAAGTTCTCTGTGTGGACAGTCTGGTTTGCTATGGCTGATGCAGCAATAATCCCTACAGACAATGCTGCTATAATTGTGTTTAACTTACGTTTCATCTGCATCAATTTTAAAATAGATAAATGAACGAAAGACCGAGCTTGGTGATTCCGGCATAATTAGTTTTACCCTCACCTATCTTGCCGCCACAGTCTGCACATCTAAATTTTTTATAGTCCACGTAATTATAACCTGCTCCTATCTCAGCTTCAAAGTTCCAGTGTTTGGAGAGCACCCACTGATAACCATAAGTGACACCGACACCGGCATACCATCCTTCATAGCGATTATCACGCAAACCTTTGGTGATGTTATCTCCTCCGAAAAATGCTCCCGGGAAAGGGATATTCATATTCGCAGCATTGAACTGACCACCCATGGCATGAACACCGAAGAAATGGCCGTCAAATTTGGAACATAACCACCAACGGTATTCAGGCATGATTACCCAATGCTTGGCTTTTCTTTTACCACTGTCACTACTGAAGCTCCAAGGATTAAGCCCATATACCAAACTCACCGTACTTCTCGATCCGATACCAATCTCAGCGCCGAGGTTCGGCGTTGTCGTAGCATCATATAGAAGATTCGTTTTGATTGCAACTTGAGATGAAGCAGAAAAACCGGCAAACATCAACATCAAGATGGAAATCAATCCAATTTTACAATTCATTTGTTATCAATATATTATTGAAATTTCCGAAAAAGCAGAAAATATTAAAAGTCGTTAAGACAAGCACTAATAAGGTAATTGAATCATGTTGATTACCATTCTATCGTTAAGAGATCCCATCCACCCTTTATAGCGCTTAAATCATTCATTCAAAGTAATCTACAAGTACAAAAAGCTTTTGTTTCGTGCAATCTTCAATACGTAGCTCGAAACGTGTACAAAAGTAATATATAAAATGTGAATTACCCCCCCCGATTTGTTAATTAATGTTAACAAAATGTTAAATATAGAGGTATATATAGTTTTGAACCAGTTTGAAACAAATTTTTATTTCAGTTTTCGGATATCAGAATTTAATCCTTTAAATCTGCGCTATCTGCGGTTCACTCCTAAACGTGCTTGTAAGAAACCAATATTGAGTTGTAGGGATGTTCTGAGGATAATCCGCAGAATGGGTTATAGGTGAATTTGATGTGCCCGAACGTAGGGATGTTCCACAGAACATCCGAATTGATGCCGTTTTACAGTTACGGGTGTTTGCGGCTGCTCCACGGAACTGCCCTACAATTTAGCCTAAAACCTAACGCCTTAAGTGTAAAAAGATGTGTCCTCCAGACACCAAGGGCGTATATAATGAACCGGGTGCATGTTGGCGTTGCCTCCATGCACCCGGCTATTAACAACAATGTCTAAAAGACATTGGTTTTCAGTTTTCAGATTTCAGATATCAGTTTTCTGATATCGGTTTTCGGGAAAGTAGGGCTGTACCACGGTACAGCCGCCTTTGTCGGATTCAGTTTTCAGTTTTCGACCTCAAACTTCGTCACTCTGACTTCTAACCTAAAATTACGCTGCTGAGAGAGTGACTTTGTCGGCTTTCTTGCCGGGGATTGCCGGCTTGCAGAGCTTGAAGAGGACGATCGCTGCAATCGGATGCAGGAATGCCATGGCGTAGAAGAGGAAGTCTCCCATTGTTGCCATCAACTCTCCTACTACAAGGTTGAAGAGTGATGCTCCTACAGCTCCTGATCCACAAGCGAGACCCAATACGGACGCTACGTTCTTAACCGGTACTGTCTCTGTGATTACCATACCGATATTGTAGAGCCATACCAAGCACATGAATGCAACAATTGCAAACACTGCTGTGATTAAGGCAAGACGCATGTTGAAGGTTACTGCCTCCCAGTGTGCAAGGAATGGAACCAACGCGATCACGGGCGCGAGACATGCTGAAGCACCCATAACCACTTTACGTGAACGAAGTGCTTTCCAGCCTTTAGCTACAAGTTTATCTGAGTACATTGAAGCCAATACACCACAGGTAGCACCAATAAGGAACGGTATACCACCGATGTACTGAATCATGTCGAGAGTCTGCTGCGGCGAATAGCCCTGCTCCTCTCCGAGGCTACGAAGGAAACCGGGTAACCAGAAGTTGATAAAGTACCAAACAGGGTCACTCACAAGACGGATAAGAATCACACCCCAGAGTGCACTGGTGCCGAAGAGTCCGAAGAATGAGAATGAAGGCTGCTCTGCAGGAGTGGTATTCGCAGGTTCGTCGAGTGTGTAAGCAAGATACTCCTCAGATGGTCTGCTATATGTAACATACCAAATAACCGCAATTACAAGACCGATCACACCGGCAACGATGAACACCTCCTGCCATGGAAGGAAACGGGTTAACCATGCGATAAGTAACGGAGCACACATTGTGCCGACTGATCCACCTGCCTGACAGATAGAGTTGGCGGTTGCACGAGTTTTCTTCTCAAACCAGAGTGTTACGGCAACAAGCTGACCGGTAAAGATTGTCGGTTCTGCGAGTCCGAGGACACCACGGCAAGCTGCGAAAGTGTAGACGTCTGTAGCGATACCACCACCGATACAGGCGAGTGACCAGGCTACGATACCACCCATCATCACGGGCTTGGCACCAAACTTATCGACGAGCCATCCGGAGATAGGATACATCACGGCATAGCAGATAAGGAACACGTTGAGGATCCATGCGAACTCAACATCGCCGATGTTGAAGTGCGAAAGGATCTCCGGCTTAAGGATCGAGAGCAACTGACGGTCAAGGTAGTTGCAGATAATCGCGATCACGATCACCGCCACAATTATCCAGCGGTGAGCATAGGGATTGACTTTTTTTAGTAACATTATGAAGTTAGGTTAATTTATTTTCAATTTAGTCCTGGCGAAGATAAACATCTTCGTCGAGAAGTGCCTTTTGTAACTCTTTCACGTTGATGTTGCGGGGTTGCACTCCCTCCTTGATTGAGAGTGCCGCTGCTTTACCGGCAGCCTCGCCTGTTGCCATAGCCGGTCCCATAACGCGGGCTGATGCAAGCGCGAGGTGAGTCATGGAGAGACAACGACCTGCTACCAACAGTCCGTCGATCTTCTTCGGAACCAAAGTACGATAAGGGATATCGTAGCAGTCGGGGCACCACACGAGCGTGCAGTCACCACCTACAGGGTGATGCTGATCTACCGGATATGCGCAGACTGCGATAGCATCGTCAAATTTAGCGCAATCGAAGATATCCTGCTCTGTCATCTCATATTCTCCATCGATGCGGCGTGTTTCGCGTATACCCATAAAGGGAGACACTCTGTCAACATAAGCATTCTCGAAACCGGGAATATATTTCTTCAGGTATCTGACAACCTCCTGGTTCTGTTCGCAGCTGAGCATCTCAGCAGCAGTATATTGCACAGGATCGGTTGCATCAACACCACTGACACGTGACATATTCACCCACCATTCGTCAGGAGCCATACCGGTCATGAAGATGGTGCGCGCAACCGGAAGCTTGAAACCGTCTTTCTCAGCCTGTTTCATCTGATTGCGGAAGCCTACCATGGTGCAATTGTCGTCAGCACGGAAGAATTCATTCGGTATATAATCGATATCATAGATATCGGGGTTGTCGGCTACCGCGTCGCGCAATTTGCGGGAGTCAACGCCACGCATGGAGAACATCAGCGTGCCCGGCTGCGGTATACCGTTTTCATTACCATATTTCATAGGAGCTCCGGCACGATAAGCAATATCGCCATCTCCGGTGCAATCCACTACCCTCTTCGCGAGAATAGCTTCTCTACCCTTCTTGGAATCGATGATGACACCCTTCACGGTGTTACCCTCCATGATTACATCTGTTGCGAAAGCATACATCAGCAGGTCAATACCACACTCCTTGATGATTTCGAATGCGAGACGTTTAGTACCCTCGGGATCGATCATGGTCAAGCTCACGTGGAGCGGACAAGCGCGATGATGAGTTGCAAGACCCTGAGCCTGGAGACGTTCAACAAATTTACCGGGAAGACCTTTGATCACTACGTTTCCTTTGCGTCCGAGGAAGCCGAGAAGCGGGAGTCCGATGGTCATGTTACCACCAAGTATTCCTCTGCTCTCAATTAGCATTACTTTGGTATCTGGAACAAGTGCTGCAGCCTGAGCTGCCATTATTCCTGCCGGACCGGCACCAACCACAAGAACATCGACCTCTGCACGAACGGGTATTTCCGTAGCAGGAACTTTAATCGTTTTCATGTTATCGTTAGTTAACTTAAAATAGGATTCGAGTGCTATTATAATTCACATTGTATGTACAAATCGAGTCACTCTCTCAAAATCCATATGAATAATTGTGCGAATATAATAAATAAAGAGGAAACCATAAAGCTGATTCCCTCTTAATTATTACTGAAGTGTAATTTTTAACTATTTTAACATGCAATCGGTTGCAATCCCCTTTTCCATTAGGGCTGATAAAGGAAGCGCTTGA
Organism: uncultured Sangeribacter sp.; assembly: GCA_964512705.1. Classification (GTDB taxonomy): domain Bacteria; phylum Bacteroidota; class Bacteroidia; order Bacteroidales; family Muribaculaceae; genus Lepagella. Next base: position 92,672 of record CAZEJY010000002.1, on the reverse strand, counting down.
TGGAACGCTTGGGAGTTTTTTCAAACTCTTCGTTCATCACTTTGAGTCGCTTGACTTTGCTATATCCCGGCATCTCCTTATTTAGTTCCTCAAGATTTGCCTGCATCATCTCCTCAATCTCCTTGCGACTCTTACCCTGATGTATCAATGTCTCCATGTCGGGATAAACAAGAGCTTCCAACTCACCGTTGTGATCAATTATGAGGGACTCCGCTACATGCGGAAGATTATTAAGCTTAGCCTCTATCTCTTCTGGATAGATATTCTGTCCGGATGGTCCGAGAATCATTGTCTTGCTTCTACCCATTATCGTCAGGAAGCCGTCGCTGTCAAGAACACCCATATCGCCGGTGTTCATCCAGCCGGAATCATCGGGCATAACCTCTTTGGTAGCATCCTTATTTTTATAATATCCCTGCATCACGTTCATACCCTTTACCCATATATTACCGGGAATCTGAGCCGGATCAGGTGAATCAATCTTAATCTCCATCCTGTCCATAATCTTACCGACAGTATGTGGTTTGGTATCCCACGCGGGAGCATAGGTCAGTAGCGGGCCACATTCGGTCATACCATAACCAACTGTTACCGGGAAATCTATCTTGGAGAGGAATGCCTCAACATCGGGGTTGAGCGGTGCTCCTCCAACGATAACCTCCACAACCTGACCACCGAAGGCCTCCATGAGACGATCCTTGACTTTAGTCAGAATCTTGTCATCTACAATCGGTATATGGAGCAGGAACTTCATCAACGGCTTTTCCAACTCGGGGAATACCTTGTTGCGTATGATTTTCTCAAGAATCAGCGGTACTGTGATAATGAGCTTAGGTCTAACCTCCGCAAACGCCTTGAGTATCACTTTCGGTGACGGAAGCTTGGTCAGGAAGTTCAGGTGACAACCCTGACAAAGGGGATGAAGCGTGTCGATGGTCATGCCATAGAGGTGAGCCAATGGAAGCATGTTCACTATACCATCGCCCGCTTTTAGGAAGTCTATATTATCCAGGCAGAAGCGGATGTTGCTCCAAAGGGAGCGATACGGCAACATTACACCTTTCGACATACCGGTGCTTCCGCTTGTGTAGTTGATCACAGCCAATTCCTCAGGCTTATCCTCGATGAATTTCACATCATCGGGTGTGAAGTCGTAGGGGTACTCCTTACCGAAATACTCATTTATATTATTTCTGACATCTGTCAGCTTCTCACTCTTGGAGTATGGCATACCGAACTCACTGATGTAAATGGCGCCGACTAAGTCAGGAAGAGACTTCTCGTCAAGGTTCTCCCAGATAGCCTGATCAACAAAGAGAAGTTTGGCTTCGCTGTGTTTGAGCAGGTAAGAGATCGTGTCGGGCTTGAATTCGTGAAGAATCGGCACTGCTACGGCTCCATGGGCGAGACAAGAAAGGAGGATAACAACCCAGTTGGATGAGTTCTTACCGCATATAGCCACGCGGTCACCACGTTTCACACCTGCTGCCTTAAACATCAGGCGGATTTTCTCGATCCACTCCGCTACATCCTTATATTGATAGTTGATACCACCCATATCGGATAGCGCCATGTGATCCCAATTCTTCTTGATTGATGATAATATTAACTCGTTCAGGGAGTCTTCTCTGTTTTTCATATAGTCTATAGTTTTGGATTATAGGTCTCTCTATCTAAACAACTAATATAGAGAATATGTTTTATGTTGCAGTTCAGAGAGGGAGCTGACCCTTTCTGCTCTGTTCTATTTTCTTATTCCTCCAGCAATTGCGGCAAACGGAGATATAACGGTCATTACCACCAATCTCAACCTGGTCTCCTTCCGTGATAATCTCACCCCGTGAGTCGATACGGGCATTGACAATAGTTTTTCGTCCGCAGTTGCAGGTTGATTTTATCTCGTCGATCGTGTCGGCTATCTCAAACAGCCGGCGCGAACCTTCGAAAAGATTTGTCCGGAAGTCGGTGCGCAATCCATAGCAGATCACGTTGATGCCAAAGGAGTCTACTATAAGTGCTAACTGGTCTACCTGCTCTGCAAGGAGGAATTGAGCCTCATCAACCAATATCCATTCAGGATGGGTATCAGTCTTGATCATCTCGCGGATCATGGTGTAGAGATTGGTATCACGATAAATCCACTGGCACTCACGTTCTATGCCGATTCGGCTACGGATAACGTTCTTCTTTTCGCGTGTGTCGATCGAGGGTTTCAGACAGAGGTATGACATCCCTCTTTCCTCAAAATTATATGCGGTGGTAAGCAACATTGCGGTCTTTGCAGAACCCATTGTGCCATACCTGAAATAGAGCTTTCCGAGTTTCTTCATGTTGCTAATTTAAGAAAAAAATTCAAGAAGTGAAATTTTTTTAAATTAAAGTGAAAATTTTCAAAACAATTTCAGCAACGCTATTGTTATAGTTTCATGATTATTTAAATGAACAATTAGTACTTCAATTAAAACAGATTAGTTATGGCAAACGTGAATGTAATATCAGTCAATCCGTCTAAGAAGACTACTGCTGAACTTAATCCTGAACTACTAAATGTTATAGCCCGTAAATGCAGACCGGCAGACATGGATCTGAAAGAGATCCGTCTGAAAAATGTTCTCAATCTTTTCACCGGTATCAATATAAACACAACTCCTTGGTTATCACAAAGATTACTTGTTTCCAGAGTTGTCATAGGTGTTTCTATGATTGCTTTGGCATTAACCGCTAATGTTGATTTCGCTCAATTCAATGTAGCATACGTAGCTCTCGCATTTGCCGTTGCTCTTATCTGCGGTTTCGCTCAGAGAGCTCTTTGCACAATCGCATCAGTTGTTTGCATCTCCATGGCTGCAACTTATATGAGTGGTTTGACATTCTACCAGTTCATGGATTCAGCATTCTCCTTGCCGGTTATCTCAACAGCTTTTGAGGCAATCCTCTGGACTCTGATCTTTGGAGCCCTCGCCCTCTTCGGCCCCGGTATATACAGTGTAGACCAGTTGCTTCGTCGCAAGACTTTCCGTTCCTACAAGAACAAGATGGCTGCAGCTGCTCAGCAGGAGGCTAAAGACCGCATGACTTATAAGGCTTTCCAGGTTACGCAGTGATTGAGGCTTTAGGTGTTAGGCGTTAGAGAATGTAGCGCAATACATGCTGATTGGACATTCGAGGCAGAGCGGATTGCGCGCTTTGCAGACATATCTGCCATGAAGGATTAGCCAGTGATGTGCCTTAGGCAGCAGTTCCTCCGGAATATATTTCACCAATGTCCGTTCCGTTTCCAAAGGAGTCTTAGAGTTCTTCGTAAGTCCTATCCGGTTACTAACCCTGAAGACATGGGTGTCTACCGCCATTGCCGCTTTGTTCCACACAACAGCCAACATTACGTTTGCGGTCTTCCGTCCTACTCCAGGAAGCTTCATCAGGTTGTCGATATCCGTCGGCATCTCACCTCCGAATTCCTCCACAAGCATGTTGGCAGCTTTGATCAGATGTCGCGTCTTATTATTCGGGAAGGTTACACTCTTGATATATTCATAAACCTCCTCTTCGTCGGAATACGCTAAGGATTCGGCATCCGGGAAGCGCTCAAAAAGCGCCGGAGTAACCATGTTTATACGTTTGTCGGTGCATTGCGCCGAAAGTATAACCGCTAATAAAAGATGAAACGGAGTGTCGTAGTGCAACTCCGTTTTAGGTTCCGGCATAATCTCTTGAAAAATCGAGATTACGCCCTCATATCTCTCTTTGACCGTCATATTAATGTGCCGCTTCAAATTCGCGAAGGAATCGCGCATCGTTCTCACTGAACATACGCAAGTCCTTAACCTTGTATTTAAGATTGGTGATTCGTTCAATACCCATACCGAATGCGTAGCCTGAATAAACCTCTGGATCAATTCCACATGCTTTCAACACATTCGGATCTACCATACCGCATCCGAGAATCTCTACCCAGCCGGTATACTTACAGAATGCACAGCCTTTTCCTCCGCAGATATCACAGGAGATATCCATCTCTGCCGAAGGTTCGGTAAATGGGAAATATGATGGACGCAGACGAATTTTGGTTTCAGGACCAAACATGCGCTGAGCGAAGCCAAGGAGAACCTGCTTCAAGTCGGCGAAAGATACATTCTTGTCGATGTAAAGACCCTCCACCTGATGGAAGAAGCAGTGAGCACGTGCCGAGATAGCCTCATTGCGATAAACTCGACCGGGGCACACGATGCGGATCGGCGGCTGAACCTTCTCCATCACGCGAGTCTGCACTGATGAAGTGTGGGTGCGGAGTATAATCTCGGCGGGATCGCGTGAGATAAAGAAAGTGTCCTGCATATCGCGCGCCGGATGATCCGGTGGGAAGTTCAGAGACTCGAACACGTGCCAATCATCCTCAATCTCAGGACCCTCGGCGATGGTGAAGCCCATGGACGCAAAGATATCAAGCATCTCATTCTTCACGATGGAGAGAGGATGACGTGTACCAAGCTCGTAAGGAGTGGCAGTACGCGTCAGGTCGAGTGCCTCCAACTCGGAATCGGCTGAAGTTGCAAAACTTTCTTTTAGGGAATTAATCTTTTCAGTAGCTAAATTCTTCAGCTCATTGATTTTCTGACCCAATTCCCTTTTCATGTCAGCAGGAACGGAGCGGAAATCAACCATTAATTGAGAAATTGATCCCTTCTTACTTAAATATTTGATACGCAATTGCTCCACAGCCTCCATATTGGAAGCAGAGATGGCGCTTATCTCCTCTTTGAGTGCATTTATCTTCTCAAGCATGTTTTTTTCTCTTTGAACAATGCAAATTTACATTTTTTTGTCGAATTTCTGAAATCTCCTAATAACTTTGTTATTGTTGCAACCCAAAATTTTAAAAATATGTATTACCTTTGTAATTAGAAAACTCCATAGTTTTAACGATTGTCCATACTATAACTAAAGAAATATATCTAATGAAAAATTTTGATCAGATCCTTGCGAATGCTTCAGATACAAAGGCATTGCGTCTCGGAGAGGGAGTACTGAAAGAGACTCCTGCTTTGTTTAAGGAACTTTTTCCAGGAAAACGCCCGGTAATTATTGCCGATCCCAATACCATGAGAGTTGCCGGTAATCAGCTTCAGGAGATGCTGAAGGAGGCCGGTCTAAACCCTGTGGAACCGTTTATCTTCACTGATGATGATCTTCATGCAGAGTGGAAATATATCGAGCGTCTTGATGATTTCCTCAAATCCACAGATGCAATTGCAATTGCAGTAGGTTCAGGTACAATCAATGACCTCACCAAGCTTTCTTCACATCATGCCGGCAAACGCTACATGACTGTAGGCACAGCAGCTTCAATGGATGGTTATACAGCCTTTGGCGCATCAATCACCAAAGATGGTGCAAAGCAGACATTCAACTGCCCCGCTCCTCTTGGTTTTGTAGCGGATATTGACATCATAGCGACTGCTCCTGCCGAGATGACAGCCAGCGGTTATGCCGATCTGTTTGCAAAGGTTCCTGCAGGTGCTGACTGGGTAATCTCCGATCTTTTGGGTGTTGAGCCTATCGACCACATGGCTTTCGATACTGTACAGGGTGGTCTTAAAGAGGCGCTCAGCGATCCTGAGGGTTTGCGCAAGGGTGATAAGAAAGCCATCAGCCAGCTTATCGAGGGTCTTCTTCTCGGTGGTTTCGCAATGCAGATTCATAAGACAAGCCGTCCGGCAAGTGGTGCAGATCATCAGTTCTCTCACCTCTGGAATATGGAGCATCACACAATGGCTGACGGTACTACCCCATCACACGGTTTCCAGGTTGCAATAGGTACTTTGGCTTCAACCGCTTTATACGAGGAGATGCTCAAGGAGGATTTCTCTAATCTTGACGTAGAGAAATGCGTTGCTGAATGGCCTGAATTAGAGGATGCTAAAGCTGAGGCTCTGAAGATGTTTGAGGGTACTGATTTCCCGACAATCGGAGCTACAGAGATCGAAGCAAAATATATCAGCAAGGATGATCTCAGAAAACAGCTCACATATCTGAAAGAGAACTGGGAGGATATCAAGAAAGCCGTTCGCAATCAGTTGATGCCATTGGATCAATTGAAGGCTTCATTGAAAACTGTAGGTGCTCCTTATGAGCCTGAGCATATCGGTGTCACAATGGAGAGACTTAAAGAGAGTGTGAATCGCGCTCAGAAGATTCGCCGTCGTTTCACTATCTTTGATCTCGGTGTCCGCACAGGCAATCTTGACAAGTGGACTGCTGCAATGAACTTCTAAGTTAGGGTATGTCATAACGGTCCGTCCGGGTCGTTATGACAGCACCCTCTAAATATGGATTTAAAACGTAAATAAAAAGGTCGGAATTTCTTCCGACCTTTTTTATTTTAGAGTGGTTCATTTTATGACTTTCTGAGTGCTTCCTCTTCCGGTGTTAACTCCGGGTCAGTACCCCAGTTCTGAGCTGCAAGACGCTTATAGTTGTTGTAGCGCCATTGAGCGTTAGCTTTAGCTGCCTTGAAGAGTTCATCTGCATCCTGCGGGAACATCTTGTAGAGTGATGCGAAACGAACCTCGCCCTTAAGGAAGTCTTCAAACTTATCCCAATCAGGCTCCTTGCTATCAAGAGTGAACGGATTCTTACCCTCGTTCTCGATAGCCGGGTTGTAGCGCCACAACTGCCAGTAACCGCATTCTACAGCCTGCTTCTCCTCTTCCTGACTGTGACCCATACCTTTCTTGAGTCCATGGTTGATACATGGAGAGTAAGCAATAACCAATGATGGTCCGTCGTATGCCTCAGCCTCGCGGATAGCCTTAAGAGTCTGTGCATTGTCAGCACCCATTGCAACCTGAGCAACGTAAACATAACCGTAGGTTGTTGCAATCAGACCGAGATCTTTCTTGCGGATACGCTTACCTGCTGCTGCGAATTTAGCGATAGCACCGATAGGTGTTGACTTGGATGACTGACCACCGGTGTTGGAATAAACCTCTGTGTCGAGCACAAGGATATTTACATTCTTTCCGGATGCGATCACGTGATCAAGACCACCGAAGCCTATATCGTAGCTTGCACCGTCACCACCTATGATCCACTGGCTACGTTTCGCAAGATAGTGACCGAGGTTAACGATCTGCTTGCAGCAGTCGCAAGCAGACTCATTCTTCTTAGCAGCCTCAACGAGCTTCTGACCATATTCTGCAGAGAGTTTTGCATCGTTGCGATTATCATACCAATCCTTAGCGGCATCCTTCAATTCTGCAGGAGCATTTTCGGATGCTGCAATCTTAGTGCAGAGATCTTCGAGACGGGCACGCATCTTCTCATAACCGATATACATACCGAGACCAAACTCACAGAAATCCTCGAAGAGGGAGTTAGCCCAAGCAGGACCGTTGCCGTTAGCATCGGTAGTATAAGGAGTAGATGGAACTGATCCGGAGTAGATAGAGGAGCAACCTGTAGCGTTAGCAACCATCTGATGATTACCGAAGAGCTGAGTTAGCAACTTAACGTATGGAGTTTCACCACAACCGGAACAAGCTCCCGAGAACTCGAAGAGCGGCTGAGCGAACTGGCTGTTCTTAACGTTAAGGGTGGTATCTACAAGGTTAGCCTTGTTTGTAACATTCTTAACCAACCAATCCCAGTTCTTCTGCTGGTCTACCTGACTTTCCTCATGTACCATTGTGAGTGCCTTGTTACCCTTCTTACCGGGACAAACATCAGCACAGTTACCACAACCGAGACAGTCGAGAACATCAACCTGCTGAACGAAGCGCATACCTGTCATGGTCTTGCCCATAGCCGGGATTGAGTGCTCCTCACCGAACGGTGCCTTCTCAGTCTCTTCCGGTGTGAGAACGAACGGACGGATACAAGCGTGAGGACAAACGTATGAACATTTGTTACACTGTATACAGTTCTCGGGATTCCATTCAGGAACGAATGCAGCTACACCACGTTTTTCGTAAGCGGCTGTACCCTGAATCCAAGTACCATCAGCACGATCTGCAAACGCGCTAACGGGAAGAAGGTCGCCATCCTGAGCGTTGATCGGGCGAACAACATTTGTGATGAATTCCGGAGCATCGTCAGCTACGGGAGCCTCAACCTCGAGCTGAGCCCAAGCGGGATCAACATCAAGTTTGTGATACTCACCACCACGGTCAACGGCTGCGTAGTTCATGTTAACCACGTTCTCTCCCTTCTTGCCATAAGACTTCTGGATGAATTTCTTCATCTGCTCTACGGCGAGATCAACAGGAATTACCTCAGTGATACGGAAGAATGCACTCTGAAGGATAGTGTTGGTGCGGTTACCGAGACCGATCTCCTGTGCGATCTTGGATGCGTTGATATAATAGAGTGTGATATTATTCTCAGCGAGATATTTCTTAACCTTGTTCGGAAGGTTCTTAGCAAGCTCCTCACCTTCCCAGATTGTGTTGAGAAGGAATGTACCGTTAGGCTGAAGACCGCGAAGCACATCATACATGTGGAGATATGCCTGAACGTGGCAAGCCACGAAGTTCGGGGTATTCACGAGATAAGTTGAGCGGATCGGAGTATCACCGAAACGGAGGTGTGAACAAGTGAAACCACCTGACTTCTTGGAGTCATAAGCGAAATATGCCTGGCAATATTTGTCGGTGTTCTCACCAATGATCTTCACAGAGTTTTTGTTTGCACCTACAGTACCGTCAGCACCAAGACCATAGAATTTAGCCTGGAACATACCCTCGTCACCTACATTGATTTCGGGACTGAGAGGGAGTGAATGGAATGTCACATCATCAACGATACCGATTGTGAAGTGATTTTTAGGCTCAGCCAAAGCAAGGTTCTCATAAACCTCAACGATCTGAGCAGGAGTTGTATCCTTAGAGCTCAAACCATAACGACCACCTACGATGACCGGAGCATTCTCCTTGCCATAGAAGCAATCCTTAACGTCGAGGTAAAGAGGTTCACCGTTAGCTCCGGGTTCTTTTGTACGGTCGAGAACAGCAATACGCTTTGCAGTAGCCGGAACAGCAGCGAGGAAATGTTTTGCAGAGAATGGACGGTAAAGGTGAACGCTAACCAAACCAACTTTCTCTCCCTTGCTGCGGAGATAATCAATAGTTTCCTTGATACACTCAGTGACGCTACCCATAGCTATGATCACGCGCTCCGCCTCAGGATCACCATAGTAATCAAACAATCCATAGTTGCGACCTGTGATTTTGTTGATCTCCTTCACATAGTTCTCAACAATCTCAGGGATTGCATTGTAGTAAGGATTGCTTGCCTCACGATGCTGGAAGAATACATCGGGGTTTTCAGCCATACCGCGAGCTACCGGCTTGTTAGGATTCAACGCACGCTGACGGAACTCAGCAAGAGTCTCCTGGTCGATCAGCGGTGCGAGCTCCTCTTCACTGAGAGCTTCAATTTTCTGAATCTCATGAGATGTGCGGAAGCCATCAAAGAAGTTAACGAAAGGAACTCTTCCCTTGATTGCTGACAAGTGAGCAACAGCGGCGAGATCCATTACCTCCTGAACAGAACCTTCACAGAACATTGCAAAGCCTGTCTGGCGTGCAGACATAACATCTTGATGATCACCAAAGATGCTTAAGGCATGCGATGCAAGAGTACGCGCTGAAACGTGGAACACGCAGGGAAGTAACTCACCTGCTATTTTGTACATATTAGGAATCATGAGAAGCAATCCCTGTGATGCTGTGTAGGTGGTGGTTAGGGCACCTGCCTGCAATGATCCGTGAACTGCTCCGGCGGCTCCTCCCTCACTCTGCATCTCCTGCACGAGGACTGTCTCACCAAAGATGTTCTTACGTCCTGCTGCCGACCAATCATCCACATACTCAGCCATTGTTGAAGATGGGGTAATTGGGTAGATAGCAGCTACTTCGCTAAACATATAACTGATATGCGCCGCAGCTTGATTACCGTCGCATGTCAGAAATTTCTTTGCTTTGCTCATAGTAAATATCTATTGTGTTTATAAATTTTGGATTTATTTAATTTATCCGTTTTTAATAATATCGTATCTTCTCGGATTTTGCCCACTCCTTTAATAAGTGTGCAACCCTCTTTTTGAAAAAAAATACCCACAAAGGTAATAAATCTCAGACGATTTTACAACAGAAGACCCCATCTCTTGATAATTTTTCTGAGATGGAGTTTCTGTTTACTAAACTTATTTAGGCTCTAATCTTCTAAAATTGCTGATACGGGGAGTTCGACCATACTATTTTACCTCGGAGATTAACCGTTTCTCCCCTTTTATTTTCTTCCCTTTTATATTTGTCAGGATTGTGCCCAATTCTTTTCGGGGAACAGCTGCAAGTGCGTAATGGTCATAAATATCTATTTTGCCTAAATCTGCAGGGGAGGCACCACCCTTCTTCACCAAGAATCCTACTATATCCCCCTTGGATAGTTTCTCCTTCTTTCCTGCGGAGAAACGCAGCGTTGCATAAGGGGATCCTGCCGGCTTGCTATCATGTTGTGAATCAAGATAGCGGGTGTCGTCAAATTCAGCATAAGGTTTAATATCCTCATTCGGACCTATGAGCACATAGACATCACCCTCATTGTCAACACGAGCTGTTCGGCCATTACGATGTGTGTAGGTCTCGGGTGTAAGAGCCTGATGATAATGTATTACGGACTTCACACCCTCTATATCCAATCCACGAGCAGCCAAGTCGGTTGCAACAAGAATCGGGAATGTGCCGTTGTTAAAGGTAGCCACTGCAGTCTCACGCTGTTGCTGGTCAAGCGCACCGTGATAAAGCACAGCCGGGAATCCCTCTTTTTTCAGGAACTGCGCCACCCTCTCCGCACTTTCACGATGATTGACAAAGATTATGGATCGATCATGCATTCCACCTTCTGATAAACTCTTCAGCAGATCTGACAGTGATTGAAGCTTGTCGTTCACATCGCTATCAACCCGGTGTACTCGCAAGCGACGGCGCAAGTCTTTGTTGTCTGAGGTAAAATCGAGTGTGACGGGACTATCCAATTTAAGGAAATCTGGCAATACATCAGTTTTGGTTGCAGAGGTGAGAATAACGCGGCTCACATTCTTGAGTCTATCGATAATCTTCTTCATCTCCTTCTCGAACCCAAGTTCAAGAGATTTGTCAAACTCATCGAGAACAAGAATGCGTGTAGGAAGAACATCGATATTTCTTCGGTTGATATGATCGAGTAATCTACCCGGTGTAGCGATAATTATATCTGTACCGGCCTTCAGTGAATTAACTTCATCCTCCACTTTGTGCCCACCGTAAAGGGATGTGACCTTAAATCCCGGTGCTACGGAATTAAAGATACCACTAATCTGAATAACCAACTCGCGGGAGGGCGCGATTACGACAACCTGAACACGACCGGTAGTAGGCTTCAGCAGTTTCAAAACCGGTAGAATAAATGCAAGCGTCTTACCGCTACCGGTCGGTGAAAGCAACATTATATCCTGAGACGCAGACGCCTGCTCCATCATCTTCTTTTGCATCGGATTAAGTTCCTCGATGCCAAGCTTCTCCTTTACCAAAGGAAGAAATTCTTTCTCTCTCATATCCTAACTTTTTCAAAATGTGCCCGAATTCGCCAATAATTTATTTCTATCGCCTTTCTAAAGTATGAAAGTTTTACGAAATCTGGGACCAATCATATTTTCTGGCAAATCTAATCCTTAGCTGTTCCTTTATCAGATTAACAGATGATGCCGAGAGTTGCATTGTTTCCCCTTTATAGTCGGAGTTAGAATTCTCCGGTACGGATAGTATCTCTTTGTGTGCATTCAGAATAGACTCTGCAGCATTGCGCGCCACCGCGACTATCTGACCATCTGTAGCAAGATTTGCCATCTTTAGATTAAACGCCAAACCACTTTGTTGGGTTCCCTCCATATCGCCCGGACCACGCATTTTCATATCCGCTTCAGAAATCAGGAATCCATCAGTAGTCTCTGTCATAATCTGAAGGCGTTTTCGAGTATCGCTGCCTATTTTCACTTTGGTCATCAGTATGCAGTAGCTGTGGTCGGCACCTCGTCCCACTCTACCTCGCAACTGGTGAAGCTGAGACAATCCAAAGCGTTCCGCATTCTCTATCACCATAACCGACGCGTTCGGAACGTTGACTCCAACCTCAATAACTGTGGTGGCAACCAATATCTTGGCTTTTCCACTCACGAAACGTTCCATCTGATAATCCTTCTCCGCCTGTTTAAGTTGTCCGTGGACCATACAGACCTCCACATCCGGAAAGAGATTACGGATGCGTTCCACACCCTGCTCGACACTCTTAAGCTCGAGTTTTGGATTTTCGTGCACAAGAGGATACACGATATATATCTGATGGCCTGCGGTTATTTCACGATGCATCAGTCGGTTAACCTCCATCCTCGCATTATCATACATCAGGAAGGTCTGAACGGGTTTACGTCCGGGAGGCAACTCATCTATCACCGACACCTCCAGATCGCCGTAAACGGTCATCGCCAATGTGCGGGGAATAGGCGTTGCTGTCATCACCAAGACATGTGGCGCAATTGTGGCACGCTTCCACATCTTAGCTCTCTGTTCAACCCCAAACCGGTGCTGCTCGTCAATGACCGTGAGTCCCAAATTTTTGAATTGAACTTTATCTTCTATCAGAGCATGAGTACCGACAAGGATATCTATTTCGCCGGATTCCAATTTCTCATGAATCTCACGACGAGCTTTCGCGCGTGTGCTACCTGTCAGAAGCGCAACTGTCAAACCAACGCTCTCACCCCAACGACTGATGGTCTCGTAGTGCTGGTTAGCGAGGATTTCTGTTGGCGCCATGAGGGCGGACTGAAAGCCGTTGTCGGCAGACATGAGCATGGTCATAAATGCCACCATCGTTTTACCACTGCCGACATCCCCCTGCAAGAGTCGGTTCATCTGGCGACCTGTGCGCATATCCTGCCGGATCTCCTTCAAAACTCTTTTCTGGGCACCGGTCAGAGAGAATGGCAGGCACTCATTATAGAATGTGTTGAAAAATCGCCCTATGGTTGAAAATATATAACCTTTGTAACGTTGTCCCCTTTCCCTGGAGTATCTCAGGATATTCATCTGCAGGTAGAATAGCTCTTCAAACTTTAAACGTTCCTTAGCTTTCTGCAGCAAATTGGGAGACTTAGGGAAATGAATGTTTAGGAGGGTGTCTTGCAAAGACATCAGAGAGTAGCGGGCAATTACTTCAGGCGGAAGGGTCTCCTTGATCTCCTTGAATCCGGGATGAATGATCGCATTTCTTGCAAGTTCCGATAAATTCTTGGTTGAATATCCTCGCTTCCGAAGTTTATCGGGGATTGAATATATACCACGGAAGCCTTGTGGCGGTTTTGCTTCATCGTAAAGATTCACTTCCGGATGCGACATCTGCCATCCGTTGAAGAAGGTTGGCTTACCAAACAGGATATATGGGCACCCTATATGATAGGCATTTTTGAAATATTGAATCTTAGAGAACCACACAACCTCCATAAACCGTTTCCCATCATAGAAAGAGGCTTTCAGTCGCTGTCTGCTCCCCTCTCCTTCTACGGCAAAACCGACAAACCGACCCAATACCTGAACGGCAGGCATATCGCCGGAGAACTCCTCTACTTTGTAGAACCGGCTCGTGTCAACATAACGAAACGGAAAGGTATAAAGCAGGTCGCCTATGGTTCTGATCTCCAATTCAGCTCCAAGGGTTTTGGCTCTCCTCTCTCCAACTCCTTTGAGAAACTTTATGTCGGTGTCAATAAATTCCAATATTCAAACCAGTGAAGTGTTTACTCCCCGAATTCTATTGCATCAATACAGAAGCTATGCGAAAATCTTCAGGGTTGGTAACTTTTATATTTTTTGTGCTGCCCTCAAAGAGGAACAGCTTCTTCCCAAATGCTTCGGCTACCGAAGCGTCATCGGTGAGATCCGTAGTATCAACGTTAGCATAGGCTGCTTTGATTAATGCGGCAGCAAATACCTGAGGAGTCTGCACTTTGACATAATCTTTTCGTGCAACCGTACGGTTTTCAATACCCTCCACTTTTCGCAGTGAGTCAGTGACCGGAATGACAGGTACAGCAGCCTGATACGCTTTAGCAGCGTTCCATCCCCTAAAGATCAGATCCACATCAATCAATGGACGCGCCGCATCATGAATGGCAACAAGTGCAGGGGTTATGCTATCTACGGAATTCAATCCATTGCTTACCGATTCGCAGCGAGTTCGACCACCACACACTAACTTCACCTTTATGGCTCTGTCGGCTTCGGGTAATTCAGAATGCATGATGTCCCAATCATCGAAGAATCCCGGATGCATCACAATGATTATTTCCGTGTCATGATCTTCGGCATGGAATGCTCGCACTGACCACCACAACATGGGGATTCCATGAATCAATTGGAATTGCTTTGGAACAGAGCCGCCGGCGCGGTTTCCCTCCCCGCCGGCGACAATTATAGCATATTTTTTCATTAATCAATAAGTAGCTTCAACTGACTCTATGGGAGTCTTCACGAAGTTCTATAACAAATTCTATCTGTTATTACATGTTCATACCGCCATCAACCTGGATCACCTGACCGGTTACATAGCCTGACATGTCTGATGCAAGGAAGGTAGCAACATTAGCGATATCCTCAACTTTACCACCGCGACGCAATGGAATTTTCTTGCACCATTCTTCACGTACCTCAACAGGAAGAGCCTCTGTCATTGCAGTCTCGATAAATCCGGGAGCGATAGCATTGGCACGGATACCACGTGAACCGACCTCCTGAGCGACACTCTTAGCCAACGCGATCAAACCTGCTTTTGAAGCAGCATAGTTAGCTTGACCTGCATTACCATGAACACCAACTACAGATGCCATGTTGATGATTGAGCCGGCTTTCTGACGAATCATGATTGGAAGTACTGCATGGATATAGTTGAATGCTGATTTGAGGTTCACAGCAATAACTGCATCCCACTGCTGCTCTGTCATGCGGAGCATCAAACCATCTTTTGTGATACCGGCGTTGTTGACCAAGATATCAATTGAACCGAAATCTTTCTTGATCTCAGCCACTGTAGCCTCAGTTGCTGCAAAATCCGCTGCATTGGAAGCATAACCTTTACATTTTACGCCGTAGGCTGCAATCTCCTCCTCTGTTTTCTTTCCGTTTTCGTCGATAACGAGGTCTGTAAATGCGATATTACAGCCTTCTGAAGCGAATTTCAAAGCAATTTCCTTACCAATACCACGAGCAGCTCCTGTTACAATAGCTGTCTTTCCTTCAAGTAATTTCATTTTTATATAGTTTTATTAAGTCTGTTTTTTACTTCTCCAAGATAAAGCACCCACATGAGTATCCACCACCGAACACCATGAGCGCTACCTTATCACCCTTTTCAAATTCATCCTTGCGCAAAGCGAACAACAACGGAGCTGATGCAGAACCGGTGTTACCCAATTCCGCTATATTAGTCATCACACTCTCTATCGGGAGGTCCAGCTGATGAGCAACCTGGGCGATTATTCTCATGTTAGCCTGATGAGGAATGAATTTTTTTATATCTTTAACCTCGAGACCCGTTTCTTCCATAGATTTTTTGAGGGCGTGGATCATATAACGGCATGCGTGGACAAATACATCCCTGCCATCTGCCATCAATATACCCTCCTCTTTCGGACGAAGGGATACTCCATCTTTCCCCTTACCTAAGTCCCCAAGACCCTCGGTGTAAATATTCAATATCTTTATGTCATCGTCACTCTCCTTCTCTTTGGAAAGCAGGAACGCGACCGCTCCATCACCCCAGAGATGTCCGCTTCTCTTATCCGACTCGTCGGAGTAGTAAGAGTTATGCTCACTGCATACCAAAATAGCTTTTTTGGCTTTTCCCATTGCAAAATAGCCTTCCACAATCTCCAAGCCGTTGATAAAGGAGCTGCAGGCGGAAGATGCATAGATTGCCTTGGCTCCATTTATGGCAAAATGACGCTGCACCTTATGTGCCAAAGTGGCAACAGTGTCATAAGCGCAATAGTGAGCGGCCACAATCAGATCCACATCCTTTACATCATACGGCGCATTCTGTAAAGCATTCTCTACTGCAGCAATTCCCATTGTGTCAACATTCTCATCATCGGCAGCGCGGGATCTTGTTTTGATACCGGTTCGCTGTTCGATCCACTCAGGAGTCAAACCATTGACCGAAAGAAAATGCTCGTTCGGAACCCTTTTTTCTGGTATATAATAACCAATGGAGTTGATATACATAGCGTCTTTATTTATTAGTAGGTATTAGATTTAGTGTTTGCATATTCCATTCAGTATCAAATTGGAGATAACTCCACGTATCCGGGCCTCATTGATACCGTAGTCCTTAAGTCCATCACGAATATAAGGCACATCGAGGCCATTGATGGCATTTACGATTATGACTGATGTCTCACGCGGTTTTTCAACCTTGAAGTCACCGCTCTCAACACCTTCATGGATTATATCCGCGAGCAAAACGACCTCTTTACGCGAAATGATTGCACGAGCACGATCCACTTTCCTGACATCTCGGAAGAAGCCGGCGCGTAATGAGCCGTTTCTGGACACAATCTCCCGCATGGTTGAGAGTCGACAATCTATATATTGAGTAATTTTTTCAGTCGGACTTAAAGAAGAATATACGATTTTCCTTAGCTTAAGCAGCAATTCATCGGACTCACTATTGATTACGGCATTGAAAATCTCCCGTTTACTTTTGAAATAGGTGTAAATTGTGCGTCTTCCCTTATCGGATGCGGACGCAATATCATTCATTGTGGTATTCTCCACACCTTTACGAGCGAAGAGTTGGCGAGCAACCTCAATAAACTTTTCACGGGTTTTCTTTACCATAATAATTTCAAAGCAATTAAATGCACAACATTTGGCATTCAGTGCAAATTTAACAATTTTATCAATAACCGCAAAACCCGCGCGAATTATCTCTTAAATATATTGATTATATTGAAAATTTTATACTCAAATAAGATCGGGGCCTACTCTTCTATTTACAGGCCCGAAGACAAAACCCTCTATATTGTTATTAATAAATATTTTATCCGAGCAATTTTATCTGCAATAATAAATTTTATGCAGATTTCTTTGTTATTTCAAATAAAAGTACTAATTTTGCATTCGAAATGACACCGCGGGGTGGAGCAGTGGTAGCTCGTTGGGCTCATAACCCAAAGGTCGTAGGTTCGAGTCCTGCCCCCGCTACTAATGCCGGCTAAGAAGCCGGCTTTTTTTTATATCCAAAAATTAATAAGTAACCAAATTACTTAAAATGGAAGTAGTTTACGAAGACAATCATATAATCATTGTCAATAAGGCTCCGGGGGAAATTGTGCAAGGAGATAAAACCGGAGACACTCCCCTTTCAGAAACAATTAAATCATACCTGAAAGAGAAGTATAATAAACCGGGCAATGTTTTCTGCGGAGTCGTTCATCGAATAGACAGACCTGTAGAAGGCTTGGTTGTGTTCGCAAAGACATCGAAAGCTCTCGAAAGACTTAACAAAATGCTTCGAGAAGGCAATATTCACAAAACGTATTGGGCGATGGTTGAGGGTAAGCCGGAGAAAAACGAGTATACGTTGGAAAATTATCTTCTGTCTGACGGACGGATGAATAAAACTTTCATTGCTTCACCTTCGGATCCTAATGCAAAGAGGTCTATTCTAAAATATCGCACCATTGCACAGGGTGACAGATATACAATCTTGGAGATTAACCTCCTTACGGGTAGGAAACATCAGATTAGGGCTCAGTTGTCTGCAATTGGTCATCCAATAAAAGGGGATCTCAAATATGGAGCAAAGAGAAGTAACCCCAATGGTGGCATCTCTCTCCAGGCGCACAAGATCGAGTTTATCCACCCAGTATCCAAGGAGCAGATTTCCATCACCCTTCCCTCAACTCCCGAAATGTCAAAACTCAACTGCGAAACTGGGAGGTGTTAAAGTTAAGTCGTGGAGCGACGAAGTTATGTTAACCTCATACAACTGAGTGAAGCGATTGAGTGCTGGGCACAATACACCCCTGAATCTGAATGCCGGAGGCATTCTTAATTTATGATTTTAACAACCGGATATTTATATTGACCCGTCTATTTTTTTATAAACTTAATTGCAAAATTAAAGGGCCCGCAAATGCGAGCCCTTATATTTTGCTATACTTTATTTTAATAATTAGTCAGCAAGTTTGATTGTTACTGCGCGATCGAGTGGAGCACCCTTAGCACCGAAGTCTGTAAGGTTGTTAGCATCGATACGAGCGTCAAGCTGGTTCTCATCAACACCACATTTTACGAGGAATGCCTTAACAGTATTCACGCGGTTGTTGCGGAGACGAGTGTTAATCTCATCGTTACCAGTGTAGTTGTCAGCCCAACCTGTCAAAACATATTTCTGGTTAGGAGTCTCTTTCATAACCTCAGCCATAGAGCGGAGAATAGTCTTCTCACGGTTAGAAAGTGAATACTGGTTGATAGGATAGTAGATAGTAGCAAGACCTTCGCAGTTTACTTTCTCTACTACAGGGCGCTTGAGACATTCGTCAAGCTGTTTCTGCAAGCTTGCGATCTTAGCCTCAGCCTGAGCCAAACGAGCTACAAGAGCGTCACCCTCAGCATCTGTATATTTCCAAGTGGGGCATACTGCAGTTACAGGGCAGCTCCACTCTTTCTTACCGAAGTATACGTTCAAACCGGCAGATACAGAAGCATCCTGGTTGTAGTGGTTGTAACCAACACCACCAAGGTGGAAGAGCTGATACTGAACATCCAAGAAGAGGTCAACCTTGCTGCTTACAGCGAAGTTGTTCTGCAAACCTACGTTAGCAAAAAGAGGAGTGTTCTTAGCGCTATACCATTTGAGATCGCCCTGAGTTGTGTAACCCTTGTTATAACCACGACGGTAAGTGATCATAGCACCACCACCTCCATGGAGAACTGCGTTATAAACGCGACCGGGACGATAACCACACCACCAGTTAGTAAGGTTGATCAATACATCGAACTGGGGATTGATGCTCTGGAACTTCTCAGGATACATGCCGTTAGCAAGAGGAGCAGCATTCATCTTACGGTACATACCGTTAGCATATGCTGTAGCACCTTTTGACATCCAATATTCAGCACCGAAACGGAAACCGAAGTTAGGATTAACCCATTTACCGAAGAACAAACCAGCGTTACCACCGAAACGGTTCTTAAGCTCAGCGTGTACATCATCCTTACCGAAAAGAATGTTAGTACCACCCTGTACTGTCATAAACCAGTTGTCTTTTGCTTTGTTCATCAAATAGCCCTGAGAGCAATCCTCAACGTAAGTCACTTCCTGAGCGTTAGCTGCGAAAGCGCTACCTGCAAGAGCTACAAGAGCAAATAATACACTTTTCTTCATAAAACAACAAATTAATTATTATGTAATTGTCTAATTATATTATAGTTATAGTGTCTTTACGCAAATTGAAAATTTTCACATTCGTTAAGTTGAAATGCCTTCATTTGCAATTTGAATGCGCAAATTTAATATTTTTTTTATTTATTAACACTATTTTCCCAGAAATTGTTTTAGCTGTTGCAAAATTTTCTCGGTTGTATACCCAAATTTTTCTTCCAAAACCTTTGCTGGAGCGGATGCACCGAATCTTTCCATACCCACAATTTCATATTCTCCACCATTAAGAAGCGGGAAAAGTGTTGCAGGAAGACCGGATGTCAAACCGAAGAATTTAACACCTGCCGGTATCACACTCTGACGGTATTCCTGGCTCTGGGTATTGAACAAGCCGATAGATGGAACAGATACAACCTGAGCTTTTACGCCCTCTGCTTTAAGAGCCTCAGCAGCATGGCAAAGCAGAGCAACGTCGCTACCGTTAGCTACAAGCACAACATCAGGATTCTCAGCCTCCATTACAACATATCCACCTTTTGCTGCTTTCTTAGCCTCCTCTCTGCGGTTTACACCGGGAAGATCTTCAAGATTCTGGCGAGAGAAAATCAGAACAGTAGGAGTCTCTTTATTCTCCATCGCCAACTTGTAAGCCTCAACTGTTTCAGCTGAGTCTGCCGGACGAATAACGAGCACTGAAGGTTTGCCACTAAAGTTCTTCACTTGTTCCATCAAACGGATTTGAGCCTCCTGCTCTATTGGCTCATGAGTAGGGCCATCCTCTCCTACGCGGAAAGAATCGTGAGTATAGATGAATTTAACCGGGAGTTCCATCAACGCTGACATACGGATAACCGGCTTCATATAGTCGGAGAATACGAAGAATGTTCCGCATGCGCCAAAAAGACCACCGTGCAAAGCTATACCGTTGATCAGACACGCCATTGTGAACTCAGCGACACCTGCCTGTAGGAATGCTCCGGAGAAATCACCTTTCATGAGTGCCTGTGTCTTCTTCAAGAAACCATCGGTCTTATCACTGTTTGCAAGGTCCGCACTTGATACTATCATGTTACCTACATGCTCAGCAAGGAAGCTAAGCACGGTAGCAGAAGCAGCGCGACTTGCCATGTTGGGTTTGAACTCAATTGAATCCCAATCAAGAGCCGGAAGCTTCAGATCAAAGTAATTCTTCAAAGTCTCAGCTTTCTCAGGATTCTCAGCAGTCCACTTCGCGAAGGCAGCTTTTCTATCTGCACTGATCTTGATGAGCTCTGCTTTGCGATCTGCATACAATTTCTTAACATCTTCGCGGATCTCCCATCTGTTTTCAGGATTACCACCAAGAGCCTCTACTGTTTTATCGAAATCTGCACCTGCCGCTGTGATTGGCTGACCGTGTGTGGAAACAGCACCTTCTAATGAACCGCCATCAGCTTTTACAACGCCCTTAGCCATTATTGTAGAACCGATGATGAGAGTCGGTTTCTCCTTCTCATTTATAGCAGTCTCCAAAGCATTTGCGATCTCAACAGGATCACTACCGTTTACTTTGAGCACGTTCCAGCCCCAAGCCTGATATTTTGCAGCGGTATCCTCTATAGTCACCTCATTAACCTTAGTGGAGAGCTGTACATTGTTGGAGTCATAGAACATGATGAGATTATGAAGACCAAGATTACCGGCAATACGTCCGGCACCTTGTGAAACCTCCTCCTGGATACCACCATCAGAGATAAAGGCGTAGGTCTTATGAGCTACAACCTCGCCAAAACGAGCTGCAAGGAATCTCTCTGCAATAGCACAACCTACTGCCATCACATGTCCCTGGCCAAGAGGACCGGAGGTGTTTTCGATACCGCGTTCCACATCCAACTCCGGGTGACCGGGAGTGATACTACCCCACTGACGGAATTGCTGGAGATCCTCTACCTGAAATTTTCCTGCAAGAGTAAGGATACTGTAAAGCATCGGAGACATGTGACCCGGATCAAGGAAGAAGCGGTCGCGTGCAATCCACTTCGGATCTTCCGGATCATAAACTAAAAATTTTGAATAGAGCACATTGATGAAATCTGCAGCTCCCATTGAGCCACCGGGGTGCCCTGACTTTGCTTTCTCAACTGTTGATGCAATCAAAACGCGCAAGTTATCTGCTGCGTTTTTCATTGTCTTTACGTCCATGTTAGTTTGATTAGTATATAGTATATGGATAAATGATTACAGCAGGAACACCGGATGAAATCCAATGTCCCTGCTAATTAAAAATTATAGATCACGCAAATCAAATGGTTCTTCAGAAACAGGAATATCCTTATTAACATTCTTGGAACCGATCAAAGCATAATAGAGGATGAACAGCAACATTGCCACAACCAACCAATAGCTCTCAATATATCCTGCTGAGCGACCGATCCAGTCCTGAATATAAGGCATCACACCACCACCGACAACCATCATCATGAAGATTCCGGATGCTTTAGCAGTGTATTTACCGAGTCCTTCTGTTGCGAGGTTGAAGATACCGCCCCACATCACTGAGGTGCAGAGACCGCAGAGGAAGAGGAAGAGACACTTCATCGGAACTGCTCCGCTCTTGATATTCAACGCATCAATAGCAGGAGACTGGAATGTGATATTTTCCGGAAGAAAGATAGCGATAAGTACTAAAATGATCGCTACGGTTGAAACTGTGATCAGCTGAACCTTTGAAGAAACCTTTCCACTGATTGCAGAGCTCAACAAACGTCCGATGAGCATCATAAGCCAATAGAGGGCAGCCATTGAACCGGCAACGGCAGCAGCTCCTTCGAAGCTCTGACGGCTTAACCACGCGTTCATCTCTCCGGGGATACCGATCTCAATACCTACGTAGAAGAAAATAGCGATCACACCGAGCAGACAGTGGCGGAATGCCAATGGAGAGTGTTCATATTTAACTTTGCTCAAATTGCTCTGTGGTTCCTCAATCTTCACGAAAGAGATAATAATGAAGGATACGACGAAAATTACGATACCTGTGATAACCAATGGGCTAACCTCGGCCATGCTTGTTTGAGCTGTCAGATTGCCGATAAGCATACCGACAAGCATCGGAGTCAAAGTTCCTGCCAATGAGTTGCAGGAGCCACCCATCTGTACGAGCTGATTACCACGATTACCACCACCTCCGAGGAGATTAAGCATCGGGTTAACAACAGTGTTCAGCATACAAACACAGAAACCGCAGACAAGCGCACCCAAAAGATAGATGAACAGATTAAGGGTTGTGGGAACTTCACCGTTAACTACAATCACGTCCGCACCAACCACGCTCGAAAGAAGCTGAATACCTAAACCAATCGCTCCGACAGCAAGTGCAATGAGAGCTGTCTTTTTATAGCCATATTTAATAAGCATGTTTCCTGCAGGTATTCCCATAAAGAGATAAGCAAGGAAGTTCATCAAGTTACCTGCCATTCCTGCCCATTCATATCTGAATCCCCAGATATTACCAAATGGGGCAGCCATGTTGGTTACAAAAGAGATCATGGCAAAGATAAAGAACATCGTCACTATCGCAACGATAGGTTTTTTCTGCGGCGCGGCCGCACTTGTAGTGCTCGTACTCATTTTAATTAATATCAGATTTTAGTTATGTTGGTTATTTCTCAATATGCATTAGCAATAAACTCTTTCTCCAAAAATCATGCTCCCGATTCTAACAATCGTGGCACCCTCCTCAACAGCAATAGGCCAGTCGTGGCTCATTCCCATTGACACCTGATCAAAACCACGCAGTTCCAATCCGGATATTTCAGTAATCTGACGAAAAAGAGATGCGATTTTGGAAAAATCCGCTCTGACCCTCTTCTCGTCATCAGTATTTGAAGCCATACCCATCACACCGCAAATATGGGTGTTAGTTAGAGACTCAAACTTTTTCTCCTTGAAATAGTTGAGCAGCTCCTCCGGAAGAAATCCGAACTTGGTTTCCTCTTTCGCAACATGCACCTGCATCAGCACTCGGGTAACAACACCTGCCTTGCGGGACTCGGTATCTATCAGGTTGAGCAACTTTTCAGAATCCACACTCTCTATAAGAGTTACCTTACCTACCAGTTGTTTCACCTTATTTGTTTGAAGGTGACCAATAAAATGCCACTCTATATTATCAGGCAATTGTGGTATTTTCTCCAAAAGTTCCTGTACCCTGCTCTCTCCGAATGCTCTCTGACCGGCATCATACGCCTCCCGAATCATGGAAGCCGGATGAAATTTGGAAACAGCCACTAATTTCACCCCTGCCGGTATAATCTTATGCAATTCTATTATCTTTTCCGAGATACTCATTTTGGCTTTAAGTAACTTTATCTATCGTTTGAGCTGAGGGAAGACTTCTAAATCATTCACCTCCCAAATTTGCGGGGAATACATCCATCAACATCGTTTCCGTGATAGAGGCTATCTCATAATCTCCAAGGGTCCCCTCCATGCCTGCCTGGAATTTTTTCAGAGCATCTTCAAAATCGGAAGCCTGAACCAATATCAATGTTGCCGTTTTCTTTTCGGCACCGGATTTTTCATCTATGGTTATGAAATTAACCTTAACCTGATAATATCTGTCACCATCTTCATTGAAGAATATCTCCGAAATCTTAGTCTTCTTTTCTGAAGAGATGGAATATTCGCCGGAGATAAATGGTTTCATCTCCTCCATGATGCGAGCCTCAGCCTCAGTGAATGTGAGAGCATCAACAAGATATGGTTCGTTCACTTTCTTAACCATACCATTTTCCATCATCTTATCATATCTTACTTTACATTCAAACCAAAGTGCCATAGTTATATTTCAGGTCAAATTTTTATAATGTCAGACGTTCAAAAAAATCATGAACATCCATTAATGATTCTTTTCCAACATACAAAGTTAATCAATTTTTCAAATCTCTACTATTCCTTTCAAAAATATTACAACTAAATTACCGAAATTAAGTAAATTTGCAGTGAATTTAGATTTTAGCAGACATGAACTCAGAAACAAGTCAGGATTCAGCACAACCCGCGACTTCTCTTTACCAATTATTTATCTCCTTTTTTAAAATTGGAGCTTTCACATTCGGAGGCGGTTGGGCAATGATTTCAATCATTGAAAGGGAAATTGTGGATAAACATCATTGGATAAAACGAGAAGATTTCCTCGATCTTCTTGCCATCGCCCAGAGTCTTCCGGGAATTCTTGCCGTCAATATAGCAACTGCCGTTGGCGACAAAGTAAGAGGCAAAAGCGGAAGTATCATCGCTTCGCTTGGTACAATACTCCCCTCATTTCTGATTATATTGCTTATAGCAATATTTCTCACACCAGATATGATTAAAAACAATCGGATCATATCATCTATTTTCATGGGAATCCGACCTGCGGTAGTTGCGCTGATTATCGCTCCGGTAATAACCTCGGCTAAAGCTGCTAAACTTACTGTCAAGACCATCTGGATACCTCTTGTTGTAGCCTTTATGATTTCCATAGATCAGGGAATGGTATCCAATCCTATAGTATATATCATCTTGGGAGCACTGTTCGGATTCTTAGCATGGAAACTGCCACAGGTAAAACTAAAGAAATAGCAGTTGTTTGGATTGTATAACAGATTGAAATTATCACTTTGAAATGCAGATATATTTAAAATTGATATGGGCATACCTGAAAATCGGAATCTTCGGCTTCGGTGGAGGTTATGCTATGCTCTCCCTTGTTGAGAAAGCGGTGGTAGGACCCGGTTGGATCACTGAAACAATGTTTACCGACATCGTGGCAATCTCTCAAATGACTCCAGGTCCAATAGGTATTAACTCTGCGACATATATCGGCTACGTTGCACCTGGAGAGGTGGATCCTGCTCTTTCAGGAATCCATTGGGGAATCTTGGGTTCCATTCTTGCTACTTTGGCAGTAACGGTGCCAAGTTTCTTTCTCGTGCTCTACAGCTCCCATTTCATTCGCCGTCATCATGAGAGCGGAGTAATTAAAGCTATATTCTCCGGGCTTCGTCCGGTCGTGGTTGGTCTTATAGCATCTGCTGCCATAATGCTTATGAATGCAGCCAATTTTAATCCAAACGGAATAAATTGGCAGTTATGGGTCAATATTGCAATTTGTGTAGCAGCTTTTTGCCTTGTCTATTTCCCTATAAAGTGGCGAGGCAAATCTTATAAATTGCATCCTATCTTCATTATTATTTTAGCTGGATTAGCAGGGTTTATAATTTACAGTTAAGCGATGACGAGCAATAAATACCAAGATGCAATCGAGTATCTCTATTCACAACTTCCGATGTTCTCCCGCGTTGGAGCAGCTGCTTATAAACCGGGACTGGAACGCACGATTGCCCTCGACAACACATTTGGAAATCCACATAAAAAGTTCAAGTCAATCCATATTGCCGGCACAAACGGTAAAGGGAGCACATCGCATCTCCTGGCTTCAATATTGATGGCAAATGGATATAAAACAGCACTCTACACCTCTCCGCATCTTGTAGATTTCAGGGAAAGAATCAAGATCAACGGTGAGATGATCCCGGAAGAGAAGGTTGTTGAATTTGTTGAGAGATGGAAAAATATCAGCAAAACGGCTGATATACACCCAAGTTTCTTTGAGCTCACCATGATTATGGCATTTGACTGGTTTGCGCAGGAAAATGTGGATTTCGCAGTAATTGAAACAGGTATGGGTGGCAGACTCGACTCTACAAACATCATTACCCCGATTTTAACTGCTATCACAAATATTTCTCCGGATCATATGCAGTTTCTCGGTGACACACTCGAAAAGATTGCCATAGAGAAAGCGGGTATAATAAAACCGGGGATACCAATTGTAATCGGAGAAGCAAAAGATGGTATAAGAGACGTTTTCCAAAATAGATCTCGAGATGTCAATGCGCCTATTATAGAAGCGTTTGCTACTCCGGAGATTAAGTCAATTAAAAGGAATAAAAATTGGGGATGGGATTGCACGACGATAGGGAATAATAGTTTTACTCTCCCCTTGGGCGGTGATTATCAGAAGAAAAATATAAATACAGTCCTGCACATTGTGAAAGCGTTACGAGGAGCCGGAGTAAAACTTTCTAATAAAAATATTGCGGAAGGCATTCAAAATGTGGTGAACTACACAGGGTTGATGGGCCGTTGGATGAAAGTAGCAGACAACCCACTCACGATTTGCGACACCGGTCACAATGAAGATGGAATCCGATATATCTCCACTCAATTGGAAACCATTATAGCAGAGAAGAGAGCCGACGGACTAAAACCGACTCTGCGGATGGTTATTGGATTCGTTGCTGACAAAGATGTGGAGCATATTCTTTCACTCCTTCCGAAAGAGGCTAAATACTATATAACCCAAGCTTCAATTCCAAGAGCGATGAATTCTGAGGAGCTATCGAAAAGGGCAAAGAGTGCAGGGTTGAACGTGGTTGAAGTAATTGGAGAGGTAAAAGAAGCAGTGGCAAAGGCTACTGCCGATGCCACTGCCGATGATCTCCTGTTTATTGGCGGCTCCACATTTGTGGTTGCCGATTTTCTGAGTTAGCCACTAAATTGTGGACGATCCGGAGTTAATCCTCCTTACCTCGTGATTTGAGTCGAACACGATTTTTACTCTGACTCGAGTTCATATCGCTCTCCTCTTTCAGATCGATCTCCTTTCCATCCTCACCTATCACTTTGTATTCAAGATAAGCGAGAGATTGATCTGCAATCAGTTTAAAACCTCTGCCGAAACTGCGGCGCCATCTGCCATACATTGAGAAGACACCTTTCTTGACATAAGCGTCGACAAAGGGATGCACATACATTTTGAATTTTGTTATTTTCAAATTCTTAACCAGATATTCGAGTTTCTCCTCCAACTTATCTGTAAAAAGAATAGAGGCTTGAACTTCACCTTTTCCAAAGCAGGAGGGACATGTCTCACTCGTGGTGATATCCAACGCCGGTCGCACCCTCTGACGGGTTATCTGCATCAATCCGAATTTACTCAAGGGTAAAATGTTATGACGGGCTCTATCTTTAGCCATAATCTCCTTCATGTGATCATATAGTGCCTGACGATGCTCAGGCTTTGACATATCAATAAAGTCGATTACGATAATTCCACCCATGTCGCGCAGTCTTAACTGACGGGCAATTTCATCTGCTGCCTTCAGATTCACATCCAGTGCGTTTGATTCCTGATCAGAAGAAGCTTTACTTCGGTTGCCGGAGTTTACATCTATTACATGCAAAGCCTCCGTGTGCTCTATTATGATATATGCTCCTGATTTGAATGATACTGTTTTACCGAAACTACTTTTGATCTGCTTGGTAATATTAAAGAAGTCAAAAATCGGTGTATCCTTGGAATATAACTTTACAATATCCTTTTTTTCGGGAGCAATTAGAGATACATAGTTCTCTATTTGCGAGAAAGCTTCAACTTCGTTGACATGGATGCTTTCGAAATCGGGACTGAAGATATCGCGAAGTACGCTGACCATTCGGGATTCCTCCTCATATATCAGAGAAGGAGGTGTGCTGCGTTGCATTTTGGCGATTGAATCCTCCCAATATTTTACCAATGTACGAAGTTCATGATTTAATTCTGCGACTCTCTTGTTTTCTGCAGAAGTTCTGATAATCACACTGAAACCCTTCGGTTTGATGCTACCAATCACCTGTTTCAGTCGGATCTTCTCTTCTGCCGACTTTATTTTCTGAGAGATGGAGATTTTATTTCCAAAGGGGATAAGAACCATGAACCGTCCGGTGAATGAAATTTCCGTTGTGAGACGTGGACCTTTCGAAGAGATTGGTTCTTTGGCGATCTGAACCAAAAGCTGTTGCCCCGGTTTGATTACGCTTCCAATCTGTCCATCTTTCGGAATATCCGGTTCTAATTTGAATTTAGAAATATTAGGAACTCTCTTCTTGTCTGCCATTGCTTCTTCAAGAAACTTGGAGTATGTGCTGAATTGAGGTCCTAAATCAAGGTAATGGAGAAAAGCATCCTTTTCGTAGCCAACTTCAAGGAAAGCGGCATTGAGACCGGGCATGATCTTCTTCACCTTTGCCAAATAGAGATCCCCTACCGCATAAGCGATATTGCGATTCTCTTTCTGCAAAGAGACGAGTCTACCCTCCTCAAGCAACGCTATGGAGACATCCTCTTGTTTTACATCAACTACTAATTCGCTTTTCATTTTAATTAGACACTATCAGCCCCGTGCATAAATTAACACGGGGGGATAAACACAAAAAACAAACTCGCCACGACCAAGGTGGCCCGGCAAGTTTGTCTATTTCTTTTCTTGCGCTTTAAAGAAGGTTTATATCTTCTCAACGAGAAAATATTATTTCTTCTTATGACGATTCTTTCTCAATCTTTTTTTGCGCTTGTGAGTTGCCATCTTGTGGCCTTTTCTCTTCTTTCCGCTTGGCATGACGTTTAAATTTTATTAATTAATAATATTTATAATTTCGCTAAATAAAATAAATAAGCTGTTGAAGTGGTTTCTGACTGAAACTATTAAGCTTATATTACCTTATTTTACCATACCCATAAATACCTTTGAAGGCTTGAAAGCCGGAATCTTATGAGCTGGAACTTTTACTACTGTATTTTTTGTGATATTGCGAGCTGTTTTCTCTTTGCGCTCTTTGATGATGAAGCTACCGAAACCACGAAGGTAAACATTCTCTCCATTTGCCATAGAATCTTTTACCACTTCCATGAATTTCTCTACTGTAGCAAGTACTGCGGCCTTATCAAGACCGGTGTTGCGTGAAATCTCTGATACAATTTCTGCTTTTGTCATTGTTTCTTATCTTTTAATAATTTCCTTTAATATTCATCACAAAGCTTACCTATGCATCCATGCAAATATTGTCTGAAACCCGTCTCGATTTTGATTTTTTACCCGGTCAGACACGTGCTCATTAAGCTCATAGATTTTCAGTTTGCAAATATCGTAATTTTTTTTGAATTACACACACTCTCTGACCACTTTATATGAATTTTATCATAATTTTATTACAATTTTTCTATTCCTACTCCCCCTACTTTGGATAGCTTCTCCTCTATCTCCTCAACACGGCTCTGTGGAACTTCCAAACTTAGTGTGCATACATTATCAAAATTTCTATCTTTTATCTCGAAACCATCCCCTTTTACTATCCGCATCACCCCTTCCATACTCGTATAACCGAACGTGATACGCATCAGTGCCATCTCCACCATCTCTTTTTTTCCGGCTGCTTCCAATGCAAGACGAGCCGCCTCCCTATAAGCCGCAATCAATCCGGGTGTTCCCAACTTGATACCCCCGAAATATCTCACTACTATGACCAACACATCGGTTAACCCAAAGCTGTTTATCTGTCCTAAAATAGGTTTTCCAGCAGTGCCTGACGGCTCACCGTTATCATTGAGTTGCCATTCCGTTCTCTGTGGACCAAGCATATAAGCCCAGCACACATGGCGAGCATCATGATATTCATTCTGATATTGTTTCACTATAGCCCGTGCTTCCTCCGCACTACCAACGGGCAATGCAAAGGAAAGAAACCGGCTCATCTTCTCTGTATATCGTGATTCGCCGGTCTCTTTAATTGTATAATAAATATCGTCAATCATCCAAAATAATTGTCAATATCGTGTCTATTTTTAGAGTAAAGCAACATACCCGTAGCAACTTCATCTGCTTTCTCAGCACCGAATTGCTCCTCAACAATTGCCAATGACCACTTCAATGCTAACGCCGGACCCGCTCCCAAGACAAATTTTTTGTCTGCCACAACTCTTTTCTCAGAAACTTGAGCACCCTTCATCATATCTTCGAAGCCGGGATAGCAAGTAGCTTCGCGATCACGAAGCAAACCCATTTGTCCGAGGACAACTGCCGGTGATGCGCATATTGCAGCAATACGACCATTTTCAGATTCAAATTGATTCATGAGCAAACCATGCAGGGGGGCAAAATCATAGAGATTCTGTGCTCCTGGCATACCACCGGGGAGGACCAACCATGGAGCATCTACAAACATTGTATTGTCAAACAATACATCGGCTGTGACTATAACTCCGTGGGCGCCTCTTACTTGCAGGCTGTTTGTGATTGAAACAGTCTTTACAGGCATCCCAGCCCTTCTCATGACATCTACCGGAGTTAGTGCCTCTATTTCCTCAAATCCCTCAGCAAGAAATACAAAACTATCTTTCATGACCAATCTGTTTTTAGCATAAATTAAATATGCAGTGAATACTAATATGCGGCTTAAGTTTTTCTTATTTCGCAAATATAAATATAATAACCCATAATTTTGTTATATTTGCATACAATTTTGTTGATTTTAGACAAATTTAAAGGAAAGTTTAATATAAATTTTCAATACATCAGGTGAGCAAAGATATACTCACCAGAAAAACTACTTAATAAATTTATCACATAGTTATTTTTTAGAAGATACTTATAGACCATGAAGATATTACATAAATTTCTGATTTTTTCCTTGTTTATAGGAATAGCACTCTCCTCAATCACATCATGCGGAAAGAAAGAGAAGTCCACTCTCCCATTTATTAAAACCGAGGGACTAATCTGGAACACTGCATATCACATCACCTACCAGTCATCAGAGAATCTTGATGACAGCATTCGCGCTGTTCTCGATCGTGTAGGGAAATCTTTATCTGCATTTGATTCTACATCCTTGGTATCTAAAGTGAATCGTCAGGATTCAACTCCGGTTAATACCGATTTTATTAAGGTTTATGTGATGTCACGCCGTATCAATAAGATTAGCAATGGAGCATTTGATCCAACTTTGGCACCATTGATCCGTGCCTGGGGGTTTGAAAAGGAGCATCGTCCTTCGGTCGACACCCTACTCATTGATTCTTTGATGAACCACGTCGGGATTGCAAAAACACACCTCTATCATGATGCATTGATAAAAGATGTTTCAGGAATTGAATTTAATTTCTCAGCCATCGCAAAAGGATATGGTTGCGATGAGATCGGAGAAATGTTCAAAAGAAATAATGTCACTAACTATCTGGTGGAAATAGGTGGTGAAATCGCTGCGTCAGGATATAATCCTCAAGGAACGGACTGGCACGTATCTATAGATAAACCCATTATTGACTCTACATCTTCCAAACATGAGGCACAGGAGATTATTGCATTCTCCAATATGGGAATGGCTACTTCTGGCAATTACAGAAACTTCCACACTGTCAACAATCATCAATTCGGTCATATTATCTCAGCTCGTACCGGTCGACCTGCCGAGACGGAGATTGTTAGCGCCACAGTTCTCGCAAACACGGCAATGGAGGCAGACGCATTAGCGACAACATTCATGTCCATGTCTAAAAGCGAGGCTTTGGAATTAGCAAAGAAGAGCAGGCTACCTATATTCCTAATTTTCAATAATTATGATGTTTGGCAATCTGATAAGTTCAAAGAGCTGATCATCGATAACTAAATCGATCCAAACCCTAATATCATTCTCCCTTTAATTATCCCTTATTAAATGGAAATACTACTTATCATTTCTTTTATTATCATTCTCATCATGGGAGTGATAATAACTATTATGATGCTCTCCAATCGCTCACGCAAAGAGATCGATATAAGAAACGCTGAAGAAATCAGAGCACTCAGCAATCTCATCAATGAACTAAAGGTCTCCAATGAGCAGAATGAATATAAGTTTAAGGTAATGGCTACTGAAACCTTAAATAATAATGCGGATCATCTTAAACAATCCACATCCGATGAACTTCAGAAAATTCTAAACCCCTTAAAAATGAGATTGGAGGATTTTAATTTGGCAATGCAAACTTCCTATACAGATGCTGCCGCGTCGCGAAAATCACTTTCTGATCAGATTCAGCAACTGACCAATCTCAACCTGACTATTGGAGCAGAGGCGCGCAATTTAGCATCTGCCCTTAAAGGAAACAACCGTATTCAGGGGAAATGGGGTGAAACTGTATTTGAATCGCTACTGGAAAGTGCAGGATTAGTTGCCAACTTAAACTATGAGACACAAGTAACCCAGGATTCTGGTGGTAAAACATTGAGAAGCGAGAGCGGACAGATGCTGCGCCCGGACTTTATCATACACCTTCCGCAGAAAAGGGATATCATTGTTGACTCAAAGGCATCACTCTCCGCCTATCTTGAATTTTGTGAAAATAACGACAATGACTTACGTACCCAGGCACTAAAAAAGCATGTGACTTCAATAAAGAGACATATCGATGAGCTTGCCGAGCGCAATTACCCCAAAACTATCGACACTGCGCTTGAACAAACATTAATGTTTATCCCCAATGACGGAGCTTTGATTCTTGCAATCGATTTCGAGCCCCAGCTCATTGACTATGCTATTAAGAAGAAGGTCACTCTGGTTTCTCCTACACAGATGACCGGTATACTTCTGCTGATCAGCCAGATGTGGCGCAAGGAGAATCAGGATCGCAATGCTTTTGAGATTGCCAAACTCGGCGGATTACTCTACGATTCCATCGAATCATTTGTCAAGGAGCTTCAAGGGATTGAGACCGGCTTAGCTAAGGCAACAAAATCCTATGATTCAGCTTTCTCAAAACTCGTTACAGGTCAACGTTCAGTCCTTGCCCGTGCTGAGCGCATGAAGAATCTTGGTGCTAAAACGACAAAAAATATTCCTGCGGAAGTCATAATGGATCCGCAGGATATGTCGATTGATTCAGACCGGAATAATGTTAACGAAGCAATTTAGGCGCTCCGAATAGTAAGCCGAAGTTAATTCCTACATTCCAGTTCTTACTCGGATAAGACAGATAGTTGCAATAAACCGATAGACTGGCAAACGGGAAGTTATACACGGCTGCAACTTCTCCGATGAATTCGGCTTTACGGAACCATCCATCATATTTTGCCTTCATACCCTCTCTTACCATATTACGAATCGGTGAATAAACATAGAAATCACCTCTCAACTGCATTCTCTGGATAGGCATCCAGATAGGTATCAAACCGGCAGCTACATAATTGTCGGAGCGGAACGCCTCATTAAAATAGTTTTCAGTAGATGGTGTTGGAGCAAATGCCGGTGCGTGCACCAAGGCTGCTGTATAATTCAGCTTCATCTGCTGCAATGTTCCCAAAGCACTTGCGGACGCCCCGAGAACAATATTTTTATGTATCTGATAAAAGTGTTTCCAATAACCCTCCAACGATGCTCGCGGTCTGCCATTGAAACCGGTTCTGAGTGCTTTATCTCCCTCAGGTGTATACCTCGCGGATTCATAGCTCATCAACACATTGGCGCCCCATTTCTCTCCTTCGGAAGCAAACATTAATGAATTCAAAGTATTGAATTCGACACCGGCTTTCAAAGCACCTATATGATATTGTGTTTTATCTTTCGAAGTTTCCGCATAATTTGTGACATTGGTTGGATAATAGGAATCTGACATGTAGCCATAGGCCAAGCTTGCATAACCTTTACCCGAGTGTCCTAATGCCCACTCATAAGAGAATCTCAGGAAGTTATCATTCTCTGTTATAAACGTTGGACTTGAGTTCTCATAAAAGAGTAACTGCGAGTCATAGAACCGCTGCTTACTCATCACACCCTCGAATTTGATAAAGGAAGGATTCTCTGTCTGCACCCGGAATTTGGCATTGAGCATTCCTGCAAGATAGGTCTGACCTATCCACCCGCTCAAGCCAAAATCAAACATGTTGTAGCTCAACGTATGATAATTCACGTTAAGGTAAAGCATTGAATTGGTACTTGAAGTGATCCATCCACCAACGCCAAATCCCCACGGTTTCTTACCGGTTGCCTCAAGTAAAAGAGTATTATTCTTTCCGTTTTTCCCTAATTCTGCTTGCGGAAGAAGGTCTGAAAGCGTACCGTCGGTCACCGCCTGATAATAGGCATTGACGGTTTCATCCATGGTTATCGTGTGTTTCTTGCCTTGATTAAACAGGTATTCCAAATATTTAGCCTGACCTTTATCCGGCAGTCCGGTCACCTCAATTTTATCAAACTCTATCTGAGGTGTTGCTGATGCAAATTTTTCTCTTCTTGAAGTCACGTCTGAAAGAGGCTCGCGACTATGGACACGTTTCTTGATTGAGTCAACCATTGCTAACCCGGTTTTATAACCAATTTCATAAATTGTAGAGGCTTGTGCAAAATCAAGTACACCGAAATCCAGAACAGGCACCTGAATCTTAATTCCATTCTTGGATGGTACGCTATAATCATTATTCTGAATGATCATGTCTTCGAGCTGACTGTAAACATTGCCGGCCTGAGGCTTTTTATCTGGACTCGAAACCGATACTCCGATTATGAAATCAGGATTAAAATCTTTTTGCATCACGTCCACCGGGAAATTATCATATATACCGCCGTCATACACCAACACACCATCCATTTTAATAGGTTTGAATACAAGAGGGAAACTCATAGATGCACGAACTGCATCTCCAAGTGATCCTTTAGATAAGACTATCTTGTGTTTGTGATAAACATCGCTGGTCACACATCTGAATGGCACAAAGAGGTTATTAAAATTCTCTTTACATTGAGCACTATATGGAGAGTAGAGCTTCAAAAACTCAATATTCATCGGAAGCGGACTGATTAGATTGGTCGGTAGAATATTGTTACCAATGCCATCTTCATCCTTCAGATTCAAATTTATTCCAACCCATTTTGGGCTCGGTATCGGTTCAGCAGCGTAGTAGATATAGTTCTTGCTTATGACACCCTGACTCCAGTTCAGGAAGTCAGGAGCAGTGAAGAATTTCAGCATCTTCTCCGGACTCCATCCACATGAATATAAGCTGCCGACAATTGCACCCATTGAAGTTCCGGTCACATAGTCAATCGGAATATCATTCTCTTCCAACGCTTTGATTACGCCGACATGCGCAATACCTTTTGCGCCACCGCCACTAAGAACTAATCCCACACTCTGCTTGCTATCAGTCATGTTGGATTCAGCCGCAAAGGATTGTGTGTTACAAGTTACTATCAGCGTTATAATGAGCGTGAAAAGTCTTGTTGAGCTTTTAAAAATAGATGCGTGATTTATCATAGTCAGATGAAGATGTTGAGTTAAATATAATTTTAGTTAAATTCTTTAAATTTTAACAAAAAATAGCTCCCGAAAGTTTTCGGGAGCTACTACGAATAATTATTTATTTCAGTTCTTCAAATCGATTTCGGAATTAATACACTTAGATTAATTCTTTGCTTCAAGATAGGAATCCTTGAAACCAAGAAAATATAACACACCGTCAATACCTATTGTAGAGATACTTTGTTGTGCTTCTGCTTTTACTTTCGGCTTCGCATGGAATGCTATTCCAAGTCCTGCTTCCGAAAGCATCGGTAGATCATTAGCGCCATCTCCTACCGCAATAGTCTGCGCGATATTGATGTTCTCAACCTGTGCAAGCAGTCTCAACAACTCTTTTTTTCGGGTACCGTCCACAATATCACCAACATATCTTCCGGTCAACTTGCCATCATCACCCACTTCGAGATCATTGGCATAGACATAATCGAAACCGAATTTCTGTTTAAGATAATTACCGAAATAGGTAAATCCTCCGGAAAGGATTGCTGTCTTGTAACCGGAAAGTTTGAGTGTTTTCATTAATCGTTCCACACCCTCGGTAATCGGAAGATTCTCCGCAATATCTTTCATCACGGCAACATCCAATCCTTTCAATAATGCAACCCGACGGGTAAAACTCTCTTTGAAATCTATCTCACCTCGCATAGCAGACTCGGTAATTCGTCTAACCTCCTCTCCTACTCCTGCTCGATCCGCGAGTTCATCGATAACCTCAGTGCGGATCAAAGTGGAATCCATATCGAAACAAATCAATCTGCGGCTGCGTCGATACATGGTATCTTCCTGTAGGGAGATATCAAAATTCAGTTCTGCAGCAACTTTCATGAAGTCACTCTGCATCTTCTCCCTGTTCTCAATGGAGCCTCTCACTGAAAATTCTATACAACCTTTGGTTCGAGGTGTCTCCCTCTCATCCAACGGCATGCGACCCGTCAGGCGAGTGATCGTCTCAATATTCAGTCCCTGCTCACTGATAATCGAAGCTGCTGCTGAAATCTGTTGTGCTGTAATTTTTCTCGCAAGGAGAGTAACGATATAGCGATTTTTACCCTGACGTGAAACCCAGTTATTATACTCCTCCTCACTAATGATATTGAACTGTACATGCACATTCAATTCATTGGTTTGAAAAAGCAATTCTTTAAGAATCTCGCCACTGCTCTGCGAATCCGTCTTGAAGAGAATACCCATTGATAAAGTATGATGGATATCGGCCTGGCCGATATCCAAAATCTCTGCATTATGACGGGCAAGTATCGCAGTCAGACTTGCGGTAATACCGCTTTTATCCGGACCGGATATATTTATCAGAATAAGCTCTGTCTTACTTCTTTTCATTCAAAATGGCAATCTTCTCCTCAATCTGAGCGATATCCTCTTTTAATCTTTTTATTCTATTCTCCATCTCTTTGAGCAAAGAGTTGCCGGCTGAAGATTTCACATTGAAGAAACCGAGATTATTCTCAATGGTCTTCAGATCATTGCGACGGCCTTCAAGCGCACGCATCAATTTGTCGCGCTCTTTATCGGCTTGATCTCCACCCTTCATTGAATTAACCTTCTCTCTGAAGTTGTTCATTCTTGCTTTACTTTCGCGAGAGTCGTAGGTGTTATAGAGTTTATCACAGATCTCACGATACTCAGCATAGATCTTATCCTTGATCTTGAACGGAACAAATCCTATATTCTGCCAAGCCGCCTGCAATTCTTTCACCTTACCAATGACCTCTTTTCTCTCTCCATCCAATGGTAGCTCCTTGAGTTGAGCGATAATGTCATTCTTTGCAGCAAGATTAGCTTGTTC
The DNA here is from genome assembly GCA_964512705.1 of uncultured Sangeribacter sp. Classification (GTDB taxonomy): domain Bacteria; phylum Bacteroidota; class Bacteroidia; order Bacteroidales; family Muribaculaceae; genus Lepagella. The sequence goes on along the minus strand of CAZEJY010000002.1, from coordinate 55,215 downwards.
CTCTGAGCGCTTCTCAGCATTAACTTTTTTACGCTCTTCGAAGAAGTAGTTACAAGCAGCCTGGAAACGAGCCCAGATCTCATCACTTACCTTACGCGGAACTGATCCTATCTTCTTCCATTCACCCTGAAGTTTCACAACCTCTGCAGTCGCTTTGTGGATATCCGGATTCTCCTTAAGTTTCTCAGCTTTCTCACACAAAGCTACTTTCTTTGCTAAATTAGCTGCATATTCCTCTTTTGTCTTCTGGAAATACTCTGTCTTAGCAGCAAAGAATGCGTCACATGCAGCTCTAAAACGGCTATAAAGAGCATTGTTAACCTTCTTGGAAGCGAATCCAAACTCTTTCCATTTCTTCTGAAGGTCAATTACCTTCTCGGTCTCAGCGCTCCAAAGGTTGAAAGAGGTGAGGGCATTAAGGTCAATTGCCTCCATAGCTTCGCAAAGCTTGGTTTTCTCCTCCTCATTAATCTGCTCTTCGGCTTTACGCTTTTCGAAGTATTCCTGATGACGCTTATTGATCACAGTTGAGAGCTCTTTAAACTCATCCCAGATCGAATCGCGCAGCTCTTTAGCAACCGGACCTACATTTCTCCATTCATTATGAAGGATCTGAAGAGAACGGAATGCGGCTACGGGATCAGACTCCTCCTGAAGCTTTTTCGCCTCCTCTATCAAAGCCTTCTTAGCCTCAAGGTTCTTTTTGAAGTCAAGGTCTCTCAACTCCTTATTCATCTTCAGATGATCATAGAACTTCTCAACAGTTGATTGGAAATTCTTCCAGATTTCTGTTTCAGCAGAAGCAGGTATATCGTTGATGGTCTTGAAATCTTGTTGCAATTGCTGGAATTCCGGGAAGCGGGTATTGACATTGTCAATATCTTCTGAAATGGCTACAAGCTGATTGAGGATATCCTGCTTCTTACGAAGATTCTCCTCGCGAGTTTTCTCTATTGCCTCCAGATATTCCGCACGTTTCGATTTGAAGTCTGCGTAAAGATTTTTGAATTCTACCTCTGCCTGATCCACCTCCGAAGAGAAATCCTGAGGATTACCACCATTCTCTACAAATGCGTTAACCTCATCCATTGTCTCCTTACTTCTAAGATTGAAGAAAGCTTGCTTGATAAGGGAAACCTCCTTGTGTGCATCCATTCTGTTTTCAGCCAAAATGGCCTTGATAGCCTCAAGCAATTCCTCCTTAGTCATATTGAAGAAATTCACTTTGGTTGATTCGGCAGCGTTCTCCTCTGTATCGGTAGCTTCAGCTCCTTCCACTTCATCTGTAAATTCAGAGATTGCATCGGCCGGAGAAGAGGTCTCCACACACACTTCGTTAATATCACAGGTTGAATCAGCATTCGCGCTGACCACGGTTGCCTCCTCATTCACAGACTCGGAAGCGAGGTTCAGAGGTTGCTCTTCTTGCAACTTCTTTTCAAGATCGTTCATATCAGTTAGTTATAAAATAACAATAGTCAAAATTTAATTTTTATTTTCTCGTGACTATTTAACAAATTAAAATTTCGTCAAATATAGGCAATTTATTTAACATTACAAAATTACGCCCATTTTTTAGACTATTTCATTTTTTCGTGATAATAAAAACCGACTTTTAACTATTGAAAACCCTATAACATGATGAACAGGACGAAAACTCACCATCAAAATGCGGCTTAAATACTTTGAGCCAAACCATTATCAAGCAGCATATAGTTCCCCGCATTAGCTTCATTCCGTTTCGGGAAAGTAGCTGCAAAGCTTTTCCGGCCATACTTCCGCGCAAACCGCATAGTATGAAGGCTTCCGCTTTTTGCCGGACATTGAGCTAAAATTACCTCTTGAGCTAATGCAGCCTGCAGTCGATTTCGTGCCACGAGTCTGGTTGGATTCGCTTTTACCCCTATTATTTGTTCAGAAAGGAGTAATCCACCTTTGGAAAGTATTGACTCTTCAAGCCATTTATTTTCCATCGGATGAGTGATGTTCAATCCGCTTCCTACTATTGCGATCGTACTGCCATTTACATCAAGACATCCTTGATGAGCAGACGCATCACATCCCAGCGCCAATCCACTTATAACTACATAGTCCTCCTTAGCATATCGCCTCCCAAGTTGATAAGCCTTTGCATTGCCATCCTTATCTGCACTTCTTGCTCCTATAATAGCAACTGCTTTATCGTTTTTCAGCAGGTCCATATTACCTTTGCAGTATATCAACGGAGGACAATCACTGCCTATCGAAAGTAATCTATTGGGGTAGTTGTTATCTTGGCAAGAGATGGCTGATATGCCTAAACTTTCCTGGCGATCAATAATTTCGTTAGCCCGTTCAATATATTCTTCCAACTCAGGGAGTTCTTCATATAGGTTATCAAATGTTTTTAAGTCGGTATTACGTATCTTTTCCACTGTTAGACCCAACATTTGCAGAGCCATTACTTCGTCTATATTCAACTCATTCATTTTCAGTCTCAATTATTTCCTTAACTATTTCTTTTATTTTAAAGAGGGTAAGGTCGTTGTCCACAGGGAACCATGCCGAATTAGGATAAACAGTTTGGAACCGTTCATAATCTTGCTCATGGATTTTATCGAAAAATCCGAACGTGAACTGACGTGCATATTCCGGCACATTGTTTAAATCATCCGTGGTAACCTTTGGATTCAAGAGTATTTTCTTCTGGCGTTTTAATTTTAGCGCAACAGTAGCGCACTCACCCTCAGCAATAATCCAGTTGGGACTTTCCTCCTTGACCTTTTCAGCGATAAAGCTAAAAATATCTTTGCCGTATAGGTCATTATTACTGTACATCTTTCCAAGATCTGCGCACTCAACCTCATTAACATTTTCACTTATCATGAAAGCGTTTTGTTGATCCAAAGTCGGATTCTTAATTGTAAATGGTTTCAGAAAAATTATCGTTTTACTTTTCATTAGAGACTTGCGATTTAATTTACACTACAAAGATAAGAGTTGCCGACACAATATTGAGTATTTTGCTTCATCCCCATAGACATATCTAATTGCCTGCAAAAGATCAGGGCTAAGATAACGTTCGATGTCGTTCCGAATGAGATTATCTGAGACTTCTAACACTACAATCTGAGTCGAAGGATCATAAAATTTATAATCGATTTGGGTTATTAACTTAGCATCGATATTTTCAGAAGAAGTAGATGATTTCTGCAAAATTTTAACCACATCTGCCCATTGATATGATGGAAGAAGTGTACCTGAAAGAAGTCTTCCAACTTCCCTTGCTGTTCGCATCAATCCAGAATTGGGATCGACTATGTGCTCGTTAAGATACATCTTTAACTCATCTTCATTCTGCAAAAGATTCTCGCTCACTGGTATTTCTACACTGGCACAGTGCCAAAAATCTTTATGTCTATCCTTAGATGGAACTCCATTTCCTTCAGCGATGGAACGAATTGTACTTTCATTGACTATTGCTTTATCTAACCAATTCCCCAATGGCTGAAGATATATGCATAATCGTGCATTACCAGGACTTGAATTCCATAACCATTCATAAAAGACAGTAATTACCAATTCCCCATTCTGATTGCCCAACACTCTATACATCGCAAATCGATGTTTACAACCTAACCAATCATTGTGAACCAAAGAAAATTCTCCAAGACCTCTTTTATTAGCAAAAACCGATTCTAACCAATCTCTATACTCTTTGACTGAGGAATAGAGCCTATTTATCTGATCACGGTTTACAAGATAGAATTTAGTTTTAGTTGTATCCATGGCCTTCGACACTATTTTTACATTTGTAATAAAATCTTTAAGCAATAATCGCGCTTTAGAATTCAATAAGGTTTTGGAAAGATGTAATTCTTTTTCTATTTCACTAAGCAAATCCAAATGCGTAATATTTATATAATTGGGATGTTTTACATTGATATTATTAAGAGTAAGAACAATTCCTATTTTGGTGTTATTATTACCGGGAACAGATATCCAATAATCGTCCAAGTCATTATCAAGTGTATGATGGACTTTGTTTTCAATAATTATGGAACAACTGATTGCCTGAATCAAGAGGTCAATTCTATTACCTGATATTGTAGGATATTCCCGTTTAATTGTGCTTCCCAAAAGCGAAATAGATTTTCCTGTCTTTTTAAATATAATTCGTTCAAGACTATTGAGGAAAAGAGTGCCTAATCCATGAGATTCATGCTCATCTAAATAATACGCATAAATATTAGACCACACATTTTCCAAATGTGAAATTCCCGCTATTGACATGATTGTCTTATCTGACTGTTGAGTGTCATGAAGTGAACTAAATGACTGTATCAAGTCTCCCATTTGAATAGGTTCCATAGGTCTAAAAAACTTATTTGTTATTTTGGATAAACTCTTCCCACCTCTTATATTCCACAATCATATCAGAAATAGCTGATACATCATAACCTGTAAGGATACTGAGTCTCATTCGCATAATTGCGTTTGCTTGTTGCTCATCCATACCGAACGCAATGATTTTAGCAATCGCATCTTCTGTAGAAACTGCGTTTCTGATGCTTGAAATAACATCATCAATATTTTCTACAGCAATTTTCAAGCCTTCCAACTCATGTCGAAGCCGAATTAAACTTTTCTTTTCTTCTTCCAGGTTTTGAGCGGCGTACCAATACCCGGAATGTTCAGCCGTAATATTATGTACGACGGCACACCAATCTCCGGCGACGCCTGCTTCAAATTCAAGAGATAATTCATCTTTCAAAATCTCATTCTCTTCTTCTTGATTAAATGATTTTATATACTCATAAAAACCAACAAGAATTCTTTTCATATCCTCATTATCGCACAAGTCGATGTCTCTAAGTAAATTTGAATCAGAATTATCGAAGATCGGACTCATCAAAAAAGAAATCTCCTTTACAGCAGTATCAATAGTTATATACGCGTGCCGATGCTGGTCAAATGTAATTTTTGCCATATCTATTTTATTTAAAATGTAAAACAAAGGGTTCCTATGATTTCGTTTATACTATCGTAAATTTAACAAGAAATTCTAACACAAACAATTACATATCATAGAATTTCTAATTAATTTGAGCCATGAAAATCTATAAAAAACCTCATGGATTAAAAGTACAAAGTAATTATACAGACCAAATGATGTTTTGTTAAATTTTTGATAAGAAATTTTTGTGTCTTGCAGAAAAAGTCCCTAATCCCCAATCTTGGATCTTATGTATTAAAACTCAAAACAAATTAATAACCCCCATAGGGTATAATTTACAAAGAAATCATAAGTTTTATACCCAATGTGGTATAAATTGAATTTAATTTGTTATATTTGCACCCTAAAGGGTATATTATGACGCAACTAAGCAAATATATTAAAGAGAAGCGTAAGGAGTATGGCCTCACGCAGGTAGACCTATCTCAGAAATCGGGGGTTGGTCTGCGCTTCGTTCGCGAATTAGAACAAGGGAAGGAAACTCTCAGACTCGACAAAGTAAATCAAGTACTCGCATTGTTCGGAGCTGAAATGCTTCCAGGCAAAAAGATTGAAAAATGAAACGTGCAAAAGTATATATCAATTCCACTTTAGCTGGAATACTTGTAGAAGATGATATGGGTTATGTGTTCCGCTACGATTCTGATTATCTTGCAACCGAGGGAGCAGAACCTATAAGTCTTACATTACCCCTTACTGAAAAGCCACTAAGGGATAAGGTTTTATTCCCATTCTTTGATGGTCTGATACCAGAAGGATGGCTACTTGACATAGCCGAACAGAGCTGGAAAATCTCAGCACGTGATCGTTTCTCGCTATTACTTGCTTGCTGCAAAGATTGTATTGGAAATATCAGTATTATCCCTGAAAAAGAAATGGAGGTGTAAGATGAAGTGTTTATTTTGTTACAAAGAGCTCAAAGATGGGGAAAAAGACTTTCATAAAAGGTGTGCTCGAAAAATATTTGACTCTGACACAGTTCCTGAACTTCCTTACACACGCGAAAATATAAAGGAACTTGCAAAAGAGATCGTGAGTGCAAGTACCACGGTAACAGGAGTCCAGGCAAAATTATCTCTTGACCTTACCCACGGTACAAAAGGTGAACCACAACGGTTCACCATTGTGGGCCTGTGGGGACGGTTCATCTTAAAACCTCAAACGGATAGTTTTGCAAATCTTCCTGAAAACGAAGATTTGGTGATGCACTTAGCTGAAGCAGCTGGTATAAATACGGTGCCTCATTCATTGATGCGTTTTGCCGATGGAGAGTTATGCTATATAACCCGAAGGATTGACCGCACCAAGAAAGGTGAAAAGATAGCAATGGAAGACATGTGTCAAATCTCAGAGAGACTAACAGAGGATAAATACAAAGGGTCGTACGAGAGTATTGCGAAATTGATCAAAAAACACTCTTCTGCTCCAATGTTGGACGTAGTTAACTTTTGGGAGATAGTGATATTTTCGTGGCTGACAGGAAATGCTGACATGCATCTAAAGAACTTTTCATTATTTAAACCCTCAAATCATTATATGCTGACGCCTGCTTACGACCTCTTATCAACTTCCATAGTTATGCCGGAAGATGACGAGGAACTGGCACTGACTTTAAACGGCAAGAAGAAAAAGATTAAACGTGAGGATTTTGAAAAAGCGATGCTTGATAGTGGAATAGAGAATAAAACTATTGAAAATATCTTCAATAAATTTTCAAAAGCGCTCCCTAAATGGACAGAATTAATAAGTGGGTCTTTCCTCCCTAAAGAAGAGCAAGAGAAACTGCAATCACTTATTGATAAAATGGCTTTGAGACTAAAGCTCAGAGACAAGTAGATGTAGTTATATTTCTATTTGTAGTGCCAACGTAAACTTTATTCCTTTCCAACTCTCTCAGGATTAAAACTGCTGCCAAATATTACTATTTTGCGAAAAGACGCTTATTTCTTTTTACTTTTGGGGAATGGTAATGCTTCCCAAAGTGTTGATATCACTTTACGAGCGTTGGCTTGGTTGTCAAAAGATAAAATATAACCCTCTTTTGCCCCTTCATAAGCACGTCCTACTTCCGCATCTTTCATAAGTTCTTCTATGCAACTAAGTTTTTTTATGAAAGCATTATTATCGCAAGCGGTGATAACGCACTTACCATTGAGGTAGATGACATAATCGCCCATCATCTTACGAGAACGAACTTCTCCTAATGGAGATAAGACTTCTAAGATAAAGTTTATATATTCTGTTGAACAAGCCATGGCGCAAAATTACGCATTTCAAGCGTGGTATCAAAGAAACACTTCAAGACCGTTGATAGTATAAAATATAAAGGCGGAAATTCATATGAATTTCCGCCTTTATATTTTTGTTGTCACAAATTCCCGGGAGATTATTTCTCAACTTTGGTGGAGAGTATCTTTATGTCGGTTTTGGGGCGGTCTGCTCTGCCTGTCTCGGCATTCTGTATCTTCTCTACTACGTCCATGCCATCAAGAACTTCTCCAAAGACAGTGTACTGTCCATCAAGATGGGGTGTGCCACCAATGGTAGTATAATCCTGACGCATTTTCTCAGGTAGTGGCTCACCCTTTACATGCTCTTCGGTCTCTTTGATTAACTGCTGACGAAGATCCTCAAGAGCCTCTTTATTATTGGCTGCCTGCAAATCACGAATCTTCTGCTCATTCTGACGACAAAGGTTATTGAAGTATTCCTGACGCTTTGCCATTGTCTGGCGATCACCCATCCCTTCAAGCTGCTGATCAGTATACTTGTTTCCGGTCACAATGTAGAACTGAGAACCTGAACTCTTGCGTTCGGGATTAACAGCATCACCAGTACGCGCTGCAGCAAGGGCTCCATATTTGTGATAATGTTTAGGATAGAGTATCTCCGCATCTATCTGGTAACCGGGTCCTCCGCTACCGAGCATTGTGGTTGAATCAGCATCTACGGAATTCGGGTCACCTGTCTGAACCATAAAATCTTTAATCACACGGTGAAACAAAACTCCGTTATAATAACCATCATTTACCAACTTCAAGAAATTGTCGCGATGCTTCGGTGTGTCGTCATAAAGTTTTACCTTGATTGTGCCGAGATTTGTCTCGATATCTACTACAGGACCGGCCGGTATGGTATCCTGTGCTTTTGCGCCATTAACTGCCATAGCTAATATACTCATTAATGTAATTACTATCTTTTTCATTTTTCTTTTATTTCTACTAAAAATCCCTATTACTCGGTGCCATTCAATCAAAAATAAACACTGTTAAAATTAAAACGCTCCAGTAGGGAAAATTCTCTTGTAGATTCTTCGGAAATTATTGTCACTTTCACACAGAGCTGTGGCACGCTCTTTATAGTCTTCCCCCCAAAGTGCCTGCAACAATGAGCCGATATAATTTCTGTCTTTATCTTTATTTATTGCCGCTTCGACTAATGGGGCGATCCATTTTTCATAACGGTTTCTATCCACTGCCGCAAGATAACGAGCAGTGCTGCAAAGGAATTGACCTGACATATCAACCTCGCTCAATTTATTCACACATTCATCAAGATTGAAATCCGGTGTCTCCGCATTGTCGACAATATACTCATATATCTCCATGCCGACCTCATCGGCACTTTTTACTTTTTCGTCATGCATAAGCTATAGATTTAAACTTAAGTTTACAAATTTACAAATTATTTTTTTAAATTTGCCTTATGGAAAATTTTGTAGTTGTTATTGGACGCCAATATGGAGCGGGAGGAAGAACTCTTGGTAAAAAATTAGCCGAGAAATTAAACGTACCATACTATGATAAAGAGCTATTATCTGAAGCAGCTAAGATGATGGGCTTCTCACCGGAAATATTCCAGAAAAAGGATGAAAAGAGACCTTCATTCATCCGCTCTATGCTATCGTTCAACTATGGTGCTCTCAACACTACCAATTCTCCTGAAACCCTCAGTGATGAGAATATCTACAGATACCAGAGCGAGGTAATTAAATCCATTGCCGAAAAAGGGCCCTGCATAATTGTAGGTAGAACAGCGGATTATATACTTCGCAATCATCCTAACCTTCTAAGCGTCTTCATAAATGCACCCATTGAGCACCGCGCTAATCTAATAATGGAGCGCAACGATGCAGCCAGTCATCATCAGGCTATAGAGAAGGCTAAAAAGTTTGATCGCAACCGCGAGAGCTACTATAATTACTTCACTAATCAGCATTGGGGACACGCCGACAACTATCACCTCACATTTGATTCTTCAAAATTTTCCATTGAGCAAATGTCTGATTTCATTATAGATTATCTGAAGAGATAACAAAGGAATAAATCTGACAATAAATAGAGTTAACCAAACAGCCTTTACATTTGTTATAGATAGTAAAAATATCTTTACTTATGAAAAAGGCTGTTTATTTTATTTGCTATCTTTTAGCGGTTCTGGTTGGAATCTGTCTGTTGATATTCAATCATGAAGCGTCAGCTACCGATCAAAATACACTTCATTATGTATTTATTGCATTAGGTGTGGTTTTCATACTCCCGGGCATCTTCATTCTGCTTGGCTCAATGCACCAGAAGAAAGATGAAAACGGTAACATTATCCAAAAACCTATAGCCTCTACCATAACAGGCATCATATCCTTGGTGTGGGGTGTACTGATTCTGATAATGCCCTCAGGCATCTTCGGTAGTCTGAACATTACTTTAGGGATCTCTCTGATTATCATTTCCCTTGCACAAATTGTATGGATTGCCAAAGGGAAAGAGAAAAACAGCACACCTTTCTGGCTATTCATCATTCCGGTGTTGGTTATTGCTGCGGGAGTGGCGGTGTTAGTCCTTAAAAAAGATTTTCAGGATCCGGGCAAGGAGATGGAGATCGGTTGCATCATCTCAGGAATTGTGCTGCTATTCTGGGGTATGAATGGCTTCCTGTCTCTGCCGAACCGCACTAAAACTATGGCTGATATAGAGGAAGAGAAAAAGAAACTTGAACATGATACAAAGAAAGTGATTGAATCCGAGAAGAAGGAGGTTAAAAGCGAAACCGACAAGGCTGCTCAAACAGAAAAGAGGCTTTCATCTTCCGAAAAAGTGGATTCAGTGCATGAATCAAGTTCAACAAAATAATTTTCACAAGTTCACGTTATTTGAAATGCAGATGTGAGGTTTGTCGCTTGCACATCTTGTGCAAGAGGAAAGTCCGGGCAACACAGGGCATCGTGTTTCCTAACAGGAAGCCGGCGGTGACGTTGGGGCAAGTGTGACAGAAAATAACCGCCTGTCTTTACAGGTAAGGGTGAAAAGGCGGGGTAAGAGCCCACCGGGTTTGCAGGCAACTGCAGATGCCGCACATCCCACGAGTTGCAAGGCCAAATATACCGGCAGATAAGGATAGCCCGTCCTTTGCCGGGGGGTAGGCTGCTTGAGCCGTCGAGCAATCGACGGAGTAGATAAATGACAGACACCGGATTCATCCGGCACATAACCCGGCTTATATCGCACCTGCACTCTTATAAAGAGGGAACTTGGAAATTATTTCTAAGTTTCCTCTTATATTTTGCACAAGCTATATCTGATTGCAGACTAAACTATGAAAGAAACACTTACAAAGAAAATATCCAGCTTGATACAACGCATCAAAAGCATGGTTAACTATTGTATTTCGGGTGTTTGGAGCGATCCGCATCGTAACACGAAAGTTAGACTCATACGCACTCTGAATCTATCTGTCAGCTCATTTTTAAACAGAGGATTGCAACTGAAGTCCATGGCTCTGACATATTCTACAATCCTTGCTCTCGTTCCGGCCATAGCTCTTTTGGTAGCTATCGGGCGTGGATTCGGATTGCAGGATACCCTAATGAATGAGCTTTACAATTTTTTTCCTTCTCAGCATCGTGCCATATCTGCAGCGCTGACATTTGTGGACGCTTATCTCAATGAGGCAACTCAGGGTGTTTTCGTCGGTGTCGGTATTCTCTTCCTGCTTTGGACTGTTATCTCTTTGCTCTCATACATAACCGATGCGTTCAATTCAATCTGGGGAATAAAGCAGGATAGATCTTTTTTTCAGAAGATTACTGATTACATCTCCATCTGTCTGATCATACCAATCCTGATGATCTGTTCTTCGGGTGTTTCAATCTTTATGTCCACAGCAGTTCAGGATAATCTCTATTTCCCGTTTCTCTCTCCAATGGTCCATCTGTTTCTTGATATTGCTCCATTCATCCTTACCTTCCTTGCATTTACCTTGTGCTACCAGCTGATTCCGAATACAAAGGTTAATATCAAGTATTCAGCAATCTCCGGTTTACTCGCAGCTATAGCCTTTCAGGTGCTGCAGCTTCTATTCGTAAACGGACAGATATATGTCTCTAAATACAATGCCATTTACGGTTCATTCGCATTCCTTCCTCTCTTATTGATATGGCTCCAACTCTCATGGATGATACTTTTGGCAGGATGCGTTCTCACCTATTCCTTGCAGAATGTGTTTACATTCAATTTTAACATGAATTCTGACAAGTTATCTCTCTCCGGATGGCGAAATATAGCTATGATCGTGATGGGCGTGATTTGCAAATTATATATTAAACATCAGAAACCTCTAACGCAAATCAGGATCGCTGTGGAATATAATCTGCCTATACGAGTAGTAAATCGCCTCGTAGAAAAATTCCACGAGGCGAATCTGACATATTCGGTAAAACTTGAAGAGGGTGTTTTCGGAGAGGTTCCCGCTATGGAGCTACAGAACTTCACCTTGGCAGATTTTCTCAAAACCTTCGACCACAAAGGGGAATCTGACATTATGCCCGAGATTCATCAGCTGTATTCTGAATTGTACACCATGCTTGCCCCGATGAAACTCAAGAGTTACGATGCATTCTCCTCCGTGCTCATGAGAGATTTACCAATCCCGACACCCGAGCAGATACATCAATCTATTTTGAGTATGGATGAGGATCTGCCGCCTAATTGAAAAGTAACCTTATCACCCTTCTTGGATACCTTTACTTTACCATTTGTGAGCAACTCCTGAAACTCATCTCCCTTAAGATCGACAGTTGCCTGACGCTTCTGCTGACCGGGATTCAGAGCAATTACAAATCGACCGTTATCACTCTCCCTTGTGTAAATCCAAGGATACGGATTTTCCGGATCGCTGATTGTGGTCCAATCTCCCTCATTGGCGAGCGTGGGATACTTATGACGCAGTTCATTGAGCGCACGCACATGATTCAATACTGATTGGGGGGCTTTATCCTGTGCTTCTACCGTCAATTTACCATTCTGAGTATATGTCGGCAAATAGAGTTTCTCAGGAGCGGCGGTTGAAAACCCGACAGAAGCAGTGTTATCCCATTGCATCGGTGTGCGAGTGCCGCTTCTTATCTCACGTGAGCCCTCAACGCTTGGCAATCCTCTGACATTTCGCATCATTATTTCATCTCCATAATGAATAAATGGCACTCCGGGCATTGTCAGAAGAAATGTGAAACAATTTTTTACGTCTGCCGGATTATCCCTTCCCTCGGAATTCAGTCGATTAACATCGTGATTAGACGACATCATGGCAATATACCCATGATTGCGAGTGGAATCCCAATCACTCCTGAATTCTTCGATGAAATTTTTAATGACACCATTACCATTTTTCTCAAAATAAGCATTCTCGCCAACAAGCTTATTATTTCCTTTCCCCCACCAAAGTTCTGCATAACCGGGACGCTTGCGCAACATATTGAAATCCACATCAAATCCTGCAGGAAGTGATTCTTTTGGCTTACCCCATTCCGAAATCATTACCTTGCCTGGATATTCCCTGTCGATCCAATCACGCATCTCTTGCCATAATTTGATGGTTTCGACATGACCTGGGTCGTTTTTAACCAACGAAGCAGCCATATCAACGCGGAATCCATCTACACCACGGTCGAACCAATATGCCATTATATTTTTCAATTCCCTTCTGACAGCCTTCGGCCCTGGAGCATCTACACTTTGTTCCCATGGTTTATTCGGATCGGGATGAGCATTGCCGTAATTGAGTGCCGGCTGACATGGATAGTAGTTTTTCCAATAATACCTATTACCGCTCTTTCCGTCTATCTTATCTTTACCAAAAACTCTCTTGGTTTCAACCCACTTACCATCTTTACCGATTTCGGGATCTGGGAGAGCATTTCTTTTCTTCAGCAACTTTAATTCCTTATCGGAAATACTATCACTGAAAATATAGTAATTTGCATATTTCCCCTCTGAGCCGTCTAACGCGGCTTTCCGAAACCATTCCGACTTATTTGAACTATGACCTGCAACGAGATCCAAACAAACCTTTAATCCTCGTTTGTGTGCCTCCTCGACAAGTCTCGTAACATCTGAGTTTTTACCAAAACGAGGATCTACTTTGTAGAAATCAATAATATCATAACCACCATCAAACCATCCGGATTCGAAAATAGGATTCATCCAGATTGCATCCACGCCAAGACTCTTCACATAATCCAGACGGGAGATTATTCCCTCCAGGTCACCTATTCCATTTCCATCGGAGTCCATAAAGGAACTTGGATAGATGTCATAAAACACCGCATTCTTAATCCACTCCGGAGTGGTGCCATGAGCTGTTGCTCCTAACGCAACTATACTCATAGCGGCAGCCAAGCAATATCTTCTTAATTTCATAAAACTTTATTAATACATATAGAGAGGGTGCTGTCATACAAATCTATACGGATCATCATGACAACACCCTCAAAATTTAAATTTCGTCCGGCATCGGAACTAATTTTCCTGTTGCCTTAACTACGGGCATCGGTGCATCCCATTTACGGAGACGGTCACTAAGCTCCTTTGCTAATTCCTTTACGATTTTTGGATTCTTTGCTGCAACATCGTTCTTTTCGCTCAAATCATCTTTCAGGTTATAGAGCTCAAGTTTTGCGTCGTGCATTCTATAAACCAGTTTCCAGTCACCTTTGCGAACAGCAGTAAGGAAGTCTACGTCTGGTTGATCCTCAATTCTCCACTGATGAGGCATGTGAGAAACGACAAGACGATTCGGGTCAATACCCGAAACTGACTCGGGAATCACAAACGCATTTGCCTCTTTCTGATTCTTGATCTTTCCCTCATCCATTGCCTTCTTAGCCATCTGTGAACCGGCTGTGAAAAGATTGACCATGCTGATGCCATCCAATTCCTGAACGGTTTTGGGATCTTTAATTCCTGCCATTTCACAAATTGTTGGATAGAAGTCTTCAGGCATTACCGGGGTATTGATTCTTGTTCCGGCTGCTGTCTGACCTGGCATATAAACCATCATTGGAACTCTCACTCCACCTTCATAAACAGATCCCTTTCCTTCACGCAAAGGAGCGTTGAAAGTATGAGGCACACTATTCTTTGCATCATTCAAGGAGTGACCGCCATTATCGGAATAGAAAATTATGATGGTGTTGTCTGCGATATTCTTTTCCTCAAGGAAATCCATGATCTGACCTAAACTTTCGTCGACACTCTCAACCATTGAGCAATACATTGCGGTCTTCTCCTCCTGACCCGCGTCGAGGTATTTCTGATAGAACTCAGGTTCGGGATGGATCGGAGTGTGAACACCATAATGTGACATGTACAGATAGAAAGGCTCATTTTTGCGAATCGGATACTCGAGTGACTTAAGAGCTTTATCTGTAAGAGCCTGGGTCAGATTCTTTTCAGTTCCATAATATTCCTCCAAGTCATTGATTGCAGAATATGTCCATTTATCGGGCTGATTACCGAAATTATCCTCGGCATAATAACTTCTCGGCATACCCGCCATGTTTCCGGCAACATTCACCAAGAAACCCATATTGTATGGCGATACTCCGGGAGTACCCATTGAAGCCCAATGTCCCTTACCAACATGAATGGTGTAGTATCCGGCATCTTTCAACTGCTGAACCAAAGGTGTCATATAACATGTATGAGGCACACCCGGCTCCGGACTGATTCCATTGATATTCCAATCCGGACGAGCGAATATGTCATCATTCTCTTTAGCTGATGCGTCTGTAAAGAAGCCACGTGTTCCTCCTGTGAAATCCGTCGGGGTGTTGAGTTCAGGAGCTGTAAACATGTTGATCTTTTCATGCGCCGCGTGCATACCACTCATCAGACTTGTACGTGTAGGTGTTGACAATGAGCAGGCGTAAGCATTAGTCATGATCACTCCCTTCTCTGAGAGCCTCTTCATGTTGGGTGTATTGACGCGATGATTGTTTGGATAAACTTCTTCTCCGTAAGCCACGGAGCTATCAAGCCAACCGTAATCATCTACAAGAAAGAAGATAATATTAGGCTTATCAGCCGCATACATTCCCAAAGATGATGCTATCGGGAGAGAAGAAAAGAGTAATGTTTTTTTGAGTTTCATGCTTGTTTACATTAGTTAGGTTATGAATTAAATCGTGTTCACAAATATAGCAAATATTTCTCATAAGTAAGTTTGAAAAATTAGCTAATAGTTTTTAAATTTGAACGTGTAGATTTGTTTTTCGAGTGATGGAGTTTTTTAGAAAGCTTACTTATTATTAAAATTGAAGATGTGTCAGTTCAAGAAATTTGACACATCTTCAAAATTTATAATCTCATGTCGAGTGCGTGGTCAAAATTTAAATTTCATCCGGCATCGGAACTAATTTTCCTGTTGCCTTAACAACAGGCATCGGTGCTTCCCATTTACGGAGACGGTCACCAAGCTCCTTTGCCAATTCCTTTACAATTTTTGGATTCTTTGCTGCGACGTCGTTCTTTTCGCTCAAATCATCTTTCAGGTTATAGAGCTCAAGTTTTGCGTCATGCATTCTATAAACCAGTTTCCAGTCACCTTTGCGAACAGCAGTAAGGAAGTCTACGTCTGGTTGATCCTCAATTCTCCACTGATGAGGCATGTGAGAAACGACAAGACGATTCGGGTCAATACCCGAAACTGACTCGGGAATCACAAACGCATTTGCCTCTTTCTGATTCTTGATCTTTCCCTCATCCATTGCCTTCTTAGCCATCTGTGAACCGGCTGTGAAAAGATTGACCATGCTGATGCCATCCAATTCCTGAACGGTTTTGGGATCTTTAATTCCTGCCATTTCACAAATTGTTGGATAGAAGTCTTCAGGCATTACCGGGGTATTGATTCTTGTTCCGGCTGCTGTCTGACCTGGCATATAAACCATCATTGGAACTCTCACTCCACCTTCATAAACAGATCCCTTTCCTTCACGCAAAGGAGCGTTGAAAGTATGAGGCACACTATTCTTTGCATCATTCAAGGAGTGACCGCCATTATCGGAATAGAAAATTATGATGGTGTTGTCTGCGATATTCTTTTCCTCAAGGAAATCCATGATCTGACCTAAACTTTCGTCGACACTCTCAACCATTGAGCAATACATTGCGGTCTTCTCCTCCTGACCCGCGTCGAGGTATTTCTGATAGAACTCAGGTTCGGGATGGATCGGAGTGTGAACACCATAATGTGACATGTACAGATAGAAAGGCTCATTTTTGCGAATCGGATACTCGAGTGACTTAAGAGCTTTATCTGTAAGAGCCTGGGTCAGATTCTTTTCAGTTCCATAATATTCCTCCAAGTCATTGATTGCAGAATATGTCCATTTATCGGGCTGATTACCGAAATTATCCTCGGCATAATAACTTCTCGGCATACCCGCCATGTTTCCGGCAACATTCACCAAGAAACCCATATTGTATGGCGATACTCCGGGAGTACCCATTGAAGCCCAATGTCCCTTACCAACATGAATGGTGTAGTATCCGGCATCTTTCAACTGCTGAACCATAGGTGTCATATAACAGGTATGAGGCACACCCGGTTCCGGACTGATTCCATTGATATTCCAATCAGGACGCGCAAAAATATCATCATTCTCTTTGGATGATGCATCTGTAAAGAAGCCGCGAGTTCCTCCTGTGAAATCCGTCGGGGTGTTGAGTTCAGGAGCAGTAAACATGTTGATCTTTTCATGAGCCGCGTGCATTCCACTCATCAAGCTCGTACGAGTTGGAGATGATAAAGGACACGCATAAGCATTTGTCATGATTACTCCCTTCTCAGAGAGTCTCTTCATGTTGGGTGTATTGACGCGATGATTGTTTGGATAAACTTCTTCTCCATAAGCTACGGAGCTATCAAGCCAACCGTAATCATCTACAAGAAAGAAGATAATATTGGGCTTATCAGCCGCATACATTCCCAAAGATGATGCTATCGGGAGAGAAGAAAACAGCAATGTTTTTTTGAGTTTCATGTTTTGAAAATATTTAGTTAGGTTATGAATTAAATCGTGTTCACAAATATAGCAAATATTTCTCATATTTATGAAAATAAAAGCATCCGATTGATAATAATAATACCAATCGGATGCTTTTAAAATTGCTGTTAAGAATTCTTAGTTATTATTTAATCCTTCTTTGCAGTCGCTTTAGTTGCACTCTTCTTAGTCGCAGGAGCTTTCTTTTCTGTCTTGGCCTTATTTGTCGCAGACGCCTTCTTTGCAGTCGCGGCCTTCTTAACCGGAAGCTTTTCTGGAGTTTCCTCCTTGTTCTCTATATCAGTGCGAAGAGATGTAACCTCTTTTTTCAAAGATGAAATTTCGGAAGCCTGATTTCTGATTGTCAGAAGCAAAGAGTTGAGCTCTTCATTATCAATCGATTCAGGATACTGTTCCTCGACCCTAACGAGGAAGTCGGCAAGCACATTCATATAATTTGTGAATGCTGCGAATGGTGAATCATAAGGACTGAATGCTGCATGTGATGCACCGTCTGCCATGTTCTTTGTGCTCATATAATAGAAGTGATCGCTGCTCTGCAGGTATTCCCAGTCCTGTTTCAATCTACGGTCTTCACAAAGACTTACTCTTTCAGCTACCGCATACAATTTACTGAGAGCTTCTCTCTGCAATTCATTACCTTTCCATGCTGAAACGTCACGAGCCTCATCCATGGCTGAGATAGGATACGGAATGCTTAACTCCCCTACCGGTTTTAGTTTTGCTACTGCCTCTGAAGGAGTGGTGAAACGAATCCCTTTCTCTTTAGCGAACTGTGGCAATGCACGCATAAACTGAAATATACCGGTGGATGCCGGAAGGAATGTTCCGAATGTATCCATACTCATCAGAAGATTCACAACTTGCTCATCTTCCGGAAGGGACGCTAACCAGTTAACATATTTATCAGCTGTCAGCGGATACTCATCCCATTCAGTATTATTGAAATTACGCGAAATGTCTGAAGATAACTTATCATTGGTGAGAAGCAATTTCAGTTTTGGAGCTGTAGGTGCTTTGTAAACATAGTTTGGTGATTTCCATCCCAAGATATGTTTTGCGCCCTCTGTCAAGCAAGTATTGAAGCCCATTGCGGCCACCAACATTGCAATATCATCGTCATAGATAAGTTCTGTATTTGCAAACACCGTGGGTTTCTTATTGAATAATCTGTATATCAAATCGTCATGAGCTTTAACCTCACGCATGAACTCTTCGGGGTCCTCTAAGGAAGCTAATGAATGAGAATAAGTTCCGGACAGGAATTCTACACATCCAGTCTCTGCTAAAGCCGTGAGTTTTTCTATACATTCCGGTACATACATTTGCAATTGCTCAATTGCAGTTCCGGAAATACTGATTGCGCACTTGAATTCACCATTGCTAACCTTGATCATGTCGAGCAAGGTATCAGCCATTGGCATGTATGAATTTTCCGCTAAACGTGTGATAATTTCATCATCCGCAAAATCATCATAATAATAGTGATCGTTACCTATATCAAAAAAACGATATCTTTTCAATCTATAGGGCTGATGTATTTTGAAATAGAAGCAAACTGACTTCATATCTTATTCTTTTAATAATTAAATAATTTTTTTACTTTCTCGCACGGATGGTTAATTTTCCAATCCTGTAACTTTCTTATAAATATCGATAACCTTCTTACCGGCTTTCTCCCAAGTGATACCGTGAATCTCTTCAATTCCCTTCTCTTTTAATTCATTGTGAAGTGCCGGGTAAGAGATCAACGCGTGCATTGCATCGGCCATAGCATCAATATCCCAATAATCGGTTTTTATCACATTGGTCAGGATCTCGGCGCAACCACTCTGTTTGGATATGATAGAGGGAACACCCATCTCCATAGCTTCCAAAGGAGAAATTCCGAATGGTTCCGAAACGGATGGCATTACGTACACATCGGAATCGCGGAACATCTGATAAACCTCTTTTCCACGGAGAAAACCCGTAAAGTGGAAGCGATCTGCAATATTTCTTTTTGCGGCAAGTTTAATCATTGCGGCCTCCATATCGCCACCACCAGCCATCACGAAGCGTACGTTTTTATTTTTCTGTAGCACCTTCGCAGCTGCCTCCACAAAATATTCCGGACCCTTCTGCATCGTGATACGACCAAGGAATGTAATGACCTTGTCTTTCCTATCCTGTTTCTTTAGATTCAGCAATTCATCGCTCAACGGAATAACTGCATTGTGCACTGTCGTGACTTTAGCCGGATCGATACCATACTTATCAATTACAGTCCTTCGAGTCAGCTCGGATACCGTAATTATATGGTCGGCATTGTTCATACCATCCTTCTCAATGCCGAATACTGTAGGATTCGGTTTACCTCGGGAGCGGTCAAATTCCGATGCATGTACATGAATCACCAATGGCTTTCCAGTCACGTTTTTCGCATGTATACCTGCAGGATAAGTCAACCAATCGTGAGAGTGAATAACATCGCAATCAACTGTACGGGCTATCACACCCGCTACTATGGAATAGTTATTGATCTCTTCAAGTATATTGTCGGGATATCTACCGGAAAATTCAATACAACCCAAATCATTGAGTTTCATATAATTGAAATCCGCATAAATATGATCACGCAAATCAAAATAGGTTTGTGGATTCATCACATTTCCTATTCTACTTTGCACATAGTCCCAATTCACATCCCGCCAAGCCACAGGTGTGTTGCATGCTCCAATGATATTTGCAAAACCTTTCTCCTCATCACCATAGGGTTTTGGAATCACAAAAGTAATGTCCATATTTCCGTTGGCATGCATACCTTTGGTCAGACCGTAGCTTGCCGTTCCCAAACCTCCTAAAATATGTGGGGGGAATTCCCACCCGAACATTAATGCTTTCATTTTTATTCAGATTGAGAAGTTAATAATTTTGTCATTTTTTTCACCGTCTTGATAGTACGAAGAATCTCTCCAACATTCTTTGCTGTACTTACGGCACCACGACCTGTATATGGAGGATTCCCATCATACATCTCGGACAATGAGCCTATACAACCCTCTGCCATCTCATCCTCATAGCCTATCAGCATTCGTTCAATGAATGATAATCCGGAGACACCGAACACCTTAAAGTATGCATCAGCATAGAATCCAAACAACCATGGTCGGGATGGTCCCTGGTGAACGGCATATTCTCGTTCGGTCGGATTTCCTACATATGTGGGATTATATGCGAAGCTCTTCGGGCTCAATGAACGAAGTCCTTTTGGAGTCAAAAGCTCACGGGTGCAAAGATCGAGCACTTTCTTTCTCTGACGCCTATCAAGTGGAGAATATTCCAATCCGATAGCAATCGCAAGATTTGGTCTGACCTCAAGATCCGTATAACTACCGTTAACGTAATCATAAAGATAACCGTAGTCATTAAGGAATGTTTCAATAAATGACTTCTTGATCTTTTCGGACAGTGCATTGAGTTCCTCTATATATTTCTCTTCACCTTTCTGATCTTCGTACAAAGAGATAACGAATTTAACGGCATTATACCACAGTGCGTTGAATTCGAGTATAAAACCGGTTCTCGGAATAATAGGTTTACCATTTATCGAAGCCGATAACCATGTCACGGGCGAATTTTGTCCATCGGAAGAAAGCAAGCCATTCTCGTTCAAGATCAGGTTTCTTATTTTTTCAGAACGGATATCATCAACCAACTGCTTCACGATAGCTCCATAGCGCTTGCGGCATGTTGCCAAATCGCTATATCTTTTATATTGCTGAATGCTCCAGATTGTCCACAATGGGATATCAGGCAAATCAATCTCCTTAATTGTCTTGTCGAGTTCACCCTTATCTATATAATTTCTGAGAGCCTTGATAAATGTGTCAAGAATCTCGAAATAGTCCTTCTCATGATCTATTGACAATGTACATCCGGGTAACGCAATCAGCTCATCACGCGCACGAACGTTGTACCATGGATAACCTGCCATGATATAGGTTCCCCTGTCATTTTTCAGATAGAATTGTTTCGCAGAGTTCTTCAAACAATTGAAGAAACTTGTCCTGCAGGTTCTCGTCAACAATTCTGCATCATAAATTTTTCCGAATTCTTTAGGGTTGCATTCGAATGTAGCTGCTGAGAAAATTATTGACTCACCTTTCTTGATTGGCAATTCAAAATATCCCGGAACCCATAAATCCTCTTTATAAGGTATTCCTCTAACTTTATCTTTATTATACTCTATATCCTTATACCAATGGCCATCGTCAACCCATTTAGCTTCTTTATTGAACTGCAAGTAGAGTTCAGGATATCCTTCATAAAGACATGTGGCAATACCATTTTTCACATGCTTAATCTCCTTATTGATGGCATTATTTTCTACACAAAGGTCATTCGCATTTCTAAACGCTAAGAATGGGCGGAATTTCAGGGTTGTAGCTGAATGGGCCTCCTTAAGTGTGTATTTTATAAGAATACGGTTCTCATGAGATATAAATACTTTCTCCTTTGTGAGCACTACGCCTCCAACGCGGAAGGTCATGATTGGCACATTCTCACAATTAAACTCTCGGATATACTTATGTCCGTTGGGGCTGAATACATTCTCACCATACTCGTGCAATCCAAGATTGAATTCCGCACCATGCTGGATAACCGTCTCATCCAATGATGAAAGAAGCACATGTGCTTTATCATCCATCTCAGGAATCGGAATAACCAGCAAGCCATGCTGCTTGCGGGTATTACAACCCACGATTGTTGTGCAATGATATGCCCCCGACTTATTTGTTCGGAGCATCTCCTTGGGAAGACTCTGCTCCAAATTTATCATAAGGTTCTTATCAAACTTCAGATAACTCATGATCTTTCTATTTCGGGTTATTAATTATTTATTTCCTTATTCTCGTTAATTCTCTCCGATGGTTACAAAACCATCTTATATTTACCCCGGCTTCCATCCATTTTCACAAAATTATCTATCGATTTTAAATTTTCCAATTTTATTTATATGTTATAGAATATGTTTTTAATTTTTAAACGAAAAGAGTCGCATTGCTGTTCAATGCGACCCTTTATTTATATTCAGTTAAATCTTTTCTGAAGTTATATCAAAAACTATTAATCGTAAAAAAGCCTCAATTACATTCCGAGAACAGCATTCACGCAATAGTCATAAATGTATGGAACCAAACCGAAGAATACGATTCCGGCAACACACAACCAGAGTGCGATACGTTCGCTGCATGCACTACGATATTTCTCTACAACCGGCTCACCTGGAGCGATCCAGATCGCTTTAACAACAAGCAAGTAATAATAGAGTGAAATGATAGTATTAATCAAGGCAACTAATACCAACATATATAGTGCCATTGAGCCTGTGCTGGTCACTGCGGTAAATATCAAGATTTTGCTGAAGAATCCTGCAAAAGGAGGTATCCCGGCAAGGGAGAACATGGCAAGTGTCATGGCTAATGATAACCATGGATTGCTCTTATGTAATCCTGTGTAGTCGCTCATCAGGAGTTTACCGGAGTTGTTCTCAATACTTGAGATTACGGCAAAGGCTCCAAGGTTGCTCACGATATAAACGAAGATGTAGAACATCATTGATGCCAAGCCAATTCCTCCTGCCATCACACCAAGCATGATATATCCTGCCTGAGAGATTGAGGAGAATGCCATGAAACGCTTCATATTGGTCTGGCGAATCGCAAACAAGTTACCAACAGTAATAGTGGCAATAATTACAGCATACATCATCCATTCCCACATATCTGAGAACAATGTTCCGAATGCCTGAACAAAGATGATGAAGAATGCAAATGCAGCAGCTCCCTTAGAAATAACTGACAAGTAACTGGTCACTGCTGTTGGAGCTCCCTGATAAACGTCCGCTGTCCACAAGTGGAACGGAACCAAAGAGAGTTTGAAACCGATACCGGCAATCACGAATGCCAAGGATACTGCTAACAGACCGCTTCCCTGACCCTGAATAATATTCTGTGCGATGTCGTTGAAATACAGTGATCCTCCGGAGAATGCATATACAAAAGATAGACCTGCAAGTAAGATTGCAGAGGAGAATACTGCCGTGAGTATATATTTTGCAGCAGCTTCATGGCTTTCATAATGCTTCTTATTGAATGCTACAAGTGCAGCTAATGGAAGCGATGCAGATTCGAGACCAATGATGAATAGGAGGAAGTGACGGGCTGAAATCATCAGATACATTCCGAAGAGTGTCACAAGAATCAACTCATAGAATTCACCCTTGCGAATTGCGACCTCATCGCTCTCTGTCCACTTGGCAGACTGAAGAAATACAATAAATACACCAATATTCAGTATTGCCTTCATAGCCTTGCACGCTGTGTCGTCAACATACATTCCACCGAAGATAGACTCTCCGCTTGCAGGTACGAGCCAAATGGCTACTGTTGCCAATCCGAATAGGATGGTCGTAAAGGGTGTCAGACATTTCTTTCCTCCTTCAGTAGTGAAGGTGTCATAAAGAAACACCAACAAGAAAACACCCAATATTATTAGTTCGGGCAACATTGCCCCAAATTGAGAATAATCCATTGTTATTGTTGTTATTCTTTATTAAGTTCAGTAGTTTTAGATCGCGTTCTGGAGAGCATTGATTATTGGAGCAAAACTCTCGCGTATTGTCTCGTTAATCCAGTTAGGGAAGAAACCTATACCTGCCAGACAAACTATAAGTGTCACAGTTGAAAGACGCTCCCACCATGATGCATCTGTCAATGTCAGATGGTGCTCATCGTATACAGGTCCCAGTACCAATTTTCCAACCACACGTAAGATATAAACCGCGGTGATTACGATTGAACAGGTTGCTGCAATCACAAATATTCTGTGGAACAAATCAGCATCCTCAAATGCTCCGAAGAATATAGTCATCTCGGCAACGAATCCTGACATACCGGGAAGACCTAATGAAGCGAAACCTGCAATCATATAGCATACTCCCAAATATGGCATTATCTTCATCAAACCACCCATCTGTCGGATATCTCGGGTATGAGTTCTACCGTAGATCATACCGATCAATGCAAAGAAGAGTGCTGTCATCAAACCGTGAGAAAGCATCTGGAGAATACCACCGGTCATTGCTGTAGTATTTAGCATAAGGATTGCAAACAATACCATACCGCAGTGTGACACCGAAGAGTAAGCATTGATGTATTTCAAGTCAGTTTGTACACATGCTGAGAATGCACCGTAAACGACACTGATACCTGTGAGGATGATGAATATCCATGCAAGCTCCTGAGCACCCTGAGGACAAAGGAAGATTGCGATTCTGAAGCATCCGTAACCTCCCAGCTTCATCAACACTCCGGCGTGAAGCATTGATACTGCAGTTGGGGCGCAGGCATGACCATCGGGACTCCATGTGTGGAATGGGAACATAGCACCCAAAACACCAAAGCCTACGAAGGTGAAACAGAACAACAGATTCTGCCATGATGGATCAATTGATGCATTATGAGAGATCTCAAGAATATTCCATGTACACTGATCAGGTGTTGGACCACTATGCCAGAAGATTCCAAGCAAACCAAGCATAAGGAATGCTGATCCACCCATGAGCATCAATGTAAGCTTCATCGCTGAATACTCTTTGCGTCCGGTTCCCCATACACCGATCAACAAATACATTGGGATCAAAGCGACCTCATAGAACATGAACATGGTGAACATGTCTATAGAGATAAAGAATCCGAATACACCGGTGGATAGCAGACAGAACCAAAGGAAGAAATTCATCGGTAGAGGTTCAATCTTCCAAGATGCGAATGTTCCTGCAAAAACGATAATTGCAGAAAGAAGAAGCATCATAACTGAAATTCCGTCAACACCAACTGCAAGGTGAATGTTTAACGGAGCATACCACAGCCAGCTTCCCTGAAAAAGCATCTCTGATGTATCTCCCGCACCTCTGAGCGCGAGGAATTCGCATACAAGCCAGATAGCCATGCCCAACAATACGGTTGAGCCTGTAACCATCACAGCACGGATTGCCTTCATATTGCTATTGCCGCAACATGCCAGACCCGCCATCATCAAGACAGGGACAATCACAAACCAAATTAAGATATTTCCAAACATGATGTTAAGCTAATATGAAGTTAGTTAAAGTAAACATATCCAAGTAATGGCTCCGAGTAATATTGCTCCTAAGAAGTACCAAAGGACGTATGCCTGAACATTTCCGCTCTGCATTCCCTTGATCTTAGCTGAAGCATATTGTGTCATTGATGCAAAGCTGTCCATTGTGCCATCAATAATATGACGGTCAAACCATGCTATACCTTTGCAAATACCATTGAAGATAATCTTATGGGTGATGAACATATAAATTTCATCCCAGTAGAATCGTCTGTGAGCAGCCTCCCAGAGTGCAGGCATTGCAGCTTTCATCTTAGCAGGCTTCTCATTTTTCTTAGCATACAACCATGCTGCAAGAGCAATCGCACAGGTTGCAACGCAAAGGCTCGGAATTGCCACATTCACCCATTCTATGTGAATATGATATGGCTCGCGGTTCCATGTCACAAATTCTCCGAATGGAATAAATCCGGCTACGCAGCTAACTGCTGCAAGGATTATAAGTGGCAAAGACATCTGCCATGGCGCATCGTGGGGTTTGTGCTCCTTATAATGAGGATTCTCTTCCCACCAGAATACAAGGAAGTACATTCTGAACATATAGAATGCTGTCAGACCGGCTACCATGGTCATCCAAAGACCCCAGAAGGGGCTGTTGGCATACATCGCCGATAGCATTTCATCTTTGGAGAAGAATCCGGAGAATGGCCAAATGCCGGCTATGGCAAGACAGCCGATAAGGAATGTCCAGTGTGTGATTGGCATATACTTTCTCATTCCTCCCATTGCAGTGTAGTTGTTTGAATGAACCGCATGAATCAGTGCACCGGCACCCAAGAAGAGCAATGCCTTGAACATTGCGTGGGTGAACAGATGGAACATTGATGCCATATAACCCAATCCATCGTGCAATTCAGGACGAGCTACACCGAGAGAAACCATCATGAATGCAATCTGTGAGATTGTTGAGAATGCGAGAATTCTCTTGATGTCAATCTGACAACATGCAACTACCGCAGCATAGAATGCTGTGATTGCTCCTACAATAGTGATGAAGAGCAAAGAGCCTTCCGCAATCAGGTAAAGCGGGAAGAATCGAGCTACGAGATAAACACCGGCAACAACCATGGTTGCAGCGTGGATCAAAGCTGAAACCGGAGTTGGACCCTCCATCGCATCCGGAAGCCAGATATGAAGAGGAAGCATCGCAGATTTACCCATACCACCTACAAATATAAGTACCATAGCCAAGCTAAGCACTGATCCACTTAGGAAGGTTGTACCCAATGTAGAAGCCAGAACATTTGTCGGTTGAGAATCGAGCATGATGAAATTAAATGCCGATGCTCCACCTAACGGGCCGTCTGCTGGGGTCTGTGCTACATAATAAGATAGTACCAAAATACCAATCAACATGAAGAGATCGGCAAATCGGGTAACTATGAATGCCTTTTTAGAAGCGGAAACAGCTGAAGGCAATTTGTAGAAGAAGCCGATCAAAAGGAATGATGACACACCCACAAGTTCCCAGAAGATATACATCTGGAAAATGTTTGTTGCAACCACCAATCCCAACATTGAGAATGTAAAGAGAGCAAGGAACGCATAATAGCGTTGGAATCCCGGCTCATGCTCCATATAGCCCCAACTGTACAGATGTACCATAAAGGATATTGTTGTGATGACAATAAGCATCATGGCACTGATAGGATCAAGTAAGAATCCAATATTTACTACCAGACGATCAGTAAATGCGAGCCATGTCACATCAAACAACTGAAGTTGCTGACGAACTCCATCTACTATATATAGTTCATTGCCACTAAAGAAATAAGTAAAGGCAACGATATAGCTTATTGCCAATAAAGCTCCATTTGCGCAGATACCAAGAACGCCCGCAACTTTCCGGGGCATCTTGACGCCGCCTATTCCCAAGATAAGGAACATCGCAAATGGCAAAGCCAAAATCAAAATTGGTAATGTAATGTCCATATCTTAGTGTTTCATTTTATTAACAACATTTATATCTGTGCTTTGTACCGCACGATATATATTTATTATAATCGCAATTGCAATTGCTGTCTCTGCCGCCGCAATAGCGATGGCAAATAGAGTGAAGACCATTCCTTCCATGGAACCGGGGAAAAGGTAGCGGTTAAACACAACGAAATTGAGATCCGCTGAATTCAACATCAACTCTAAGGATATCAACAAAGCAATCATATTTTTACGGGTAATGAATCCGTAAACGCCTGCCACGAACATTATCACGCTCGGCACAAGATACCATAAAATACTTAGATTCATATCGATTATCTTTTGCGCGCAACTACGACGCCGCCAATTATACATGCAAGCAACAATACACTGACAGCTTCAAACGGAAGCAGATACTGGAATCTGCCGGAGCCGGTAAGAGCCGTTCCTATTTCATGCATTGTTATTGAATTTCCAGATGAGATTGCTTCTGTCAATGAAACTCCATTGAGCAACGGCATAGTAAAGAGTGCAAGCATCAAGAGCACACATCCTGCTACCGAAACTGAAATTCCAATTGCCCTACGATGGGAGTCAAGCAATGATTCCTTATCACCTGGTTTACGTGTCAGAATAATTGCAAAGACGAAAAGTACCATGATACCTCCCGCGTATACTGCCAATTGAACCGCCCCCAAGAACTGATAGCCCAACTGGAAATAAATCACAGATGTGCTAACTAATACGAAAAGCAGATAAGTGGCAGCACGCAATATTCTGCGAGACGTAACAGCCATTACGGAAAACACCGCGATTGAAATGGCTACCACGAAATACAAAATAATATTTGCTACTGAATCCATTTATATTGTTGTTTATTTTTTCGAAATCTAATACTATTCACCCTTTGCAGCTTCCGCACTATCAGACTTAACCGCCGGTTTTTCTGGAGCTGCATCCGATTTGGGTTCAGCTACCGGCTTTTCAGGAGCAGACGCCGGCTTATCAGCTGTAGCTGCCGGCTTCGGAGTTGCTGCAGGCTTGGGTGCTGGTGCCGGATCCGGAACTTCCGGCTTGTAGTTTAATTGTTTAACCAATGCATCGCGAGTGAATACTGCCTGTTCGAAATCATTGGAGAATTCGAGTGCATCTTGCGGACATGTTGTTACGCAAAGCATGCAGAATGTACAACTTCCTAAGTCATACATATATTTATCGAGTTTACGCTTCTTCTTGCCGTCTGGAAGATCAACCATCTTGGTTGTGATCTTGATGGTGCCGTTAGGACAGTTCATCTGGCAGATTCCACATGCAATACAACGATGACGACCTTCTGCATCGTATTTCAAAGTAAGTTCCGCTCTGAAACGATCAGGGATATTCAGCGTAGTATTACGGTTCTCGGGATATTGTTCGGTAATTTTTGGAGTGACAAACTCTTTTCCTGTCACTGCCATACCGGTCAACAAACTCTTTACACCTTGACCGACTGATGTAAAATATTCTTTTATGTTGCCCACGTCTGTTTCCTTTTTCTTTTATATTATCTGAATTAATTATCTTATTTCTCTACCTGACCACCCAAGATATCGAGAAGTTCGGTAGTGATACTTTGCTGTCGTAACTTATTATACTCAAGTTGCAGCTCATCAAACAATTTTTTGGCATTGTCATTAGCACTCTGCATAGCCATTACACGTGCTGCCTGTTCGGAAGCCCTGTTTTGCACGGTTATTTCCTGCATGGTAGACATCACAAACATTGGAAGTACTTCGTTGAATATACTGTTTGCCGAGGGTTCGAAGATATAAAGTTGATTCTCGTTAACACCTTCTTCTTCCGAAGACATAAGTTTTTCACTAACCGGGAATAACTGTTCAACAGTAAAAGTCTGCTTACTCATTGATCGGAAAGCCATGTATGCCGTTTCAACCAAATCATATTCAGAGTTCAGGAAAGAATCACGAAGATCCTTCGTGAAAGATGTAACTTCCTCCCCCGACATTTTACTGCTCAGTTTTCTATTATCAACTTTAACCGTTTCATCCTTGAGGTGACTGCAAGCCTTTAGCATTTTATCACCCACAGGAATCAACTTAATCTCGCAGTTATCACCATATTCTTTGCGAAGTCTTGATAACTCTGTCAATACTCCTTTGAATATATTGATATTGTATGCACCACATAAACCGTCGTCAGAACCGTAAACTACTAAAGCAACACTTTTGACTTCACGTTCCTCTATCAATGGTGAATTAAATTCAACTCCTGTAGAGAGAATATGTCCCATGATCGATTTGATCTGATCCTTAAAGGGTTTGAGTCGTTTGAGATTCTGCTCCTCCTTGTGAACTTTGGCAGAGGAGATCATCTTCATTGCACCTGTGATTTTCTCACTTGATGCAACCGAACCGATTCTTACCTTTAACTCTTTTAATGTTGCCATAATGTTTTACAGGTTATCTACGATTATTTGCTGGCTTTTAAAGCATCTGCCACCGATGATGCGCATTCGGTTAATTTTGATGCTACATCATCATCCAATACACCATTATGAAGTTTCTCCAAAACATCCTTCTCATATTTGAGTTGGAGCATCTGGATAAGCTGAGTTTCAAATTCCTGGACCTTTTCGAGAGGAACATCCTCAAGTAAGCCATTCACGCCACAGAAGATGACAGCGATTTCATTCTCTACAGGCCATGGATGATATTGAGGCTGAATCAACAATTGCTGATTTTTACGACCACGGTCAATAACACGCGCAGTTACCGGATCAACATCTCCACCGAATTTAGTAAATGACTCCAACTCGCGATACTGTGCCTGTGCAATCTTCAGTGTGCCGGCAACCTTCTTCATCGCCTTGATCTGGGCACTACCACCTACGCGGGAAACGGAAATACCCACATTGATAGCAGGACGTATACCCTGATTAAACAGTGATGTTTCAAGGAAGATCTGACCATCTGTAATTGAGATTACATTGGTTGGAATATATGCCGAAACGTCACCAGCCTGAGTTTCAATGATAGGAAGCGCTGTCAGTGAGCCACCACCTTTAACCATGGGTTTCATCACAGCGGGGAGGTCATTCATCTCTTCTGCGACCTTCTGGTCATTGATAATCTTAGCAGCTCTCTCAAGCAAACGTGAATGGAGATAGAAAATATCACCGGGATATGCCTCACGACCTGAAGGACGCTTCAACACCAATGAAACCTCGCGATATGCAACAGCCTGTTTGGACAAATCATCATATACAATCAGTGCATCTCTGCCTGAGTCACGGAAGTACTCACCTATCGCAACACCTGCAAATGGCGCGAAATAGCGCATTGATGCTGAGTCGGAAGCATTGGCTGCAACTACAACAGTATAATCCATTGCTCCGAACTTTGTCAAAGTGTTTACTATGGAAGCTACTGTAGAAGCTTTCTGTCCTATTGCAACATATATACAATAAACGGGCTTACCCTCTTCGTAATTCTTGCGTTGGTTGATAATAGTATCAATTGCAATCGCAGTCTTGCCTACCTGACGGTCACCGATGATCAACTCACGCTGACCTCTACCGATAGGAATCATGGAGTCAACTGCCTTGATACCTGTCTGGAGAGGTTGAACAACCGGTGAACGGAAGATTACACCCGGAGCTTTACGCTCCAACGGAAGTCTGATCAAGTTACCATCAATTGGTCCTTTACCGTCGATGGGTTCTCCAAGGATATTGATTACTCGTCCGAGCAATCCTTCTCCAACCGGGATAGATGCGATCTCTCCCGTGCGTTTCACAGACATGTTTTCGGTAATGCTATTGACTTTATCAAGAAGCACGACACCTACATTGCTCTCCTCAAGGTTGAGGGCTACACCTTTGGCACCATTCTCGAATTCAACGAGCTCATTACTTCTAACATTTTCAAGTCCATACACGTGAGCAACACCGTCGCCGACATTGAGCACTGTACCTACTTCTTCAAATTTGACTTTAGAATTGATGTTCTCAAGCTCTTGCTTTAAGACATCTGATATTTCGCTGGGATTAAGCATCTTTTTGTTAGTTGGTTCTTAAGAGATTTTGACGCAATTGTTCCAGTTCACTACTTACAGACGCATCCATACGGGTGG
Source organism: uncultured Sangeribacter sp. (assembly GCA_964512705.1). Lineage (GTDB taxonomy): Bacteria > Bacteroidota > Bacteroidia > Bacteroidales > Muribaculaceae > Lepagella. The sequence continues at coordinate 23,641 of CAZEJY010000002.1, read as the reverse complement.
AATCAACATCTATAACGAAACCTCCAATCAGATCCGGATTCACGACACTGCTGAATTCCAATGTTCGGTTGGGGAAGGATTTAACGACTAAGTCTTTTAATTTCTTCTCCTCAGCAGCAGGCAATTTAGCAGCTGTTTGAATCTTTACTTGAGAAATGTTGTTGGCATCTCTATAGATTTCTCTGTAAGCGAGAGCCATAAGATAAGCAAATGCCTCCCTCTTATGGTCGAGAATCAATTTAACAAATCTGCTGTATGCTTCTCCGGGTTTCTCACCGGCAGCCTTGAGAAGAAGATTCTCTTTATCCTTATTATCAATATTAGGATTAGACATTACCTTCTCCAAATCCGCATTTGCCTCGAATGAAGAAATCACATTTTGCATCTCTCCATATACTTCATCTGCTTTATTTAGCTCTAAGGCAAATTTATAAAGCGCTTTAGCATAGCGGTGAGGTATTAATCCGGAAATCATACTTTATCAGTTTTGTTTTATTTCATCCAATAATTTGTTTACAAGCTCAGTCTGAGCAGCATCATCTTTCATCTGATTTCTAACCATTTTCTCTGCTATATCGATTGCAAATGTGCTAACTTCATTTCTGAACTGAAGCTCAGCTTCCTTACGGGCTTGCTCTATTGAAGCTTTTGCCGCTTCCATCTCTTTCTGAGCTGCAACCGCGGCCTCTTTCTTCGCTTGTTCGATGATCTCGCTCTTCATGCGGGATGCATCACGGAGCATTTCCTGTTGGTGCGCCTGAGCCTCAACAATAAACTTCTTTGCCTCTTCGCGGGCATTGTCGAGTTGTTCCTTGGCCTGCTTAGCATTCTCAACCCCCTCGTCGATAGTCGATGCTCGCTTGTCCATCATTGATATGATGACAGGCCAGCCCCACTTCGCGAGCACGAAGAAGAGAATTATGAATGCGACAAACATCCATATAATCAAGCCGGAATCAGGCGTAAATAGTTCCATTTTTTATAATCTGTTAGTTACTCTTATTTGATGAAGAGTGCAAGTGCAGATACAATCACAGCAAAAAGTGCAACACCCTCGATAAGAGCTGCAATCACAATCATATTGCTTCGGATATCACCTGCTGCTTCAGGCTGACGTGCAATAGCCTCCATTGCTGAAGAACCGATCTTACCGATACCGATGCCGGCTCCAATTGCTGCCAAAGCTGCTCCAAGAGCAGCGCCGAGTCCTGCTATAGGCTGCAGGGAAAGTTCTGCTAAAATCGTTGATAACATAATTCAGTTTTTTTTAGTTATATTATTAATATTTATTATTCACTTATTTTCCCAAATCAATTCCTTCCGCTACATGTTCGAGATTCTTCTTCTCAGCCTCTTTTTTACCCCCATGCTCCTCCTCTTTCACAACTGCCATTCCTATGAACAATGCAGAAAGAAGTGTGAACACATAAGCCTGAATGAAGCTGACCAATACATCAAGTGCGAGCATGAATACAGAGAATAACACTGATATTACTGTAGCTCCACCGGTCGCAACAGAACCGAAAGTTGCAAAGATAAATATCAGAAGCGTCAGTGTTATCACAATGATGTGACCACCCATCATGTTGGCGAAAAGACGCACGCACAATGCAGCAGGCTTTGTGAATATTCCGAACACCTCGATAAATTGCATGATCGGTAGAGGAAACTTCAGGAATAATGGTACATCCGGCCAAAATATCTCTTTCCAATAATGCTTCGTACCAAATACATTGGTTGCGATAAATGTACACAATGCCAAAACCAATGTAACGGCGATGTTGCCTGTAAGATTTGCTCCACCAGGGAAGATGACTATCAAGCCTACAAGATTCATGACCAAGATGAAGAAAAATGCTGTAAGCAGATAGGGGCCGAACTTTCTTGCATTCTCTCCCAATGTAGCTTTAATTGTATCGTAATACACAAACGAGATAAGCATCTCAAAGAAGCCTAAACCTTTTCTTGGGGCTTTGAAACCTTTCTTCTTGTAGAATCTGACGAGCCACATTACAAGTGCAGTAACAATAATTGCTGCTATCCATAGTGCCGCCACGTTTTTTGTAATTGAAATATCGAACGGGCGATACTCAGTTACCTTACCATCGGGCGCAGTAATGAGCTGAACGACCTTGTCTTTATTATCCTCGCTATGAGACAGCTCAAATCTATAAGTTTTACCATCCCGCTCAATTGTTTTCACAACGGGCACAAGATGCTTACTTACCTTGCCGGTCTCTTCATTCTTCGTTACTTCCACTTCTGTTAAATCACCTGAAGAGAAACAGAACCATTTCCCATCTTCAGCTCTGACTATTACAGGGAGAGGAATTCTATAAACATGAGCAAAGGGAACTTCCCATCCATAGCCATCACCAAGATGTTCAAAGATTATTTCCTTGACATCAAGGGTCTCTTCATGGAAGGAATTCTCATTCTCTGCTGCCATCATTTTTACAGGCGATGTAATCATCATCACCAGTAAAAGAGTCAATGCAGACAAGCTTTTTATAAATTTCATAAATCTTTGAGTTCCCATTTGCTTAATTAATATACACAAACCGATATAACGTTGTCATTAACATCCGCAATTCCACCATCTATATCATGCGTCTTTTCCTCACCGGACGGAGTTGCATATCTCACAGTTCCTCCTGAAAGAACAGATATAAGTGGGGCATGATTCTTTAACACAGTAAATGAACCCATCTCTCCGGGAAGAGTTACAGATGTAACCTCTCCCTCAAAAGATATTTCATGTGCGGATATTATTTTGAGCGTCATACGAATTCAGTTTCAGAATAATTACTTAACTTCCTCAAGCATCTTCTTTCCCTTGGCTATGGCTTCGTCAATTGTTCCTACATTAAGGAAAGCCTGTTCCGGAAGATCATCCAATTCGCCGGAGAGAATCATTTTGAATCCTCTGATAGTTTCATTCAATGGGACCATAACACCCTTCAAACCGGTAAACTGCTCAGCCACGTGGAATGGCTGTGAGAAGAAGCGTTGTGCCCTACGAGCACGTGCAACAACCAATTTATCCTCATCAGACAATTCATCAACACCAAGAATTGCGATGATATCCTGAAGTTCATTATACTTCTGCAACAACTGCTTTACAGCCTGAGCTGTGTTATAATGCTCCTCACCAATAATGTTAGGGTCAAGAATACGTGAAGTTGAATCCAATGGATCCACAGCGGGATATATTCCGAGCTCAGCGATCTTACGGCTAAGCACTGTAGTTGCATCAAGGAATGAGAAAGTGGTAGCAGGTGCCGGGTCTGTCAAGTCATCAGCCGGTACATAGATAGCCTGAACCGATGTAATACTTCCCTGTTTTGTTGATGTGATTCGTTCCTGAAGAGCACCCATCTCTGAGGACAATGTTGGCTGATAACCTACCGCAGATGGCATGCGTCCTAAAAGTGCCGATACCTCTGAACCAGCCTGTGTGAAACGGAAGATATTGTCGATAAAGAGAAGTACCTCTTTACCACCACCATCATTATCGCGGAACTGCTCAGCTACGGTAAGACCGGATAGTGCCACACGCAGACGAGCACCCGGGGGTTCATTCATCTGTCCGAACACAAGTGTGGATTGAGACTGCTGAAGGGCTTCATGATCTACTGAATCAAGATTCCACTCCCCTTTCTCGAGATCTTCTTCGAATTTCTTACCGTACTTGATAACACCACTCTCGATCATCTCACGGAGCAGGTCGTTACCTTCACGGGTACGCTCACCAACACCTGTAAATACAGAATAACCGTCATGTCCTTTAGCAATGTTATTGATAAGCTCCATGATCAATACGGTTTTACCTACACCGGCACCACCGAACAGACCAATTTTACCACCCTTGGAATATGGTTCCAAAAGATCAATAACCTTAATACCCGTATAAAGTATTTCTTGGGATATTGCGAGTTCATCAAACGCTGGAGCGGGCTGATGAATCGGACGCAAATTATCACGGTTGAGCTGACCAAGCATATCAATCGGTTCACCGATCACATTCAGCAATCTACCCTTGACCTGATTTCCTGTAGGCACTGCAATCGGACGCTCAAGATTCATTACCTTAACCCCGCGACGCACTCCATCAGTACTTTCCATAGCAACACATCTCACGGTATCTTCTCCTATATGTTGCTCAACTTCGAGAATCAATTCTTCTCCATTATCGCGTTCAACCTTGAGAGCCGTATAGATCGGGGGGATATTCTCCTTCCCGCCTTCAAAATAGACATCTATTACAGGACCGATTACCTGGGCTACTACTCCGTAATTTGCGCTCATATTATTGTTAGATTTATTCTAAATTATCAATTTTATCTTTCCGAACAGCATTAGAAATGCCAGCCATAAGCAACACAAAGTGCCATCAGAATAAGGTTTGCCAATGAGAATGGCATAAGATACTTCCACTCAAAAGAAAGAAGCTGGTCTATTCTAACACGTGGGAATGTCCACTTAAACCAAATTATCACAAATGAAATGAAGAATGCCTTACCTAAGAACCAAACGATAGAAGGTATGTAATTCATTACATTATTGAAACCATCCCAACCTTCGATGTGAAGTGGCATCCATCCTCCAAGGAACATCAAAGAGGCGATTCCTGATACGATAAAGAGATTCAAGTATTCTGCTAAGTAGAAAAATCCGAAGTGAATACCTGAATACTCAGTATGATAACCGGCCGTCAACTCATGCTCTGCCTCCGGAAGGTCAAACGGGCCACGGTTTGTTTCAGCTGTAGCAGCAATCACATAAATTATGAAAGCAATCAAAGCCGGAATATGGCCACGGAAGATAAACCAAGCAGAGTTCTGCTCAGCTACCAACTCGCTAACGTTCATCGTTCCTGATAAGACACAGATAGTCATCAATGAAATTCCTAATGATAACTCGTAACTTATCATCTGTGCACCGCTTCGCATTGCGCCAATCAAAGTATATTTATTATTGGAAGACCAACCTGCAAGTAATATACCCAAGATACCAACTGAAGACACGGCAAGGATAAAGAAAATACCTATGTTCCAATTGATAATCTGCAGTCCATTACCCCATGGCAAACATGCAAGCATGGTCACCGAAGAAGTGATGACTATATAAGGAGCCAATTGGAAAAGGAATCGGTCTGTACCTTTCAAAGAAATCAACTCCTTGATGAGAATCTTGAACATATCGGCGAAGACCTGGAGTAAACCCCATTTACCGACACGCATCGGACCGAGACGACATTGAAACCAAGCACATAGTTTACGCTCATAGAGAATGTAGAAAAGTGCTAAAACTGTGTATGCGGCCAAGACAAGTACTGCTATAATCACACATTCAATTGTGATTGCAAGCCATTCAGGCATGCACCCCAAAAGGAGTTCGTTAATAGCAGATGTCCATTTTCCAAAATCGAACATATCGTTTATCTGATGTTAGAGCCCGTAGGCATTAAATATACGTTAGTTTTCTTATCTTAATTATTACTTTATCTGTCGATATCAGGAATCACAAAATCGAGAGCTGCTCCAATTGTAATCAAATCGGCGATCATATGACCTTTACAAGTGAGATCCATGACTCCTACCAAGTTGAAGCATGGGCTCTGGAAGTGAACTCGGTAAGGATTCTTTTCACCTGTTGACTCAATAAATACACCGAATGTTCCGCGACTTGCCTCTACCTGCTGATACCAATGTCCTATGGGAAGCTTTATAATCTTTGGAACCTGAGCACGGATATCACCCTCGGGGATGTTATCTACCAACTGCTCGAGAATCTTGATACTTTGCTCGATCTCACGCATACGAACCATATAACGTGAATAGGAATCACATCCTGTTTCAAGGACCTCTTCAAAATCCAATTCATTATATATTGAATAAGGACGAACCTTGCGACAGTCATTACTCCAGTTGGAACCACGTCCGCTCGGGCCGGTGATTGCATAGTTGATGGCATCCTCTTTATGCAGAATACCTACACCTTTCATACGGTTCTTTGCAATCAGGTTACCGGAGAATACTTTGTGATATTCTTTCAGACGTTCAGGCATTATCTTAATCAATTCCTTAACATCCTTCTGAAAGTCGGGATGAAGGTCTGCGATAACACCACCGATAACGTTATAATTCATTGACATGCGGGCTCCACAGGTCTTGTCGAATATGTCAAGAACCATCTCTCGCTCACGGAATCCATAGAAGAATGCAGTTGTTGCACCTAAGTCCATCGCCGTACAACCGAATGAAAGCAAGTGGGATGATATACGCATGAGCTCATCCATCATAACTCGAATCACCTGTGCACGACGAGGTACTTCAAGTCCTAAGGCTTTCTCAATACACATACACAGACAATGTCTGTTTTGATGTGCAGACATATAATCCATTCGATCTGTGAAATGGAGTATTTGCGGGTAAGTAAGACCCTCTGTCAATTTCTCTATACCTCTGTGGATATAGCCGGAAACTACTTCCACTTTCTTCACGGTCTCGCCATCAACAGATGCACGGAATCGCATTACACCGTGAGTAGATGGGTGCTGAGGTCCTATGTTAACTACATAGTCATCTTCATTGAAGATCTTAAATGGCTTCTCTACTATCTTACCATTCTCATCTTCAACAAAAACACGCGAATCATCCTCATTCTTCTCATCCTCAAGACGGATGGGATTCAATTCGGGATTCGCGTCATAATCTTTTCTGAGAGGATGTCCAACCCAATCATTGCGCAAGAAGAAGCGTCGCATGTCGGGATGGTTGATAAATTTGATGCCAAACATATCATAAACCTCGCGTTCTTGGAAAATCGCAACTTTCCAAAGATCGCTGACACTATGAATATAAGCATCATCTCTATTCTCAGCTTCCACTTTCACGCAAAGAAGATCCCAGCCGCGCGATGTGGAAGTAAGGTAATACAAAACTCCTACGGTCTCTTTCCAGTCCATTCCAACTACCGCTGTCAGGACATCAAAACCAAGCTCTTTATTTTCTTTGAGATTTTTGGCGAAGTCATGCCAATCTTTCTCCGGCACGCTTACCTCAAGACAATCACCACCCTCAACAAAAACTGCAGAGGGACAAACGCGACTAATTATCTCCTTTATATCACTCATAATTATCTGAATTCTGTATTAATCAATCTCTCCTCTCTCTTCAGGATGAGCGGCAAAGAACTCCTCCCTCTTCTCCTTACGGTTAACTCCACCGAAGAATTTCTGAACTTTTATCTTGCGCTGTAGTTGCATCAATCCGTAGAACATAGCCTCCGGACGAGGAGGGCAACCGGGGATATATACGTCCACCGGCAGAATCTTATCTACACCTGTAACTACACAATATGAATTCTTGAATGGGCCACCGGAAACAGCGCAACCACCACAAGCAATTACATATTTAGGCTCCGCCAACTGCTCATAAAGACGAAGCACAGCAGGAGCCATACGATGCACGATAGTACCCTGCACCATTATGTAGTCTGCCTGACGCGGTGAATTTCGAGCAACCTCAAAACCGAATCTCGCCATATCATAACGAGCGGCACCAAGACTCATAAATTCGATAGCACAACAACTTGTACCGAAGCAAAGTGGCCAAAGTGAATTGGAAATACCCCAATTAATCAATTCATCAAACTTTCCTACTGCAACGTTTGCACCGGATGCATTGAGTTCTTCAACAAGCTTATCTATATATTCATTATCCTTGAAGTCCTCACGCTTCATGCTTTTAATACTGTCTATTCCCATTTCAGTGCTCCTTTCTTCCATGCGTAAGCAAGACCTAAAATCAACACAAACATAAAGATTGCAATGCAAAGGAGTCCCTGCGGACCGAGGTTACGCATAATTACCGCCCAAGGCCACAAAAAGATTGTCTCTACATCAAAAATAAGGAACAAGATTGCAAAGATATAATATCCTGCCTTGAACTGAATCATGGATTCACCGCGTGTAGGTATACCACACTCATAGGGCTCGGATTTTCTAACCGAATATGATTTCGGAGAAATTAATTTTGCAATCAAAAGAGCGGCAAACACCAAACCAATACCGGTCAAGACTGCTGTCACCGACAACACTCCATTGCCTATCTCTAACAATTGATTCATATATCTTTAGTGTTTAATTAGTTAGCAGTTTTAGTTTTAAGGAAATAAAGTGCACATGGCTATTGCCATGACACAACACGCTTACAAAGGTACTTAAATTTTATGTATTGACCAAAAAAATATCTTACGCTATTCAATAATTTTGAGACTAATACCAAAACTAAAGCCCTTTTCCAATCGATATATTACATATAGAATAAGGAGAGATGTTCAACACAGAGTGAACATCTCTCCTTATTCTTATATCTAAAGTCTTATTTACTTAAAGTAGATTGCCGTGAGTTCTATTATTTTTCTGGGTTAAGGGTCTCCAATGCAGTGAGGTAAGTTCCTGAGAAATAACCATTCATTGCACCCGCAACCTTATAGCGGCAAGTACCCTGTGTTAAATTACCTTCTGATGAAAATTCAAACTCATCGAAAGTGTATTTATTATTGGGAACGCCTGTTCCGCTTTCATATACCTCGGGGACTACATTTGTGCCGGAGATTGTATATCCATAAGAATTCAAAGTCAAAGGCAGATCCTTGAGTACAATATTGGTGATTGATGGCATTTGCTCTGCAAATTTTGCATCATAGATGATGACTGTCGCTTTCTTCTCCTTAATATTAAGGATTACTCTATACTTCGCATCCTTTGTCGTATAGGATTGGGTAGCACCCATCGCAGAAAACGAAGTAGTCGTAGAACCGGTGAAAGTCATATCAGTCCACATGGTGCGAACGTTATACTTATTGCCATAATCATATGACATAAGAATATATCTACCATTAGGGAGATACACATCAGGCAGACCTGAAATTTCCGGAGGATAATTCGCAAGAAGAGTGAACTCTCCTTTAAGATTAGTGACTGCGTTCGCGTTAGATGCTGAACTTAATCCCAGTTTCTTGAAACTTAGAATCTCGTAAAGCGAACCATCCAAATTATAATAAAATCCCTCAAACGGAATCTGTTCGGATAAGACATTTAGATTTGTATTATCCGCAGAGAAGTTGGTCGACATGGTCATGGTCTGAGCAATCAAATCCAGATCGTAGGTATAAACAGAAGGAACTATCTCCGATGTACCATCTGCTAATGATGTCACAAAATTATAGGTAATGAAGTTATACTTCGACGTAGAAGTACTCTCAGAATGATGACATGCAGTAAACAACATCATTCCCAAAGCTGCTGATAGTAGTAATACTTTTTTCATATACTGTAAGTTTTATTAATATTAACGAAGCTTGATATTAGTTATTGTTGCAATTATATCCCGGTTACTCCTTACCGCTTTCGGGTAACGTAAATCTAAAGGTTGCGCCAACTTGCCAGGGCCTGCCGCGTTGAACGAATTCATTTCCCATAGACATGAAGTAGAATGTATCATATTTCGTTCCGGTGATATTCTTTCCCCATAGCTGGAGATCAACCTCCCCTATTTCAAAACCTATAGAGGCTCCCAACAATGAATATGCCTTTTGACTACGGGTATTGCTTTCATTCCAATATATTTTTCCGGTAGTTCGCAGGTTTAGATCAAGCGTTACCTTGCTTAAAGCCCCCCATTTCACATCTTTTGTAACCAATCCTTGAAGAAAGACAGTGCAGTCAGGCACGTATGGAAGTTTCTTCCCTTTGTAGTCAGCTATACCATTGTTATATTCGCGGAACCGAGCATTGGTGTATCCAAAACTTCCGTTGAATTGTAGCCAATCAGTTGCAATGGCATTTAACGATATCTCGCCTCCGAAGCTATATGTTTTACCGGCGTTGGTCATCAGGCGACCGGTGGTTGTACCCGACGGGAAAACTGTCAACTGCTGATCCCTGCAATCTATGTAGAAAAGAGTAACATCTCCACTTAGTTTACCATTAAGTAATGAATGATGTGCACCTACTTCATAGTTCCAACTATATTCCGGTTTATATCCAACAACCTGATCTACATCATATTTAAAGCCGATACCCATGATATGCATCAACCTTTGCTGGAGTACATCGCTAAACATCTGGGTATTAAAACCTCCGGATTTATAACCTTTGGATAAGGATCCGTATAGATTGCCTTCACCTGAAGGGAAATGCCATAAGACACTGAGTTTTGGGAGCCAGTTAAAATACCTGCGTTTCAATTTTCCCTCATCATTAATATCTATATAGATCTCTTTATATTGCTCGAAGTTGCCGGTTTCGGTTCGATGCAAAATATTGTACCCCGTCGAACACTGACTCAAGAATCGCAGATGCGATTCCTCGAAGTCAAGTCTAATCCCGGCACTGATGTCGAAAGCCCCCAAAGTGAATGTAGATTCATGATAGGCGGCTACTCCCCACGTAGGCATAATAAAATCACTATTGAGCGGAAACCTGTCAGTCATCCATTTAATAGGATAATCGGGATTAGCTTCGTTACGATGAGCTTCAATTAGTGAACTGATACCAAGTTCCTTGAATGTAACCGGTGCCTTCATATTCAGGTGTTTGTAGAATCCCGAAACACCGGCTAACCACTTATACTTACCGGACAACTCTTCACCCTTAAAATATAGATCCTGAGTCAATGCAAAATCTCTTTGTTTCTGTGTTAAGATAAAATATGGATCCGGAAGAAAATCCTGATCAAGAGTCATATTATCATCCAACCACTGAACGGATGTAACAGAACTTAGGATATATTTTTCACGCTGATATCTCACACTCAGTCCATCATTCAACATGAATCTCCTATAAGAGCAGGGATCATTATAACTGATTTCACCCGATACCAATGAAGCATAGGGGTATCCTCCTTGCTTAAGCATGGAGGAAGAGAGCGTGTTTTGAATATAGAGATTTGACTTCGGACGCCAATTGCTTTTCCATCTTAAGGAACCGCTTTTCTCCTTGTCGAGAAGAGATCCAGTATACTGATTCCTGAAAAAACCTCCAAGATATGAGAAGTTGGCAGTTATCCCTGTCGCAAAATCTTTATTAAACTTATGGTACCAACCCACAGAAAGCTTATAATCATTACCGCGGGCACCTTGTGCCATTATTCTCCAACCTTGCCAACGCATAGGTGAAAGCGTTGATACATTGATCAGACCTGCCATTGTATTTCTACCGAAAAGGACCGATTGGGGACCCCGCAGCATATCAACATCCGAGATATCCGCAACATCAAAATCGAAGGCATTCTTGTTTATGATTGGTATATTATCTACAGTCAGACCCACAGCAGGCTGATCCATTCTTGCACCTATGCCCCTCACATAGATAGAAGACGTTATCCTCGATCCATAATCCGGAATGTAAAGATTCGGAACTACATCAGAGATACTCTTAATAGCATCGGCATTAATTTGCTCGAGCATCTCATGAGACAACAATGTCGAAGAGAGTGCTTCATTCTTGAAACTCTTCTGCTGCTTGGATGCAACGACACTCACCTCCTCCAAATCCTTAGTATATGTGGAGTCAGCTACAGAGGTGGTGGCAACCGCGGCCGCTAAAGTTACAAAGCAAAATAAGTTTATCATTCCGTTTGCAAAATTACACTCTTCAAACCTTCTCCACAATCCTCATTTTTTAGGATTTTAAAACATTATAATGGTAAAATGAGACCCTCGGTGTTTAAGATGACGTTAGGGAATATCTCTTCGGCCTCTGTCTTGAATTCTTCATCACTCTTGTATCGTGATGAATAGTGTCCGGTCAGAAGACATTTAGCGCCACTAAGTTTTGCAATCTCTGCAGCTTGCTTGGCAGTTGAGTGGAATCTGCTTTTTGCTTCGGCTTTATTCTTTTCGAGATAGGTTGTTTCATGAAAAAGGAGGTCTACCGGACCTATCTTCCCGGCAATCGAGGGAGAAAAACCGGTATCACTGATATGAGCATAGCTAACCGCCGGACTCGGATCTGTAGTGAGTAACTTATTCGGAATTACAGTACCATCATCTTTGACATAATCCTCCCCCATTTTGATTCCGTTAATTTTGGAGAAAGGTATCTTATGAAAGTCTATCATCTCCCGGATGATATGTCGCATCTTAGGTTTCTCCTCAAACACATATCCAACCGTTGGGACACGATGCTTTAACGGAATAGTCCGTATCAAGAGAGAATCGGATTCGTAAATCACAGCCTCCTCAACTTTAATTACATTAAACTCTATCTCAAAGGGTAAGTTCGGAGCAAAAAATTCAAATATTTTCTCCAATATATCTTTCCCCTCCTGAAAGGTATGGATAGTTATCTTTCCACCTGTATCGCCAAGCCCAAGCGTTGAGATCAAACCGGGTAAACCTAAAACATGGTCTCCATGAAGGTGAGTTAGGAAGATATGTCTAAGACGTGAAAATTTCAGTCTGTGTTTTTGGAATGCCTGTTGTGCGCCTTCCCCGCAATCGATCATGAACAGGTTCCCTCTGAAATCCAAAACGGTGCAGGAGGGTTGATGGCGGAGTGTCGGTTTTGCAGAACCACATCCGAGAGTATGAAGTGTAAAATCTGACATTTACTATCTTGAAATTGTAAAACAGACTCCATTCAATATATAAGAATTGAATGGAGCCTCAGATATCGTTTTTAAATGCACCGTCTTTAAATGACCGAGTACAAATATATTTGAACTAATACTTAAATTTACTTAATTCCGTATTTGTTCATCAAACCTTTGATCTTGGGAGCCATTGTGGCTGCTGCGTTATGATAACCCCAATCTGAAGGGTGTATACCATCTGCAGTATTATCTGTATCCTCTCCTGCATAAAGGCCAGGTGCGAGATAATAGATATTAGGATCATTTGCCATAGCCTCTGCAATTACCTCCTCCGCAGCTGCTTTCTTATCAGCCTCGAATTTGCGCTTTTTCATATCAAAGTTACTGTTGGAACGTTTGAATGTTTCAAGGAAGACAAGCGGAGTGTTGGGATGTTTGGCACGTATGATCTGGATAAACGGTTTGAAGCGTGCGCGAATCTCCTCTGCACTCGGATTGGAGAAAGTATCGAAGATGAACATATCAGCATCTGTATCGGCGATAATCTCTGCAAAGAATGGCTCAAGCTTCTGTAATCCACTTGTTCCAAGGTTTGCCACATTCACGTCCAAAATACGTGAAAGCTGTGCGGGCCAAGGCATACCGGTGCGTGAAGAAGCGGCGCCGTGTGTGAAGCTGGAACCCATTGCAACTATTGGAGATCTTTCAAAACCGCCCTCATATTCGAGTTTGCTTCCCTTCTCGACACCAATCTCAAGTGACTTGAGATCCATAAAAAGAGGAAGGTAAATCATGCATTCGTGCATACCGGGAGCAAGATCTGACACGAGAGTTGCACTATGTACACCACCATTATATTTAGGAGAACCTACGCCTGCGAAAAGCCATTTACCATTCTCTTTAATATAGAGATCGAGACCCTTGGTTGCATTAGCAGTCTGATTTGAACGGTTGATTGTGTCGGCAGTTTCCCATTTAGCTTTGATTACAGGACTGTTAGTCTTGAATTTAATAGCCATTCCGGTTGGATGGTTAAGATATATACGCACGCGATCTTTCAAAGCGGGATATTTCTCAACCTCAAGGCGAGTATAAGGATTACCTCCGGGTTGAGCTTTATTTACGACTGTCATCTTGGATGCATCGTAATATTGAAATTGCTTTTTGTCAGCAGCTTGCAAGTTAAATGTCAAAGCAAGCAAAAGAAGAAAAATAAGTTTTTTCATATATTCGCTAATTTTAAAGTTATTCCATGATGTAATCTATCTTCTTCACTAAGCACCATTCAAGTGATTATTTTCTTAGCTTCATACAAAATTAACTCATTTCATCCTAAAACCAAACTTTTACGCTGATTCTTTTTTATTACCATAGATTAAATCAATATTAAAAGTGAAGATTTCACTGTCTATAGAATACTACGCTACAGAAATCTTCACTTTTAATATTTATGAATTTGAATTTATTCTACGGAACGTATTATTCCTGCAGAGTGAGCGGTAATAACCGGATAGATGACACATTGGCCTGAAACAAGACCTTCGCTATAAGTACCGGCGTGTGTAACCGTGCATTCATAACTGAAAACATGCGTCCCTTTTGGCAAGCTCTCAATAAAGAGATTTACATTGCTTTTCCCTACCTCCTTATACATCCATATTCCATCGCTGACATAATAGCCTGACAGTTGATCCTCAGGAAGCAAATATGCACCAAGACCATCTCTAATTTCGACCATGTCCATTGCTCGTTTATTGGTGACAATCAAATTTACTCTTACTTTATCACCTACTTTCAAAGTTGAAGGTGCCACTATCTGCTTCTCAACCTTAAGATCTTCTGATGAATATGCTTTTACATCTTTTATCGGTGCAACATAACTCATGAGGACTCCACCCCATGCAGGAGCATCGCCGCTGCGAACTACTTTTACATTGTTCGCATCAACAGGTAACTTAACCGTGAAAGCTCCCGTATATTTCTCCGGGGTAGGTACCATAAGTTCTGAACCATCAACATATACCTTTACCTCCGGTGTATTATCGCTTATCCATTTTGTTCCGGAGTTGAGGATAGAGTATATCGCATTAACAGCATCTGCTCCGTTACCCCAATTTCTCGTCTGCTTATTAAGCAATATCCACTGACGTAGCTGATCAACATCTGCCGATTCCGGTTGCAACTTGACGTATGCGTCTAACGTAAGACAAGTAATAGCCAATGGTGTATTACCCATGTCACGGATATTGTCGAACCACATTCCACCTTTTGGCGTGACTGTAGCATACTGACGAAGTGATTCGAGTATCTCTCGAGCTACCATCGGATAACCATGGGCATTGAGTACTACAGCAGCCTTACTCTTTTGCTCTATACTCAATTTCTTCCAGTCTTTTCTAACCGCCTCAACAACATTACCGATAATTCTCTTCAACATTGCATCGGATACGGACATGTCGAACTGATCCCTAACCCACAAATAATCGAGTAACGAGAGGAAAGGATAGTCAGTGCGTTGATATTTATTTACGTTCTCAATTGTCTTGGCATCGAGATAATTCAATCCTTTAGAGGTCATGTTTTGAACCTCTTTTGGCATAGCTCCGAGTACCTTTAGGCGACCCATCATTTGTAATACCCTTAGTGTCACAAATTCAGAAGAACGCATACCCTTGCACCAACTCCAGCCACCATCTCCTTGCTGCAGATTACCCAATTGATTAATCGAAGTATCCAGATCTGATTGAGATTTGGAAAGATTGTAATCATTCATAACATCCACAAAACGTGGATTATCAGTAATCAATTTATTCTCTAATCCTATTGCAAAGATATTATCGGCAACCTTAAGTGAATTAAAGGTTTCGGAAGTCTTAATTTCCGGTAACGCTTTAACACACTCCCAAAGAGGATCAGCACAGAAACTCAATGTCAAGCTCCTATCCTCCACTTTCTGTTTACGTAATCTTTCCGACACGTTTATCAACGCCTCTTTTTGATCGGGTGAGAAATAATATGTTTCACCTTCTTTGATGAGTTCGCTTGAAAGGAAAACGGGCACAAGCATCTGCTCTCCATCAGAATATTTTCCAGATTCTACAACTACTCTAATACCGAATGGTTCCCCCAATGTAGGCTGATACTCAATATCCACAATAGCTGAAGAATTCTTTTCTATCCGGAGACTCTCGATCCGGTTTGTCTTTGTTATTTCTTTTGAAATCGGATTAAAGATCTCAATTCTTCCAGAAGCAGAAACTACAGTATCAGAGTTATTATAAATAGTGGAAGTAATCCGGGCATTATCACCGATGCGCAGGAATCGCGGATAATTAATCCTAACCATCAGCGGCTTTGAAGATTCAATATCTTTAGACCAATATACAGATTTCATATCAGTAGAATAGCCAATCATCTGGAATTGCCAACTTCCAAGGAAATCAGGTGCTTCGAATTCCAATGCCATCTCTCCATTTTCATTCGTTTGCAAGCAGGGTTTAAAGAATGCCAACGGCTGCTCCGCTGTGCGGCTGACATTTTCCTGTGATGCGGGAGATGAACTTCCGGCATCCCCTTCTACAGCAGCCGCTTCTTTAACCATATCAACTTCTGCGTATGAATCTTGCGAATAAGACTCATCCTTCACGGTTGCCAACGATATCTTTGCTGAAGTATTATAAACCTTTTCTACCCCATTAGCCATTACTCCACCACGCACTCTTATTCCTGAGTAAACAGTGTAGCCATATTGATCAATATATGGGTAACTAAAGGGTGATGTCGGAAGATTCTGGGACTGAGTGATCTGCAAGTACCAATTATATCTTCCATATCCATTATAGGAAATATTGTTCAAATTAGGATAATAAATCTGATTAGTTGGATTAAAATTCCATCTGAAGGGTTGAATAGCATTCAATGATTTATCGCTCATCACGCAAATCACAGATAAGTTTCTCATCGCTTCCCCATTCTTTTCAAAAAGGAAGCTCCACCTCTCCTTTCCGTTAGGTGTAATCTTATCGCGGAATGAAACTGCTTTAACCACTATCGGCTCTACTTGCTCAGAAGGCACAAGAGTAACAGTACACACCTCTTGCTTAAGTTCATGCAACCCGGAAAGTGTTACAAACAATCGAGAATTACTCTTTGGTGCATTCACTCTCAAAGAGCCCATCACCCCGTTATTCTCAATACATTTGCTATATAAGATACTATCACAATCTGCAACCTGTACAAAAATCCAACTTCCGGGGAAACTGCTTCCGAATCGAATCTCCACACTCTTGGCATTCGGTTCCAATTCAATCGTTTTAGTAGGAACCCAAAGTGGGGTTGAAATTGGAGGCTTCTTATCATCTACACGGTAAAGAATAATCTCGGATTCTTCACTATCTTTATTTTGCACTGAGAAATCATCATTCAATGCAAATTTAAATTTATATCTTCCGGAAGATAAATTTTCTACATCGCAATTAAACACTGGAGATTTGAATGAGCCGGACCGAACAACTGCTTTATTATCATTGAGAATCTGATAGAAAATTTCTCCTTCATCTTGGTTTCCTAATGGATCAAGAATCGCAACTTTAAATTCCACGATCTTCTTCTCCACTTCCATTCTTGAGGGGATAGTCGCTTGAATACTCTTTCCCTCACCAATTACGAATCTCAAGGGCGCGGCTTCGGCAGTCTCTCCTGCAGCGTTGGAAGCAGAAATATTAACGACATAAGGCGTAGCAACCTCTCTCCCGTAGCCATTGGAAATCACCGGAAGTTCTGTAGACTTGAGTTCAATAGTGAATTCTCCCTTCTCATTAGCTACGCATTCACCGGAGATCTTATCATTACCGGAGACATATCCCCAACGCCAAGGCAGCGCCTGAACTACATATTGTACTTTTGCATTACCCTCAGCCACTCCACTATAATTCTTAATTACCCCAGCAATAGTTACAGTTACATTATTCACGCTGTCGCTAATTTCCGTTGGTTTTTGCTCAACATTGGCAGCGATGTAGAACTTAGGAGCTTTATATTCAGCTACCATCAATGATGTGCTACCAACCTGATAATTATCAAGGATGGCTGAAATACTGTAACTTCCTAATTTACCGGTTTTCGGTAAGACAAACTCGCCTACCGCCCTACCGGACTTGTCTGTAATTAATTGAAGTGAATCCACGTCCTTCCAATCCGGATCTCTCAACTTCAACAAGATCTTATTACCCTCAGAGGTGTGAAGCATTCTGTTATTCTCTTCATATGCGATCGCAACAAACTGCGCCTTCTCCCCAGGGTGATACAGAGAGAGATCCGTAAGGATTTTAACGTTTTTCGAAACACCGCTTTTGCCACGGCTTTGCTCGAAGCCCCAGACTCTCTCCTGAATTCTATTTTTACCGGACACTACGGAAACATCCCAGCCGGATTTGGGCACATCTACTTTTCCATCCTTGTCAGTCAATAGAGACAATACACGTTTCTGCTTCCTATCAGTTGAAGTTAGTTGAACCTTTGCACCTGAGATTGGTTTCTGATTTTTCGCATCTACCACATACAATCTGCCAAATTTATCTTTGCCCGTGTCATTGACTGTAAAAAGTGCTATATCAGAAATAAGGAATGTAGGCACACTCCTTCTGCTGTATACACCCTTAATCAGTCCGGATAGGTCAGCATTAGTAGAAGCTACCATTGTATATACTCCCTGCGGTAGTCCCGACACTATTAGCTCCCTCTCTACTTCTTCCGCCGGCAAACCGTTAATATCGCAGCTAATGGATTTAACGACTTTTCCCAATCCGGCAATCTCGTTTAACTTAATCTCCTTGGATATCTGATTGTCGGGTAAACGCAGTACTAAAACATTAAATTTTGACAGATTTCGACTTTTTAATTTTACTGTAAAATCTGTTCCCGATATATATTGCCCATCACAGGAGAATGATAACGATTGAGTAAGAAGGGACGATATACGATTTTTGATTGCATTTGCATCAACACAATCCGGGAATTTTTTCATATAAGCAGACAACTCCTTGTAGCAAGCAGTATCCCCTTCAAATGACTTATCCAAAAGAAACGGCGTAGCATATTTTGTATCTCCGAATTTTTCCAATGCTTGATTAAGCACAACTTTTCTATCAGGAGAATTAGTGTATTTAAACCATGTTAAATATGCCTCTTTCCCCGGATTTGAATTTTCACATTTACCATTAACATAAGTTAAATATTGCTTCTGTGATTCATTTCCAAATATTCCGGAGATCTCTACAGCTTCCATATCTATGAAGTCCCCCACTGAGATTCCATATTTGACAGCATCACCATAATCTGACAATAAAGTCTGGATATCGCTAATCGGTAAAGAATTATTATGGGCAGAATCCTGAAGAGATTTGATTAAAAGGTCCTCTATCTTATCCTTGAAAAGATTTTTATCCCACTCCATGGGGTTATTAGAGATTGAGTCTGCCGACACCTCTCTACTATCAAAAATCCAACGTTTTGATTGATATAGTTGTGCATACATCTTCCCTTCTATGAGATAAGCTAAATTTCTCCAAGGTGCGGGGGCCTTGGTTGCTATAATCTCAAAATTCTCTACTCCCTTCATAAAGTTATCCTGCGAAATCAAAGATTCCGCAATCGACAATTGAATGGATGCCTTTAGGGCATTGTTCCAGTCGCCTGACGCAACAGACTTATCGAAAACAACACTTGCATCAGCCTGAACTGTTTTCGGATAAGCGAAATCAGGTTTAGCAAACGAAGCTAACGCACTAAGAGAACCGATCAAAAATAAAAACAAAAAGGCAGCCTCACGGCTGACCTTTTCATACAAACATTTATCAATCATAATATGGAATTTTTGCATTTATTTTCTCTGATGTTTAGGGCCATCAGGATTCCCTTTTCTTTTTCCTTTGCCTGAATGCCTCATCTCCTCCATCTTCCGGCGAAATTTATCCTCAGCCTCCTTCATCTTATACAACTGTTTATTTGAAAGAAATGTTGAGAATTTTTCGGCATACTTTTGTGTTATCTCCGTATCCTTATCCTTTGCCTCCTTCATTGCTTTACTTGCAGCCGCATATTCCTCCTCAGTTGCTTCCTTGGACTTGCGGACTTTTCTCTCCAACTGGATAGCTTGGGAATAGGCCTTCAATCGGTCCTGATTCATCTTTGAGTACAGTTCGGCAAACGCTTCCTTCTGATCATCCTTGAGATCCATCTCCTGAGCAATGAACTTTATCTTGAATTCCTCAATTTCCTTTCTCATCTCCTCACGGGATTTTTGATTTTTCCCTTGAGCAAATGAAGCGTTTGCAAAACCTATCGCAAACAAAGCTATAAATATAATCTTTACAAATCTACGCATATGGAATTATATACAATCAAAATTTCATATCCTCATATTGTGGTTCCAGCTCATATCCGAACGCCTTTTCAAAATCAGCCATATTGCTGAATTGCTCTGAAACCTCCTTTTCGAGTTCAAAATCCGAAGACGCATCGGGAGCATAGATCACATCATCACTCAGATCAATATTTGCCATGGCTAATGCAACTTGCTCCGGAGGATTCTCCAAGCTCATAGTTGAGTTGGAAGAAGCTATATGAAACATCTGCATCATGCACCAAATGCCGGCAAACATAGCAGCGAGATAGGCATACGGTTTAATCCGCTGCCAACGCGACAACTCCACAGTACGCGGTGCTTCGGGATACGCAGGAAGTTTCTCACCTATTTCCTGAAAAACCTGCTCGAAATATCCTTCGGGGACCTTGAAATGCGGATCTACGCCATATTTCGCTTTAAGCTTTTCCTCTTCTCTTCTCATCTTTCAAAAAAATAATAGTCCAAATCCTTATTCCTATACTCCAGCAATAGTGATGAAACATCATCATTGCAACTCTATGACAATATTAATTTGAGAAGGTTTAAAATAACAATACAAAAATATGAAAAAATTTTTTCAAAAAAAATCATATTCTCAAAAACTATTTCTCGACCCACGTTGTTATAATATCGAAAGAAAGATAAATCGTTTCATTATGTTAGGTTAGTTTGAAAAAGTTATTATGGAAAAACGGATACGGCTGGTTGTGAAACCGGCCGCATTTTTTATCCCCGGACTCTACCAAGAGCCTTTTATCAATGCCAATATTCTATAGGAACTCTAATTCTGCACGGTTAAATGATGGAACTTGCGCAACTTCGTAAAATTATTTATGCTTGTTAAATATATTTTTACTATTTTTGTTTTAGAAAAACTCTAACTTAATATTTTCATGAAATCCTATCTAATTACTGCCGCCGGAATGGGCTCTCTTCTGATCCCATTCACCTCTTATGCAGCAAAAACAGATCGCCCCAATATCGTCTTTTTCCTTATAGACGATTACGGTTGGGTAGACAGTCAAGTACCTTATGGTGAGGAAGTATATCCCCACAATACTCGTTTCAACACTCCCAATATGCAACGGCTTGCCGAACAGGGTACCATATTATGTAATGCTTATGCATGTCCTGTTTCCACACCGACAAGAACTTCCATGCTATCAGGAATGAATGCAGCTCATACAGGTATCACGAACTGGACTTCTGTTACCAAAGATACTCCTTCTGATGCCACAGGTGGTGCTACTGCCATGGAAGGTGGTGGAAAAACCGCAGAAAGTCCGACAGATAAACTTAGTCGTCCGGATTGGACTCTCAATGGAATGAGTCCGGTTGCCGGAATACCACTCACACAACATGCGACTCCACTACCTAAATTATTGAAAGATGCCGGTTATTTCACTATCCATGTCGGCAAAGGGCACTGGGCATCTATCGGAACGCCGGGAGCGAGCCCTCACAACATGGGATTCGTGGTGAACATTGCCGGTAACGTTGCCGGAATGCCACGCAGCTATCAGAGCGAAGAGAACTACGGTAATACTCCTGAGAAATGGAATATGCTTGCTGTTCAGAATATGACTCAGTATTATGGTACCGGCATTCATCTTACAGAAGCACTGACTCAGGAAGCTCTCCAGACTCTCGACTATCCGATTGAGCATGGAGAACCATTCTATCTTTATATGTCACACTATGCAACCCACACTCCTATTCAACCCGACAAACGTTTCATCAAGAAGTATCTTGATGCCGGCATGGATAAGGGTCAGGCTCGTTATGCATCCATGGTCGAGGGCGTAGATAAAAGCTTAGGCGACATTATGGATTACCTCGAAAAGAAAGGTGTTGCAGATAATACGATCATCATCCTTATGGCTGATAATGGCGGAAACAGTGAGAACAAACAGAAAGGTGGCGTGCTTCACACTCAGAACCAACCCCTTCGCGAAGGTAAAGGATCATGCTACGAAGGTGGTATCAGAGTACCATTGGTTTTCAGTTGGAAAGATCATATCACCCCCGGAACTCGCCTAAGCACTCCTGTGATTTGTGAGGATATGTTCCCGACTATTCTTGAGATGGCTGGTGTTAAGAACCCGGAAGTTGTTCAGGAGGTCGATGGACTTAGCTTACTTCCACTTATCACTGACGGTTCCAAATATGCTGCTGATGCTGTAGCAACTGGAAAAGCAAAAACTCAAAAGGAACAAACCAACCTTATTATTCCGGAAAGTGTATCGGGAATAGATCCTGAGCGTTCACTTCTTTTCCACTATCCTCACAAATGGAAACCTTATGATTTGACAGATATAGACTTCCTAAGCTCTATGCGTAAGGGTGACTGGAAACTCGTTTATCGCATGGCTACCGGTGACGTAGAGCTATACAATCTTGCTCAAGACCTTGGCGAGCAGAATGATCTTTCCAAGAATAAGAAATATTCCAAGAAGCTCAAAGAGATGTCTACTGAAATGAGTAATAAGCTCCGTGGCTGGAATGCTCCGATGCCAATAGTCAAAGCAACCGGCCAACCGGTCGCAATGCCCGACGCCCTCCTGAAATAACCCACCAAAGATAGAGGGTGTATCAAAATAGATACACCCTTATTTCTTATTAACTTTCATATCATATCCAATATTTGGTTAGTTCTATGGATCGAAAGACTCTTGAATTTGTAACGTACTGCATAAGCAAGCTCGCTCAGAAGTTGAAGATGAGCCAAAGCGAAGTATATGATAGATTATATCGTTCAGGAATACTCTATGAATATATTGTTCCCTCATACGATGTACTTCATACATTTAGTTCCCGTTACCTAATGGAAGATATAACTGACTACATGAAAGAGAAAGGAGTTTTGTCATCGGAAGAATTGCAGTAGAAGGATATTGACTAAACTGATCATAGTACCAAATTCAACAGAGTGAGTACAATTTAGAAGGTGTGTCAAATTTTTGGATTTTGACACACCTTATCTTATTCTTTTATATTTAAAGGAACGGAGAGTTAGATTGTCACCTCAATGGCAAAAAAAATGTCTACACCGATTTTGAACTTCCACCTACCCTGGATTATCTTCAACCCCAGTGAATCTATTTCAACTTGGGATCATTTCACATACACCTTTTTACCATTGATGACATAGATTCCGTGTGCCAAGTTCTTAAGCTCCGAGGCCTTATAAATATTAAGTTTTAGACCGGTGAGAGTAAACACCTCCACTCGGGTATTCGGATTTCCGAACAAAGTCTCAATTCCCGAAGGCGCGGTAACAAGTATCTGGCACGTTGCCGAAACCTCTGCACAAGTTGCTGTGATTATTACCTCACCTTCTGCAATCGCTGTTACCAAGCCAGTCTCTGAAACTGTTGCCACCGTCTCATCAGACGCCACCCAGATGATAGTTTTATCCGTTACATTTTCTGGTTCTACAACCGCACTCAGCTGAATCTTATCAAGAACAATTAGTGTCGCATACTCTGGAGTCACTGCAATAGAAGTAGCATTGATAGGTTTAACCGTAACTACGCAAGATACTGAAACCACACCGCAAGTTGCCGAAATAGTCGCTGTACCTACTGACACTGCCTTTACCACTCCCTCTTCCGATATAGTGGCTATCTTT
>CAZEJY010000001.1:0-124859 GCA_964512705.1 uncultured Sangeribacter sp. | reverse complement strand
GTTTACCAACCTATTTTAACAGTTTAGGCTTGCTCAAATCATAAAAATATAAATACAAAGATAATATGAATCTGATTGAATTCCAAAGACACTTTCCTAATGAGGAGGCTTGCAAAGAGCATCTGAAGGCTTTGCGTGAGCGCAATGGCATCGTTTGTCCTAAGTGTGGCTGTACTCACCATTATTGGAAAGGGTATCGCAATCAGTGGCAATGCTCTCGTTGTGGACACAGAATATCTCTCACAAGTGGTACTGTGATGCATGGAACTAAACTGCCATTGCTCTATTGGTTCATAGCGATTCATCTTATCACTTCCACAAAGAAGACTTTCTCAGCCTCAGAACTGCAAAGACAGTTGGGGCATAAGAGGTATCAGCCAATATGGGAAATGCTTCACAAGTTGCGTTCACTCATGGGCCAGAGGGATTCAGAATACACCTTGAATGGGGTGATTGAACTTGACGAGGGATTCTTTACAGTGGATTCAGAGGATTACAATGCCAATGCTCCAAGACATAGGGGAAGAGGTTCAGAAGCCAAGGCAAAGGTTCTTGTCATGGCAGAAAGCAGAGAGGTTGAGCACCCAACAAGAAGGGATGTTACTCGCTCAGTGAAGCATATAAAGATGCAAGTAATTCCCAATCTTAGAGCAGAGACGATAGATGAGGTTGTAATGGATTCAATGGAACAAGAATCTCAAGTGATTACAGATGGTTCTACTTCATATACACATTTCTCTGAAATGGTGGTGGAGCATCATGCACAAGTTATACCTCAAAGAGAAGTTGGCAGAGTGTTGCCATGGGTTCATATCGTCATAAGCAATGCAAAGAGGCAATTGCTTGATGTGTTCCACAGTGTAGATACAGATTTCTTGCAAAGTTACTTGAATGAATTCTGTTACAAGTTTAACAGAAGATACTGTGACTGCTTTGAGAGATTGATGTATGCGAGTGTGACATATCAGAACACATTCAAACATAGGATGTATGAGAAAAATAGAGTGTGAATTATTGAAAATTTTTAACTTAAAAGATATTTATTAGTATGAAAACTAATAATGAGAAATCAGAAAAAGAACTTTTTGATGAAGAAATCAAAAATTGGCCTTTAGAACTTGAACAAGAATTTCAAGAATTAATAAAGGAGTATAATATAATAAAAGAAGAAAAAAATCCTAAATATAATTCAATAGAAGAGGCTGATAGATATTATCAAGCAGTATCTTGGGATGAATATAAGAAGAAATGGTTAATATAAATAATGGTAAGAATTAGTTCGCATGCGCAAGCAATATTAGATTTTTTACATAATAGATATGCGTCACAAACCTATAAGAGATTTTATGGTAAATCGCCTTATAGAAATTGGCAAATACAATTGAGTAGAGTTATATCCTCATTGGAACATACCCCTAATAAATTTGGTATAGGGTTAAAATTTCCTACTGATTGGGGAAATATCTATTACGATAGAGTTAAAATAAAAAATGAAACAGTGGTATATCTTACCTTATTTCGCTTTAACTATACAGATTTGCACAATTGGTTCACATCTGCAATATATCCTACTACCGCTACTAAATCTCGTAACAGATCTTTAAATGTCAATTCTACTTACTTTGTAAGACCATATCGCTATTTAACTTTACCCAATGGCAAGCAAATATATGCCATTCAATCAGACACACATTTATATTCATTAGGAGATAGAGGGAAACAACAAGTAATTAAATATTGGTTCTCTTCATTATCATTCCCCATAAATGAAAGAATTGGAGACTTGAATATAATTGGTTCAGGAAGTATTAATAACATCCCATATTATATTGACGATAACCTACAACTTCATCATAGTGCAGAAATTGCCACAATACAAAGAAATAAACAATTTGAATCAAAAAATAGAAAACAAGTTATAAGACTTACAGAAACTCAGTTCAAGAGATTACTGACTGAGTGTATCACTAAAATAATTAATGAAATTGCTTAATACTATGGAACGTATAAAGATAAAATGTGTTGAATGTGGCAATGAATGGATAATGAGTTTTCCATTTGGTGCGCAAGATTGTATTGATATGGGATTTATACATTGCACTTGTAAGAAATGCGGATGCAAACAATCAATATCAAAAAATAATGCTATTCTACTATCCAATCAACCAATTGGTATGCATAATCTCCAGCCTCATCCATTAAGCGTTTAACTTCGTTGTCTGCTTGTTCTTCAGTCTCAAAGAAAGTTTTTTCCTTGGTTGCATAACCCCAATTAGATCCATCTTCATTGCAATATAATTCAGCAATAGAATAGCCTACTCCATCCTTATATGGCTCATGAGTGTATAGAGGAAGTGATTTTTTAATTGTTTTCATAAGGCACTTTAATTATGTTGTTATACAAAATTAAAAAATATTTTTTAGCAAACCATAATTAAGCATTTTAGTTGGGGATTATTGAGGATAATCATAATAGTTATTAGATATTTTAGAATTTGTTAAAAAACTTGAGTTCCTAATTATTAATTATTCTCAAAGGAATTGGAAAGTCTTCCAACTATATCAATGATATCAAGTTTTATTAAATCCCATTTTTTACCGAGTAAGCATATAGGGTCAGGCTCATCGTCTGCTCGGCTAAAATTGAGCAATTCTTCAATTACGCTTTCATACTCATGATTATAAATAAATCGCTTTGAGTGAAGCTCAATGATTTCATTAAGATTAAGATTCAGATCAATTAAAAGATAATGAAGATCCCAAAAATCCTTTTTTCTTCCTCCCTTAGATATAGCATCAAGTTTCATCACAGCCATTTCATTTAGAGAAGCCATTCTGATTCCGTCGGTTATTTCCTCAGGATGTAGGAACTCTTCGTTTTCATACATCAAATCTAATTTGATAATATTCTCTTTGTCATAACCAATGTAATAAGTTCTACCCATTCCCACAATATCTGTTTTATCAGTACATTCATAGTATGGGAAATGGTGCGATAGAAAATTCTGAATTGTGTTAAAATCTATACTATCGTATGGATAATCTGTGAAAAGGTCAATATCGGTAGAAATACGATAACCATATCTCAAAGAAAGGTTAGTTCCTCCAACAAGACGAAAGGGTTTAAATAGATCATTCTCCATCAATTCATGGAGTATATTCAGCAGAGCCGGGGAAACCGATGAACTATGGAGTGACATAATTAATTAAATTTTAAAACCATAAAAATTAGAGATAGCCTGAATCTCTTGTTTATTAGCATACTTTTTTGCTCTCTGGATGATGTAATTTTTATGATTCAGCCAATCTAATGTGTTAATGTCAATGTCCCAAAAAACGCATTTACGTATTTGAGGAATACTTCCAAAAGTATCAATCTTTTTCCTATCCTTATTTTTCTTTATTAAATAATCCTGTAATCTTATTAATAAAGTTGGTTCATAATTAAAAAAACTCTCAATCTTTTCAGCGTCTGTGCACTTAATTAAGCGGTGATTATTAAGAATTTTATTTAGAGTTGGATATGGAATCAAAATGGCTTCTGACAGCATTTTCTGAGAGAACCCTCTTTTTTTGAGGTCTCTCTTAATAATTGTTCCAATAGGAATCCCTTTATATATTTCAAATCTACTGATCATTTGCCAATGTGAACGCTTTTATCAATTATAAAACAACTTCATCCTATTTAATATTGCAAAATTAATATAAATTTAAATGAATCAACTCAAATAATGGAGTTATATGGGTTAGTCCCAGTATTTGATTTCGCGGGTTTCGGTGTAGGATTTGGTTTTATTATCGGCTTCAGAACCGGAGTCTATGGTAAGGTTCACCTGACGGGAGATCCAGTTACCTCTTTCGTCTCTTTTATAATCACTGAACTCGTATTTATATTGAGTATCTTTATCCTGTCCATGGATTACAGCTGACTCGTGCGACATATCACCATTTTCATACATGTATTCAACTTGCAAATTGCTCGCCGAAGGTTTATTTCTATCCAATTTTGCGGAAATGAGTTTATTATTCTCAAAATTGAAACTTGCTATCAATGAAATGGGACCGAAGTTTAAATCAATTCCTTGTGGATAACCGGTTGAGTCGTATACTATGAAAGAATTCTTGAGTTTCCCATTCCGGTCAAATTTCATATTCTTGGAAAAAAGCAATGGATCGCTTGTCTTATATTTAATCTGTTTGATATTTCCTGTCGCATCCCAAAGTTCAGTCGCCTTAAACTCCTGGGCTACACCAAAGATTGCGGAAAAAGCAACAAGCAGGGTTGTCAATAAGTGTTTCATAACTTGAAAATATTTTCAAATAAAGTGTAAAATTTTTAAGAGTATGTGCAAAATTATACAAATTGTTGGTATATTTGTAAATTATTGCATAATTTTTTGCACAGGTAAAATTTAGATATTTCCATAATGAGCGTTTTTAAAAGAATCTTATCTCTTATTTTAGTTATAGTAAATTGCATCGCCGGCTTCGCTGTGATAGCCAATCCGGAACCTGTTACGGTCACTCAGCCGGACGGTAAAGAAGTCACGCTTCAATTGCATGGCGATGAATATTTCAGTTATACCACAACCTCCGCCGGATATACAGTTGTGAAGAATCCCGGGACCGGTGCGTGGGAATATGCTACGCTGAATGCCGAAGGTGAATTGGTGGCAAACGGAGAGTTGGCATACGACAATCAGGTAGCTTCAACAGGTGTGAAGCATCTGAAACCGGTAGTCTCTGAGTCCAAACGGATGAAACAGATTCAGGCGAGACGTAATGTGCTCACTAAAGACCGTTATGACTACACAAAATTCCGCGGATTGGTTATTCTCGTTGAGTATAACGATTGTCCGTTTATGCGTGAAGATTATCAACAGTTGATGGATCGAATGATCAACGAAGCGGGATATACCGGTTACATGACTACTCACCTGTTACCCTCAAAAATAGCGTGTACAGGGTCTGTCCGCGACTATTATTACGAAAATTCGAATAAGAAGTTTGATCCGGTTTTTGATGTAGTTGGTCCTGTCAAGATTGACTACTCTCAACACTATGCACGCAAGAGTAGCGGTGCATCCGCTTTGGTTAATGCAGCCTTGAAAGCAGCCGACGAACTTGTGGATTACAAACTTTATGACGGTGATGGCAATAAGGAGGTTGATATGGTATTCTTTATCTTCTCCGGTGCAGGCTCCAACTATAGTGGCAATGAAGATACCTTGATTTGGCCGCATGCTTCCCAAGTTCTTAATTTGAGTCTGGACGGTGTGTCATTCGGACGTTATGCTTGCAGTACTGAGCTATATGGTTCTCCCTCTGCCAAACTATTGGATGGTATCGGTACTATTTGTCATGAGTTCAGTCATGTATTAGGCTTGCCGGACCTCTACGATGTGGATTATGAAACCGGTGGACAAGCGGTACATCCTCAGAAATGGTCGATTATGGCAAGTGGCTCATATCTTGATAAGAGTAAAACTCCTTGTGGTTACTCTTTATTTGAAAGGTCATATCTTGGATTTGCTGATCCTATTGAGATAATCAAACCGGGTACATATACTATCCCTGCTTTGAATGTTAAGGATAATCCGGTAGGTTATCGGATTAATTCTGCGATTCCTAATGAATACTTTATTTTTGAGTCACGTATTCAAGAGCGTTGGGATGCATATCTTCCCGGAGAGGGTATGCTCGCTTACAGGGTTGACCGGACCGATGATAAAATCTGGGAGAATAATCGTGTAAATGCAACTGCTGCCCGTCCCTATTATGAGTTGTTGCGTGCGACACCCAAAATATCGAGCTCCAAAACAATTACCGATGGAACGGGAGACCCATTCCCCGGTTCCGGTGAAAAGAGTGAATTGTCAAATAGCACGTCGCCGTCGTTACGTTCGTGGACAACCACCTCAACGCCTCTCATTCTTAGTAATATTGTTAGAAACCCAGAAGATGGTTCTGTCACGATTACTGTTGAAGCGGATGATACACCTACGTATGTAGAGGATTTCAATAGCATGAATGCAACCGAAGCTGATATGGATTCCGTGGTAGGTAAATTCACTTATTGGAAATTATCCGGGGGAAGTCGTGTGTGTGCTGATGAGGAGAATGGAAATTTTGTCTCCACAGTAAAGAGCAGTGCATTGACATGTTATCCCTTCAAAGGAGTTGTGGAAACTTGTGCTATTGATCTTTCGAATCCAACTACTCAATCAGCCATTTTCCGGTTGCATTATTCCCTTGATGGAGGCGCAACATGGAAAGCAGTCAGTACTCTTGAAGGTACAGCCAATCCGAGTGTGGCTCGTGAAGAGGAGAAAACAGTTAGCTATAGTTTAGGAGGTGTTGAGGGTGCAATGTTTAGACTCACCCAATATACAGGTAGTAACTCCTCTCCATGCGAGGTGAAGAGAGTAGTCTTTACGATGAAGGCCGGGACTGTGTCTGCAGTTAAGGAAATACCCATGGAGTTTGAATCGGAAGATTTAGAAGTGGAGTTTTATACTCTGCAAGGTATAAAAGTAAAGACCCCTTCCGCTTCGGGAATCTACATCCGTAAGCAAGGTGGCAAATCTACTAAAATTTATATAAGATAAATAAACGAGGCTTCATTGCCCTTATATATTATAGGGCAATGAAGCCTGTCTGCTATAAATCATTGTGTGGTGTAATAAATAGAATTATTTAACCCAAATAAGAGAGATAGACAACAATCAATTAATTAATTAACCAAAACGACATGAAGAAAATTTTTTCTTTCCTGTTAGGGATTGGGATTATGGCAAGCTCAATTCAGGCAAACAGCAACACTGAAGTGCTCAGTGCTCCTGTTCAGTTTGGATTTGAGAAGCAGGTTTCTGCTACATCACAGGATGTGGTGAAAAATGGAACCTACCAGCTTGCAACTTCCAAGCCTATTCAACATGTCACTCCAATGAGTGGCGAGTTGAAGGTTCCGGCAAGCATGAAAGCCCGCAAGATGTCCAAAGTGCGTAGAAATGTTACCGCATCGGATATCAACGGTTACTATGTTGGAACTTACACAGCTTTGGCGACTTCCTGTTTTGATGGAGGTTCGACTATGCAGATTGTGCCTGATGAAAAAGGTGACTCTGTAAGTATTAAAGATTTCTGGGATGGCAACACCATTCGTGCGCATTTGGATCCGGCGACCGGTGTCATTACTATTCCTCGTCAGGTCATGTATATCGACAAGACCTATGGACAGATGGATTTGGCAGTGATAACCAAAGCGGGTAAACCGGATTATGATGCTCAGATTACCGGCAAAGTAACTGAAAATGGTATTGATTTCTCCAGCGAATGGTGGGGTATCTTCGTTCAAGCAGAGGGTAAATATCATGACCTTTTCGTAGCTGCTTACACTAATACTACGCTCCGTAAACCTAACGGTACTATGGAGTATTCACGCGTGGCAAATGGGCAGACTGTAAAGAGCACATACTACGTGGTTGTTGAGCAGGTGGAAAACACACTTACAGTCACAAACCTTCTCAACTGGGGTCTTGAAGTAGAAATGGTTTTGAATAGAAACCGTACTGCAGAAATCACCAATCAGGTTGGTGTAATCAATTCTAATGGCTCTTGGATGATTATCAAGTGTCTTGCATTCAATGACGAAGGTAATCTGACACAGTATGCTACAAAGATTGTTACAGATGCGGCTGCTGAAAACAACAATACTACCATCACGTGGACTGATTGGAGTCTCCTTAGCACAACAGCTAACGCGTATATGGGTAAATTGATCGATGCAAAACTTACTTGCAACACACCGATCCGGTACCCCGTTTTGAGCGTCAGCGAGTTTGCCGGTTCAGGTACAGAGGCTGATCCATATCAGATCTCTTCTCGTGATCATCTCATTCTCCTTGCAGATAAGGTAAATGCAAGCACAGAGGTGAATGGAGAATACATGAAGGTTCCAGTAGTCTCTGCTTATCAAGGTAAGTATTTTGCTCTTACCGAAGATATTGATCTCAAGAACTATCGCCTTGACCCAATTGGTCCCACGCCTCTTATCCGTTTCGGTGGTATTTTCGATGGTAAGGGACACACCTTAAAGAATCTGAACGTATATGGTAGTACAACAGCCTACACCGGTCTATTTGGTGTAGCGGATACACTCTCTGTAATCAAAAACCTTAATGTCGAGAATCTGACAGCTACATCCGACTATTATCAGGTTGGTGGTGTTGTAGCTACATGTTATGGTTCATTGA
Source organism: uncultured Sangeribacter sp. (assembly GCA_964512705.1). Lineage (GTDB taxonomy): Bacteria > Bacteroidota > Bacteroidia > Bacteroidales > Muribaculaceae > Lepagella. The sequence goes on along the minus strand of CAZEJY010000001.1, from coordinate 116,604 downwards.
GCAACATCAATGTTGTAAATCCTCAGGTTACTTCTCCTCGATCTGTAGCAGGTGGTATTGCAGGTGTGGTATATGGTCCTATCAGCAATTGTAGCGTAACCGGCGGTACAGTTACCGCGCCCATGTGGGTTGGTGGTGCTTTCGGTGAGTGTCACGGTGGTATCAGCAATGTTGACGTGAACGGCACCAATGTTTATATGACAGGTTCCGGTGCCCCGGTTGGTGGTGTTGTCGGCAACATCATTGGTGATGCAACCAAATTGTCATTTGCTGGTATTGTGAAATACCTGAACGCATCTGAACAGCAGTTTATGGGAGGTATCTCGGGATACTTACAGAGCGGAACTCTCAGCAACTCATTTGCCGGCGGTGAAATCATTGGCTATAGTAATCAGTCATATGTTGGAGGTCTTGTAGGTTATTGCCGTGGTAATGTTCGCGACTGCTACTCTTCCGGACTCGTACATTGCTACTCAAAGATGTGTGGAGGTTTGATAGGTATGCTTGGAAATAGTCAAACAGTACTTAATCCTGAGATTACCAACTGCTACACATCTGCATTGACGGAATGCGAGACGTATCAGTATGATCGCAATAATTTCAATGAGGTTATAGGAGCGACTACAGTCCTGGTGGCAGGCGGTAAGTTTACAATGACTAATTTGTACTCTGATCGTAATATCACTAATTTCTCTTCACTCCTTTACGGATCTACTACAGCTGCATTAACAGACTCAGTAGGACCTAAAGGATTCTCTGCTGATAATTGGGTGTTTACAAAGGGTGCGTATCCACGTGTGAAAGGGCTTGAAAATCTTGAGACATCTTGTTTCACGGCTTCTGCTATTGATTTCACAGAAGGTGACGATGTGAAATTTGTATCTACAAATACACCTGTCACAGCGCTTGGTAATACTAAATTTGCTTTCCTTGTAAATGGTCAGCTTTCTTTAAAAGGTCACTATGCTTCTATCAAAGACAATAAGATGATTGAGATCGGTACCGAATTTGGAACTGATACAATTTTCATTGTTAATGAGAAGATGCAGACCTATAGGTATCTCAGCATAGCTCCCATTATTTTCGAAGGTGCGGGTACAGCAGAGTCTCCATACTTGATTAAAGATAAGGATGATTTGATTCTTTTGTCAAGGGCAACCTCTTTGAAGCGTCAGACATTCGTTGATCAGTATTTCAAGATGACAAACGATATCGACCTCGAACTCACAGAGGAATTTATCGGTATCAACTGCGAAAGCGGTACCGGCGGTACTAATAATAAATTTCAGGGAGTATTCGATGGCGCCGGTTACACCATTCATCGCATGACAATTCCGAATCTCCTTGTATGGACTACTCCTATAACAGATGGTAAAGCAGGAACTCTTGCCGCAAGTAGCTGTAAAGGCATATCAGGATTTATCGGTCGACTCGGTGAACATGGCGTATTGAAGAATCTTACAATTGCTGCTGATAGCAAACTTGATGAGATGTATGCACAGTGTGCAGCATTGGTAGGAACTTCAGATGGATTGGTTGAGAATTGTCGTAACTATGCCGACGTGGTTGGCTACTCATGCTGGGTCGGAGGTATCGTTGGACAGATGAACAAGGGTTCACGTGTTGTCAATTGTTACAATGCAGGTAATATCACCACTGGTTATGCTAATGTCGGTGGTATAGCCGGTGCAGTGACAACCGCAACTGTTGAGAACTGTGTAAACACAGGTGATATCAAAGCAATTCTTCTTGTAACAAATTACTCTAACCAGCTCCAGCGCGCAGGTGGTATCTCTGGAGGTACTACTTCCGGTGGTGAATATAATAACTGTGTAAACTACGGAACTGTCTATGCGGAGCGTAACAATGCAGGTGGTATTGCGGCTGCCTTTGAGGAGGGTACGCAAAACTATCTCTGCAAGATGACCAACTGTATCAACCTTGGTAATGTCTATTGTGGAAATGCTGCTACAGTTGGTGCAATTGCTGGTTTGTCTGATAGTAAACATGTAAGCGGTACTTACTTCGATGTGCAGATGTTAGGCATAAAGGCTGCGCAAAATGCTGAGCTTAGCGGGGTAACTGCAGCTTTGACAAAAGATCTCATTTCAGGTACTGCTCTCAATGGATATGATACTGAACTGTGGGATTTCACCAAAGATCTGTATCCTACTTTGAAGAACTACGCTTCTGAAACTAAGGTTGCAGCTGCTCGTAAAGTTTATGTGACAATGCCGGATGCTTATACCGTTTCAAACTTCTTGACTACCGGAACCCTAAGCGATGGAGCACAGTGGAGTCTTGCCACAAAAGCCATCTTTAATATCATCGGTAAGGAATTGATTGGTCCTTCTGAGGTTGATGAAGTTGTGGCTGATACCCTGATTGCAGTGAATGAGGCTGGTGTTCGTCGCCCGATTCTTTTGCAGGCTAAGCCAATCTTGAAACTTGCAGGTGAGGGTACTGCGACCGCTCCATATCTGGTCGGAAGTGTTGATGACTGGACAACTCTTTGTAGCTATGTTGATCAGGTAGGTGATAACCTTCTGAAAAAATATGTCAGTCTGACAGCTGATATTGACTTTGGGAAGAAAGCTCCTGCCAACTTGGGATCCAATGGAGTTACCAAATTTGCCGGTACATTGGATGGTAAGGGTCATATATTTAAAAATGTGGCTTTGACAGGAAAAGATAAACAGAAATGTGCACTGATCGGTATCGTTGAGCCGGAGGCTGTTGTTAAGAACTTTACATTTGAAGGTACAGTTAATTCTGCATTCACTTACGCAACATCAGTAGTGGATCAGCTTTATGGAACACTGGAGAATGTAGAGTCCAAAGCTGTGATAACCACAACCACTACTAATGCGGCAGGTGTTGTTGGTTATGCATACGATGGAGCCATGTTGAACAAGGTTGTATTCTCCGGTTCAATTAACTCAAACACTACTAATATTGGAGGTGTCCTGAATACCTCTGTAGCGACCGGTCACATCACCATGACTGATTGCGGATTCAAAGGAAAGATTAATACTACCAAAGCTGCAGCTACATCAGCAACTGCATACAATATCGGAGGTTTGGCAGCATCATTAGGTTCTGCCGATCTAACAGGCTGTTACAGTAATGGTGAGATTAAGCTGAAAGATGAAGCTTTTTCTACTACAGTTGCCGGTCTTGTTGCTGCTGCTCCCGGTGCTAAAGCGCTGCCGGATTATAGCTTCACTAACTGTTGGAATGCCACAAATATCACTGCCGGAGGTAAGATCGCAGGCTTTATAGCAGCTCCTACTACCACAGCAGCAAATGCAAAATATGTGTTTGTGGATTGTTACAATAAGGGTGATATCTCAGCTAAGTCTACTAAGGCTCTAAGTTCATGTCCAACTGCAGGTATAATTACTTTATATACCCCGGGATCTAAATTTATCCGTTGCCATAATGAGGGTACTATTATTAGTGACTTCAATGTATATGCAGGTGGAATCTTCGGTTCTAATACAGGAACTCCGGGATCAACTACTACTCCCGATTCTGTGTATGTAACAGATTGCTGGAACGAAGGTCTTATAATTGCCGATGGTAACCAAGGTGGTGGTATCGGTGGCTATGTAGGTGGCGCAGTTATCATGGAGAATTGCTACAATACAGCTGATGTTGAAGGTAACCAGATGGTTGGAGGTCTTGTATCTGCCTTCACCGGTACCGGTCCACAGATGATCAACTGCTACAACACCGGAAACGTAATAGGTAAATTGGGTCGCGTTGGTGGTCTGATCGCTTGGGGTGGTCCTACCAATGGTCTTGTGAAAGGTTGTTGGAATACCGGTACTATCGCTTCCACTGCTGCTGTTGGTGGTACTTCTGCTGGAAACGGTGCTTGGGCAATCGGAGGTATTGCTGCTGCTCAGTCTGCAGTGTTCGAGGATTGCTACAATGCTGGTGCGCTTAAAGGCTTGGCACGTGTAGGAGGTATCGTTGGTGAACCGACTAAAGCTAAGACCAGCTTTAAGAATTGTTACAATGCAGGTGAAATCAATGCACCAGCTGATACTTGTGGTTACATAGTAGGTATTAATATCGATAACGGTAAGATGTGGACTGCTGATAATAAGGTTGAGAACTGCTTCTTTATCGATACTAAGGCAAGTACTTTAATCGTACCGGAAGGAGCCAAAGCTCTTACTGTTGCTGAGTTGGCTGGTAAGAAGATCAGCGATGGTTTTGCGGTAGTTGACAAGTATACTTTCCCGGTTGTTGCCGGCTTCGAGAAGAATGATAATGCAGTGCTTTACGCTGCACAGGTTGTTCTTCCGGAGGGTAGCACAGTAGATAAGGTAACGGACGACTTCAACGTAGGTGGTAGTCCGATTGTAACATGGACAAGCAATTGCCCTGCACTTGAGATTTCCGGTAACGACGCTAAATTCAGCAAGGACTTTACAGGTGAAATCGTCATGACTGCGACTGCAGGTGGTTACACCAAGACTGTTACTCTGAAGGCTGACAAGGCATCCGGAGTTGATGGAATCTCTGCTGAAGAGGCAGTAAGTGTACGTTACTATACACCTGCCGGTATTGAGGTTAAAGAACCGGTTGCCGGAGAAGTTTACATAGTAGTCAGCGAGTATGCCGACGGCACGATCAAAACTCAGAAAGTAACCAATCTTAAGTAAATATAACTAATCCATAATATTAGAGAGCGACCGTCAGGTCGCTCTCTTTTTTGTATATGCTATGAAGATTTTAGGCGTTGGAGCCGAGGATGAGGAGGAAGAGGCTGACGAGGAGGATACCGAGGTCGATGAGCTTGGGTCGGATGTTTTTCTCGTGGAGGATAAAGACGCCGTAGAGGAAGCTTACGACCACGCTGCCGCGACGGATCATCGAAACAACCGCTACCATCGAACCCGGAATCGATAGTGAATAGAAATAAGCTAAATCAGCGATGGTGAGGAAAAGAGCGATAAAAGGTATTGACCATCGCCAGATAAAGCCCGAAGGCTTCATCTCTTTCCGGCTTGCGCGAATAACCGCTACGGTCGCTCCCATTATGATGCATTGATAGAAGGAATACCATCCCTGAACCTCAATCGGATGAAAGCGGGTGAGTAGAAATTTATCATAAAGTGCACTGATAGCTCCCAAGAAAGTAGCGCTAATGGAGAGCCATATCCATTTGGAATGCTTCATGGAGAATCCCTCTTTGGAGCCGATGCGTGAAATCAGGAACAGCGATAAGAATCCAAGTAAGATACCGATCCATTGAAGGAAGTTGAGTCGCTCACCAAAGATAATGAGGGCTCCCACCAACACTATGACAGGTCGAGACGCATTGATAGGTCCTTGGACGGTGAGCGGCAGATGTTTTATGGCATAGTAGCCTAATGTCCAGGAACTGAGTACGATTACGGACTTGAGCATAATGAGCAAGTGGCCGGACATCGTATTCCCGAATCCGTAGTTTCCCCCGGCTATGTCGGTGATAATGAACGGGGACATGTAAAGTGCGCCAAAGAGGGTATTGAGAAACAATACCATCAGCACATCATTACCCTTTACCGATATCTTTTTGAAAATATCATAGAAACCAAGGCATAATGCCGAGGTAAGTGAAAGGATTATCCACATACTTTAGCCGCAAGTTTACATTTTCTGGTCTAAGTTCTTCCCCTTCTCCTCATGCTCGAAATTGGGAAGAAACACCTTGAGGACATCTACAACCTCCCTCTTGGTGAAGTCGGGATTATCAAAAATGTTTTCCAATTTCAGGATAAATTCATCAACCTCCTGCGGTGTGCGGTGTGTAGTCTCCTCAATTACTCCTAAAGATGAGAATCGGTCCAAATCAATCTTTTCACCCTCTACATAGAATTCCTCATAATCCTTTTCCCCTGTGGTGTCTGAGGGGAAGAATACCACCGGCCACTCTTTTGTGTCAACAGGCATGCGGGATGCAAAGAGTTTTGCTTCTTCGTCGGTCCGGCAAGGATGGATTTCATAACCTAAAGAGTGGAGAAAATCTGTAGCGATAGCTGAGAATTTCTTCATCTTCTCCTCCTTCAGTTTTGGGAAGAAGACTTCGCCTGAGTGACCCAACATGCAGGCGAGCATGCAGATCTGCCCGCTCTCCTGTGGCGAGACGAAATATCGGCGCACATCCGAAGGTGCTGCTATCGGCTGACGCTTCATCACGCGTTCGATGAATCCCGCAGGTAGTGAACCATTCGAGAATGCAACATTGGCGAATCGGGCGGTAGTGACATTGAAATCCTTGGAGTAAGCCATAATCAGGTCCTCCATCACACGTTTGCTCGCACCCATGATATTTACGGGGTTTGCCGCCTTGTCGGTAGAGACACAGAAGAATCGTTGCGGTGGGTATTGCTTGAGTAGCTCCATGAAGCGGCGTGCTTTGATCACGTTATTCTCCAAAAGAGCTTCTACGGAATATTTATCCTTCTCTGAGCGAACATGTTTATGAGCGGAGAAATTGGCGACTATGTCGAAGCCCCCTCTCTTTTTAAACATGCGTCGGAAAACCTCGCTGTCAAAATCCATGGTATAGGTCAGATATTCCTCCGGAACAATCGTACCCTCGGCGGAGCGGAGGTCGCGTGTCAGTTCAGCGAGCCCGTTCTCATTCAGATCCACCACTGTTAGCGAAGCGGGTCGATAGGGGAGGATGGCATGAATGAAGGATGAACCGATGGAGCCGGCTCCTCCGATTACCAACACGCTTTTACCCTCAATCGCCTTTTTCAGCTCCTCTGCTGAATTCCGGATATCCGGTGCAAACAGTGATTCCGAACGCTCAGTTACATATTCACCGATGAATTTATCAAGATCAAGCATTTTATCCTTTGGTTTTATATCCGTGTTCATGAAGCAACGCCTTAAGTCGCTCCTTGCATTCACCCTGTATAAGAATCTCGCCACCGCGTGCCGAACCGCCTACACCCAACTTCCTTTTCAGCTCGGAGGCAAGCTCCTGAAGCTCTTCGTCGGAGCATTCAAATCCTTCGGCTATAGTGGCTGTCTTACCCTTACGTCTCTTCTTTTCAATCAGAACGTGTATGGTCTCCTTGTTCTTAGACTCGGAAGGAGCAGGTTCAGCCTGCTCCTTCGCGTTGACAACCGGGTCCTCTCCCTCGGGGAGATTATCCTTCAGTTGCGAAAGCATATCCTTCCAATCCATCATTAGAGTTTGGATTTGAGTTCCTGAATTGTGTGGGCTCTGTCGCTAAGACTTCCGTCTGCGCCATAGATGAAGAATGTTGGCACCACACCTACATTATATTTTGTGAGGGCGTCGGAGGTCATGCCTGCCGGGTCAATAACCGTGGTCCAGTGGAGGTTGCGCGCTGCATCGCGCCATGCATACTGGTCGCCATCCAAGCTCACCTGGTAGAAATCAACATTACCACCGTGGGCTTGATAAATCTCGTTTAAGGCGATATTGAGTTGCGGAGAGTCTTCTGCTGTCATGAGCGAGAAGATGAGCACAACCTTCTTACCTTTGCCGACAATGTCTGAGAGCTTTACATTCTTACCCTCTTCGTTCGGCAGGTTGATATCAATCATGGAGATCTCCTCAGCTTCAATGATCCGTTTTTTACCTGTGCCCGTGTTGTGATGACGCATGGCATTGAGGCTTACCTGACGAAGCATGTCGGCGTGCGGATCTTCCGGTCGGAACTGGTCGAAAGAGGTGGCTACGGCAGCGTAATAGCGGGCGTCGGACTTGTCGGCAGCATCGTAGAGCGGCTTACCATCCACAATCTTGGTCAACACGTAGTAGCCAATGATCGAACCTCTTGATTCACGAAGATATTTGTTGAATACATTTCGTTTGAAATCCGCAACCTTTGTGGAATCGGATGTGTCAAGTTTCTGCAGCTCCTTTTCGAAAGCAGCCATATTGGCAGCTGTCTCCGAACCTTCCACCGTGAATTCAGTGCCGAAATCCTTTGCAGTGGAGTTGATTGTAAGGCTTTCGATTGAATCAATAGGGAAATAAATGAATTTATCTCCTAAAGATAAGCGGTAGATCTCCGGAGATGCAGGAGCCTCACCTTTGATGGTGAATGAGCCGGAAGCGTTCGTTCGGGTTGAATCCACGGCTATCCAGCGGCCGCTGTAGTCAGATTTGGCAAGAATGAGCGACTGGTTGTCAGCTCCTTCAATCTTACCGGAAACTTTAAATTTTGCTTCATTACAGCCTGTGAGTATGGCCACCGGGAGGCAAAGGAGGAGGAATTTATTGAAAATACTTTTAAAATTCATAATATATCGGTTGATTTGAGTGCAAATATAGCTAAAATTCCCCTTTTTTTGGAATATAATTTGTAACTTTGTGAAAATTATTGCGAATGAAGAGTATGTAGTCGCAATAAAGCAGCAATAACGAGAAGAAAAACAATAACGAAATTTATGTTACAACCGGTAAAAAAGACCATCCAGCTTCCCGACGGTAGAGAGATCAGCATCGAGACAGGAAAGCTCGCTAAGCAGGCGGATGGCGCGGTAGAGGTGCGCATGGGCAACACAGTGTTGCTTGCCACCGTATGTTCGGCTAAAGAGGCCGGCGAGGGTGTAGATTTTATGCCCCTCACAGTGGAGTACAAGGAGAAGTATGCTTCCATCGGACGTTATCCGGGAGGCTTCCAGAAGAGAGAGGGTCGCGCGAGCGACTATGAGATTCTTACCGCTCGTCTGGTAGACCGTGTTCTCCGTCCACTTTTCCCGGAGAATTATCACGCTGAGACATTTGTAAATGTCACTCTTTTCTCAGCTGATGCCGATGAGGCTCCGGATGCATTGGCTGGTATAGCAGCTTCCGCAGCTTTGGCAGTCAGTGATATACCTTTCAACGGTCCTATCTCTGAGGTTCGTGTGGCTCGCGTGGATGGCGAGTGGGTAATCAACCCAGGCTTCGAGCAGATGGAGCGTGCCGACATCGAGCTGATGGTTGGTGCTACCTATGATAATATCATGATGGTAGAGGGTGAGATGGATGAGGTTTCAGAAGCTGAGTTGCTCGAGGCCCTCAAAGTTGCTCACGAGGAGATCAAGAAGCATTGTGTGGCTCAGATCGAACTCATGAAAGAGGCTGGTAAAGAGGTTAAGCGTGAGTATAATCATGAGGTAAATGATGAGGCTCTTCGTGCCGATGTGCGCGAAAAGTGCTACGACAAGGCATACGCAATCGCACGCACCGGTTCAGCCGACAAGCATTGGCGCAATGAATCATTTGCTGCCATCTGTCAGGAATATATCGACAATCTTCCTCCGATGACTGAAGAGGAACTCGAAAAATATAATGAGGATCAGCGCATAGCGATGGTTAAGCGCTATTATCATGACGTGGAGAAGGAGGCTATGCGCCGTTGTGTTCTTGACGAGGGTATTCGTCTTGACGGTCGCAAAACCACCGAGATCCGTCCTATCTGGGCTGAGGTTGACTATCTCCCCGGTCCTCACGGAGCTGCTGTCTTCACCCGTGGTGAAACTCAGGCATTGGTTACAGCTACTCTCGGTACCACACTCGATGAGAAGATCGTGGATGATGTTCTCAACCAGAGCAAAGAGCGTTTCTTGCTCCACTATAACTTCCCGCCCTTCTCTACAGGTGAGGCTCGTCCACAGCGTGGCGTAGGCCGTCGTGAGATCGGTCACGGTAACTTGGCTCACCGTGCGTTGAAGCGCATGTTCCCCGAAGGCTTCCCTTACACTTGCCGTATCGTTTCAGATATTCTTGAATCCAATGGTTCATCATCAATGGCTACAGTGTGCGGTGGTACACTCGCATTGCTCGATGCCGGTGTGAAGATGAAACGCCCCGTAGCCGGTGTTGCCATGGGTCTTATCTCCGATGCAGGCGCAGTGAAGTATGCAGTCCTTTCTGATATCCTCGGTGATGAGGACCACCTCGGTGATATGGACTTCAAGGTGACCGGTACTACCAAGGGTATCACTGCCACTCAGATGGATATCAAGTGCGACGGACTCAGCTATGAGATCCTCGCTAAGGCATTGGATCAGGCTAAACAGGGTCGTTTGCATATCCTTAATATAATTAATGAGACTATCCCTGCTCCACGTGAGGATTACAAGCCACATGTTCCACGCTTGGTTACTTTGGAGATCCCGAAGGAGATGATCGGTGCCGTTATCGGTCCTCAGGGTAAGATCATTCAGGGTATTCAGGAGGAGACCGGTGCTGTCATCTCTATCGAAGAGGATGAGAAGCTCGGTATCGGCAAGGTTGAGATCGCTTCCAAGGATAAGGAAAGCATCGATGCCGCGCTCGCTAAGATCAAGGCTATCGTTGCTGTACCCGAGGAGGGTGAGACCTATGAGGGTAAGGTTCGTTCAATCCTCGACTTCGGTGCATTCGTTGAATTCATGCCCGGTCGCGATGGACTGCTTCATATCTCTGAAATCTCTTGGGATCGCTTGGATTCAATGGAGAACAGCGGTCTGAAGGAGGGTGACAAAGTTACAGTTAAGCTTATAGAGATTGATAAGAAGACTGGTAAGTTCCGTCTCTCAATGCGAGCGTTGACTCCAAAGCCTGAGGGTTATGTTGAGCGTGAGGCTCGTCCTCGTCGCGAAAATGGTGACCGTCCTCGCAGAGATGGAGATCGCGGACCTCGCCGTGATGGCAACCGTGGACCACGCCGCGACAACAACGACCGCGGACCGCGTCGTGATGGTGACAATGCTCCCCGTCGCCCACGCGAAGAATAATCCCCGCAAGTAATAATCACATAAAAAATAAGGTTCCGGCACTCCGGAACCTTATTTTTTTGGAAAAGCGGCAAAAACAGCCGAAAAACTATTGGAAAAACGGCAAAAACCGCTGAAAATCCTTTGGAAAAACGGCAGAAATAGACAAAAGCAATGTAAATAACCGTGTACAAGGCGGTGTTGCCGACATGTACACGGTTACGTATGCTGCGTATGTTCTTAGTCTGCGTAGTCGAGGGAGAGGGTGGTGATGGCGTCGAGGTCGGGGAGCCAGCTTCCGTCCGTTGGGTGCATGGTGAGAAGATCAGGGAGATCGTAGTAGTCGGCAGAACCGTTTTCGATCTCATTATCATCTACCTCTTCACCGTCGATCAACTCAATCTGCATCGTCGCAGGATCTATGCGTAACATGGCAGCGTCGCCGTAGCTCTCTTCCGAAGCAAGATAATCATTAACTTGCTCTAAAATCTTCTCAATTATTTCTTCCTGAGTCATAGGTCGTAATTTTTTATAAGTTACTTATAAAAGAGTTATAAGTAGCGCCTATTAAATTAATGCCGGAGGCATGATGTTGTGGTTAACCGGGTATGACCAACGGGAATGCCCGGAACAAGTCTAACTTAAAATGAGTCGCGAAGCGACGATGTTGTAAAAAAGTGTCAATAATATATTGTTTTACAACATCGTACCTCCGGCACTCTTATTCAAGAAGTTTTATAACCCCGCATTCCTTCACTGCGTTCAGTCATACGGGGTTAACCACAATTACGTCGCTCCGCGACTATTATTTAACTATTTATTAACACTTTGACGTATGTGACTGAAGCCGAAATCTCAGCCAACGACCCAGACGGGCCGTTATGACGCACCCGGTTAGTCTCGGCTACCGCCACCCAAAAGGCGCAACAAGAAGAGGAATAGGTTGATGAAATCCAGATAGAGGCTCAACGCTCCCATAGTAGCGATTTTATCAGCCATTGCAGGATTAGTATCTGCTGCAGCCATGTGCTTGATGGTCTGAGTGTCCCAAGCTGTCAAACCGGTAAACAGGAGTACACCTACAATAGAGATAATCCACTCCATCGTGTTGTTGGCGAGGAAGGCGTTCACAAGCATGGCGATCAGAAGTCCGATCAAACCCATGAAGAGATATGTACCCATGCCTGTCAGGTTGCGCTTGGTGAAGAAACCGTAAACGGACATCGCGCCAAACATACCGGCAGTGATAAAGAGTGTGTAAACGATAGTACCTATCTTATAAACCAAGAAGATTGGAGCCAAGGTCGTACCCATCAGAGCCGAGAAGACCACGAAGCAAAGAAGTACCGAGCCCGGAGACATCTTCTGTAAACGTGCCGGTATCACCCATGCCATTACGAAGAGAGCGATAAACATTCCCCAGAAGATGATTCTGTTACCGATAAATATGTTGAGAGCAGTCTGAGAACTTGCAACTCCAAGTGCGCAGAATGCTGAAATCAACAAACCGATAAACATGCGCACATAAACGCGCTTCATCACAGCATTGATCTGTGTTGCCACCTCATGTGTCCCAAAGAAGGGAGGAGGTGTGGTATTTAAATTTTTATAATTCATATTCTAATGTTTATTTAATATTTAGACAAAAATCAAGCAAAAAGTTTAATTACATTCTTTCAGGCATCTCGATACCAAGGAGTGACATCGCCGATTTCAGCGTGCGTCCTACCACGTAAGAGAGTAGTAAACGGAACGCTTTCTTCTGCGCATCCTCCTCTTTGAGGATGGAGTAGTCGTGATAGAACTGGTTATACTCCTTTGCCAAATCGTAGGCATAGTTGGCAATAAGTGCCGGAGAGTAGGACTTACCTGCTTCAGCCACTACATTCGGGAAATCTGCCACCTTCTGTATTAACGCTGATTCCTTGGTGTTTGGTTCACTGTCGGGTACAGCATTCTTGTCAAAATCCTCAGCTTTTCGGAGAACAGACTGGATTCGCGCGTATGTATACTGAATGAACGGACCTGTATTACCATTGAAATCTATCGATTCTTTCGGGTTGAAGAGCATATTCTTGCGCGGATCAACCTTAAGAAGGAAATATTTCAGCGCTCCGAGTCCCACCATTCTTGCTATCTCCTTACTCTCCTCCTGAGGCATGTCCGCAAAACGTTCGGCACCCATCTCGGCAGCAGAAGCAATCATCGTATCAATCAGGTCATCGGCATCCACAACTGTTCCCTCGCGGCTCTTCATTTTTCCTTCGGGCAGCTCAACCATCCCGTATGAGAAGTGAGTCAGATCTTTGCCCCACTTGAAGCCAAGCTTGTCGAGGAGGAGGGAGAGAACCTGGAAGTGGTAGTTCTGCTCATTACCGACCACGTAGATCATCTTGTCAATCGGATAGTCCTGATAACGGAGTTTAGCGGTGCCTATATCCTGAGTCATATATACCGATGTGCCATCTGTGCGGAGCAACAGCTTATGATCAAGCCCGTCGTTGGTGAGATCCGCCCATACGGAGCCATCCTCCTTGCGATACATGATACCCTTCTCGATACCACCTAATACAAGGTCTTTACCCTCGAGATATGTGTCTGATTCGTAATAAATCTTGTCGAAATCCACACCGAGTCGTTTGTATGTCTCGTCGAAACCGGCATAAACCCAAGAGTTCATCGTCTTCCAGAGTTCGCGTATTTCCGGGTCTCCTGCTTCCCACTTGCGAAGCATCTCCTGAGCTTCAGCCATCAGGGTAGACATCTTTTTCGCCTCATCCTCGGTTACATTCTTCTCCTCCATAATCGCTTTCACCTCCTCTTTGAGATGCTTGTCGAAAGCTACATAGAAGTCACCGATAAGATGGTCACCCTTTTTACCTGCCTTCTCCGGAGTGATTCCATCACCCCATTTTTGCCATGCGAGCATTGATTTGCAGATATGGATTCCACGGTCGTTGACAATGTTGGTCTTCACAACCTTGTTGCCGTTTGCCTTAAGGATCTGTGAAAGTGAATAGCCCAAGAGGTTATTACGAACATGTCCAAGGTGAAGCGGTTTGTTGGTGTTTGGCGAGGAATATTCCACCATCACCAACTTGGATTCCGGTGTTTCAGCTTTAAAGCCATAATCCTCAACTCCTGCAATGGAGTGTAGGAGATTCTGCCAGAACTTGGGAGAGATGCTGAGGTTGAGGAAGCCTTTGACGACGTTGAATTTCTCTACAGCTTCAAGATTTTTCTGCAGATATTCTCCGATTTCATTAGCTGTAGCCTCCGGATTTTTTCGAGAGGCTTTCAGATAGGGGAACACAACAACGGTCAAATCTCCTTCGAACTCCTTCTTTGTAGGAGAGGGATTGACGCTTTTTACGTCAATATCAACGTTGTAGAGCTCCTTGACAGAGTTCTTTACACCCTCTGATATAATTGATTCGATTGATTCCATAATTTTCAGTTTTATAAGCTACAAAAATACAAAAAATCATGGAAATAAAAAAGGCACCCGTGCAGGTGCCTGAATATATTTTATGCAGGGTAAAATTATTTACCGAGACCGTCAGCAGGTTTGAATTTAACAACCTTGCGAGCGGGGATCTGAATCTGCTCTTTAGTCTGAGGATTGATACCGGTGCGAGCTGCCTTCTCAACGATTGAGAAAGTACCGAAACCGATAAGCTGAACCTTATCCTCGTTAGCGAGTGCCTGTGCGATTGACTCGAGAGTAGCGTCCAATGCTGCTTTTGCAGCTACTTTGTTGAGTTGAGCTTTTGCTGCAATCTCATTTACCAAATCTGTCTTGTTCATAATTCGATATGTTTAGATTAAAAAATTGTTCAAAAGAGTGTCTTTTTGATTGAATTCCTTATAAAAAGCCCTAAAATCTTTATTTTTAGGAATATGGCACAAATATAGTTATTTGCGGATAAAATACAAACAATTGACCAAAAAAAATTAAAAATTTTTAATCAATGTGTATAAAAATGCTGAAAGGTGTCGAAAGTTTTCAGATTTCCGGAATTGGACTGCGCTGATAAAAACGACAAGCCGCGGCTCTTGCATACCGCGGCTTGCGAGAGAGGCGCCGACTCACGTAAGTGCATCTCTTCTTCGATTAAGGTCAAAATAATAATCAATTACCCTGTTGCTTGCATGCTTATTATGAACTATTAAGTTCAATCTTCTTTTCGAAGACTATTGGTTTCGTTGTAATGGTATCAGATCGCAAATTGTTAAATAAATTTCAGCTTGAAATTTTAAATATCTCTCTGATTTATTGTCAATTTGCTATATCTTTGCAAAAATTCAGTATTGTAATCTTGTTAATACTGTCATTTTGTCGTAAAGTTAGAGGATTTTTAGTTCTCTTTTGCGATGCAAATTTAATAAGTGATTTTAACCTTTCAAAATTTTAAAAGTTGTTTTATAACATATTTTCGCATTTTTTTATTTCGATAAGTTTTCTAATGTGCCTGTGGGTTCATTATCACTTATAAAAAAAATCAGGAGAATGATTCAATCATTCTCCTGAAACATATTTAGTTGATATTATTTATATTAAAGTCCGCGTAGACGAAGAAGTGCCTTAGCGTCAGGTGCGTGGCCGCGGAATTTCTTGAAGAGAACCATCGGGTCTTCAGTATCTCCGGATTCAAGGATATTTTTCTTAAATGAAGCTGCTGTTTTCTTATCGAAAATACCTTTCTCTTTGAAGAGTTCCCATGCGTCAGCTTCCAATACCTGCGCCCAAAGATATGTGTAATAGCCGGATGCGTATCCGTCGCTGCCGAAAATATGTTTGAAATATGGTGAGCGGTAACGGAATGTGATTTCCTCAGGCATGCCGATTTCGTCACCAACTTTCTTTTCGAAAGCAACCACATCTTCTACTTCAGGTGTTGCACCATACTTGAGGTCAAGAAGAGCCGCGCCTGCAAGCTCTGTTGTGGCGAATCCCTGATTGAACTTGGAGGAAGCTGCTAACTTCTCGATTAATTCATCCGGAATTGGTTCACCTGTCTTGTAATGCTTTGCGTATGATTTGAGCACTTCAGGTTCGAATGCCCAATGCTCGTTGATCTGAGAGCACATCTCTACATAATCTCGGTCTACGTTTGTTCCTGCCAGTGATTTGTAAGGAGCGCGTGAAAGGATAGCCTGCAGGGCGTGACCAAACTCGTGGAAGGTTGTCTCAACCTCGTCGAGAGTAAGGAGTGAAGGGGTGTCAGCTGTTGGAGGAGTGAAGTTGCCGACATTGTACACGATCGGTCTGCGGGTCTCTCCATTCTCAAAGATTCCGCAGCTTTGCAGTTGCTCCATCCAGGCTCCCTGACGTTTTGTTGCGCGGGGGAAGTAGTCGCACATCCACACTGCAACATGCTCACCGGTTTTGCTGTCAACTACATCATAAACCTGAAGGTCGTCGATATATTTCGGAGCATCCTTCATAGGCACCATCTTGATACCCCAAAGTTTCTCAGCTGCATCAAACATTCCCTTCAGCACATTGTCGAGAGCAAAGTAAGGACGAACCTCATTCTCATCGAAATTGAATTTCTCATTCTTGACTTTGCCGGCATAATAGTAGTAGTCCCATGGCTGAATCTTGAAGTTACCACCATGTTTGTCAACGTAAGCCTGCATGTCTTTCACCTCTTCATGTGAACGTTTCACAGCGGGTTCAAACACAGAAAGCAGAAGGTCTGAAGCTGCCTCCGGAGTTTTTGCCATCACGCGGCTTGTCATCATCTGCGCGAAATTGTCAAATCCCATAAGTTTCGCTTTCTGATTGCGGAGCTTCACAATCTGCTTGATAATTTCCAGGTTGCTGTTGGCCCCTTGGAATGCGAGCGATGTGTAACCTTTATACATAGCCTCGCGAAGTCCTCGGTTGTCGGCATTCTGAAGCACCGGCAAGCGGCTTGGCGCGTGGAGCGTGAAGACCCATAGACCGTCGAGTCCGCGGTTCTTGGCCTCCTCAGCAGCCTGTGCGATAGAGGACTCGGGAAGTCCGGAAAGATCCTCCTTGTCATAGACAGTGATGAAGAAAGCGTTGGTGGCAGCGAGTAGATTGCGGTTATACTGAATAAAGAGTTTTGACAATTCGTCATTAACCTTGATCAACTCCGCTTTCTTGTCGGCAGGCAGGGCCGCTCCCTGCTCGGCAAATGACCGGTAGTATTTCTCAACCAAACGCTTCTGAACGGGAGTGAGTCCCATTTTGTCGCGCATGTCATAAACCTGTTGGATGCGCTGGAAGAGCTGGTCGTTGAGGTTTACCTTGTTGGAAGCTTCATTGAGCAATGGAATAGCCTGGTCAGAGATCTCAGCAAATTCCGGAGTGGAAAGAGCCTCCTCATAGTGGTAGAAAACACCTGCAACACGCTCCAAAATCGGAGAAAGGTTCTCCAAGGGGAGGATAGTGTTGTCGAAATCGGGAGTTGCGCGATTTCTTGTGATGTTCAGAAGATTCTGATCCTGCTCCTCGATTCCTGCCTTGATAGCCGGAAGGAAGTCTGAGGTCTGGATTTTGTCAAATGGAGGAATACCATACTTTGTGTCGTATGGTTTCAAGAAAGGATTTTCTCTCTCTGCCATAGCCGTTTGAGGTGTAGAGGCAAGGAGCATCGCTCCGAATGCCATCATTAGAAATTTTTTCATATACTGAATTTTGAAAGTTGTTTAAGTTGTAAATTATCAGAGTTTTAAAGCTCCATTGATCTCTTTGTCTTCAGTTGGGCAACCATTCGAACTCGGCAATGAGTGGATAGTGGTCGCTATATTTTACCTTCCCCTTGGTTACTTTCAGCGCTTTCAGATTCTCTTTGCGGTAGAAAATCTGATCCAAGTGGAAGTAGAAGAGATGTTGGTTGTAGGTAATCATGTGACCGAAAGATGTGTCAATATATGCATCCGACAGATCAGCGCTTCTCATCAACCGATAAGTATAGGACTCAGGCACATCATTGAAATCGCCGGCAACAATCAGAGGACCCTTAACGCTTTCGATATACTTTTTCAATTCCTGAGCGATCAGAGTCCTGTATCTGAACGATTCATTCAACTTCGAGCGAATGGAACCCTTCAGTTCCTTTATCCCGTCTTCAGTCTTTTTGACAGAAATGAGTTCTTTCATCACCATCCGTTCCTTGTCCGTCAAGGAATAGGAGGGGAGGTGAGTATTGATAATGTTAAGGTTTCCCCATGGTAATTTCGCTACATAATGGGAAAACCAATTGAGATCCTGGATTTTTTTTACCGGATATTTTGAGAAAAGCTTAAAGTCCGTGTGGATATCCCCGGCTACATAGGGGTATGTCTTGCGAAGTGAATCAATAAACTCCTCCATATTTGGAGTCTCTCCGGGTTCCGGTCCCCATAGTTCCTGCAGATTGACTATATCCGCACCTGAATTAATCACATACCGGAAGGAAGCATTCCCCTTCTGTTTCCCGATCATGGATGATGAATCTATCCCTTGTGTCTGGTCCCAACTGTGAATGATGTTCCAGGTCATGAAGGTGAAGGTGCGATCAGGATTCTCCGGTTTCTTGCTGAAATGCATAGGCAGCGCCGAAGATATCGGTCCCCACGCCGCCACTAAAGAAAGAATACCTATGCCGGCAGTGATGAAACGGTGGGAGAGTAGCCAGCAGAGACATACCACCATCGAAGCCATTGCCAAATAGGGCAACATCAATGTTAGCCATGCAAAATAAGGAAAAATTTCAGGGTTGACTTTCCCTCCGTAGGCAGCAAGAATTGTCAGTAAGAATAGCAGAAATGAAGCTATTCTTAATACTATTCTTAGTGCCGGTTTTATGATAGGTAGAAACATGCGTTGCCGTATCTTGTAGTTTGATTTTATGAATTAGAGAATTAAGCTCCCGGAAGCTCCGGGATTTTATCACGAGTGGTCTAAATTCTCAATGTTCCCTTTTTTCGCCAGTAGAGCAATATTATCAGACCGAATATCATGCCTCCAAGGTGAGCGAAGTGCGCAATGGAATCGGCTGTTCTGCCTACACCGAGGAAGAATTCAATCACAGCATAACCGGCAACCATATATTTTGCTTTGATCGGTATGGGGATAAAGAAGAGGTATAGCGGCATATCCGGGAATACGAAAGCAAAAGCAAGAAGAATTCCGAAGATTGCGCCGGATGCACCTACAGTCAGAAGCTGATTCTTAAACAGTTCCATCCCTTGCATGAATTGGGTATTACTCGTGGCGAACGCTTGGTCCACAATCTGCTGCATTGATGAATATGTCAGACCATTCAGTTTCGCAATACCCTGAATGTAGTCATGCTCCCATGTGAACCACCATACAATCTCCTGAACAAAGGCAGCGCCGATACCGCAGGCTATATAGTAGAAAAGGAACCGTTTTGATCCCCACACTCTTTCAAGAATGAGACCAAACATATAAAGAGAGAACATGTTGAAAAATACATGCAGGAAAGAGCGGTAGTCATGAAGGAACATGTAGGTGAAAACCTGGCCGACATTGAAAGAATCGGAGCCAACGAAATGTAATGCGCAATATTTATAAAGGCCATTTACCGCAAAAGAGGGGAAGATAAACTCCACCAACCAGATCATCACGTTGATGATGATTATATTTTTTGTGACGGGAGGCCAATTCCTGAAATTTTCTCTAAACATGGGTAGAATTATGTTTTTAACTGCAAATATAGTAAATTTGCATCGGAATTCGTAATTTTGAACGGAGTCTGACTCCTAAAATTTTATGTAAAGGGCACTAATACTCATGTGTTCCGAAGTCAAATTTGGATATATGGATAAATGTCTACTTGTAATTAACCCTATATCGGGAACCGCGACAAAGAGCGGTCTTGCTGAGAAATGTCTGAGGAAATTGCGCAAAGCCGGCATAAAGGTTGAAGTCCTTTATACCGAAAAGGCCGGTGATGCCCACAATTTTGCCAAGATGGCAGCCGAACACGGTTATTTAGGAGTTATTGCCGCCGGAGGAGATGGCACAATCAATGAAGTGGCTTCAGGTCTGATCGGCACCGATACCGCACTTGGCATAATTCCTTGCGGGTCGGGCAACGGTCTGGCGCGTCATCTCAATATATCTATGGATGCCTCCGAGGCAATTGATGTAATAGCGCGTAAACATATAGTTGACTGCGACTATTGCGATGCCAACGGTAAACCCTTTTTCTGCACCTTCGGTATCGGATTTGATGCCGCCGTGAGCGACAGATTCTCACGCCAGAGCCATCGCGGACTGATTAACTATGTCCGGAGTGCGATAGAGGAATATATGAAGTTTCAGCCATCGGAATATCTGATAGAGGCTAACGGAAAGAAGATAAAGTTCCGTGCCTTTCTGATCGCCGTATGCAATGCTTCGCAATATGGTAATAACGCATTTATAGCGCCGGAAGCATCGATAAAGGATGGAATGATGGACGTTACCCTCGTTCATGCCGGCACGCCACTGACGCGTCCCCTGATCGGAGTAGACCTTTTCACGGGGTTGATTCGGAATAACATGATCAGTCAGACCATGAAGGTCAGCGAGATCAAGGTGAAGCGCCTCGAACCCGGACCGGTGCATCTTGATGGTGAGCCGTGCGTCATGGGCGAGGAGATTCTGCTCCGGTGTCACCATGGCAAATTGAAAATCTTCACTACCGGCCAACCCCACAAATTCCGCCCGCTGATCACACCTTTCAGATATCTTCGTAGGGAAATCCTTTCCCGCTTCAAGAAAAAATAAAAAGAAAAGGGTTTTGGCTCGAAAGCCAAAACCCCTTTTCATAAAATAAGCAAGTGTTTTATTATTTTATGGAAATGTTCTAATGGAGTGTGAGGTGAGAGTGGTGTGAGTTGATTACTTGCCTAAACGTGCTTTCTCACGCTCGATGTAAGCCTCGATTGAGATGCCGTTGCCAAGCTGGAAAGAGGGGAATTCCTCTTTGATTGTTTCGTAGCACTCAAGAGCCTTGTCATATTTTTTCTGAGCATCGTAGATGTTTGCCTCTTTCAGCAATACGCGGGGCACGATCTGTCCGTTGTCGTCAGCCTTGTTTATTGCTTTCTTGTAGCAATCGAGAGCATCGTCATATTTCTTTGTATTAACGTAGCAATCACCTTTGAGAGTGAGAGCATTCGCTTCGAGAACCGGCTCGGAAGTAGAGAACTTGTCGAGACAGTCAATTGCCTCTTTATACTTGCCAAGTTCATAATAAGACTCGGCAGCGCTGAGGTAAGCCATGTCGGCTGCGTCTGTGCCGGAGTACTTATCTGCTACTTTCTTATATTCGGAAGCTGCGATTGAATCATTGCCGTATGCGTTGATCTCAACCTGGTTGTAAGCTTCAAAAGCCTTGGTGATACGTGGGTTGCGATAGAAGAAAATGTAGCACATAACCAAACATGCAACTGCTACTATGCAGGACAATACAATGTAAATCACCTTTTGGTTATTGGCTATTTTCTGGCTCATTGAGGTGAGATTCTCGTTGAGTTTCTCTACAGTCGTTTCCTCTTGCTGTAAGTTGTTATCGTTTGCCATTATAATGTTTTATTGTTTTCAATGAATACTATGAACACGCAAAGGTAATCTATTTTTCTCATATTTCAAAGTTTTCGCGGTATTATTTCATTTATTGCCCAACTTTTGGAGGTGGGAATTAGAGCGATTGTAAAATTTAAATTAAATTTGCATCATGGAATACTTTGAAAAAAATAAGGAGTATTATATAAAGGAATTTGGGAACGGAGTTCGCGCTGTGGTCAAGCAGTCTGACTCCGCTGTTTCCTATGTCGGTGCGCTTGTCAATGCAGGTAGCCGCGACGAGGGTGAGGATAAGCAGGGTTTGGCTCATTTTGTAGAACATACTATCTTCAAAGGTACCGAGAATAGAAAGAGCTGGCACATTTCCAACCGAATGGAGACCATCGGCGGAGAACTGAATGCTTATACCACCAAGGAGGAAACGATGGTTTATACCAATGCTCCTGCCGGTTATGTGGATAGATCACTCGAACTGATTTCTGACCTCTTCATGCACGCCACTTTCCCTCCCGTGGAGATCGAAAGGGAGAAGGTTGTGGTCATTGAGGAGATCCACAGCTACAGGGATTCTCCGGCAGATTCCGTTTTCGATGATTTCGAGGAGGCTATCTATTCCGGTTCACCGATGGCTCACAACATACTTGGTTCGGAAGATAGCGTCCGAAAACTTTCATCAGAAGATGCTCGCAATTTTATTCGCAACAAATATGTAGGAAGTAATGTGGTGCTCTATTGTAGCGATCCGGGCGACCCTGTAAAGAATATGGCTAAGATCGAGCGCTATTTCAGTTCACTTCCTGCCACCGGTATACCTAATAGAAGAGAGACACCGGTCTTCGTGGAGCCTTTCGAGAAACAAGTGGATAAGGGTAATCATCAGGCAAACGTGATAATGGGGTGTAGATTGTTTGGCAGACGTGATCCGAGGCGACATGCCATGTTTCTGCTCAACAACTATCTTGGCGGACCCTGCATGAATTCACGATTGAATCTTGAATTGCGCGATAAGCGCGGTTTGGTTTACACCGTTGAGAGCAATGTGGCTTTGATGAGCGATTGCGGTCTACTGTTGATATATTTCGGAACCGATCCGTCATCAGTAAAGAGATGCATGCGCTTGGTCAATAATCAGATTGATAATTTGGCGCAGAATACGCTCCCGGAAAGGACCTTTGCGAAGATTCGCGATCAGTATTGCGGACAACTGATAGTTGGTAGCGAGATGCGTGAGAACAGGGCAATGGCGATGGCTAAGAGTCTACTGTATTATGACGAGATTCATGATATAGCTCATGCGGCGGAGAGAATCCGTTCACTCAAACCGGAAGATTTGAGAATGGCGGCAGAGATGGTGGCGAAAAACGGCTTGTCAAGTTTCACTATAGTTTAACGTCCTTTGGAGGATTCTCACAGGTGATATAAATTATGAAGATTGGAAGTATAGATTTGGGTAAGAATCCCGTTTCATTAGCCCCGATGGAGGATGTGACCGATCCCTCATTCCGACTGATATGTCGCGAAATGGGCGCATCATCTGTTTATACGGAGTTCGTCTCTGCCGAGGCGTTGATTCGTGACATAAAATCAACTACGCGCAAATTGACCATAAATGATGCGGAACGTCCCGTAGCAATTCAGATTTATGGACGTGATCCCGAGGCGATGGTTGAGGCAGCAAAGATTGTGGAGCAGGCCGGCCCTGATATCCTCGACATAAACTTCGGCTGTCCGGTGAAGAAGGTTGCCGGTAAAGGAGCCGGCGCAGGGATGTTGCGCGATATCCCCAAGCTGTTGAATATCACCGAAAGTGTAGTCAAGGCGGTATCAATACCGGTCACTGTCAAGACTCGCCTTGGTTGGGATTGCGAGAACAAGATCATCACCGAGCTCGGTCTGCAACTGCAGGATTGCGGTATAAAGGCGCTGACCGTTCATGGACGAACCCGCTCGCAGATGTATACCGGCCAAGCAGACTGGACCCTTATCGGTGAGCTGAAAAGAAACCCGAAGATGCTTATTCCCGTTATAGGTAATGGAGATATAACCACTGCCGAGCAGGCTAAAGATGCCTTTGAGAAATATGGTGTCGACGGGATAATGATCGGTCGCGGAGCAATCGGGGCTCCCTGGATATTTAAGGAGGTAAAGGAATATCTCGAAACAGGGGAGTATACGCCGCTGACAAACAAGGAGAAATTCGAGATACTACGACGCCAGATCCGGGAGAGCATCGAGCGGATAGATGAGTACCGGGGCATACTGCATATCAGGCGTCACCTTGCGGCAACACCGTTGTTCAAAGGTATCCCTAATTTCCGTGAAACAAGGATTAAATTATTGAGGGCTGATACAGAGAAGGAGCTTTTCGACACCCTTGATTATATTGATGAAAAGTTTTTCGCCGGACAAGAGGGTGAAAGGTAAATAATAAAGAATAGTTTTTTAGGTTTATTTTAGGTAAAGAGTTATGAAGTTGAATATAAAAAGAGTGCTTTTAAGTTTCGGAGCCATTGTTGTGGCAATGGGTGGATATGCCCAGAAACATTCCTATCAGTTGAATGTGGGCATCTTCGACAAACTTAACGTTTGTGATAATGTTCATGTCGAGTACCGATGTGTCCCCGATTCTGCCGGTTACATAGCTTTCGAAGGAGAGGAGGAGTTTGCCGATGCCTTCTATTTCACCAATTCAAAAGGTAAATTGAAGATTCAGGTTAATACCGAGGATGTCAATAATCCAAATCTTCCGGTACTTCGTGTTTATTCCCACTCACTTGTTGAGGTTGAAAACAGTAGTATTTTCACAACCTATATAAAAAGTAAGATCAACACCCCGATGTTGGTGCTTCGTCAGGTAGGCAACGGCAGGATTGAAGTGAAGGATGTAGTGGCTAATGAAGTCAGTGCAACCCTCGCAACCGGAAAAGGGGAGATTGTGGTCAGTGGCAAGTGCGATGTCGCCAATCTTAAGATGGTCGGTGCCGGGGAGATCAAGGCTGAGAACCTTGATGCTAAAAAGGTGAAATGCCAGATCTTGGGTTCCGGAGATATCTATTGCGATGCCGAAGAGAGGTTGGAGTCACGCGGAATCGGTAGCACCTCAATATACTATAAGGGAAATCCTGAGATAAAGAAAGTTGGTGGGGGTAAGATAATCCCGATTGATAAGAAATAATGTCGCAACTCAAGCAGAAGACAGCTACTACGATTAAGTGGAATGCGATCGATCGCATATCCTCCCAGTTGCTGTATGCCGTCGTTGGGGTAGTTTTAGCAAATATCCTGACACCGGAGGACTTCGGTCTTGTAGGAGCTCTGCTTGTTTTTCAGGCGTTTGCCATTCTTTTTGTAGATAGCGGATTTGGAGCGGCTCTACTTCAACGGAAGGAGCCCACTGAGGAGGATTACTCTACCGTTTTTTGGTTTAACCTTGCCATAAGTATTGGCGTGTATATCGTTTTGTGGTTCTCCGCCCCCTTGATAGCCGATATTTTTCAAGGCGACAAGCGTCTGATTCCCCTTTCGAAGGTGATGTTTCTCACCTTCGTGCTCAATGGCTTGGCAATCGTGCAGACCAATCGGTTGATGAAGCGGATGGATGTGAAGCAGATAGCTGTTTCGAATCTTATCGGATTGACAATTTCAGGCGGTGTAGGCGTGTGGATGGCGCTGACAGGCTGGGGACCCTGGGCGTTGGTGTGGCAATCGGTAACTTTATCAGGCGTGAAAACAGCATGGCTGTGGATTACCGGTCACTGGTTGCCAAAAGCCGGATTCCATCTTGACTCCCTGAAGAAGATATGGAGAATAGGCCTGAGCGTATTCTCCTCCTCGGCGCTCAATACCCTCTGTCAGAATATCTACTCATTCATCATCGGTGCATTCTACAGCCTCTCCTCCCTCGGCCTTTACACACAAGCCGACAAATGGAGCAAGATGGGTAGCGCATCCATCTCCCAGATATTGACAGCATCCTTTGTGCCGCTGTTGAGCGGAGTGCAGGATGATCCGGAGAGCTTCCATCGGTATATGACTAAAATCAACCGGTTCACAGGCTTTATCCTTTTTCCGGTGATGATAGGTGTGGCGGCTTTAGGTGTGCCTCTTTTCCATACGCTTTTCGGTACGAAATGGGATGGTGCCATACTGCTCTTCCAGATTCTGATGATCAGGGGTATATTTGTCGTGCTAAGTTCCTTACACAGCAACTACCTCCTCTCGTTGGGCTACGGAAAGAGACTCTTCTCCATCGAGGTTGTCAAGGACTCCATGATACTTGTCGCCATACTGTGCACCATCTGGTATAAATCCGTGGCAGCGTTGGTGTGGGGTCAGTTGATCGCATCCGCATTAACATGGCTGGTATCGCAGACAATAGTGGCTAAATCCACAGGTTACGGTTGGGGTAAAACTGTTAAAGATCTTTTATATTCCTTAATATATACTATAATTGCAACCATCCCCGTACTCCTTATAATATACGCAGGAATAATTCCGTTAATAAAATCCCAACAACTTACTTCAGCGATAGAACTTATTCTTGGAGCCGGGTTTGGAATTGCTGCATATATCCTGTTGTGTGCCGTGGGTCATCTTCCCGAGTTGGATGAGGCAAAGCGATACATCACAGGGCGGCTGAATAAATAACCTTTAACATAACCTGAAATATAAAAATGAGACGTCTCTTCTTCATATTGTTTTCGATTACCCAATTGATGCTTTGGGGAGCCAATAAGTTTCCGGAATTGGAATTTACTTCCGGTCATGATCTGACGTTGATTAATAAGCTCATTGACACTCCGCGTCGCTTTGCTCGCGTGGATACGGTTAAATACAAAGGCTTTAATGATTTTCAGGGTAAGGAGCTCCTTCAGCAAAGTGCCGGCTTAGTTCTTGCGTTCACCACAGATTCTAAATATATTTTTGCCAACATAGATTATTTAAAGCGCAACCGCGATATCAATGCTCCGGATATAAGCACTTCCGGTGTTTCTCTCTATATCAAGTCGCCCGATGGCGTCTGGCGCTATGCCGGCAGTAATACTCCCCGTCCGGCAGACAATGATACCTTTGAGCTTGTTTCGAATATGAAAGAGGGAGTGAAGGAATGCCTGCTCTACCTCCCTATGTTCTCGATAGTGGATTCCATTAATATAGGTGTGGCTCCAGGCTCATTTGTCCGTTCGTTGGAGAATCCCTTCCGTCATCGGATAGTATTTCATGGGTCCAGTTTCACTCATGGAGCATCCATCTCTCATCCGGCAATGTCATACGTGATGCAGTTTGAACGGAACACCGGTCTGCACACTCCCGTGTTGGGTATGGGTGGAAACGCATTGTTGCAGCAGCCATGTGCCAAAGTACTCGCCGACACCGAAGCCGATGCCTTCGTGTTTGACTGCTTCTCTAACCCCAATGCCCAGCAGGTCGAGGAGCGCCTCGAACCATTTATCGCTACCATTCGCGCTAAACATCCCGACACGCCTATGATTTTCATGCAGACTATCCGCAGGGAGAACCGCAATTTCGATACCTTTATCGATGAGCAGGAACAGTTGCGCATTGACATGGCTGAGAAAAAGATGCAGGAGGTGATGAAAAAGGATAAGAACATTTATTTCATTCATCCCACGGCAGGGGAGGGGACAACATGCGACGGCACCCATCCTTCAGATTTAGGTTATTACCTTTGGGAGCAATCTATCAGGAAACCGATTTTGGAAATCCTTGCAAAATATAATATAAAGTAATATACAAAGTAATATACAATTAATAGTTTTGTTCCGTTATGACATAAAAACGACTATTGTTAAAAACACTCTTGCGCGACAAATAAATCTGTTAAAAGTACCAAATGATTTGGTTATCTCTAAAATTTTGTTAATTTTGCACATTCTACAAATATTATGGCGTAACATGCCACCTGAAGTCTTCTGATCTTTCCGCCCTTTTTGAAAGAAAAGGGTTGAGGATGGTCTAAGATAACTAACTTTTTGAGAACTAACTACGTTTTTTAAGTAATATTAAGTTTTATGTTTGAAAGACTCATCATGAAAAGGAGCCTGACACTATTGTTAGCGGCTTCTTTGTTTATCTTTCCTTTCAAAGCATTAGCCGTAGACGCACCTCCAAGTGCACAGGCCGCAAGGTCTGGCGCCGCCGTGAAGGTGCAGGGTGTAGTGCTTGATGAGCAAGGTGAGCCATTGATCGGAGCAACCGTAATAGACCAGAAGTCTAAAGCCGGTGCCGCTACTGATCTTGATGGTAATTTCTCCTTGTCAGTTTCTCTTCCAGCTCAATTGACAGTAAGTTACATTGGCTACAATTCACAGACAGTTAAGGTGACAAACGGTTCACCTCTAACCATTCGCCTTAAGGCATTGGATGCAACCCTGGATGAGGTAGTTGTCGTTGGTTATGGTCAGCAGAAACGCGAAACCATGACCGGTTCAGTAGCTGCCTTGGATGCTGAAGCAATCACTCAGACCGCTGCCGCAAACTTGACTACCGCTCTTGCAGGTCGTTTGCCCGGTTTGACAACATTGCAGACTTCCGGTATGCCCGGTGTGGATGATGTGACTATCTATCTTCGTGGTGCCAGCACCACCAACGGTCAGTCACCGCTTATCCTTATCGATGGTGTTCCTCGTGACGATATCGGTACTCTCGACCCGAATGAGGTTAAATCAATCTCTATCCTCAAGGATGCTTCCGCAACTGCTGTGTTCGGTGTGCGTGGTGCGAATGGTGTAATCTTGGTTACTACCCGTCGTGGTGAGGAGGGTAAAGCTTCCGTAAGCGTATCTGCAAACTTCAGTATGCAGCGCTTCGTGGCTCGTCCAACCCGCATCCACTCATGGGAATTCGCTAACCTCCGTAATCAGGCAGCCATCAACGATGGTTTGGATCCTATCTACACTCCCTACCAGATCGGTATGTATGAGAGTGGTGAGGATCCGGTATTCTTCCCGGACCGCGATGTCTACGATGAATACTTCAAGGATTGGGCTCCTCAGACTCGCGTTAACGTGAACGTGAACGGTGGTAACGACAAAGTTAAGTACTTCCTCAATGTCGGTTACCTCGGACAGAGCGGTCAGCTCAAGACTGAAAGCAAGGACAAACTCGGTTACGACCCATCATTCAAGAGCAACCGTTTCAACTTCCGTTCAAACCTTGACTTCAACCTCTTCAAGAACTTCAAGGTTTCTTTGAACATGGCTTCTTACCTTGGTCACACAGGTAGCCCGGCTTCCGGAGGTATCTTCTCAAGCCGCTCCAACATGGTGACTGAAGCTATCAGCTCTATCTGGGCAATTGACCCGACTCAGCCCGGTCCTACCACTGCCGAGGGTTATACTCTTGCTGATGGCACTGTAGTTGAGCCTGATCAGATTCTTCAGCAGACCAATATGCCTGCCGGACGTAATATTTTTGGTGACCTCAACCGCCGTGGTTACATGGCTGAGACCAATATGCGCCTCGAATCTTCAATCGTTGCTGACTGGGGCCTTGATTTCATCACAAAAGGTTTGAGCACCAAACTTATGGTGGCATTCGATTCCAAGGCTTATTCTGAGCGTAATGCTCAGCGCGAGTATGATGCCTACAGCACTACTCTTGCTAAGACTCCCGAAGAGTTGAGCTACTACACAGCAGTATCAGTCAATAAGAACGACGCATTGGCGCTTACTAAGAAAACTTACTCAAACTATTACCTTAACCTTCAGTATTCAATCAACTACAACCGTTCATTCGGTAATCATGATGTGACTGCAATGGCTTTGGTTCAGCGTGATAGCTGGCAGAAATATGCCGCCGACCTGCAGTATAACATGCTCGGTATCGCAGCTCGTGCCACTTACAACTACGACAGCCGCTACCTTGCTGAGGTTAACATCGGTTACAACGGTTCTGAACAGTTTGCCAAAGGTCACCGCTTCGGTTTCTTCCCGGCATTCTCTTTGGGTTGGATCATGAGTAATGAGAAATTCCTCCGTGATAATGAATTCATCAGCTTCTTGAAACTTAGAGGTAGCTACGGTAAGGTAGGTAACGATAAACTTGGCGATGACCGATTCCTCTATCTTGACAATATCATCATGGCAGGTGGTACTAACAACATCGGTATCCCATCACTTGGTAATGGTGATTATATCAAGCAGGATAAGATCGGTAACCCCAATATCGGTTGGGAAATCGCTTACAAGCAGAACTATGGTTTTGACCTCACAATCTTCGGTGATCGCTTGAAGATCGCAGCTGATTACTTCCGCGAGAATCGTGAAAACATCCTTATCTCCCGTTCTACTGTTCCGGATATCCAGGGTCGCCCGACAGCTACTCTCCCGAAAGTGAACATGGGTAAGGTAGACAACTACGGTTTCGAGTTGGACGCAAGCTGGTTCCAGAAAATCGACAAAAACTTCAACTTCTCTATCAACGCTAACTTTGCTTACAACCAGAATAAAGTTAAGGAGATTGATGAGGTTAAGTTAGGTGATGATTACGCATACCAGTATCGCAAGACCGGTTACAGCCTTGACCAGTTCTGGGGTTATCAGATAGATAGATCAAATGGTAACGGTTATATCAACACTCCAGAAGAGCTGAAGAAAGCTAAGGAGATGTATGAGATCGGTACTCCCCGTCTTGGTGACTTCCTTTATACTGATATCAACGGCGATGGCAAGATCAATCAGAAGGACCTTGCACCGATTGGTTATTCATTGATACCAAGAATCACCTACGGTTTCGGAGCTAACGTGAAAGCTTACAACTTCGACTTCACCGCTCAGTTCCAGGGTATCGGCAAAGTTTCTCAATCATATAGCGGCGCCGGTGTGAATGAGTTAGGTCTCTCAGGTTTCTACACTGAATATCACCTCAACGCATGGACTCCCGAGCGTTACGCAGCCGGTAGCGAGATCACATATCCCGCACTCTCAACATCCGGTACAGTCAGCCATCAGGCTAATGACTTCTTCATCATGGACCGTTCATTCCTTCGTCTGAAGAATATTGAACTTGGTTACTCAGTTCCGAAGAAGGTTCTTAAGAAGCTCACAATGTCTAAACTCAGAGTTTATGTAAGTGGTACAAACTTGCTGACATGGCATCATCTGAAGACCAACTGCATTGACCCCGAGCAGACAAAAGCCAACCAGTATCCTATCACCAAAATGTTTACTGTCGGACTTAACGTAACATTCTAAATTTTTAAGACAATACAGCTATGAAATATAGTTCAATTATAGTTTCCTCACTATCACTTCTTGCGGCATCTCTCACGATGACCTCTTGTAGTGATGTGCTCGATACAGCGCCGAATGGCTCGCTCACTTGGGAGGAGATTTTCAACGATCCCGTTATGGTGAGCGGTATGTTGGCTAAATGCTACGATAAGATCCCGCAGAAAGCCAATACCTATCAGAACTTCGAGACCCTTGTTGTTGCTCTCAGTGACGACGCATGGTCCTCTTCTGATGCCACTTCCGGTACTCCTGTAGTTTCAATTTATAACGGACGTCACAGTGCATCATCTCATCCCCTTCGTGATACCAACGGTATTAACGCTAACGGTGGTTCTGCTACAGGCGTTGCCATAGGTAAATACTGGGAAAACTACTGGGGACAGATCTACAACATTAATCTTTTCCTTGACCATATCGATACCGCTAATGTAGAAAAAGAAGATGAACGTTCACGCTACAAAGCTGAGGCTCATCTGCTCCGTGCTTTCTTCTATTCAGAGTTGGTTAGATGGTTCGGTAAAGTGCCGATCGTCAAAGAGGTTTATGACTTCACTGCTGCGAATCCATACGCCAATATGAAGCGTGAATCTGTAAAGGATGTTGTGGACTTCATCATTGAAGATTGTGATTATGCTATCAATTGTAAGGATCTTCCCTGGAGAATCACAGTTTCTGCAGAGAATATGCGTATGACCAAGGCTCTTGCTTGGGCTATCAAGTCAAGAATGAGTATGACAGCTGCAAGCCCCCTTTTCAATGAGGGTAATGACTATTGGGAGTGGGCATATCAGATAAATAATGACGCACTGAAGGCTTTGTTGGCTAATGGCTACGAACTCTACACATCTTGTTCTAATACTACAGTGTATGGTACAGGTGCAGGTAATGCTTTCCGTGAATTGGTAACTACTGCATGCCAGATTTCAAGTAATCCTAAAGATCAGGAGACAATCTTCCAGCATCGCACAAACAATGGTCACTGGATCTGGCACATCGGTTATATAGGTTCCAGCGAGAACAATACAGCTTATTGTGGTGCAGGTCCAACTCAGGAACTTGTTGATGCCTTCGAGACAACAGATGGTGAGCCGGTTCTCGACTTGGAGAAACCATACCTCGACGATCAGCACCTCCAGCCAAACTACAACCCGAACAACACTCTTTACGTTCGTGATAACCCTTATATGAATCGTGACCCTCGTTTTGAGGAAACAGTTCTTCATAACGGATCAAAATATGTATGGGATAAATCACAGAAGACTGTTAACGCATATATCGGTGGTAAACACGAAATCAAATCTTCAGGTAGAACAAATACCCGTACAGGTTATCTTCCTTGTAAGCTCGTGAAACCGAATACTGACGGTGGAAGTGGTAATGTCTACAACGCCATGCTTCCATGGAAGTTCTATCGTCTCGCTGAGATCTATCTGAATCTCGCTGAGTGTGCCGCTGAAGCAGGCCACCTCGCTGAGGCTCGCACAGCTGCAAATGCCGTAAGATCTCGCGTGAAGATGCCGGACCTTCCTACAACTCTCGACCAGAAGCAGACCATCTTGAGAATACGCAATGAGCGTCGTGTTGAGTTCGCATTTGAGGAGCACCGCTACTTCGACCTTCGTCGTTGGCAGAAACCGGATGGCGACCTCAAGGCTACTTGCGCTTGGCTCACTGCAATGTACATAACTAAGAACGCTGACGGTACTTTCAGCTACGAGAGAAAGAATATCTGGAATAAAGAGCGTGGTGGTGCTGAAAACCGCGACCTCCTTCTCCCTCTCGCAGTGGATGAGGCTGAGCGTCTGAAATCAAACACCGGAGTGGATTGGCAGAATCCCGGATGGTAAATATTTTTCCAATGAACTAAAATGATTTTTATGAAACGAAGAATCAAAATATTTGCAGCCGGGTCATTGATGGCAATGTCAGCATTGCCGATTTATGCCCAATCTGCTGCAAACCCGATTACAATTAAAGGTGTCGTGACAGATGCCGACGGACTGCCCGTGATAGGTGCTGTGGTGAGCAGTCAGAAATTCGGTAATCAGGCAACTACGGATGCTGATGGTTACTATGAACTGACTGTAAACGACGGTAGCGACGGTATCGTATGTCAGTATGTTGGTACAGACGCTAAGAAGGTGGATCTCAAGCGTGCCATGGTCAATGGTAACATCTCCATGGGTGAGCCCTCAGGTCCGCTCGATGAGATCATCGACTTGGGTTACTATAAAGTTACCCGTCGTGAGTTGACCGGTGCTGTGTCAACAGTTAGCGGTAACGTTCTTGCTAAGTCTCCGGAGTCTAATCTCGGTAAGACTTTTGCCGGAAGATTGCCCGGTCTGACAGTGATGGAGAATAATGGCGAGCCCGGTCGCGGTGCTTCCTCTTCAAGCGCCAACGGTCTCTCTCTGATTATCCGCGGTCTGACCAGCAACAATGGTAACAAGCCTCTTATCATCATCGATGGTCAGACTTGCCCTAACGTGAATTATACTTATATCACTCCCGAGGAGATTGAGTCCGTGACTGTTATCAAGGATGCTTCCGCGATGGCAATCTACGGTATCCAGGGTGGTAACGGAGCTGTCGTGATCACTACCAAGCATGGTAAGATCGGACCGACTCACGTATCAGTTTATGTAGATGAGTCCCTCCAGCAGGCAGCTAAAACTCCTATGTATGTTTCAGCAGGAGACTATGCCCGCTTGCGTAATCAGGCAGCATATAACGATGGTCTCGGAAAATATGCACTCTTCTCTCAGGAGGCTATAGATGGATACGATGATCCCTCTAATCCTCTCTATCCGGAGAGTGACCTTTACAGCGATCTTTTCAACAAAACACAGTGGATGACTCGCGCAGGTTTCACTGTTTCCGGTGGTACAGAGCGTGTGAAATATTTCGCTAACGTAAACTACATGCATGAGTCCTCTCCATTCAAGACTGAGGAGAACAAGCAGTGGAAATACAACCCATCTCCGGCTACCAACCGTTTCAACTTCCGCTCTAATGTGGATGTGAACATCAATAGCTGGTTGAGCGCATTCATGGGAATCAGCGGTTCTATCAATGCTATCAGAACTGCCGGTGATAGCAACGCCAACGTTTACGCAGCGTTGTTTAAGCTCCCCCCGACACTCGGTAGCCCTGTAACTCCCAAGTATGATGCTAATGGTGATCTTATTGCCAACGGTAATCAGGTTGTTACTATCGACGGTGTCAGCAATCCTGTTTACGGTATGTTGAACCGCAGCGGTTTCATCGAGTTCCTGAAAACAGATATCAATGCTCAGGGTGGTTTGACAGCTGACCTTTCAGGTTTGACCAAGGGTCTCTCTATCTCAGGTATCGTTGGTTACCAGACAAGCTCTAACAATAAGCAGTCTACCGTTCAGGAATACCAGACTTGGGTACGTTCCAACAAGACAGATGTTCTTGAGTACACCCGTCTCGGTTCTTCTGAGAACACTCCTTTGAGCTATAGCAAGACTCGCCAGATGTATTATAACCTTAATCTTATGGCGCGTGTTGACTACAAACGCACATTCGGTAACAACTACGTGAGCGCATTGCTCTACTTCATGCATCAGAATCGTGAACTCGAGGCTAACTCCGGAGCTGATATCCTTCCCTATAAGCGTGAGTCTCTCGGTTTGACCGCTACTTACGGCTTTATGGATCGTTACTTCATCCGTGGTGATGTGGCATACTCCGGTTCAGAGCAGTTCCATCCCGACCACCGTTTCTACTGGACTCCTTCAGTATCGGCAACTTGGGTGGCATCTGAGGAATCTTTCCTTCGTGGTCTGAAACCTTGGGTTAGCTTGATCAAACCTCGCATCTCCTGGGGTATCAACGATAATGACCAGCTTGGTGAAGAAGCTCGTATGCTCTACGCCGATTATGTTGACTGGCAGGGTAACCAAGGCTTGAGAGGTAACCCGATGATCGCTCCTGAGAAGATCAAGAAGTTTGATGTCGGTATCGACTTGGGCTTCTTCAACAATGAGTTGAGCGTATCATTCGACTGGTTCAAGCAGAACTGCGACAATGTGTTGATCTCTTCATCTACACTTATCCCATCTTTCCAGGGTGTGCCTCTTGACTACTACCCATTGGTAAATGAGGGTAAGATCAAGAACAATGGTTTTGAGGTTGCTGCATTGTACACCAAACCGATTAACAAGGACTGGACAGTATTCGTAGGTGGTTCATACAGCTACAACCACAACACTATGATCGATATGAAGGAAACTTACCGTGAGGGTTATTATATGCCATACGCCAAGGCTGGTCAGAGCATCGGTCAGAAGACAGGTTATGTGATCGACTACAGCAACGGTAACGGTATGTTCAACTTCCCTGAAGAGATCACCGGTTGCGGCCTCGATTACTCTGCATTAGGTACTCCCCGTTTGGGTGACTTCAAATATAAGGACCTCAACGGTGATGGCAAGATCGATGCTAAGGATAAAGCTCCTATCGGTTACAGCAACATCCCTCGTGGTTACTACACAATCAACGGTGGTTTCACTTACAAGAACTTTGAGTTGAGCTTCCTCTTCCAGGGTGTGACAAAGCGCTCAGTTGATTTGAGTGGTGCCGGTTCTTATGAGACTCCTAACCAGGGTATATTCTCAGATATCCACATGAATGCATGGACTGAGGAGCGTTGGCTTAATGGCGAGCAGATAGATTATCCTGCCTTGAGTATCTCTAAGTCTACCAGCTTGACAGATAATGACTACTTCATTCAGGATGGTTCTTACTTCAAGCTCAGAAACGCTGAGATCGCCTACAACCTTCCGTTGAGCATCTGCCGCAAGATCAAGGCAAGCAAGATTCGCTTTGCTCTCAATGGTCAGAACCTCTTCACTATTTCTCACCTCCGTTCGAAACACATCGATCCGGAGATCGGAGAGCTAACTTCATTCCCGACTTATCGCGTGATTAATCTCGGAGTCAAGGTAACCTTCTAATTTTTGAATAAATGAAATCGATATTTAAAATATTCTCTATTGGACTCTTGGCATTTGGAGCAGTATCCTGTTCCGAAGCGCTCGACATGGATAATGACGGACGTCTTGAGATGAAGGATATCTTCTCTCGTCACGACCGCACGATCCAGATGTTCTCTCAGTTGTCCAGTGCACTTCCGAAGACTACGCTTACTTACGGAGGTACAACAACACTTATGCTCGCCGGTTTCAGTGATGAGGCTCAGGATGCCAACGATGGTATAACCCATGTAGTCAATAACTGGTATAGCGGTAAAGCATCTGCTTCATCTTTCCCGATCACTTCCAAAGGAATCGATTACTGGGATACATATTTTACAGCAATCTACAATTGCAACATATTCATCAAGAATATCAACGATCCGGAGGTTGCAACATATCCCTTCGATCCAAATCAGAAGAATGGTTGGGTAGCGCAGGCAAAGGTGCTCAGAGCATTCTATTATCTACAGCTTGTGAAACGTTACGGCGGTGTTCCATTGATCAGCGAACCCCTCC
This sequence comes from uncultured Sangeribacter sp., assembly GCA_964512705.1. GTDB lineage: Bacteria > Bacteroidota > Bacteroidia > Bacteroidales > Muribaculaceae > Lepagella. Next base: position 80,545 of record CAZEJY010000001.1, on the reverse strand, counting down.
CGATGGATTATGACTTTGCAACAGCTCGCAGAGCTACATTCGAGGAGTGTGCAGACTTCATCATCAAAGATTGTGATGAGGCACTCGCTTGTCCGGAGACTGAGAACCTCTCCGTAGGTTTCAAATGGATTGAGCAATACACCTCTTCAATGACTCGTTTCATTGCACACGCTATCCGTTCTGAGGTTGCTCTCTATGCAGCAAGCCCGCTCAATAATCCTGACGGAACAAGCAAGTATACCTGGGCTTATGCTGCCGATATCGCCAAAGATGCTTTGGATAAGTGTTTGGCACACGGAGCAGCTCTTTATGATAGTGCACCTACAGCCAATGCTGCTATCAACTGCTATGATAACTACTTCATCACCGCTAACGATGCATCTCGTGTAAACGACACAGAGTCTTTCCTCAAATCAGGAACTCGTCTGAAGATCTGGCAGTATGCAGGTACTCCGATGAATACAGGTATGCAGGAGGCAGGACCGTGTCCCTCTCAGGAACTTGTGGATAGCTACGACATGGCTGATGGTACTGAGCCTATCCTTGGCTACCACGATGCAAACCACTTGCAGCCTAATGTCAATGCTTCTTCAAGCTACGATGAGTCCAACCCCTATGCTAACCGTGATCCACGTTTCTACTCATCCATCTATTACAATGGATGTCAGCGTAACCTGAACAATGAGAACTCTATCCTCTACACTTATGTAGGTGGTAACTGCGGTATTTCTGACAAAGCAACCGATGTGCGCTACACCCGCACCGGTTACTATATGAGAAAATTCAACAACTACCTTTCCGATAGCTCTCACGCATCAGATGGTTTCATGCCGATCTTCCGCTTGGCTGAGCTTTATCTCAACTTCGCAGAGGCAGCATATCAGGCATCTTCACCAAACACCAAATATGGTGGCATGAGTGCTGTGGATGCAGTGAACGCAGTGCGTGCACGCGTTGGTATGCCCGGTCTTCCTTCAAGCATCAGCAAAGAGGATTTCGAACGCCGCTACCGCAAAGAGCGTCGCGTAGAGCTCGCGTTTGAGGATCATCGTTTCTATGATGTTCGTCGCTGGAAGATTCTTGATCAGACTGACAAGTTCGTTACAGGTATGAAGATCACCAAGAATGATGACGGTTCTTATAACTATCAGCGTATCAAACTTGCTGACAGAGGTACCTCTGAATCCAAGTACTACCTTTTCCCGATCAATCAGTCTGAGGTTAACAAGATGCTTCAGCACACTGGAACCAACTGGCAAAATCCGGGATGGTAAAAAATATTGGGGAGAACCCCTCCTATAAGTGATTCTCCCCATCATTTCAAAATCTAAAATTCTTTCGATAAAATGAAAAAATATATATTTTTACCGCTCTTTGCAGTTCTGACACTCCTTTGTGGCAGTTGCGGCGAAGATTACTCCGAGAAGGATCTGGTAGTGGATACAGTGATGGAACCTGTTTCCGGATTAGAGGCTGAATCCTTTATCAGCTCCGTGATCCTCTATTGGGACATGCCGGAAAATGAGAACTATTACTACTCGTTGGTAACCTACAACGATGCGGATGGTAATCTCGTAAGCCATAAGGTCAGCAAATATAGCGTAGACCCCGACAATGAGAAGAGAATTAAAGCTTTGATCGGTGGATTCACTGATACAAATGAATATGAGTTCACAGTGACTCACTATTCTTATGCAAACAATGCTTCTGAGTCATTCAAAGTCAAAGGAACTCCCCAGCCCAAAACAATGGCTAAAGAGTATATCGCAAAGACTGTGAAGTTTACTCCCGGTGTAGAGTCTGTGACTGTTACATGGGATAATGCTCTTGGAGCAGATATCCAGCTTGTGATGAAATGGAAAGATTACTACGATTATGCCGGTACAACTAATGCCGATAATCTTCCCGTTCTGACTCGCGAAGTTGAGGCAACTACTCCTCACGCTGAGGTTATCAACTATATGCCGGTTGAGACTGATTGCGAAGTTGAGTATTATATCGTAGATAAAGAGACAGGTGAAAAATCTGAGACCTACACAGGTACTTTCCAGGTTCTTCCTCCGGTAGAGGATATTTATAATCCTGCTATCGAGTATTTCCCTGATGGTCCGGGCAGTCTTCAGCCACAGCCTGATAATCCTAACCAGATGACAATCGAATGGAAGGGTGAAGCTAACAATGAATTCGATGTTTTAACCTCCGGAACTGACCCATACATCTATATCAACCTCAAGGGTAAACCCGCCGGAACTACTATTGTATTCCGTTACAAGTCTGTTCAGAATATTAACGGTATCGATATCTTCTTCAAGGGTAATGCCCCTGCAACCGTAAAGGATAACGTCAGATTCAAGATGACCGAGCGCGATGGATCAACATACGAAGGACTTCACAAGACTAATGGTTACTGGAAGACTGTCAGAGTTAATCTTAAGCCGTTGTTCCAACCGGGATTTGATTATGATGCTCTTTGGGAGCCTCAGCCGGACGGAAAGATTGTGAACCGTAACCGCATCCGTTTCGACTTCGGTGGACAGAACAAGCGTGAGCTTCATTTCCGCAACATGCACTTTGAATAAGAAAACAGGTTATATACATTTTAAATTTTATTAAATGTTGGAGGTGGTTCAAACTCAGTTTTGACCCACCTCCAATCCTTTTTAATTAAAATAATTCAAAAGTCTTCTTATCGTTGCATATATAATAAGAAATAAGTATTTTTGTGAATATATGGAGAAAAAGGGTACTTACATAACTAATTATACCGGAGATGATACCATTCCGGCTTTTGTTACATTCTGTATAGAACAATATAAAAATTATAAAAATATTTCAGGGGCGGAAGCAGTCTCTCAGCTGACTAATGCCGGTGTTTTAGAATACCTTGTAGACTTTTATGATACCCTTCATTTAGAAGGCACTAAATGGATTCTTGAGGATATTGACAGGTTAGTGGAATTAAATATCTTAAAGGCATGAGTATACTATTATTTCACGGAGGGAGTCATATAATTGATGTACCTGAAATTAGGGAACCTGAAAGAACATTGGATTTCGGTAAGGGCTTTTATACAACTACATCTTTTGAACAAGCAGAAAGATTGGTGAGAAACCGAATTGCTAATAAAAAATGGATTCATGGATATGTGAATACCTACATATTTAATGTCAAACAAGCAGAAGAGACATTGAATGTGAAAAAATTTGATGGAGCTTCGGAAGAGTGGATTGATTTTGTGTTAAAAAATAGAATAGAGGAGGGATTCAGTCACAATTATGATATTGTTATTGGACCGGTAGCTGACGACAATGTTTATAGACAGTTGGCTTTATTTGAAGGAGGGCTCCTTAATAAAGAAACACTAATTAAGGAACTAATGACTTATAAGTTGATAGACCAGTATTTATTTCATACTTCTTCAGCATTAAGGTTTTTGGAATATCAAACCCATCAAATGATATAAAACTATGCAGAAAGCCGTTACACAAGAGAATCTTTACTTGTTGTTGCCATTCAAAGTAACACAATTAGCATTACTTTATGCTAAGAAATTTAAAGTAGATATTTTGGAGGCAATTAAAACAATCTATAAATCCAATACATATAGAGAAATGGAGAAGGAAGAAACAAAATTATGGCATTTAGGCCCGGTTGCTCTTTTGGAATTCCTCGAAGAAAATAAGTAAAGAATTATCGCATATTTACTTGTAAATTTTGAGAGTTCATAAAGGGACTTTTTGTTTTATCTTTTTGACACACCTCAATTGTTTTTTAGGGGGTTAAGTCAAATTTTATTTTGTTATTCGGAATTTAATTAGTAATTTCACAGATGCAAGTTTGAAAACTTACTTATCTAATAACCATTGCTGATTGTATAGTTAACCTAAATACTAATTTAAATCAAAAACATGAAAAAACTTTTACTTTCTATTTTTACTTGTGCCGTAGCGTTAAGCGCATCCGCTGATAAAATGGTATTTATCATGGATGGCTCACAAGAATTCTACACCGGTGATGCAAAACAGACCATTGTTCTCTGTGGTCAAGAAACAACTGACTTCCTTCCTTTATCAGCTGATTTCGGTCAGATCTCTTTTACCAATACTTTGTATAAGGTTGGTGCATTCCGTGCAAAGAAAGGTTCTAAAATTACTGTAACCCCGGTTGAAGGAGTAACTATCACCAAGATTACTGGCCGTCAGCAGATCCCTGGTACCAATATTGCCAATTGCGGTCTAATTGCAGGTGCTGTTTATGATGAAAAGACACAAACTCAGACTTTAAATGGTCCAATTAATGCAGCGACTACAGTGACAGTATCTGCAGATTACGAATGTAGACTATCATGGATAGAGGTTGAATACAGTGGAACTCCTACTGGTGTATGTCCTCCAATTTTTGAATCAACATTCCCGGTAATACCTACAAATAAAACTGTTAAGGCTGTTTCAGCAACTGCAGGTGCTACTTATCAATATAAAATAGGTAAAGAGGGAACATGGGCTGCCGTTCCTGCTGAAGGTTTTAAAGTTCAGGAGCCGGCTATTTATTACGTAAAGGCTGTAAAAGATGGCAAGGAGAGTGCGGAAAGTGCATCAACTTTCGTTCCAATTGCAGCTGATCTCAAAATGGCAACCTTTACTTTCAATAACTGGCCTGATATGGTTTCAGATGCCGCAGGTAAGAAATTTACCAAAGAGGATCTCGCAAAAGATGGTTCCGGAGGTAACATGAGTATTGCAATCGCTACTGATAAGGATACAACTATTTTAAAAAGTGGTGCAGCTACTCTTAAGATTTCAAAGGGTACTACAAATACAAAGATTTTCTATTCTGCAACTCTTGGAAACACTACAGACTTAAGATATTATTCAAAAAGTGTTACAACTTTTGGAGTTGAGGAAGGAAATGAATTAGTGGCTGCAGTTGTGAATGGTGGAGAGTTGAATAATTATTCTGCATGGGGTACAAAAACTCCCTCTTCATTCAAAAATTGTGAATGTACCATGTTCCCTAAATCAAATAAGAACTGGTTCCTCCTCATGGAGAAAGATGAGAGTTTTGAGCCCGCTACTTCAATGAGCTTTACCGCTGGTCAAGATGCATCTAATGCAAATTACACTGGATATCTTGCTCATGTATATATTTTCTATCGTGAGCTCGGTGCTGGCGTTGCAGATGTTATGGTTGATGAGAATGCTCCTGTTGAGTACTATAACCTTCAGGGTGTTCGCGTAGCTGCTCCCGAGAATGGTATCTTCATCCGCCGTCAGGGTAACAAAGTAGAGAAAATTTTGGTAAAGTAAGCAGTTTAGCCAATAATCAAATTATCCAATTCAAATAGTGGGTGCTTCCGTTTGGAAGTACCCCTTTTTTTTATACTTTTGTAGTAGAAGTTTTATTAGTAGAAGGTTCGAAAAATTACTTATGATATGGCAAAGAATCTGGAATTGAAGCGGGCATCGGCAGGATCCGGTAAAACCTACTCCTTGGCTAAAAAATATCTATGGTATTTTTTAACCGTTCGCGTAGGGGAAGATGGTAATCCTGTCGATAACTGGGAGTATGTATATGAAAGAGACTCTGACGAAGATCAGACTTACGTCCGGAGATTGCGCACTCGCGATGAATTGCGCGATTCTTTGCGTCATATCCTTGCCGTGACCTTTACCAATAAGGCTACTAATGAGATGCAACAACGCATCGTGAATAAACTCTTTGCGTTGGCTTATCCCGAAACTGTGGAGGATGGGAAACTGCCCGATTACCAGAAGGAGTTCTGCGAAGCGTTGGAAGTCGATGTCGCGGAACTGACTCGCGTCTGCCGGCAGGCGATTGTTGTGCTCCTGGAGAATTATTCCGATTTTCAGGTCTCCACAATCGATTCATTCTTCCAGTTAGTGCTCCGAACCTTTGCCTACGAAACAGACCTCAATGACTCCTATGGACTCGAACTGGACTCAGATTTCCTTTCCAAGGTTGGTTTGGATGGCGTTTTTGAAACCGTGGAACAGGGTAGTGCTTCGCGTGATGTCAGTTTCTGGTTAACTATCCTGATGGAGAGTTACCGTGATGCAGGTCAGGGTTGGAATATTTTCCAACGGAGGAACCGGTCGGTCTATGCCGATTTTATACGGGATCTGAATAGACTGCAGAATGAAGATTTCAAGGAGGTTAGAAATTCAATAGAGGATTACTTCTCCGGCAACCCCGATTTGCAACAGGTTTACCGGGATTTGAGATCCCGCTACGAAGATCCTCTTAAACCGCTGTTGGATGCCGCGAAAATCAAGGCTCGTGAAGTTGTGGAAGCAGTGAAAAGATGGCATGAATCCGTTGCATTCGAAGGGAAGCTACCTACATGTATCACCTATCCATTGGCACATGCTACGAAGATTCTCAAGACCCGTCCGTTGGATAACCCGGATAAAGCTGATATTAAGTTCACGGTCATGCAAGAGAAGAGTTTTGAGGGCGCTACTGCTCTCAAAGTGATGAAACTCAATCCTGAACTGTTTCAGGATATCAAGCGTAAGTATTTCGAGATGATAGAACTGCGCGGCAAGTGGATTGAGGCTTTGTCGTCGCAGGAGTATAAGCATTGGAAACTGTATAAATCACAGCTCCCTCTGTTGGGTTTGCTTTCAGCAACCATGAGAAAGCGCAATGAGTATCTGACGGATAACAACACTATTGAATTGTCTGAAACAAACTCGTTGTTGCAGAGGATAATCGCCGGCACAGATACACCTTTCATATATGAGAAACTCGGTGCCAGACTCAATCACTTCCTGATTGATGAGTTTCAGGACACCTCTGCTATGCAGTGGGATAACTTCCGACCGCTTTTGGAGGAGAGTCTCAGTCGCGGCGAAGACAATATGCTGATCGGGGATCCGAAGCAGAGTATATATCGATTCCGTAATGCCGATCCATCGTTAATCTCATTCAAAGTTGAGGATGAAGTGAATAAGCGACATCCGGAGGCTGTGTATCGCACCGGAGATGCCCCGATTGATAACACCAATTGGCGTAGTGATGCTGAAATAGTGAGGTTTAATAATTCCCTCTTTAAGGAGCTCGCGCACAATATTCAGACAATTCTCGCGCAGAAGCGTGAAGATGAGTCGGCTCCTGATGGCGTTTCTCAATATGATTTTGATGAGTTATATGGTAATGTGGAGCAATATATCTCCGCAAAGCGGCTCCGTCAAGACAGGGGATATGTCTGCATTGAAGGTTTAGAGGGGAATAAAAATGAGATAGAGCCGGTGATTATCGAACGTGTAATTGATCAGATTCATGAATTGCTCGGCAGAGGGTACTTGATGAAGGATATAGCTGTATTGGTTGACACTAATACGCACGGAACTGATGTGGTCAATGCTCTGATACAGCGCAATTCCGAAAATCCGGACAAGCAGATAGCCTTTGTGTCGGAGGACTCACTGAAATTGGTCTCATCGGCGGCAGTGCGCGTTATCCTTTCGACCATGCAGAGTATTTCCGAGGGTGTCAGACCGGAGATCAGAGAGGGTGAGGAGGGTAAACTGAAAGGTGTGGCTGACTGGAACCAGATCAAAAGCGAGTTCCGTCTTTATGCCAAGGAGCACCCCGATGTTCCGATGGCGGTGAATGTGGACAGATTCCTCAGCGGTGACAAACCTATGAAATCTATCAACGATATGCTTGGAAATATGCAGGTGGTGACATTGCCCGCTCTGGTGGAGGGTATAACAGAGCAGTTCGTAGGGGAGTCCCTATGTCGCAAAGATGCTCCGTATATCGCCGCTTTTCAGGATATTGTGCTGGAATATTGTGATTCTCATCCCTCCGATATCGCCTCATTCCTGAGTTGGTGGGAGCGACGTGCCGACAGGTTCTCGATTGCCTCTCCCGAGGGTATTGATGCTGTAAAGATTACAACCATTCATAAGTCCAAAGGATTGGAGTTCCCATGCGTGCTGGTACCCTTTGCAAATTGCGACTTTGCCAAGATCAGCACACAGAAGAAGGAATGGAAATGGGTTAAACCTGAGAAAATTACACTCTCCAGTGAAAATCTGCCCCCTGCAGTCCCCGTGGTCGTAAACGCTGAACTGAAAGGCACCGCGCATGAAGCGGAATACTGGAAGTTGTTGGAGATGACTACTATGGACGCTCTGAATACCCTCTATGTCGCATTTACGCGTGCTTCTAATGAGCTTTACATCTATACAAAACTCCCGGTTAAATCAGGATGCAACTTCTCCTCTATGCTTTGGGATCATTTGGGAGCGGACTCTTCGACCTCTAAGATTGAGATCGGTACCAAGTATGAAAAAGCTCAGGTGGAGCGCACGGTGGAGGAGGCCGAACTGAAGGAGCTCGCGATCTATTATTCCAAAGAGGTGCCCCAATGTATCAAATATGTGGTAGAAGAGACCGGAGAGATTATTGATGCTAAGGATGATAATGTGGAAAGGATATTTGAGGCCGATCCGCGTAGGATGGGTACTCTGCAGCATCAGGTTATGCAGAGAGTGATAACTGCCGATGATTTGTCGCCCGCAATCAGATATTTCAAGCGCAATGGGGTAATAGATGCCAAAGAAGCGGAGGATATCCAATCCTTTATTGAAGATAGAATCAATACTGTAGAGGACCAAGGATGGTTCGACGGTTCCATGCGTGTTCTCAATGAGAGATCCCTTGTCAATGGGAAAGGTGATATTTATAGACCTGACAGGATCATGGTTGATGAAAATGGTTACGCCATAGTGGTGGATTACAAGTTCGGAGATATTGAGGATGAGGTGGAGTATAATTGGCAGGTGAAGGGTTATGTCGATTCACTGAAGGCTACGGGCCGTTTTTTCGGAGTTAAAGGCTATCTGTGGTATATGAAGCAGAATAAGATAGTGTTCGTCTGCGATTGAGCGGAATATTGGCGCTCAATTCACATCATGCCGTTAACAATTTTTTGGGAATGCGGACGTTAAAATTTTGGCTAAGTGTGGGGGATTGGCTAAATTTGCAGAACTTTGAGGCGAACTATCCTATATCTTGCCGTGCTGCTCATGTTGGGCATAGCATGGTCGCAAAAAAATACAACTCCTAAGAAGCAAGTGCAATCCAAGGAGGTATCCGATACCACCCGAAAGGTGTCGGAAAGAGGGTTGTTGCCTGATTATACTTTCCCGGACTTCCTGTCTGATTCTATCTCTGCGTCAGAAAGTAATGATAGTGTGTCGGTTGCTGACTCGTTGTCTAATGGTGCTCCTCTGAAAATGGATTCGGTTCCCAAGGATTCTCTCCGAGGTGGCAAATTCTCCAAGATTGTCAGATCTCAGGTGGATCTAAGCAATGCTGTGAATTTTTCAGCTCAGGATTCATTGGTGCTTATAGGTCAGCAGAATGCCTTCCTTTATGGTGAGGGTACGGTGGATTACGGTGAATTCCAGTTGAATTCAGCTGAAATCCGCATGGAACTCGACAGCAGCACGGTTTATGCAACAGGTGTACTCGACTCCGTTGGTCAGTTGGTTGGTAATCCGGTCTTCAAGCAGGGTGGTGATGAGTATGAATCCAAATCGATGAAATATAACTTCAAGACTGAGCGAGGTTATATCACCGATGTAATCACCGAGCAGGGTGAGGGTTATCTTCAAGGAGGGAAGGCGAAGAAGAATGACGATGGTAGCTTCTTCCTCGAGAATGCCAAGTATACCACCTGCGATGACCATGACCATCCTCACTTCTATTTCCAGATTACAAAGGCGAAGATGCGTCCCAAGAAGGATGTCGTAACCGGTCCGGCATATATGGTTCTATTTGATGTGCCACTGCCGTTGGCTTTGCCTTTCGGTTACTTCCCGTTTTCGGATAAATACTCGAGCGGTGTGATATTCCCCTCTTTCGGAGATGATTACAACAGAGGTTTCTACCTTCGCGACGGTGGTTACTATTTTGCGATCAATGACAATATAGACCTCGCGTTGCGTGGCGAAATATATACCAAGGGTTCCTGGGGTATCTCCGGACACTCCTCCTATGTGAAGCGGTATAAGTACCGCGGAAGCTTCGACATATCATTCCTTACGACCATCACGGGTGACAAGGGGAGTGCCGATTATTCGAAAATGAAAAACTTCCAGGTGATATGGAGCCATTCACAGGATCAGAAAGCGAATCCGGCGTTGAGCTTCTCCGCATCTGTGAACTTCGCGACTTCCGGTTATTCGCGAAATGACCTCAACTCATACTATAACAGTAGTTTCACGGAGAATACCAAATCATCTACTATCAACGCTTCCTATCGTCGTCCGGGGTCTAAATGGAGCTTCTCCGCTACTGCCAACATTGCTCAGCGAACTCAGGATTCAACCTTGGCGGTATCTTTCCCGAATTTCACGGTCTCTATGTCGCAGGTTGCTCTTTTCAAGAGAAAAAAATCTGTCGGTGGGGAGAAGTGGTATGAGAAAATCAGAATGTCGTATTCCGGGCAGTTCCAGAACTCGTTGACAGCCAACCAGGATCAATTCTTCAAGAAGAGCCTGATCAAGGATTGGCGTAACGGTATGCGTCACTCTGTTCCGGTGAGCGCCACATTTTCCATCTTCAACTACATCAACGTGTCGCCATCTATCACTATGAATGACAGGATGTATACCAGCAAGATACGTCGCCAGTGGGACACGCAGGCTTCGCGAGAGGTGCAGGACACCACCTACGGTTTCTATAACCTGTTTGACTTCAACACCTCTTTAGCGTTTGATACCAAGCTCTACGGTTTCTACAAACCGATGAAATTCTTGGGAGACAAGGTGCAGATGATCCGCCATGTCCTGACACCGACCGTGTCGGTGAACTGGGCTCCGGATTTCGGTGCTCCGATGTGGGGCGCCCATAGCTTTTATGAATATACTGATCAGGCGGGTAATGTAAGACATGTCGATTACTCATACTTCAACCATGGTATATTCGGAACCTTGGGAAAAGGAAGAACAGGATCAGTCAGCTTGCAGCTTGCCAACAACTTGGAGATGAAGGTTAAGGATGAGAATGACTCAACCGGTATGCGCAAAATCTCCCTGATCGAGAATCTTTCATTGAGCAGTAGCTATAACTTGGCAGCCGATTCATTGCGCCTCAGTCCGCTGAACGCTTCAATCATGATTCGTCTCGTGAAGAATTTCAACCTGAACCTATCCACGACATGGGATCCTTATGTCTATAAATTGGATGCAAACGGCACACCGCGTCAGGTGAACCGCTTCCGTTGGCAGGAGGGAAAGGGTCTGTACAAGCTTTCATCAACCGGTACATCCTTCTCTTATACCTTCAACAACGATACCTTTAAGCGTAAGAAGGATAATAAGGGTAATAATGCCGCTAATGCCAACACCAATGAGGAGGAGACCACTGAGGAGGAAAGTTTTTCCGGAAGGGCGGAGGCACGTCGCCGGAAGAATCGAAACCAACAGGAGGATAACAGTGATTCGGATGGTTATGCGAAATGGGAGTGCCCCTGGAGTCTCTCTGTCAACTATTCGGTTAGCTACGGTTATGGTGAATTTGACAAGAAGAAGATGGATTATAAAGGGCGATGGACGCAGAATCTGTCGTTCAATGGTAATATACGCCCCACAACGAACTGGAATTTCTCATTCTCGGCATCTTATGACTTCGAATTGAAGAAGATTGCCTATATGAACTGTTCCATTTCGCGCGACCTGCACTGCTTCACCATGTCCGCCTCCTTTGTGCCGATGGGTCCGTATAAATCCTACAACTTCCACATCTCCGTGAAGTCCTCTATGCTTAAGGACCTCAAGTACGACAAGCGCTCGCAAGGCTCCAACAATATCAGGTGGTATTGATTCCGAAATTGATTTTCCGTTTGTTTTTGAGTAATGGAGCCTAAAATTTGGCGGGGCAAGCTATTTTTATTATCTTTGTGAAAATTTGGCATTGATGGAACGCACACTTCTAACCATTCTCGGTGATCTGGAGCAAAGAATAGAGCAGCTCCAAGGAGAGATGGAGGATTTACGTCGCAAAAATTCAGAACTTGAGGAACTGAATGCAGAACTGATCAAGAGGGAGGAAGCGGCGTTGCGGGTTCGCGATGAGGCCTTGACTGATGTTGAGTACCTGAAGGTCTCGTATAAATTGGCGGCAACCCCCGATTCATTAGTGGAGACGCGTAAAGTCATTGCCGGATTGATCAGAAACATCGACCGCTGCATTGAAATGCTTAAGGAATGGTGAAAGATCGAGAAGAGACTTATATAGATATCAAGATAGCAGGGGAACCTATAAGATTGAAGATTCCCTTCGAAAAGCAGGATTTTACCCGCGATGTTGAACGCGAGGTGAATTCTATGTTTGCCAAATGGAAACGCTCATTCTCCACGCAAACGGAGAAAAGCGTGTTGGCGAGAATGGTTTATCAATATGCTTCCTATTATATGGATCTGAAAAGCAAGTATGAGGAGGCGATAAAGAAGGCCGAGGAGTGTCTCGGTAAGTTTGACAACGAACTTTAATCTTTTCTTGATTTTTTATTGATTCCGATAGTTGTCGGCTGGTGTTTCGTGTTCCGGAAGGGATGCGATTTTTGTTTATATTTAGTTGAATATCAATTATTAGAAATTATTAATATCAGGAATTATAAAAACAGCAATAACATAAGATTATAATGGAAGCAGTGATAATAATCATAGTTGGCGTAATAGCAGCTGCCGTAGGATATGCAGTAGCATCTATTGTGAGTAAGAAGAATGCATCTTCCCGTGCAAATACCATCATAGAAGAGGCTAAGCGTGAGGGAGATATCCTTAAGGAGAAGAAGATTCTCGAAGCAAAGGAGGAGGAGATGAAGATTGTAGGTGATGCCGAAAAGGAGGCTAACCAGCGTCTGCAAAAGGCTCAGGCTGCAGAAGCACGCAATAAGCAGCGTGAGATGCAGCTCAACCAGATCCAGAATGAGAATAACCGCAAGAAGAAGGAGTTGGAGAATCTCAAGGGAAGCCTTGAGAACCGAGAGGCTCTGATCGATTCCAAACAGGCGGAGGTGGATCATATCCATCGTCAGATCAACGAGGAGTTGGAGCGTATCTCAGGTCTCTCTGCCGAGGAGGCAAAGGAGAAATTGGTTGAGTCGTTGAAAGATGAGGCAAAGACAGCGGCTCAGGGCTATATCAACGATATCATGGATGATGCCCGCATCTCTGCAAACAAGGAGGCTAAGCGCATCGTCATCCAGTCTATTCAGCGCGTTGCGACAGAAACCGCAGTTGAGAATTCAGTGACAGTCTTCCACATTGAGAATGATGAGATCAAGGGCCGAATCATCGGTCGTGAGGGTAGAAATATTCGTGCTCTCGAGGCAGCTACCGGTGTCGAGATTATTGTGGACGACACTCCGGAAGCTATCGTGCTTTCCGGTTTTGATCCCGTTCGTCGTGAGATTGCCCGCCTCGCTTTGCATCAATTAGTGACCGACGGACGTATCCACCCCGCGCGCATCGAGGAGGTGGTTGCCAAGGTACGCAAGCAGGTTGAGGAGGAGATAATCGAGACCGGTAAGCGCACCGCAATTGACCTCGGTATTCATGGTTTGCACCCGGAATTGATCCGTATGGTAGGAAAGATGAAGTATCGTTCATCCTACGGTCAGAACCTGTTGCAGCACTCTCGCGAAACAGCCAACCTTTGTGCCGTGATGGCTTCCGAGTTAGGATTGAATCCGAAGAAGGCTCGCCGTGCCGGATTGCTTCATGATATAGGTAAAGTGCCGGATGATGAGCCGGAATTGCCACATGCATTATTCGGTATGAAGCTTGCCGAGAAATATAAAGAGAAACCTGAGATTTGCAACGCAATCGGGGCTCACCATGATGAGGTGGAGATGAACACCCTCCTTGCACCTATCGTTCAGGTGTGTGATGCTATTTCAGGTGCTCGCCCGGGTGCTCGCCGTGAGATTGTGGAGGCATATATCAAGCGCCTGCATGACCTGGAGCAGTTGGCTATGTCCTATCCCGGTGTTATCAAAACTTATGCAATTCAGGCAGGTCGTGAATTGCGCGTGATTGTTGGCGCTGACAAGATTTCCGATGAGGAGACAGAGAAGCTCTCCGGTGAGATTGCCAAGAAAATTCAGGATGAGTTGACATATCCCGGACAGGTTAAGATTACCGTAATCAGAGAAACACGCGCCATTAGCTTTGCTAAATAAATGGAAAGTAAGGAAAATAACAACATAAAGAAAAATTGCTGCGGAGCCAAGTGTCCGCGTGGAAAGCTGTTCGCTACAAACTGGTTGGACGGCATCTCCTCTTCCGGAGACTACGATGTGGTTCAGGTGGTTTTTAAAAACACCCGCTCAGGCTTCTATGCAAATCCTTCTCGCCTCGACCTCAAGATCGGGGATATGGTGGCGGTTGAGGGCTCTCCGGGACATGATGTGGGTCGTGTCAGCATGATCGGTCGCCTGGTTCGCCTCCAGATGAAGAAGGGTAAGGTGACTGATGAAACAGGTCTGAAAGTAGTGTTCCGTCATGCCACGGAGTCAGACTTGGAGAAAGCTGAGGAGGCTGCATCCCGAGAGGATGATACTATGATTCGTTCCCGCCAGATTGCCAAGGATCTTGAACTCGACATGAAGATTGGAGATGTGGAGTATCAAGGCGATGGAGGGAAAGCAATATTCTACTATATTGCTGATGAAAGAGTCGATTTTAGAAAACTTATCCGCGTGCTTGCCGACACCTTTAAGGTGCGCATTGAGATGAAGCAGATCGGTGCGCGTCAGGAAGCAGGCAGAATAGGGGGAATCGGTCCTTGTGGCCGACCGCTCTGCTGCTCGAGCTGGATGTCTCATTTCGTGTCTGTAGGTACCGGGGCGGCAAGAATTCAGGACCTCTCTATGAATCCTCAGAAATTGGCAGGTCAGTGTGCGAAGCTGAAATGTTGTCTCAATTTCGAAATCGATGCCTACAGCGAGGCGAACAAGCAACTGCCGGGTAAGGAGATTACTTTGGAAACAAAGGATGCGACCTACTACTATTTCAAACCGGATATCCTTGCACGCAAGGTGACATATTCCACAGACAGGAACATTCCGGCAAACTTAGTGACAATCGATGCTTCCCGTGCATTCGAGATAATAGCTCTCAATAAGCAGGGTATCAAGGTTGACAGCCTGTTGGAATCATCGGATTCAGATGCTCCGAAACGGGAGTATATGGATCTCGCCGAGCAGGATAGCCTGACAAGGTTTGACAATTCCAAGCGCAAAAAGCGCAAAGGGGGAAATAAACCTCAGAATCAGTCTAACAAGAACTCGCAGCCTAAGAACCAGAATGAATCCGCCAAGTCTCAGCAGAAGCCACAGTCTGAATCAGCTCAGACTAAGGAGCAGAGAGGACAGAACGATCCCGGACGGAATAATAATCAGCCTCGCACCAATGGTCAGCAAAACCGGCGAAATCGAGGTAATCAGCATAATCGGAAGAATCAGAGACGGCAACACTCCAATGAACCCAAGGAGGGAGCATGAGTGAAGTGAGTCTCGGTAGTATGTACAGATAAGTGCGGAATGAGCAGGGGGAATGGAATAATCATATTGCTTGGTCTGATGTTGGGACTTGCTTCCTGCAATGAGATCAAGACTGCCCAATATTCCGAATTCGAGCATATTGGGGATAACGGATGGAATCCTGCACGTATCCTCAGCTTTACACCCATGCCCGTTGATACGATGCTTCCTGCCGATACCCGATATTCATTGGTGCTTACCGTGCGTTATAATTCCAATTGTAAAGTTACCGAACTCCCGATCAGAGTTAACGAGCAGGATGAGGATAATAACTATTCATCCCAAATCAGGAAGCTCTATCTTCGCGATAACGCCGGTAACCCCCGGGGAAGAAAAGGGCTTGCGCTCTATGAATTCTCCGACACTCTGAGGAGAGGGTTTGAATTGCCGGGAGGTTACTTAGTGGAGCTTGAGGCACTCGCTCCAATGGAATATACTGAGGGAGTGAATGATGTGGGCTTGGAACTGATACAGGAATAAAGTCTCGAACGTTGAATGAATTAGGATCGGAACAGATCCGCAACAGAAATGAATCTGAGAGAAAAATTAACACTACCCATATTCAAACAGATAGGAACAATCGCGGATGATATGCACCGCTCGGTGTATGTCGTTGGCGGTTATGTCCGCGATATATTTCTCAATCGCCCTTCGCAAGATCTGGATTTTGTGACGCTCGGTAGCGGTATTGAGTTGGCTACGGAGATAGCAAACCGACTTAATCATGGTAAAGGATTGAGTGTGTATGCCAATTATGGTACGGCTCAGGTAAAGACGCGTAATCTGGAACTGGAGTTTGTTGGTGCGCGTAAGGAATCCTATTCCCGCGAATCACGCAATCCGATTGTGGAGGATGGTACGCTGCAGGATGATCAGAACCGTCGTGATTTCACCATCAATGCTATGGCTATCTCTCTGAATGAGTCAGCATTCGGTGAACTCGTGGATCCCTTTAACGGAATTGAAGACCTGAAGAAAGGTTTGATCCGTACACCTCTTGATCCTGATATAACATTCTCAGATGATCCGCTTCGGATGATGCGTGCGATCCGGTTTGCATCACAATTAGGTTTCGAGATTGTGCCTGAAACCTTTGATGCAATATGTCGTAATCGTGAGAGAATCGCCATCATCACAAAAGAGAGAATCAATGATGAACTATCCAAGATACTACGCAGTCCCAAACCTTCGGTAGGTTTTGCGTTACTGGATGAGTCGGGACTACTTCCACTCATAATGCCCGCGATTGCTCAGTTGAAGGGCGTGGAGATGAAGGAGGGTAGAGGTCACAAGGATAACTTCTACCACACGCTTCAGGTTGTGGATAATGTAGCTGCCCACAGCGACAACGAGTGGTTGCGCTGGGCTGCTCTCTTTCACGATGTCGGTAAACCCTCGACGAAGAAATATGATGAGAAAACCGGATGGACTTTCCATAACCACAATTTCATCGGTGAGAAGATGATACCCCGTATCTTTAAACAGATGAAACTTCCTCAGAATGAGAAGATGAAGTATGTGGCAAAGTTGGTTGGACTGCACATGCGTCCCCAGTCAGCCGGTGAAGAGGGGGTGACGGATAGCGGTGTGAGAAGACTTATTACCGATGCGGGAGAAGACCTCGAGGATCTGATGACTCTCGCTGAGGCAGATATAACCTCTAAAAATCCCGAAAAGGTGAAGCGTCAGCTTGACGGCTTTGCCAAACTGCGTAAGCGCATGGGGGAGATCAATGATGCCGATGCCTTGAGAAACTGGAAGTCTCCGGTTGATGGTAATCAGATAATGGAATATTTTCAGATTCCTCCCTCCTCTGTCATTAGGGATATCAAGGATGCAGTCAAGGAAGCGATTATGGATGGAAAAATCCCCTATAATCATGATGATGCCTGGAAATATGTACTCGAGATAGCTCCCTCGTTTATTGGTGACAGGGAAAAGGAGTAGACTCACTAATAATTATTTTGTCAAATAAGTAATATTAGTTAATTTTGTGACATTAAAAGTTTAAGCATTTGTGGCGATTCTGAATTTGAGGAAAACAGTTGCAAAAGCTTTAACGATAAACTGAAGTTATTTAAACTTAATTTAAGTTTTGGATATAGACCCTTTACCGGCTACGCCTCTCGCCGGATTGATACTGACAGCTATCAATAGTGCAGAGGCAATTTCGTTTCATGCTCCCTCAAATTGGGGCGCGTGGATTCTCATAATATTAATTTCAATCTTGTGCCTGATGGTATCTGCTTTTGTATCAGGTAGTGAGATTGCATACTTCGGTCTCACACCCCAGGAAGTGGATGAATTGGAGGATTCTGAGGATCCCAAAGATAAGAAAGCACTGAACCTGTTGCAGAATAGTGAGCGGCTCTTGGCTACTATCCTGATTTCTAACAATCTTGTGAACGTCACGATGGTTGTGTTGCTGACTTTTGCCATTTCTCAAACCGTGGAGTTCAATAGTGCCGTATTGAATTTCCTTCTGCAGACCGTCTTCATGACATTCCTTCTGCTCCTATTCGGGGAGATCTTCCCTAAATTGGTTGCACGAGGCAGGACACTTCGTTGGGTCAGGACTGCAGCGACCGGTGTCACCTTCCTCTATAATCTTTTCGGACCGATAGCCAAGACTATGGCGAAATCTACCTCACTTGTCAATAAGGTAGTTGCCAAGAAGCAGCAGATGATCTCTACCGATGAGCTCGAAACAGCCTTGGAGATCTCCGATGTAAGCGACGGCAGAGAGAAGGAGATGCTTGAAGGAATATTGTCCTTTGGTGAGATTGAGGCTCACGAGATCATGATATCCCGCGTGGATGTGACTGCGATTGAGATTCACGACACTTTTGAGCAGGCAATGAAAGTGATTCTCGACACGGGCTATTCCCGTATTCCGGTCTACGATACCTCGCAGGATACTATCGTGGGAATCCTTTACAGTAAGGACCTCTTACCCTATATAGATGAGAAGGATCCCGGTTTCAAGTGGCAGAAGCTACTTCGTACTCCCTATTTTGTGCCGGAATCTCGAATGATTGATGATCTTCTCGAAGATTTCCGCACGCGCAAAATACATATTGCCATCGTTGTGGATGAGTACGGTGGTACTCAAGGTATCGTCACTCTCGAGGATATCATTGAGCAGATCGTGGGGGAGATCGATGACGAGTATGACGACGTCACATCAATGTATAAGAAAATCGGTCCCGATTCCTACATATTTGATGCGAAGATTCCGATCACCGATTTTTGCCGTGTTATAGATATGGATGAAGAGGAGTTGGGAGATATAGGTGATGCAGAGACCCTTGCTGGCTTACTGCTCAAGATCAAAGGTGATTTCCCTACGTTGAAAGAGACAATTGTCTTGAATAAGCTTCATTTCCATGTAATGAAAATGGAGAAGCATCGCATCATGCAGGTAAGCTTAAGAATTGTCTGAATCCTGCTTATCGACAATGGTTAGCTGAAGACCCAAAACATTGAGTACTTTCTCCAAGGTGTGGACCGATGGATTGGCATAACCTCCCTCTATCGCTTTTATCATTCTGACGCTTACACCTGACATCTCGGAGAGATGTTGTTGGGTGGTTCGTAACGTCTGCCGTCTGGTTCTAATTAGGTTGCTGAACTCCATACACTTTTTTGTTATGGTATCAATAATGATACTAAATTTGTAAAATTAGAATTATTAGAATATAGGTCTATGCATTTGGGTTGCATGTAGAAGGAGTCTCACTAATTAAATGAAACTCTCCCCGGTGGAGAATATCTCTTACTTTAGTAATATACCTTCTACGGCAATTTAATGCAAAATTAACAATTAATGTGTGAGTTGCAAGCGAAAATTAAATAAATTTATCAAAATACGCTAATTATTTGAATAAAGGGGAAATATATGTTATTTTTGTAGATGTGTAGGAAATCATTCCAATTGAATAAATTCTAACTAAACCAAATATGAAATTATCTATAACAAAATCCGCAGCACTGATGTCAGTCGCATTGGCTGCCTCTCCTGCGGTGGCAGCAAAGAAAAACGTAGCGGCAAAGCCAACTCAACCTAACGTGTTGATTATTTACGCCGATGACCTCGGTTATGGCGACTTGCAGTGCTATGGAGCTAAAAATGTCGAGACTCCTAACGTGAACCGTCTTGCCAACAATGGCCAGCGCTTCACCAATGCTTATGCTGTGGCAGCTACCTCTACTCCTTCGCGTTATTCAATGCTCACGGGTGAATACAGCTGGCGCAAGCCCGGTACAGATATCGCTCCCGGTAATGCCGGTATGATTATCCGTCCGGAGCAGTTCACAATAGCCGACTTGTTCAAATCTGCCGGTTACAGCACATGTGCTATCGGAAAGTGGCACCTCGGTATGGGTGATGAGACAGGTAAACAGGATTGGAATGCTCCCCTGCCGACTGCCTTAGGTGACCTCGGCTTCGATTATTCATATATGATGGCAGCAACCGCTGACCGCGTTCCCTGCGTATTTATTGAGAATGGTCAGGTTGCCAACTATGACCCATCAGCTCCGATAGAGGTAAGTTATAAGAAGAATTTCCCGGGTGAGCCCACCGGAAAGAGTAATCCTGAATTGCTCTATAACCTGAAACCTACTTTCGGACATGATATGTCCATCGTGAATGGTATCAGCCGCATCGGATACATGAAGGGTGGCGGTAAGGCTCTCTGGAAAGATGAGAATATTGCCGATTCTATTACTAAGCACGCAATTGATTTCATAAAGGCTCAGAAGGATAAACCTTTCTTTATGTATTTTGCGACCAATGATGTGCATGTGCCCCGTTTCCCACACGACCGTTTCCGTGGAAAGAACAAGATGGGTCTCCGTGGCGACGCAATCGCCCAGTTTGACTGGACTGTAGGTCAGCTCTTAAGCACTCTTGATGAACTCGGGATCATGGATAATACCCTGATTATTCTCTCCAGCGACAATGGACCTGTTCTCAATGACGGTTATGATGACCATGCTGAGGAATTGCTCAACGGTCACAGCATCACCGGTCCTTTGCGTGGTAGCAAGTATAGCCTTTATGAGGGTGGTACTCGCGTACCGTTTATTGTACATTGGCCTGCAGGTGGTGTGAAGAAGGGTGAGAACAATACTGTACTTTCTCAGATTGACCTGATCGGCTCTATGGCTTATCTGCTTCAGAGACCGATACCGAAGGGTAGCGCTCCGGACAGCTTCAACCGTTTGGGTAACTGGTTGGGTCAGGATATGAATAGCCGTCCTTGGGTTGTTCAGCAGGGCTATGACCACACACTCGCTCTCCGCACTCCCGATTGGAAATATGTGGAGGCAAGCACATTCCCCAAAATGAAGCCGAGAGGGGCGTATGTGGAGACCGGATGTGCACCGGTGCAGCAACTCTTCAACATGAAGGATATCCACGAGGAGAAGAATGTGGCAAGTGAAAACCCTGAAGTTACCGGTCAGATGCACCTTCTCTTGGAATTGATAAAGAAAGGTGACTACAGAGTACTCCCGGAAAATGAGATGCCTTAAGCTCATTGATACTCAAATAATAGAGTAAAATGGTCAATTAAGGAAAGAAACAGCTGTTTTAACATAAATAAAGAAATGAGTGCCAATATTTGGCGCTCATTTCTTTTTCCTTTGCAGTGTAAATTTTAAAACGATTTAAACTTTACGACATTTAACCCACAAAAAGTTTTAACCCCTTAAAATTAATCATTATGAAGAAGTTTGTTGAAAGTAAGGTTTCAGAGAAGATGTGTCTCCTGCTTGTTTATGCATTAGGTTTAACAATCGTGCTGCTTCAGTGCAGAAGCATCTTCACAGGTATCTGAACCGTACTGTTTGTTGTGTGATTTTTGCGTCAATATGCGGTAGGTAAAGTCTTTTTCAGGCTGGGGATACGCCAAACTTGGCGCATTTCGGAGAGTAGGCTATCGTGACGATATTCCCCTCCGATTCATAGGAATATAGATTGAATTTCCAAGATTTAGTCCCCTCGATCATCAAGCCCTCACCAAGCAAGGAGTCGATTCCGGGTGCATCTTTTAGTGGCACTGCCGGTCCGAGGGTGGGGAGCTTGATGATTTTAATATCATTCATGAAGTCTATCCCTTCTCCCATCACGGCTTTATAAATTGCCTCTTTGCAAGTCCATGCAATCACATTGGCTGTTACATCTTCTTCCGGGATTGCAGCTAATTCGGTAGGGGAGAGAAACCGTTTTCTGATCTTCAATACCTGACTGCGGTCACGTTTCTCAGCATCGATCCCGACTGCAGCCCGCTCACTGAACTCATTTAGCTCTACCTCCGGAGTAGGGGGGAGTGTGGCGACCGCAAGGAATTTATCCGTATGGGTAATGGATATGCGGCTATTCTCTCCGACAAGGAAGGGTGCGCCGTTACGGAAATGTCCTATTTCCCGGTAAGCCTCCTTGCCGTTTTCGCAATATATCTGATATGCCATTTCAATCCAGAGAGGCATTGGTTTATCCTCCCCTCCACATACCTCCTCAACCTTTATTCCGGGGAGAGTGTGATGTCGCCAATATACAAATTCGGTTTCCATGATAATTTGACCGCTGCTTAGGTGGTGAAAATGATTAGTCTATAGTCATAAAGACAGGCTTAGATTCCCGGTTCATTCTGTCCAAAGCTGTTATACCGTAAGTTACCCCCTTCTCCTCCGGGTCAATCTCAATATATTGATTCGGTGAGAGCGAGAGGATAGCCTGAGACTCATTAATATCATGCGATTCACCGGGGTAGAACTTATATACGACGTAGCGGATCGGGTCGGTGGATTGCTCAACAGCTCCAATACCGTCAGGCTGCCAGCTGAGTTTTGTAACCTGATCATGTTTCTCAACCCTGATATTTTTCACCTCTGCCGGCTTGATGCTCTTGTCTCCGTATGCCGGTGGAAGAGCTATAGTGCTCTGATATTTCATAGCCAAGGAGTCTGCGGCGCCTTTATAGTTGCCGGTGACCCAATAGCCACACCACCACACATTACCTTTGATGTTGGGAAGGTTACGGGTGAATTTAACCTTGGTGTCAAGCTCATTCTTCCCACCGGTGCGTGCGTCGGGCGTATCCATGGTGCGCTTCACATCCTGTCCGATATAGAGGTCGGTGCCTTTCACGTGGTCGTTCCACCATTGTACCAATTCGCGAGTTGACGCTGCGGAGTGATCAAGATTCCAGTATAGCTGGGGAACGAGATAATCTATCCATCCGTTGCGCGCCCATAGAAGCACGTCAGCATAGAGGTCGTCGTAGTTCTGCAAGCCGGATGTATTTGACCCGTTCGGATCGGTTCTCTTGTTGCGGTGAATACCAAACGGACTGACTCCAAAACGTACCCATGGCTTCCTGTTCTTAATTGTGTTATTCATCTGCTCGATGAGAATATCAACATTTTTGCGACGCCAATCGCTGCGATTCATTCCGTTGCCGAATTTTGCGTAGCTTGCAGCATCGGGAATCTCGAGCCCTTTCTGCGGATAGGGATAGAAATAGTCGTCGATGTGGATTGCATCTACATCATAGCGTGTTACAATATCATCCACTACAGCGCAAATGAAATCCCGGTTCTCCTGCCATGCCGGATCGAAGAGCACCTGACCGCGATATTTGAAGAAGCGGTGTGGTTCTTTGTTCGAGATATGGTCTGACGGAAGAAGATCTTTTTCGTTGGAGGTGATACGATAGGGATTGAGCCATGCGTGAAATTCCATGCCGTTCTTGTGTGCCTGTTCCAAACAGTACTGCAACGGATCCCACATAGGTTCGGGTGCTTTGCCTCGCTTACCGGTGAGCCAGGCGCTCCATGGTTCGAGTTTAGACGGATAGAGTGCGTCGGCAGTGGGTCGCACTTGAAAGATAACCGCATTGCATCCGGCATCTTTGAGAAGTTGAACCTGTTCGTCGATATATTTTTTTGCCTGTTCAGGCGTCTTGTTCTGCCATTGGGTCTGGCCGATCACATGCAGCCATGCACCGCGGAACTCCCTTTTAGGATTCTGCATATCCGCTGCTATTGCCGGCACGACGCATACTAATGCTAATAAAAAACAGATGGATTTAATTATTGAGCGCATTATATATTTAAGATAGTTAGGTTTTCAAAATCTTATTTAAGAGGATTCTCCTTCTTGGCTTTCCCCTCTATGCCGATGCCGAAAAGTGCGTAGTCATAGATGGCGGGATCTTCGGGGCGTAATTCTCGTAGTATACCGGTTATCTCCTCAACGCTCTTCCGGTCGTTGCTTCTGCGCGTAAGGAGACCGAGGTCGCGGGCGGTGTTTCCGACATGCACGTCGAGTGGAATGTAAAGTTTACTCTTCGGAATTGATTCCCAGACACCCATATCAACAATACCGTCATCGCGAACGAGCCAGCGTAGAGCCATATTGATACGCTTCAAGGCGGTATTCTGCAGATTCACCGGAAGACATTGCGAACAATCCCTGTTGTCGTTCTCCTGATGCATTATCTTCTGCATATTGGCAACTAATGCCCAGGCAGGAGCGTCATCTTCACCAACCTTCATACTTTTTCCGAATGCATCCAAGGAACCATAATCCTTATAGATCCGCCGTAGCCCGCGCAGAAAATACTGAAGGTGTTCGGCAAACATGGTGCGATGTATATTCTGTCTCGGATCCAAGTCGAGATATCCTTCATCCATCACATAGTTGTATGGCTGATTATCCATAAGGTTGAGCATCCTCTCGGCATCGCGGCAGATCATCTCCCTCTTTCCCCAGGCAATGATTGCTGATAGAAAGGCAGTGATCTCAATATCCTCTAAACGAGAGAACCGGCGCGGAAACTGCACCGGGTCTTTCGCTATAAAATCAACATTGTTTATTCGAGCTGCTTCGGTATTAAGCAGCTCTATAATGTCTTTGCTCAACTCTTTCATTTCGGGCTAAACGACTGATTGAAAGTTAAAAATATACCTAAAAGACGAGCAAGGATATATTCACCTGAAAGGCTACTTAATAATTTTATCATATAGTTAATTTATAGAAGCTACTTAATATGTTTTGCAATTGAAGGGTTGATGGTCCGGATGGTGGAGACAAACGCCGAGTCAAATGCTTCGGCAGAGCGTTTCATACCGATCGTATCGTATTGCGCACGACGGGAACGGGTTTCCTTAATACGGGCTTGAAGTTCAGCCGTGTCTTTCCATTCCCGATTAACGAATATACGGGCAGCCTCACGACCCTGCATCATCGCTGCTTCAACCTGTGCTGCCGTTTCCTCCCCCTTGTCGGTCTTGGAGCATCCGACACCAAGCAGAGTCGCAGCAGCAAACATAGATATTAACGTTACCCTCTGCATCATCCCTTAATCATATTTTACCACTTTCTTCAATTTCATGTGATAGATCAATGTTGAGAAGGGTTTTATAGGATCTCGGTATGAATATCCGTAGCCGGAGTTGGAGGGAATTATCAATGTGACGGAATCACCCTCGTGGAGGTTGATCATTGCCAACCACATGCCAACGATATTCTGATTTGGCTGAGACTGGTAAACTCTGTCTTTTGTTGAATAAGAATCACCAATATAATTCCCTTCGATATCCTCCATCTCATATTTGATGTTTACTGTTGAGTTGCTCATTGCTACAAGGTTCTTCTCGGTGAGCTTACGGTCGTTGTGCCATTTGACAAGGCAAAAATCCTGTGGCGCCCAGTCCTCGGTGATCTTGGTGTAAACCTTCTCGCCGTTTTCGGTCAACGCCTCCATCTTGGTGACGTAATCGTCATTCTGCTTTCTCCACTCCGTGTAGTCAATATCATCGTCATTGCCAAGACAAGATGTCAGGCCGATAAATAGAAGCGGAAGAAAATATAATAGTTTGCGCATATATTTATATTTCGAATTTATTTACTTGTTAAAACTTCACCTCAGGAGCTTTCTCCGCACCGGCTTCCGCCTTGAACTGTGGTTTCTCCTTGAATCCAAACCATCCGGCATAGATTACCGTAGGGAATTTCTTGATAGCTGTATTGTACTGCATCACGCTCTCTGTGTAGCGTTTGCGCTCTGTTGCTATCCTGTTTTCAGTTCCCTCAAGTTGGGCCTGTAGATTAAGGAAATTCTCATTTGCCTTCAGATCCGGATAAGCTTCCGATACGGCGAGCAGCGATTTGAGAGCGGAGGAGAGTTCATTTTGTGCCTGCTGATACCGGGCGAGATTCTCCTCTGTCAGATCATCAGCGGAAAGAGTGATGGAGGTTGCTTTCGCACGTGCTTCCGTAACTTTCACCAATGTCTCCTCTTCATGGTTTGAGTAACCCTTTACAGTGTTGACAAGATTCGGAATCAGATCGGCACGACGCTGATACTGGTTCTCAACCTGAGCCCAACTCTGGTCTACCTGCTGCTGTTTCTCCACAAGACTGTTGTAGTTGCAGGAACTCAATGAGGTGAGGGCAAAGAGTGCCACCAACAGAAAGGTGAGTTTCTTTATATTCTTCATTTATTTTTTTGCTTTAGTTAAGAGTGCAATTTCTTACAAGAGGTTGCGTAAAAGATTGTTGAGGCTTACTTTCTCCTTAAGGATAGCTTCGAGCTCATCTACAGAAAGACGTTTCTGCTCCATTGAGTCGCGTTCGCGGAGCGTCACAGTGCCGTCCTCCAAGGTCTGATGGTCAACGGTGATACAGTAAGGTGTACCGATTGCATCCTGGCGACGGTAACGCTTACCGATTGAGTCTTTCTCGTCGTACTGGCAAGTGAAGTCGAAGCGGAGACGGTGCTGGATTTCACGTGCTTTCTCAGGCAGACCATCTTTCTTGACAAGGGGAAGTACGGCACATTTCACCGGAGCGATGGCTGCCGGGAAGTGGAGCACTGCACGATGATCGCCGTTGCCGAGATCCTGATCCTCGTAGCAGCTGCAGAATACGCTGAGGAACATACGGTCTACACCGATTGAAGTCTCAATAACGTAGGGAACGTAGCTCTCGTTGAGTTCGGGATCGAAATACTGGATCTTCTTCCCTGAGAATTTCTCATGCTGTGAGAGGTCGAAGTTTGTGCGGGAGTGAATACCCTCAACCTCTTTGAATCCGAATGGCATCTCGAATTCAATATCAGTTGCTGCGTTGGCGTAGTGAGCAAGCTTCTCGTGATCGTGGAAACGATATTTAGTGTCACCGAGTCCGAGATTCTTGTGCCATTTCAAGCGGGTCTGACGCCAGAAGTCAAACCATTTCAGCTCCTCACCGGGACGAACGAAGAATTGCATCTCCATCTGTTCGAACTCACGCATACGGAAAATGAACTGACGAGCCACAATCTCATTACGGAATGCTTTACCGATCTGTGCAATACCGAAGGGTAAACGCATTCTGCCTGTTTTCTGCACGTTCAGGTAGTTAACAAAGATACCCTGAGCTGTTTCCGGACGAAGGTAAACATTCATCGCACCATCGGCAGTGGAGCCCATCTCTGTCTTGAACATGAGGTTGAACTGGCGAACATCGGTCCAGTTGCGTGTACCGCTGATAGGGTCAACAATCTCATAGTCGAGGATAATCTGTTTCAGTTCTGCCAGGTCGTTGGCGTTCATCGCGTCTGAATAACGCTGATGAAGTTCGTCGCGTTTTTTGAGATTCTCCAAAACGCGAGGGTTAGTCTGGCGGAACATAGCCTCGTCAAAGCTCTCTCCAAAACGTTTTGCAGCTTTTGCTACCTCTTTGTTGATCTTGTCATCAAATTTTGCGATCTCATCTTCAATGAGTACATCGGCGCGATAGCGCTTTTTTGAATCGCGGTTGTCGATCAATGGATCATTGAAGGCATCAACGTGGCCGGATGCTTTCCAGATGGTGGGGTGCATGAAGATAGCTGAGTCAATACCGACAATGTTGTCATGAAGCATTGTCATAGCCTCCCACCAATAGCGTTTGATATTATTCTTGAGCTCCACACCATTCTGTCCGTAATCGTAGACAGCTGATAGACCGTCGTAGATCTCACTTGACTGGAACACGAACCCATACTCCTTCGCATGGGCTATAATTGTCTTGAAAACATCCTCCTGTTTTGCCATTTTTTTCTTCTATCTGAGTAATAAAATTTTCTAATTTTCAATGTTGCATATACGTATGCAACGTGCAAATTTACTGATAAAATTTCATTTATCCAATTTTGCTCCCTATCTGAATTTCGCTGAAAAATCCGGGAATTTTATCAAGGTTTATAACAAGTAGATAATCAACCAATTACCCCCCCCGATTATATATAGTGAAAAATTTGTAAAATGTTGAAATATAGATTATCTTTGTGCTCGATTCCAAAACTTTAACTTGACTAACCCGACATGAAAAAGTTTCTCAATAAAACCTCATTGTTATTTATTCTAATGCTCCTTTTCGCTCTTCCGGCATTCGCGCAGGAGAAAAAGGTTAAGAAAGAGAAAGTAGACAGTATCCAGTTGAAAGGTTACATCTACGATAAGCTGACGACCAAAGATATCGTTGGTGCGAAAGTACAGATTCTGAGACCGGATAGCTCTTTAATATCTACCGTAAAGGGTGGTTACACGTATTATAGTTTTGTTAACAATCGTTTGAAAGAGGATTCTACCTCTCAATATAATATCTATATTCCTCGCATTTCCGGTAACTATATTATAAAGGTGTCGAAAGATGGGTATCAGGATACGTATGTCCCATATTTTGCAGAGATAGGGAAGCGAGTATCTGATCTCAAGGCACCAAAAATTTATATGGGTCGAGAGATGGTGCATCAACTTGAAGAACTCACTGTGAAATCGAGCAAAATCATGTTTTACCACAAGGGTGACACGATTGTCTATAATCCGGAGGCTTTCATCCTCCCGGAGGGTTCGATGCTTGACGCTCTTGTGGCTCAGTTGCCCGGTGTGGAGATCAAGGGAAACAAGATATATGTGAACGGGAGGTTCGTGGAGTCGCTCCTGCTAAACGGCAAGGATTTCTTCAAAGGTAATCAGGCTGTGGCAATGCAGAATATCGGGGCTTATGCGGTGAAGGATGTGGCTGTCTATGAGAAGAAGGATGAGATGGGGAAGGTGCTCGGTGACAGAGAGGATGTTCAGGAGGAGCTGGTGATGGATGTGCGCCTGAAGAAAGATTATATGACGGGAACCGCAGTGAATGCCGATGCCGGATATGGTACCAAAGGACGTTATATTGGCAGGTTGTTCGCGTTGGGTTATACCAATAATGCTCGACTCTCGTTGTATGGAAATACCAACAATGTAAATAAGACTAACAATCTTGAAGAGGATGGCCAAACTTTTATGGATAGACCTTTACCGGGAATTTCTCAATACTCAAATGGAGGATTGGATTATATGCTGGATAATGCAACACATACCTGGGAATTAAGCGGTAATGCCGATGTGAATTATGTTGATGGAAAAGATGGAAGAACAACATTCTCTGAGCAGTTTCTGCAGGATTTCTCCAATTTCTTGTCAAGCTCTTCAGCGAGCAATTCCAAGAATCTGAAGGTTGCGACACACCATGATTTCAAACTCAAACATGAAAAATGGAATCTTCACATAATGCCCTCTTTTACCTATAACCATTCACGGAGTGAGAGTGAGAAAGTCTCGGCTACGTTGAATGAAGATATGGGGGACCTGAGTGAGGAGACTATTAAGGATATATTTAAAGAATCTAATCGTAATTTGGCGGAGGCGTTGGTGAACCGGAATATAGAGATGTTGAAAAACCGCTCCCATGGGTATAATAGTGAGTTGGCTGCTTCTTCCAAAGTGAATATTCCCGGTAGTCCGGATGCGGTTGAAATCAAGGCTAACGTACAATATGACCGCGCTTCGGCTTTCGGCACGACCTTACAAGATATCTGTTTCGGAAACAATGGGGAAGAGGGACCGATACCATCATTATCCCGCCTGCAAGAACGTGATAAAAGTGTGGAACCGGACAGAAGATTCCGCGTTTTAACGCTTGGTCGCTATTATTTCACCGTTCCCACGGGATCCCTGAACCTTAGCTATGAGTTCATACATACTCAGAAACGTGAGAACAGTGCGCTCACTCTCCTTGAGGCGACTGCGCAAGGTTCACTTGCAGAGTTTCAACCCGGAATGATGCCTGTAGAAGATCCCGCCAATAGTTTCTCCTC
Organism: uncultured Sangeribacter sp.; assembly: GCA_964512705.1. Classification (GTDB taxonomy): domain Bacteria; phylum Bacteroidota; class Bacteroidia; order Bacteroidales; family Muribaculaceae; genus Lepagella. Next base: position 50,781 of record CAZEJY010000001.1, on the reverse strand, counting down.
TATGATCTATAAGAATCAGCACCATCTGAAATTGATATGGAAATGGAAAAAGAAATATTCTAAAGGTGAACTTTCAATGGGAGTTACCCCGGGTTACTACCTTGAACGCCACGACCTCTTCTATATGCAGGATGGTATATCTGTAGATCCGCGTAAAACATTCGGACGCTTTAAATTGGATGAGGCTTATATAACTTGGAAAACAAGTAATAATAAAGTAAGGGCTCAACTATATTATTCTTTGGATCAGACAACTCCGAATCTTCTGAATATGGTAGATATTCCTAATACCACAGATCCGTTGAATATCCGTCTTGGTAATCCGGATTTGAAGATGAAAACGTCAAGTAGGATATCAGGTCACGTGTCGGCTACTACCGGTTCCGGTACAAGGCAATTCGGTATGATTTCGTTTAGATCTTTGTCTAATGATTTTGTGAATGGTTACAGGTATGATGCGGAAACAGGTGTCAGGACCTATCGTATGTACAATGTTGATGGTAATAATAATTTTAATTTCTATTACAGTATCAATCATCCACTTGATAAAGATGGAGATTATTATATAAACGCAGGTATAGATTTGGATTATACTAATTATGCCAATATGATTGGATATAATACGGATCCTACACTTCAGAGAGTTAGATGGCTAAGCTTTGGTCCAAATCTATCGTTTTCTGTAAAAAAGAAAGTTTTTCAAGGTTATTTCGGTGTTTACACTCCGTATAATAAAGTGAAAACACTTGCTGAAGTTCCCACGAAGGAGAAATACGGACAAATTTATGGTCATGCGAGAGGTGAACTGAAACTTCCGTATAATTTCAGTATCGGGACAGAATTCTTAATATGTCATTATTATGGGTATATAGACCAGAAGCCAATTCTTAATTGGAATGCGAATCTGAAGTATTCCGCTTTGAAAGGATCATTGACATTCTGTCTTGAGGCTAAAGATATTCTTAAGCGTACTACTGGCTACAACATCCATGTCTCTGCAAATGAGATTACACGCGGCTATGAAATGATTCTCGGCAGATATGTGATGCTTACGGTGGGTTACAAATTCAAAATCAAACCCAAACGCGCAAAATAAGACGCCGTTTTCCGAAAAAAATATTAAATTTGCGGTCAGGAAAACAACAATCGCAATTTTAATATGAAAGAGAACGAAGAAGTTTACACTACCGACACGGGGCTTCCCGAGAACGCGTTTCGCGAATTGGGTGCCGATGAGAAGTATGTGCCGGTGATGCATCCCGCTCACGATCAGAAGGAGGTTACACCCTATTCTGTGGGTATGGGTTTGCTCATGGCTGTTATTTTCAGTGCAGCCGCTGCCTATCTTGGTCTTAAGGTAGGCCAGGTGTTTGAAGCCGCAATTCCTATCGCAATCATTGCCGTGGGTTTGAGCAACGCCTTGAAGAAAAAGAATTCATTGGGTCAGAATGTGATTATCCAGTCAATCGGTTCCTGCTCCGGTGTGATTGTGGCTGGTGCTATCTTCACTTTGCCGGCATTATATATCCTCCAGGCAAGCTATCCGGATATCATGGTGGAATTCTACCAGATTTTCCTCAGCTCCCTCTTGGGTGGTATCTTGGGTATTCTCTTCTTTATACCTTTCCGTAAATATTTCGTGAAGGATATGCACGGAAAGTATCCTTTCCCTGAAGCTACAGCAACAACTCAGGTACTCATCTCCGGTCAGCAGTCAGCAGCCGGCGAGGGTGACGGTCAGGCAAAAACTTTGATCATTGCCTCTCTGATTGGTGGTATCTATGATTATATCGTCGCTACATTCGGTTGGTGGGCTGAGACTGTGACCTCAACAGCATCCGCTTGGGGTACTGCAATTGCCGAGAAAACAAAGCTTGTTCTCAGTTGCAACACAGGTGCCGCTCTCCTCGGTCTCGGATATATCGTCGGTCTGAAATATGCTTTCGTGATTTTCGCCGGTTCTATATTTGTGTGGTGGATCATAATTCCGCTCATGGGTACATACGGCAGCGCGGAACTTACGGCTATGGCTCCCGATGCTATCTTTAAGGATTATGCGCGAATGATCGGTATCGGTGGTATTGCGATGGCTGGTGTTATCGGTATCGTGAAATCATGGCCTATTATCCGTCAGGCTGTAGGTCTTGCCGGTCGTGAGTTCAAAGGTGGTGCCAAGTCAGGCGCAACCGAAGTACGCTGGCAGATGGACCTCTCAATGAAGAAGGTTGTATTCTTCATCGCATTGGCGTTAATATGCGTTTTAGTATTCTTCTGGTTGGGTGTTATCCACACATTCTGGCAGGCTCTTGTAGCATGGGCTGTTGTGACTGTGATAGCCTTCCTCTTCACCACAGTTGCTGCTAATGCAATCGCTATTGTAGGTAGTAACCCTGTGTCAGGTATGACTCTGATGACGCTGATCGTTGCGTCTGCAATCTTCGTCTCTATAGGCTTGAAGGGTACCTCCGGTATCGTGGCTTCAATGGTTATCGGCGGTGTGGTTTGTACAGCATTGTCTATGGCAGGAGGTTTCGTTACCGACCTGAAAATCGGTTACTGGTTAGGTTCTACACCTAAAAAGCAGGAGACATGGAAGTTCCTTGGTACTTTGGTTTCTGCTGCAACAGTAGGCGGTGTGATCATCGTCCTCAATAAGGTTTATGGTTTCTCAGGACCTGACGCGTTGGTTGCTCCTCAGGCAAACGCTATGGCAAAGGTTATCGAGCCCCTCATGATGGGTGGTGACACTCCCTGGATCCTCTATATGACCGGTGCTATCCTTGCGTTGATTCTCAACTGGCTCGGCGTACCCGCTTTGGCATTCTGCTTGGGTATGTTCATTCCGCTACCGTTGAATACTCCGATGTTGGTTGGTGGAGCTATTTCATATTTCGTTTCCAACTCATCTAAGGATCAGAAGGTGTGTGATGCACGCCGTGACCGTGGTACATTGATCTCATCCGGTTTGATTGCCGGTGGCGCTTTGTTCGGTGTATTTGCAGCAATCACCCGCTTTGCAGGTTTTGAGTATGCCAACCCACTCTCCTTCGAGCTCACTCAGATCCTCGGTTGCGTAGCCTACGCCCTCCTCATCATCTATCTTATCTGGGATAGTAAACGAGCAAAAGCCTAATCTTTGAGTGCGCTTGCGCATAGTAAGGAGCTTAAGGTCCTTAAAGCCCTTAGAGACTTTAAATACCTTAAATACCTTAAATACCTTAGAGTCCTTAAGGACTTTATAAAAAAAGAGCCCGATTGGGCTCTTTTTTAGTTTTCTTTTTAGTTGGACTAAAAAGAAAACTATGAAGTGAATTTGGGGTCGTTTTTCAGGAGCCATTGGGCGATCTGAACGGCGTTGAGCGCAGCACCCTTTTTGATCTGGTCGCCGACTACCCAGAAGCTGAGTCCACAGTCGTCGCAGAGATCCTTGCGGAGTCTGCCAACGTACACCGGATCCTTGTCGGCGATGTGAAGCGGCATCGGATAGAACTTCTCGCCATCTTTCTCTTCGCATACTACCAAACCGGGAGCTTCCTCAAATGCTTTGCGTACTTCGGCAAGTTCCAGCGGTTTCTCAGTTTCGATCCAGATTGCCTCACTGTGAGCACGCAACACCGGCACGCGAACACATGTTGCTGAGACACGAATATCGGAGTGCATGATCTTGCGGGTCTCGTTGAACATCTTCATCTCCTCCTTAGTGTAATCATTCTCTGTGAAGACATCAACATGAGGGATTACATTAAAGGCAAGTTGATACTTAAATTTCTCAACAGTCGGTTCCTCGCCGCGGCTTAACTGCGCTGTCTGAGTTTTCAACTCATCCATTGCAGCCGCACCGGCACCACTGGCGGCCTGATAGGTTGCCACGCGCACCTTGCGAATATGACTCAGATTGTCGATCGGTTTGAGAGCTACGACCATCTGGATGGTGGTGCAGTTGGGGTTGCCGATGATGTTACGTGGACGCACGAGAGCATCCTCACCGTTCACCTCGGGTACGACCAACGGTACATCCTCATCCATGCGGAAGGCTGAGGAGTTATCTATCATCAGTGTGCCATGACGAGTGATTACGTCGGCATATTCTTTGGAGGTTCCTGCGCCCGCGGAGGTAAAGGCTATATCAACGCCAGAGAAATCTGATTCCGGTGTCAATTCCTCAATCACATATTCTTTACCGCGGAATGTGCGCGTAGACCCCGCACTTCTCTTGGAACCGAACAGACGCAAGTTGTCAATCGGGAAATTCTGCTCGTCAAGTACCCGCAGAAACTCCTGTCCAACTGCTCCGCTCGCTCCTACAATTGCAATGTTCATTTTTTTAGGCTTTAGGTTTTAGGTGTTAGGTTTTAGGTTATAGACTTTTAGGGGTCAGTGATTTATGGGGTTTTATTGCTTTGGTATCAGCCTATCACCAAACACCAAACACCTAACACCTAAAATCTAACACCCCAAAAATTACTGCATCCCGGAAGTTGCTACACCACGGTTGATTTTCTTAACAAGACCCTGGAGAACGGAACCGGGACCGAGCTCAATAAACTCATCGGCGCCATCAGCAATCATTGCCTCAACATCGTAGGTCCAACGTACCGGTGCTGTAAGCTGCTTGATAAGGTTTTCTTTAATCTCTTTAGGATCTGTATGAGGCTTGCCGTCTACATTCTGATAAACAGGACAAACAGGTGTCTGGAATTCTGCCTCCGCGATTGCTTCTGCAAGTTCCTCCTGTGCGGGCTGCATGAGAGGTGAGTGGAAGGCGCCACCAACCTTGAGCTTCATCGCACGCTTAGCACCTGCCGCAAGCATCTTTTCGCATGCTGCGTCGATACCCTCGATGCTGCCGGAGATTACTACCTGACCGGGGCAGTTGTAGTTGGCGGGAGCAACAACAGCATCTACCTCGTTGCAAAGCTCTTCCACTTTCTCATCAGGCAATGCGAGTACGGCTGCCATTGTGGAGGGCTGAAGTTCACAAGCTTTCTGCATGGCATGTGCACGTTTTGAAACGAGCTTCAATCCCTCTTCGAAGCTGAGAGCGCCGGCTGCAACAAGTGCAGAGAATTCTCCCAAGCTGTGACCGGCAACCATGTCGGGTTTGAATTCATCGCCAAGGCTCTTGGCGAGCAATACACTGTGAAGGAAGATGGCGGGCTGAGTAACCTTGGTCTGTTTCAGGTCCTCTTCTGTGCCGTTAAACATCAGATCCGTTATGCGGAAACCAAGTATTTCGTTTGCTTTTTCAAACAATTCTTTAGCTTCAGGGTTGTTGTCGTAGAGGTCTTTGCCCATTCCTACGAATTGAGCACCTTGACCTGGAAATACATAAGCTTTCATTTTCTATTCTGTTGTTAGTGTTGTTAGCGTTTGGTTGTTGCTTAAAGGATATGGTAAATAGTGTCCTTTAATATCTTATGCGACTGCAAATTTAGTCATTTATTCTCAATTAAGGAAATAATTCTTTAATTGATGGGTTTTGAAATATCTTCTCGTCTTGTTACCATCTAATAAGATTAAGATACTCTGGGGGTTAAATATCAATCTGGCTTGTAAGCGTAAGCTTATTGGTATCAGATACTTTGCGTACTTCTCCAAGGAGGGGCAGCAGGTTTGCATAGGCGTGAGCTAAAATCACAAAGTTAAGGTCTGTGCGGTTGTGGTCGTAATCATATTCGATGTAGAACGTGGAGAGGTGCACATGGAATTGCTTGAATACTTTCTTATAAGGTTCAAGATCTGTCACAATACCGTTGACAGAGAGGTTGATCACTTTTGATTCCTGACCTAATTTGCGGCGCTTTTCATATTGCTCGAAAGTGACGAGAGTCAGAAGAATCAACAAGGTAGCCCCGATAGAGCAGAGATACATACCGATACCGACTGCCATACCGATGATAGCCGTCATCCAGATTCCCGCAGCTGTGGTCAGTCCTCTGACGGCACCTTTCATATGGATCATGGCGCCACCACCCAAAAAACCGATACCGGTTATCACCTGAGCCGCGATTCGTCCCGGGTCACCATTCTTTAAGCCAAGATAAACCTGCGGCACATAAATGGAGAGTAGCATGGCAAGGCAGGCTCCCATTGAAATCAGGGCAAAGGTTCTGATACCGGCTATCTGTCCTTTGCGTTTACGTTCCGCTCCGACAATGACCCCAAGAATCATGCTGAGAATCAATCGGAACATGCTGTTGTACATATTCACTTCGAGAGAATTGATCTGCTCGATAAAATAATTCAATATATATGTTATGCTCATAATCAAAAGTTTTAGTAATTTTCAGAGTATCGGAATGGTGGGATTTATAAAGAATACCTTCTCCGTCGCCCTGGTTATTGCTGTGTAGAGCCAGCGATAGAAGTCAGTGTCCAACGCATTCGGAGCGACCCCACCCATATCGATATAGACATGCTTCCATTGACCACCCTGCGCTTTGTGACAGGTCACGCAGTAGGCATATTTAATCTGCAAAGCATTGTAGAAGGGGTCGGAAGCCGTACCTTTAATCTTTTCGGAGAGGGACCCTTCGTAGGCATCCATCACGCGGTTATAGAAATGCTCCATCTCTTCCCGCGGGATAGAGGGACCTTCGGAAACGAGGCTTCGAAGCATCACCTTGGCGTTAACGATGGAATCGTCGCTAATCAACCTCATCTCTACCTCTGTGAAGTATCTGCCGTAGGCCTTCTCTGTTTTACCGACCCAAGTGATTTCAGCCATATCTCCGTTGGCAATGAAATTGTTGAGTTGGTTTATCCGACTCCAATAGTAATCATTTTTTGTGATTATTATCCGGTCACCACGTTGTATCGGTTCGTCGGCATACATCACCATATTCCGGATGGCATTGTTGAAATTGTTAGCCCTACGGTTGGAACGGGTCACAATAAGAGTCTCCTCTTTACCTACCTCTGACCATGATTGAGAAAGCTGCTCATCAAGATCTTGCGATGATATCGCTTTCACATCAGGGTAGCCGCTCAAGGTAAGCTCCGGAATCCTGTCTTCCGGCAGACGGTTTATTAATTGGCGGATATATGTCGCGTTGTGGATAATTCCCGTTTCAGCAGCCTGACGTACCGGTATGTCGAGCGTATAGCAGAAAGGATCTAATCCGAAACGTTTCAGTCGTTCGGGATCCATTGCCCAACTTTTCTGTTGTCCCACGGGAGGGAGCTGTGCTTCATCTCCGATCAGCAGGAGTTTGCAACCGGGAGAGGAGTAGACATGATGTATCAGGTGAGAGAGTAGTGAACGACCCGCTCCCGGGTAGTCAGTTATCAGAGATGCCTCATCTACAATAAAAAGGGCATTCCTCAGCAGATTGGGAGCGAGAAAAAATTCTGTGTTTCCCGGATTAGTGGAGTTGCCTCGGTATAGTAATTTGTGGATGGTCGATGCCGGATGCCGGGCAAAAGCAGACGCGACCTTGGCAGCCCTTCCGGTTGGAGCAAGGAGTACGACGGGCACATTCAACTCGCGTAGCGTTTTGATGAAAGCTCCGGCAATAGAAGTCTTACCGGTTCCTGCATATCCGTTTAGTATGAAAACAGAATTAGGGGAGGGGGATAAAATGAATTGCTCCAACGTGTTGAGAAGGATATACTGCCCCGGAAGCAACTCAAAGGGTAGCTTCGCGACAGCACGTTCTACAATATTTATAGCCGGAGAATTCATCGCAGACTTCTTTTTTATATGATCTTTTATATAATCTTAGGTAAAGTTACTTAAAATTGATAAAATAGATTATAAACAAACGGGAAATTATTGTTAACTTTGCAATTGATGAAGAAAAGGGTTAAGACCTTTTCCGAAATAGAAGTGATATAAACCCAATTATAAATATTTATAAAAATGAGAATTGAAAAAGTAATTGGTCGCGAGATTCTTGATTCACGCGGCAATCCGACAGTTGAAGTAGACGTGATCCTTGAAAGCGGTGTTATGGGTCGTGCAGCAGTTCCATCAGGTGCTTCTACCGGTGAGAACGAGGCTCTCGAACTTCGTGATGGTGACAAGAACCGTTACCTTGGTAAGGGTGTTCAGAAAGCCGTTGCTAACGTTAACGGTCCTATCGCTGACGCACTCCGTGGTCACAGCGCTCTTGATCAGATTGGCGTTGACCAGATCATGCTTGATCTCGATGGCACAGCTACAAAATCTAATCTTGGTGCTAACGCTATCCTCGGTGTATCTTTGGCAGTAGCTAAGGCTGCAGCTGCATATCTTGATATGCCTCTCTATCGTTACATCGGTGGTACTGACACTTATGTTCTTCCTGTACCTATGATGAACATCATCAACGGTGGTGCTCACTCTGACGCTCCTATCTGTTTCCAGGAGTTCATGATTCGCCCCGTAGGTGCATGCTGCTTCAAAGAGGGTATCCGCATGGGTACTGAGGTATTCCACGCTTTGAAGAGTGTGTTGAAAGCTCGTGGTCTCAGCACAGCTGTAGGTGATGAGGGTGGTTTCGCTCCTAACCTTGACGGTACTGAGGATGCTCTCAACGTAATCATCGAGGCTATCAAGAAAGCAGGTTACGAGCCCGGTAAGGATGTTACTATTGGTCTTGACTGCGCTTCTTCTGAGTTCTATCATGACGGTGTTTACGACTACACTTGGAAGCAGGGTGCTGACGCTCCTAAGCGCACAAGTGAGGAGCAGGCTAAATTCCTCGAGGAGCTCGTTAACAAATATCCTATCGATTCAATCGAGGATGGTATGGATCAGAACGACTGGAAGGGTTGGAAGATCTTGACAGACTTGATCGGTAACCGTTGTCAGTTGGTTGGTGATGACTTGTTCGTTACTAACGTTAAGTATCTTGAGAAGGGTATCGAAGAGGGTTGTGCTAACTCTATCCTCGTTAAGGTTAACCAGATCGGTTCTTTGACTGAGACTTTGCGTGCAGTTCAGATGGCACAGCGCAACAACTACACTGCTGTTATCTCACACCGTTCAGGTGAAACTGAGGATGCTACAATCGCAGACATCGCAGTTGCAATGAACGCTGGTCAGATCAAGACAGGTTCTGCTTCTCGTTCAGACCGTATGGCTAAATACAACCAGCTTCTCCGCATCGAAGAGGAACTTGGTAACCGTGCAGTTTACGGCTACAAAAAAATCGCTAAGAAATAATATCTCTTAAAGATACTGTTAAAAATGCGGGCCCCGGCGGACCCGCATTTTTTTGCGTTAATAACTACGTATGTTTTAGATTACAAAAGGGTTAAGTCTCCATAGAAGTTGGACTCTATCTAATAAAATGTCAAATCCTTTGCGTTCTTAATCTTCGAGACCACCGGGGTAGGGGTCAGAGGGGCCGAAGGCGCGGGGCGCGTCAAGAAGTTTCATCCGGTTGAAGTTCTGATTGTCGGGTAACTCATCTGCCGGCTTACCTACTCCTTCGCGCATCATCTCCTTGAGTTCCGGCAGATGTTTCTGATAAACACCGCGTGGGGTTACTCCATGCTTCTTGCAGAGAGAGGCAGCCATACCCACAACTTCACCCATCATGCCACCCGTACGCATCACACGGACTGTGCCAAGTGCAACTCTACTTACACTGATATCCCTTCCCGCCATGAAAAGATTATCGACATTTCGTGAATAAAGGCAACGATAAGGCACCGGATAGGGATAGATGTTTATATGCTTTGATGCCCCCTGAAATGGGTCTTCCGGGAAGTTCTTCCAGTTAACGGGATCAGGAAAATGAAGATCCACTCCCCATGAGGTAGCGAACGAAGCATCCTCATGTGAAACATATTTATCAATGTCGTCCTGCTTAAGTATATAGTCGCCGAGTAGACGGCGTGATTCCCGTTTCCCGGCAATGTATGCGAGCCAGTCGAGTGAATCATTGCTATATTCATCCTTATCGGGTGCGTGGTTCTTGAGATAACTCCAATTCGAGTATACAGCCATCAGCCCTTGATCGCGCACACGTTCTGCTTCAGTGACCTGATTACGATTCATGCCGCATTCCCATCGCCATTCACCTGATTTTACGCGTAGGCAGTTAGTGTCATTAAATTGCATGCCATAATTGAATTCGGGGAATTTGCTCCTCTTTGCATCACGCTTGGAATACCATTGCATGGAGGCTCCCATAGTCATTGAATCCGCTACCTCCGGAGCTAACGATTCATTGTAGACATCACGACTCTCACGACCCATAGCGTAGTCGGCACCGGCGAGATAACCGACATTACCATCTCCTGTGCAATCGGCAAACAAAGGAGCGGCAAGTACTATCTCATTAGCAGATTCTACATTGGAAAGGCGTACTGATTTTATTTTATTCCCATCTTTCTCTACACTGACTGCGCGATAGTTTGGATATAGAGTGATATTCTCCTCTGCTGCAATAAATGCCTCTTTCTTATCATCCTCATATTCCTCGGCAGGTTGGGCGTTTCCGAATTTGGAGTGCCCGAATTCGCGTATCATTCGGCCTAATCCTTTGTAGGGACCTAATTCGATTCTGCCACCGAGGTGTACCCTGACTTCAGAACTGTTGTTACCTCCTAAGACCGGACGGTCGTTGACGAGTGCTACCTTCATGCCATTTCTTGCCGCAGAAACTGCAGCACACATCCCCGCAATACCACCACCTACTACAACCATATCATAAGATTCTGTTTGTGGTGCTGTTCTGTCAAGACCAAGCATATCTCTTCTGAGCGCTGTCAATGCAGCTCCACCATCCGGAAGTGTGAGAGTTGGATCAGTAGTCAGGCACACAGCATCACATCTGCCATTAAAACCGGTGAGATCTTTCAAGGTGAGGGTATAGGTCCCTTTCTTCAGATTCATAGTTCCGGCTTTCTGCCATTCCCATTTTGAACCCGAGACACCAACTGTAGTTGAAAGAGAACGGTTATCTATTGACACCTTGAACGCGCCAGGGCCTGTTGATTTACTCCAGGGTGACGTCCAGTTAAATGTGCGGACATAAACGTTATATTTACCATTTTCAGGTATGGTAATCTCTGTGGAGGCGTCCTCAACGGGTTTCCCAAGTCCATGAGCCATTAAATAAGGAGACCCCATTTGATCCATGAATTGCTGATCCACAACCCAACCACCTTTCTTGGTAAAGGATTCTGCCTCTACCCAGACCGTAGATGAAAATCCTGCCACAGCAAATCCCATGAAGAGGATACTAAGAATTAGAAACTTTTTCACAATATTGTTATTTTAAGTAATTTATCAAATTTATTTGGATTCTCAAGGAGGGTTACTTGATCGTGAAACTTACACGCTCGAATACTAAAGAGGTTTTGGGCATCTCCTCATTTATAAACTGCTGGCATATATTTGCAGCAGGAGAGGAGATGAAACTGCAATCAGTGAGAACACCTTTTGCATTAGTAAACCATATTCGCTTATTCTCCGGTTTCCCGAACGTTATATACAGTGCGCTTGCCGATTCATCGGCTGAATTATTCTCAAAGGAACAGCCAGTGATGTTCATCTTGTCGTAGAATCCGGCAGCGATTGCTCCACCACACTTCGCCTTATTGTTGCGGAAAACACAATTTGAGATTTTTATATTGTTGCATTCGCATTGCTCCGGTTTTGAAATGTCGTAAATTGCCAACGCGCCCCCATAACCGAGAGCACTATTATTCTCAAGAACAACATTCTCCATTATTAGATCAGAACCTCTGAAAAGTATGGCTCCATCCAATTGCTGTTGTGGGGAGGTATAATCGGAGATATTAAAATTTTTCAAGGTCAGGTTGATTCCGTCTGATGCATAGATCGGTGGTTCGTTTAATCCGACACCGGAAATGGTGCTTCGTGATACCTGTTGGGTGAAGTCGTGGTCAAAGCCACCAAGTAAGGTTACGGAGAAATTGGGGTGGAGGGATTCGCAATATTTCCCCTCTGCAACATAGATTGTATCATTTATCTCCGAAACCTCCAACCCCTCTGATATGGATTTGAAAGGATGAGTTATAGAGCCATCTCCTCCGGTGTTTGCTTCTGAATCAACAAATATAGCTTTGGGTGAGACCGGAGATATTTCAGCTACTACAAATACAGGGAAATGATCACTCGATGGGTATCTTGCTCCGTCGAATTCATAATCATCTGTCACGATGTGACGTTCCATGATATTCATCCCTCTGTAAAACTGGTAGTCCAACTCCTGTGAGTTTACAGTTTTCTCCTCTGCCGGATGGAACCAATTGAAAGTCCAGTTTATATTTGGTTTGGATTTAGGTAGGCAAACATTCTTTTCAGCAGGTACGCTGATTGCGGCATCATGAAAGGCTGCTAAATATGCTTTCATTCCCATTTGGTCGGACGGAAGTCTTTTGGTATTAAAATCACCTACAATCATCACCGGTAGTTCTCCCGCTATCTCATTAATTTTTTTGACAATAATCTGTGACCCGTAAGGGCCGTCAAGGCTCCAGCCATTGTTTGTGTGGGTCGATGCATAGATAAATATATCTCCGGTTTTCTTATCCTTCAACTTAGCCCAACCCACATTCCGAGGATATTTCACCACTTTAGTGTCCCAGCCGTGAGAGTATTTCTCCGGTGTAGAGCTGATAAAGAAGCTTCCGGAGTCAAGTAGATCGTAACGTTTACGTTTAAAGGCTAAGCCAACATATTCAAGCCTCTTATTCCCATCGCGATCCCATGCAAGGATCTTGTAATCCTTCAGGGTGTGCTTTATATCCTGGAGCTGTGAGCGTCCGGTTCCCGGATTTCGATATGAACTACCATCTCCCGACAACTCCTGAAAACCGATAACGTCAAAATCATATCTCTTGATAATGTCGAAACAGAGAGTAGCACGGTTCTTCCATTCACGAGCCCCGGTATCCTTTGCAGATTTTGGATTAGGGGTGTAACGGATGTTGTATGTGGCAAGGCGGTGAGTACACTTTCTCTTTCCGTTAGAAAAGATAGGAAAGGCGGTGATTGTAATTAGAAGAATAAGTAATATTTTCAGACGTTTCATGTCAGCCGGTTCAGAGTCAGAAAAATTATGTTGGGTTGTTCTGTTAGGAGTGGAGGGGAGTGAGGAGTACGGATGGTGGTTTAAAGGGATGGCAAAATCGAATAAATTTCACCATCCCAAAACTAACTAAATTATTATATTCATGAATAGGATATAATCATCCGAATCACTTCTATCGGTTATTTGATGAATACCTTCTCAACTATATTACCCTGTTGTTTTATGTAGAGGCCGTTTGAAGGATTTTCTACGCGGATACCCTGAAGATTGTAATACTCAACCGGTGCATTCTCATCGATCAGGCACTCTTCAACACCTGCAGGGAAACCGAATGTTTCGGCTGCAACCTCCGGATGGAGAGTCTGAATGCCCTTAAGGTAAATTTTATCACCGGGTTTAACGCCTCTGACAGCAACATCGACATATTTGCAAACATAACCTTTGCTCCATGTAGTACTTCCAACTTTAATGGATTTAAAGAAGCAATCATCGTTATAAGGAGCCCCGGAAGTCAATTCCATATATTGATTAGATGGAATGGTTCCAAAATCGAAGTATGCAGCATGGGTGAATTTACCATAGCCATCTTTCAAGTCTTCACTTGATGAACAGAAATATCCCTGTGCGGTGCAACCAGCCGGTGCCTGAAGACCGACAAACATACTTGTTGCATCAATTGTAAATGCGTCCCAGGTATTCTTGGAGTCATTCACTCGATTTGGTTTGCTACCTAAATTCATATGGAATAGAACAGCACTGTTTTTGATTGAAGTAGCGGCAACTCCACCGGTTGGGTAATCGAGAGTGGTGGGAATGGTAACGCAAAGCATACCGTTCTCAAAGGTCGGAGTGATAACGGCTCCATGAAGCTTATCAGCACAATTGACGCGGTTGGCATCATTTGCAATCATGTCGTAGCCAGTTGCAATCGCCGTACCACCTGCAGCTGTAAATGCTTCGGTGTTGTAAACTGAAGATACATTCTTCAATTCCGGCTCACTTACCCTAAGGGCATACTCGAAATCGGTGTCAAACCATACTGTGAGCTTTTCGGTGTTGATAGAGGTTCCCTTTGTCACAATATCTTCAGTGAAGACGTAACGGAAACTCTTGTTTTGTGCTTGTGCAGAAATACTACCAATGCACAAAGCTGAAAGAAGTAAAAATTTAAATTTCATAATTGTTAAAAATTTATAGTTTTAAGGTCTATATTCAAATCATGGGTTGATGTCATTCTCGTGTAGGCATTACTTATCTGCGGAATTTAACATTCGAATCTATTTTAACTTAAAATAGCTTACTGATTCCGACAGCCAAAATTATATTGAAGTCTTAAAATCATCAACCATATTGCGTTAAAGGTAGTGTCTGGAAATTTCAATGGAATAAGCGTGAATTCCATAAAATATCGACACTACTACTTTATTATGGTAAAGTATTTGATGACCAGCTAAATAAATAAGATAAGGCGGTAACGAATCACGCTACCGCCTACCTGCCTAACTTAATGAAAATTCGAATCTCTTCTGAGGTCGAATATGCAAAATATAATTAACTTAAAATTCCAAATTTAACTTAAAACAGGAGTCGGGCAAATGGCTAATTTGTAAAACCATTATTCTTCCAAAATCTTTAGAGTATACCGATATTCACCTTTCTTCTTTTGGTCAAGGTCGGTCATAGTGATACGGCTGATAGAATCGCCCCACACTTCGTTTAGTTCAATGTCATCAATAGTTACCTTCTCGATTGATGCTGACAATACTTTAGGATCGTAGATTAAATCGCATCTTTGACCGAGGACATTCATTCTGATTATTCCCGGCTTAACGATCTGTGTATCGCCCCATGTCAGGAAATGCAGGAGATTGGGAGCTTTAACACTTTTCAAATCAAAGATTTCGCAGATTTTGATATCTCTATTCTTAACATCAATGGAGCGCTTCCATCTATTTACTTCGGCATCTTCAGGATATGCCCCTGCGATATCTGCTTCAAAATGAGTATTATTACAATTAACATCCTTTGCTTTGAATGCTCCACCCTCCCGCTGGTCTACACCATTAATTGTCGGGAGATTATGCCAGCCACTCTGCATTGTCCATATTTTGTAGCGGTTTTTACTGAATGTGTCTTTAGTGTAGACGGTTTTGCCCGCGTCAATTAGCAATGGAATATTATTGCTCCACATAATAAAGTTCCCGACATCGTTATGATTGTGGCGTTCGCCATTTGTACCCCCTTTTGCCGAGAGGAATATTCCGTCATTGTTCGCCATGCAATAGAATTGCGTGCGGGGATAATATACTGATTTCTTATGATTGTAGGAAGCCTTGGTATTCTGCAACTTATCATGAACCTTAAGAGCGAAGATGGTTCGGGTCATATCCCGTTCGAGAGTAGGGGAGTTGCGATTATTTCTTAAGTATCCGGCAAAACCGCGTAAATAGTCTGAATTCACGTAGTCGGCATACCGGTATACCAAGTGTGGATCAACATTAGTTTTAGCGTAGGCATCGGCATAGTTCACAACCCAGTCATCTCCCACATATGCATCTGCAATATACTCGCCCATGAGTTTGAGCATCTCGTTGTCATTGATAGATACTTTGCCGTTAGTGACCAGCGATATTAGCTCAAGATAATCAAGGAGTTTTCCGGCACCATGATCCCAATAGGTCGGACCTTCATCACATGCACCATCTCCATTCAGTGTGTTAAGATACATATCCACACCCTTCATAGTGTAGAATAGGGTATCTGCCAATCGGTTAGCATCATCCTCTATTAGCATGGAGACCAAGAGGATGTTGCTCATGCACCAGGGAGTCCAGTTGTTTAGTGAGCCTTTTCTTGGCTTACGGCTGTAGTCCCATTTCCATGTGTCAACGTTCAGATACTGATCTAAAATTCTACGTTTCAGTTCATAACGCATTCTTCGGGAAATCTCCGGATCAACCTTATCCAAAGCGGGTTGCATGAAATAATGGGTCCAAGCCATGAGGTTCCCTGTTTCTCCTGCCTCGAGATCGATTACGGGAAAATCATAAGCTTGTATTGAACGTTTCGACGGCTGATGTTTCACGTGAGCGCTCAGTGACCAAGTTGTCATTTCAGCTGTGACATAAATTCCATTAATCAACTGATCTAAGAATCGCCCTTGACCTTCAGCAAGTTCTGCGAGCAGCAATGCGGCTATGGCGTCATTGTTGGCACGGAATGCAACCTCCATGTTGCGGCGCATCCCCGTGCGCTCATAATCAAGATAATCTGTAGCAAGAACTCTTTGCCATGTATGATTTAATGCTTTTTCACCTTCAGCAATAAAGAATTCTTTAGAACTACCCATTATGGAGTCCCAGCCGCGACGGTCTGTATAGAGAGGAAGATTCACCCAGCTTCGGTCTTTGACCATAGACTCTCTTAAATCCTCTCTTGAAGTCTGAGACATGAGGAGATTGCGTTCTTCTGCCTTGATATAGGAGAAGAGAGGAATCAGAAGTAGTAAAGAGATAAGGATCCGTTTCATATAGTAGATGTAATTATTCAGTAGATATATTTGGTTACTGAAGCAAAATTACTATATGGTGAGAATCCCGTGGAGTAGAAAGATTATATATCCGTTTCAACAGATTTTTCTGGAACCTCCTCAACGTGTGGGCAATCTTTCATATAGATTGAGGGGGTGATGCCTGTGATTGCCTTGAAATGGCGGAAGAAGCTTGTGCGGGATGAGAAACCGCATTTCAGGGCAATGGCTGTCAGCGTATACTTCTGAGCCTCCCCGTTCTTCACGAATTCCTTGAAGTCATTCACTCTGTATGCGTTAATGTAATTGTAGTATCCATCCTTATAAGTGTTCAAGATATAAGAGAGGTGAAGTGAACTGCTTCCCACCATAGAAGCTAATTCATGAATACGAAGATTCGGCTTTTTGTATGGTTTCTCCTCTATCATCAAAGCATCGAGCTTCCCTATAATTTCCAAGCACTCCTCTTCAGAAAAATTCCTCATGCTGTAGGAGGATTCCTTTCGTTTTTCCGGATTCTCAATTTCTACCGGAATGCTTTCTGTATTTTGTGAATCATTAGCATCAATAATACTCCGATTTACTTTCCGTTTACGGTAAATGTAAATTGCAATAGATAAGGAGATTATAAAGAGTATAATAAAAATCCAAATCCATGCGTGGGATTCTCCGGGAACAATGATTTCGAATGTTGTTATGTTTTTTGGGGAGATACTGTTGAAAACGTGCAGTTTATATTTCCCTGCGGGTAAACGGTCATAATGAATGCTTTGCGACGCATAAATCTCCCGCCACTTATTATCAAACCCTTCGAGTTTATAATTGAGGAGCAGGTTCTTCGGATTATCAAAAGAGAAATCCGAAAGGTGTATTGTCAATTCCTGGTCAGCGGCAGGTAGTTTGATAACGTTGTTCGATTCGGAATCAAACCTGTTTCCGAATATCTCATTTCCGGATTTCAGGTAAGTTATTGAAAATTTATTTGATTGGGAATGAAGCTGATTACTCTTGGAAGGGGTGAACTTAACTAACCCACTACTGTTTCCGAGCCATATATCTCCATTTTCTGTTTTGAATGGTCGACAATACGTGAAAGCAGGATTTTTCAGTTCCTCGACATATGCATGTGAGAAGGACTCTGTCTTTCTATCGTAGCCATATAACCCCGTATTTGTCCCAAAATAAATGTGCGAGTCGGAGTCGTCTGTGATGAAATAGGTAGTAGGGGAGACCTCGGACCCGAATGGAATATTTTCGAATTTTGACAGTGTGCTATCGGTTTTCAACACATTTCCGCGATGAGGTACAAAATAGAGGTTATGGTCATAATCCTCATAGACATATCGTGTCTTGGACATGTTGGGGTATTTCTTGGGAAACTTAACCTCCTCAAGTTTATCATTCTCTAATTTCAAAACTTGTGTTTCATTAGTGAACCATCCTCTACCCTTGCTGTCGAAGAAAATATAATAGAAATAACCACCCGGAAGAGGCCTTGTGAAGGATTCAAGTGATGCTACCTTACCGTGCGAATCGAGTTTATAGATCCCTTTGGAGGTGGCAAACCACAAATTACCCTTTTTGTCGCTTTCGATATCAAGGCAACTCATGGAGCTGTCCATGTTCTTCTCCTTACAGAAGTCGGTGATTTTATTTGTCTTGGGATCGAATATGTAAATACCGCCACGGTAAGTGCCGATATAGTAAACACCGTTGTACTTCCGGATAGAGAAGATTATTTCAGAACCTATTTCCGGTTTAGATATCTTTCGTGAGTTCCCTTTGTCGTTGATATAGTAGAGACCGTTGTGCGTTCCGATAAGTTTGAAGTCCGGTTCAATCGCTACGGCACGAATGCGAGTATTGGATAATTCCGGAAATTGCTTACTTATGAATTTTTCAAATTGGGAGTCAGCTGTTTCTATATAATCAACGCCACCTTGGTAGAGACCTGCCCAGAGTATACCGGTATCATCTTTTATGGATGAGAAGATCGATTCAGATTTTAAATCACTGTTTAAAGGATTGAGATAGGTGGTAACTCTTTTTGTAGTAGGAGAGTAAACATATATGCCATCGCAATCTACTACTAATATAAGATTTCCCTGAGAGTCCCCACTGATGGAATTGAAAATATTGTTTCCGAAACTCAGAGATGGAAGGAATTTAGACGATTTTGTATCGAATCGCAGTAATCCTTCTCCTGTTTTAGTAGAGATGTAAATGATATCATTAACCTTTGTCATATACCGTCTTCCGGGCTTGCTTTCGAGCGGGTATGAAATCAGTTTGTTAGATTTTGGATAATATTTCGAAAGGGCTTTTGAGGAGAGAATCCATAGACATTTATCTTTAGAATCGAAAAGAATCTTCTGAAAATCTCCAATCTTAGAGAATTCCTCTCCAGTTTTGACAGTGTGATATTTTTTCGTCTCTACATTTAAAATAAACAGTTCCTCCTTTGTAGCAATCCAGAGATCATTACCTTCTCCACGTGATAGTGCTTTTACAGAATTCTTCACATTTTTCGGTAGAGCACGTTCCAAGACTATCCCTTTTTGTGGAGTCATGAATAATCCGGCCGGAGTAATGGCAAAAATTGTGCTTACCCCATTCTTATTATTGGAATAACACAGCAAGTCGGAAACTTTGCACATCCCACCTACACTCTGAGGATAATCATAACGGACGATATGGTTTCCGTCGAAGCGGTTCAACCCGGCTTCTGTTCCAAACCAAATATAGCCTGTAGAGTCTCTACAAATCACATTCACTGTATCATCATTCAACCCGTCGGAAATTGAAAGATGATTATGAATCATTGTCGCCCTTCCCGAAAGAAAAGCTACTAACAATATCAGTAATGAAAGACCTCTTTTCATTTGGTTATTTCACTTAATTGTTCCAATTCTAATTTAGGGTACTGAATCACCACTCTTTTAGTCCCAAGTGTAATTGTAACCTCTTTACGGAAGTGTTCAGTCATTCCAAATCACAAAGTTAAAAATTTTTCATCGAATTGGTTATTCGGGTGTAAAAAGTGAGTTTTAGAATTAATTGGTACTGTTTCGAAATATTCTGGAACTACCGGCGGTCTGAGATTCCATATCAACCTATAATTGAAAAAATCCCGTTTAATTCGAATTTCTTTATTTGACACACTTCTCAACTCATTTTATTTCTCAAAAATACGACCGCTCTTTTACTTTGTGCTGACAAAGAATTAAAGCCCTATGTATTTTAATAGATATATAATGATCACATATAAGTTGCTACAAACCTCCGGCAGAGATGTATTGCTGAGAAGTTTGGCAACGTGTATACTTCTGACCGTAGTGTCAATCTTAACTTTCGCGGCATCTCATAAAGTGGTGGTGACTACGGAAAAGGAGGAGAACCCATTAGAGAAAATATCGGGTAATATGAATCTTGCAGGAGGAGTATATTATAACAGTCCATTTGATCAGGCAGAAGACTCCGACACTCCGGCAGGTTATGAGATATTCTATGTCAGTACGTATGCACGTCATGGAATGCGCTATTTTGATGATAAGATGACATTGGCTCTTCTCAAGGATGTGTTTGATTTCGGTTCACGTCATAATATTCTCACTCCGTTAGGAGAATCACTTTATCAGCGATTCCGAATACTGTATCCATATATGGAAAACAGGAATGGAGAATTGACACAGGGAGGTATGCAACAATGGAAGGATGCTGCGCATAGACTTGCAAAAAAGCATCCGGCGCTTTTTGATGAAAATGCGAGAATATATTCCGAGTCCACTAATGTGATGCGTACCGCTATGAGTATGGCGAATTTCAATATGGAATTGCAGACAATATTTCCGAACCTCAATCTGACATTTGATGTAAGTTCTCAATTCCACGCGTGGTTGAATCCTTTTGCCGCAGACGCTCCACATCATATCCGTCTGGATGAATCGTTCCGGGGTCGGGATGGGGAGTGGTATCCGGTTTGGAGAGAATTCGCTTTCTCAAAGATTGATAATGACTCTTTTATCAGTAGGATTTTCAGAAACGTAGATTTGATTGAAAAGAATTTTGATACACTTGAATTTGAGTATGCTTTCTGGCTATTGGCTCAGGCAGCTCCTAATCTTGATAAAAAAACCGACTTTTCAGATGCTTTTACAAGATATGAGATTATCGGTTGGTGGGAGATTGATAATTACAAATTCTATCTTCAGAAGGGTAAAAACACTTTCAATTTGGGGCGACCGCAACAATTGAGTGCCTATATCCTTGAAAATATTATCGATAGGGCAAGGAAAGTTATCAACAACAATCAACATGGATTGCACATGCGTTTCGGACATGACGGATGTATAATGGCAATGTTGAGTATGATGGATGCCGACACGTGGGGGGAGAGTTCCGAAGATCCTGAGGAAGTTAAGGGATTCTGGCAAACCTATAATATTCCGATGGCTTCTGTGTGCAGCTTTAATTTCTATAGGAATAAATCCACTGATGAAATTCTCATAAAGCCTCTTCTTAACGGGAAGGCGCTCACCTTACCATTGGAGGCAGTAACTGAGAAATGTTATAGGTGGAATGATTTCGATAAATACTATTCTTCGAAAATTAATGAGTGCAAAGAGAAACTCGCAGTGAATATCGGGGAGAAGTAATCCGATAGAGTGAAAGGTAAATAATTCTTGAAAATTTAAAATCCATATAATTAAAACCTGATAGTATGAAACAAACAAAAACTCATGGCTTTCATGGCATTTTTAAGACGCGCTACTTGATCGCGCTTGCCGTATTTATGGCACTGTCTTCCGGAAATGCCGTGTCATTTGCCACCGAACAAACAAAAGTGTCGCAAGGAGAAGCGAGAAAGTCCTATCGTTTATCCGGAATGGTTGTTGACGGTGCAGGGGAACCTGTTGTCGGTGCAACCGTTAAGGTGAAGGGTACTAAAATAGGTGCCGCAACCGATATTGACGGAAAATTCTCCCTGAATGCTCCGATTCCATCAACTCTCGAGACCGTGATGATTGGCTACAGTCCGAAATCAATGAAAATCACATCTGCAAAGCAGGAGATTAAATTTGTTCTCGCTGAAAATACTACAGAACTCGATGAGATGGTCGTTGTGGGATATGGTGAACAGAAGAAAGTGAATCTTACCGGTGCAGTTGCTACAATCAACGCTGCAAAGGTCGCTGAGTCACGCCCTATCACCAATATGTCGCAGGCATTGGCTGGCCTTGCTCCCGGTATAACAGTCATTTCCAACAGTAATCAGCCGGGAAATGACAATGCTAAAATCACTATTAGAGGTACGGGTACTCTCAATGATGCCTCACCACTTGTGATCGTAGATGGAATTGAAAGTGGTTTCGCAAATTTCAGCCCGGATGATGTCGAGTCAATGTCAGTGCTGAAAGATGCTGCTTCAGCAGCTATTTATGGTTCACGTGCTGCGAATGGTGTAATTCTCGTCACAACCAAAAGGGGACATGCCGGAAAAGTAAAACTGAACTACACCGGCTATGTGGCGTGGAACTCAATTAGGAAAACGGTAACCCCGGTGAGTAACTACGCCGACTATATGGAACTGATCAACGAGGCTTATAAAAACTATCTTGGCATAGATAATTATATCTTCAGTGATGAGAAGATCCAGGAGTGGAGAGACAATCCTAATGATCCTATCCTTCACCCTAATACCGACTGGGTTGATGAAACATTCCGTACAGCGGTTTCAACCAATCACAACCTGTCAATCAGCGGAGGTACTAAGAGTTATCGTTTTTTTGGTTCTTTCAATTATATGCACAATCCGGGTGTGATGCCTCGAGGAGGTTATACACGCTACAGCACTCGTATCCGTATTGATGGTGATGTGCGTCCATGGTTGAATTTAGGTATGCAGTTCAACGGATATATGGGTGAAATGGAGGCTGCCGGCGCCTATAAAAGCGGTAGTACAGGAGTGGATGATATTTTCGATTATGCATGTATGACTTCCCCCGGTATAGTATTCCGTCATCCGGTAGACGGTAGATTTGGAACCATCGCAAATCCTGAGGATAATACGGATGTGAATAATCACAACCCTTATATCCAAGCTTATAAAAATGACCGTAAGTTCAATACACAGCAAGCAAATGCTCGTTTTTTTGCTACAATCAAGCCGTTCAAAGGTTTCTCTATAGATGGAGCTTTCAGTGTCAATACCTTCAACCGAGATATTGCCAGCAAGCCGGTTGTTCTTGATCAATGGAATTTTGAATTAGACGAGGTTGTACAGCAGGTTAAGAAGCAGACAATCATCAACAGATATGATGAGAAAATCCGTCGCCTTTACAGTGAGTTGATCGCACGCTACAAAGCAACATTCTTCAATAAACTCGACCTCAATCTGATGGCAGGTACCACACATGAGATGAGACGTACTCAGGATTTCAGCGCCAGCCGTCAGGATATAACGGATCCTTCACTCTGGGCTCTTGACGCCTGTACAGGTGATGCCAAAGCCGGAGGCTCCGCTACTGAATGGTCAATGGCGAGCTTCTTTGGAAGGGTCAATCTCGCGTGGGATGACAAGTATCTTTTCGAATTCAATATTCGCCGCGATGGTTCCTCACGTTTCCAGCCCAATAAAAGATGGGGTAATTTCCCGTCAGCATCAGTAGGATGGAGACTTGACCGTGAGAACTACATGCAATTTGCGACTAACAAGGGGCTTTCTCAGTTTAAGATCAGAGCATCTTATGGTAAATTGGGTAACAATTCCGTGGGTAACTATGATTCGCAATCTCTCTATTCAAATAGTGGAAATGCCTATGTGCTCAATAATGTTTACCAGACCGGTATGGCAATCAACTCCCTTGCTAATCCTAATCTGACATGGGAGACAACCAACGTCTTTGATGCGGCAGTCGATCTCGGCTTCTTCTCCAATCGCTTGACATTCACTGCAGAATACTTCCATAAGAAAACCAATAACATTCTTATTTCCGTAGTTGCTCCGTTGGTTCACGGTGATGCAAGCATTCCTAAATCAAACTCTGCAGAGGTAATAAACCAGGGTATTGAGCTTCAGGCAGGATGGAAAAGTAATATAAACGATTTCCACTATGGTATTGATGCCAACTTTACGTATGTCACAAATGTGGTTTCCAAGTATCTTGGTAAGGATATGTCCGGAATGCGGATAAGTGGAACAAATATAATTTGGGAGGGTCATCCAATCAATGCCCATTATCTTCTTGTAGCAGATCGTATTATCCAGACAGAGGAGGATCTCCAGATTGTGAAGGATATGATTGCCAATGCACCCTTAGATGAAAACGGTAGACAAAAAGATCCGTTTGCATATACCGGTACACCGGAAATGGGTGACCTACTTTATCGCGACCTCAATGGTGATGGTGTCGTAGACCAAAATGACCGTACGATATGCTCCAACGGTACTGCTCCGAGATTCCTGTTTGGAACAAATTTAAATGCCTCCTGGAAAGGTTTTGACCTTAATATATTAATCAATGGAGTCTTTGGAAGAAAGAGCTATTACTACGGTGGTACTCGCAATACTTCTATTGTGAACTATGGTTCAATGATTAATAAAGAGGTGGCTGAAGGCAGATGGTATGAAGGAAGAACTGATGCAACTTATCCAAGATTGTCATATAAGGATGACAAACGTAATATCCAGGCTTCTACATTCATGCTCTACAATATGGACTATGTGAAAATCAAAAACATCACCCTCGGTTATACGCTTCCGACTAAATGGGTGAAAGCTTGTACACTTGATAAGGTCCGTTTTTATTGTACTCTTGAGAACTTCTTTACATTTACCGGCTATACAGGATGGGATCCCGAGATTTCAGGCGTTGACTATCCTACTATGCGTCAGGTGACACTCGGTGTCAATGTTTCATTCTAACTTTTCTAAGAAATTTAATTATGAGATTAAACAAATATATTGCATCAGCAGCTATCGCGGTTATGTCATTAACATGTACCGGCTGCTACGATTTGGACAGATATCCTGACAGCAAAGTTAGCTCAGGAACGTTCTTCAAAACAGAAGAGCATGCAAAGCAGGCAATGATGGCTGTATATGCTATCATGCGCGCAAACAGTACCTTTGGTTATTATTACGCTTATGATACTCTCGGAGGCATATCCTATGGATATGACACAGCCGGCTTCGAGCATTTCTGCACCGGTAAGATGACAGCAACCGAAGGGTTTGTGTCCACTAAATGGCAGAAATTGTATGAGGGCATCGCTCGTGCGAACAACCTGATTCAGAATGTCGGTAGTTGCGACATGGATGATGATATCAAAGAGAGGTATGTTGCAGAAGCTCGATTTATGCGTGGACTGTATTATTTCGCACTTTGTGATTTCTTTGGTGGAGTGCCATTGTATGATGAATCAACTATAGTGGGAATAGAATATGAGAACATGTTGAAGGAACGCGCTTCTTTAGAGGAGACCCGAGAGTTTATTCTTGCTGACTTCAAGGCTGCCGAGGCGTTGCCCGTTGAATGGGATGAGGCTGATAAGGGTCGTGCAACCCGCGGCGCAGCTATAGCATTGTGTGGAAAGGCATTACTCTATTTCGGAAGATATGCAGAGGCAAATAAATGTTTTGATGAGATTTATGGTGAGTACCAGCTCTATCCCAACTATGCCGATCTCTTTACTCCAAAGGGTGATGACAGTTCTGAAATGATTTTTGCAATCCAATGTGTCGGAGGAATAGGACAGGAGGCTGGTCTGCCATTCGGTACTAAGATCGGTACCCGTTCCGCTTTCGGTTTCGGAACAAGTAATGTGCAGGGTTCAACAAGAACAGTGAATATGTATGAATGGGCGGACGGACGTCCCTTTGATTGGAATGAATGGTCCGGTAATAAGAAAATTCGTGACATTGTATGCAGTACTTTGAATTCTTCATTGACTGCCGTTACCTCTTACACCTCATGGAGGTCCAAATTCCTTGAGATGTATTCCCAGCGCGATCCTCGTATGGCGGCAACATATATTCTCCCTTACACATATTTTGACGGATGGATGGAGAACGCACCGATAACTGTAGAATATGTGATACCTAAATCAGGAACTATCGGTGGTAACCGTGCTCATAACTTCCTTGCCGTGACCAAAGCTAACTATGTTTATCCCTACCGTAAATTCGTGCCTACTGGGAATATGAATGGTGAGATAAACTCAGGTGATAATACCCCTATCAATTTCCCGATTATCCGCTATGCAGATGTACTCCTGATGAAAGCCGAGTGTCTTAACGAATTGGGTGACCAACCCGGTGCTGTAGCGCTTATTAATGAAGTGCGTGCGCGTCCGTCGGTGAATATGCCTGCCATTAACTCCGGCCCGGCATATCTGAAGGCTACTACCTATGAAGAGGTATTTGAAAGAATTAAACATGAAAGAATTGTAGAGCTCGCTTGTGAGGGACATAGTTATTCCGATCGTAAGCGTTGGGGTACACTTCTTGAACTTGATGGCATCAAAGAGTACAAACTCAACAGTGGAACAGCCCTTCATACCCGCAAAGTACAGGAGCGTGATTATCTCTGGCCTATCCCGACTACGGAAATTGATCGCAATCCTTCACTTAAGCAAAATCCACTTTGGTAAAATAAATATTTATGTGTATGCAAGAAATAATAAAAAGATCTTTTTTGGTTCTTTTCTCACTCTTGTTGGGATCACTACTTTATAGCTGTGGAGGGAAAGATGAACCGACCACGAATACCAACAACACGGGAAAGGTAAAGGTGGTACTTCCATCAGAAATTGATGTTGCCCGAGGAGGAGTGATAACTCTTGAGATAAAGGAGGGAACTGTTTCAACAGATGATAAAATCCTTTTGCAGAAGGACACTAAAACCTTTACGTGTGATATAGTTTCGGCAGAACCTGATAGATTCTCATTTGGAATTCCGGTCTCCTTTTCTTCGGCAATATATAAGGTTTCGCTCTCTAAGAATGGAAAAAACTATGATTTTGGAAGTAGTAAGATAAACATTGTTTCCAATATTCCGATACCACAGGGCGCCACACTTTATGGAATCGTAGAGACTCAGGATGGTGAGCCTGTTGAGGGTGTGGTGGTTACAGACGGAAAGAATTGTACACTGACGAACTCTCAGGGTATATATGCTCTTAATTCTGATAAGAATCTTGGATATGTTTCAATTTCAGTGCCTTCCGGCTATGAGCCTGAGACGAGTGGTGTTTTCCCGCAGATATACTCCCGAACAGTCCTCTCCTCTGTAGTGCCGGAGGAGATATCGTTCCGATTGAAGAAAGTCGATGGGCAGGATAATTTTAAGGTCCTGTTCTTCGGCGATCAGCATTTGCGAGATAAGTCCAATGACCTGAAGCAATACAAGGTATTCTGTAACGATGTGAATGAATATGTCGCTTCCAATGCTTCGACACATGTTTATGCTATCACTCTTGGGGATATGACTCACGACACGAACTGGAAAGATGGTTTCGGACTGCCGGAATATGTTGCCGAAGCTAATAAGAATCTTTCTAACCTGATTGTTTACCATACTATCGGAAACCATGATAATGATCCATACGGTATTGGTAATGTCGGGGCTAAAAATGTGATGCTGACTCAGGTCGCGCCTCCATACTATTCATTCAATATAGGTAAGGCTCATTTCTGCATCTGTGATAATATTGACTGTTCCAAGTATGACGGAAGTAGTCATAATTACCAAGGTTGTTTCTATGGCGACCAAGTAGAGTGGCTTAAAAACGATCTGAAATATGTTGATAAATCTTCTTCAGTGTTCATCATGACTCATGCGCCGATGTATAACCATTCAACAACGGATCCAACAGTGTATGAACCACGAGGAGGGTTGAATTATCCGGATGTTTTCAATTTGGTTAAGGATTTTGCAGAAGTGCATTTTGTAAATGGCCATTTACATCAGTCTCACACTGTATTGCCTAAAGATACCAAGGAAGCACCGTTTAATTATCCGGTGTATGAACATAACGTCGCTGCGGTGTGTGCCGCATGGTGGTATGGAGGATATTATTCAGGTTGCAATGTTTGTACTGACGGTACCCCCGGAGGATATGCAATCTTCGATTTCAACGGAAATAACATATCTTGGAATTATAAAGGTACAGGTATGGATGAGAATGTGCAATTCATGGCATTTGACCTGAATAAGGTGAATTTCAGCAACTATGAATGGAAAAAGCTTAAAAGTGAGAATGTAAAACTCGAATTTGCCAAATATCAGGAGGAATATGATGGCGTGAAACATAAAAATGAGGTTTATGTGAATGTCTGGAACTGGAATAATGATTGCAAGATATCTGTGAAGACAGTAGACGGAAAAGATTTGCCTACTACTCAGGTTCGTATATTCGACCCACTATCCATTTTGGCTGTGACACTTCCACACTTTGATCGTTCGATCAGCAGTATCCCGGGGACAGAAACCGGTAAACGGTTCCATGGCTTCAAGGTAGTATGTCCTGATACTGATAGCGATATCGTGATAACCTATACCGATAAGTTTGGACGTGTCTACAAAGAAACTTTTGAGCGTCCGCACCAATTCACTATTTCGACCTATACGAAATAACACCAACTTAGCTTCTACAGGTCCTACATAGCAACAAAGGAGGCTCCGCGGTTCGCCTGCGGAGCCTCCACTTCTTCCCGCTAACTGAATACCGAAGGCATAGAGCTTAATACAGCTGACGGAATGCATCATGGTGTCTATACTGCCTCCTGCATTCAGTCAGCAATATTTCAGAACTTCTGTGGATTCATGACTATCTCCTTTACATAGAAATTTTTTCGGGACTCGTAAATCAATTCATTATAATGAAGTGTTTTGATAATAAAATGATATAGATTATGAAACACATAAACTTTAAACCAGCTCTCTTCGCCATCTGTGGCGCATTGGCACTCTTTTCAGTTCCTAAAGCTGATGCTCAGTATTATGAAATCGTGAACCAGTTGCCTAATCTGTTGTCTCCCTCCCTTTCGGGTTCGATGAACTACAAGGGGTTCATCGATGCTTCAGCTACATTTGGTATAGGTAATGACCGGGTAAATTTCGTAGGGGTTTCTACTTCACAAGGGTTTCAGTATTCTTCCTGGTTTTTCATGGGAGCCGGTTTGGGTGTTGATGTGGCGATGTCGTCTATATCAGGCTCTCCAGGTGTCTCTACCGAAGGGTATTCCCCAGCATATTATCCCCCAATGAGCCGTACGAGGGTTATGATTCCTGTTTTCTCTGACTTCAGGTTTAATATCGGAGCTAATAAGCCTTCTTCAACGTCGCTTTTTATTGATATAAAAGCGGGAGCGACGTGGATTATTGGGAACCGTTATCTGGAGTTAAGCAATGGCGCTTTATCCAACAGGGCACAATTCATGCTCCGTCCTTCGATAGGTTTGAGAATACCAACAAGTACAAAAAATCCTAAAAACGCAATGAATATAGGTGTTACTTACCAATTGCTTACTGCCGACAATTCTTGGAGTTATTGGAACAGCAACTATGGTCCAACCCTCAGCTCCCTCGGAGTCAGCATAGGTTACGAATGGTAATGTTTCTAAAAGTACTTAGCCTTCCGGGCACTCCCGGTGGTCGTACCCACAACCTCATGCCTCCGGCATTCCGACGGCGATATCCATCATGTGGAATCAAATTCCTCCGGCATTCCATGGGCGATTACACTATGTTTTTGTAAAGGTAATAAAAAAGTCACGACTGACAACATCGTCGCTCCGCGACTCCTTTACCTGTGCTTTGTTCCGGGCACTCCCGTTGGTCGTACCCGGTTAACCACAACCTTATGCCTCCGGCATTCCGTAAGGATTAGACATCATTTTATAGCGCGTACAAAAAACTTGGATAAGAACTGGGGTATTAAATAGGGGAGAAAAAGGGGAAAAGATTGCGGGGATGTGAAATTTTTTGTACTTTTGTATCCCGTTATGACTTACGGATTCGACAACGAAAAATATCTGAAGATCCAATCGGATCACATTCTCGAGAGAATTTCTAAATTTGGTAATAAGCTCTATCTTGAGCTTGGTGGTAAACTTTTCGACGATCATCATGCCAGTCGTGTTTTGCCGGGTTTCCAGCCTGACAGTAAGCTGAAAATGCTTCACAAAATCAAGGATAAGGCAGAGATAGTCATCGTTATCAGCGCAGAGGACATAGAGAAAAATAAGGTGCGTGCAGACCTCGGAATCACTTACGATCAGGATGTGCTTCGTCTGAAAGATGTGTTTGAGAGTCGTGGTTTCCTTGTGGGTTCAGTATGTGTGACTCATTATAATGGTCAACGTAGCGCGGACGCATTCCGTCAGAAACTTGAGAGACTTAACATCCCTGTTTATTATCATTATCTGATTGAGGGTTATCCGACCAATGTGGATCTTATTGCTTCCGACGATGGATTCGGTCGAAACGATTATATCAAGACATCTCGTCCATTGGTTATAGTGACAGCACCGGGCCCCGGTAGCGGTAAAATGGCAGTGTGTCTCAGTCAGCTTTTCAATGAGCAGAAAAGGGGAGTTGAAGCAGGTTACGCTAAGTTTGAGACTTTCCCGGTCTGGAGTCTTCCGTTGAAGCATCCGGTGAATATCGCCTATGAGGCTGCAACTGCCGATCTCAATGATGTCAATATGATTGACCCATTTCATTTGGAAGCTTATGGAAAAACAGCCATCAACTACAACAGGGATATTGAGATTTTCCCCGTTTTGAACGCACTCTTTGAAGGGATATATGGTGAGAACCCATATAAGTCCCCAACAGATATGGGAGTGAATATGGTAGGCTTCTGCATCAGTGATGATGCCGTTTGCTGTGATGCTTCTAAGAATGAAATAATCCGTCGTTACTTTACCTCTCTGAACCTCTTGGCGAAGGGAGATGCCAACGAAAGCGAGGTTAATAAAATCTCACTGCTCTTCAAGCAGGCGGGTATAGACTTATCATACCGTAAGTGTATAAAGGCAGCTCGGGAGCGGGCTGAAAAGAGTGGCGTTCCTTGTTCTGCTATAGAGTTAGCCGATGGAACTATTATCACTGCGGAAACAAGTGAATTACTTGGACCGAGTTCCGCTTTAATTCTGAATGCGGTTAAATTCCTTGCAGGGATAGATCATGACCGCAAGTTGATTCCGCAGGAGTTGATCGAGCCGATTCAGCACACCAAGCTGAACTATCTCAAGGGCCATAATCCCCGTTTGCATTCAGATGAGGTTCTCGTGGCATTA
This sequence comes from uncultured Sangeribacter sp., assembly GCA_964512705.1. Taxonomy (GTDB): domain Bacteria; phylum Bacteroidota; class Bacteroidia; order Bacteroidales; family Muribaculaceae; genus Lepagella. The sequence goes on along the minus strand of CAZEJY010000001.1, from coordinate 19,952 downwards.
TCAGTTTTGAGTCCTCACGATGATGCTTGCCGTAAAGCTTTGGAAAAGTTGCCTGAGTTAAACGGCTGTCAGGTTCACTCAACTGTAATGCTTGGTGAGGTTGATCAAAAGATATTCAAGAAGCTTGGAATCGGCCTTACTTGCGACCCGGTGCGCAAGAAATAAGAGCCTAAATAAATTTTAAAATTGGAGGTAATATGCCACGGGGTCAAAAATGACTTCGAAGGGATTACCTCCTTTTTTTGGCTTTTCACTCCGAAGGTAATAAAATGAGCGCTGCGTGTCGAAAGTCGGAATATCAGCTTTACGAGTTTCGCCGGCGGGAATTCGACATGAAAGTTTAATGAAGCGCTTTGTGAGCTGCTTCCCGCTTGGAGTGCGGTAATCTATATAGAGGGTGATGCCTGTTAGAGTGCGATCCGTGTGATTAGTTATGAAAAAACTCTCTTTCCCGTTTTTTAACAATTTGTCAAATCCGTTGAATTCTATCTGATTTAGACGGTAACCGCGATTGCAGGCTTCGCATTGTGAAGCCACCATAAAACTACCCGGAATCATATCCGCGGTAGTGTCCTCCGGTGCTATTTCCTCGACAGTGATTTCATTTGAATGTCGGGCTTTAGAAGTATTAGAAACCTTTTTAGCGTTTCCCGGATTAGATGTAATCTTTCTTGCACCAATCTCTGTTGAAAAAATAGTTGCCAGAAGAAATGCCAAGAGAAGGTAAAGCGGTTTTCTCATTATCTTAGAGCGGTTAATTAATATTATGGATTGGGATATAAAGGGTGTGATTCTTAAAAGTATATAGGGAGGTCGAAATATGATTCAGGATAGACACGTCTTAAACCAACAGGGAGTTCGCCCGCAGGATTATCCATCCCTACTTTAACAGACCTCCAGAATTTTGGAAGAAACCACATGGTTCGGAATGAGAGCTTCAATTTCATAGGTTTTATTCTCAGCACACCTTTCTTGCTATCAAGCACTGCAGCGCATTCCCGATAGTTTGATAGCGGACTTTTATCCATACTCATTCTGAGGTTAAGCATGAACTTATCCTTGTCGTTGCTCATTTTCATTTTGCCTATAGTATCGCCCGGTTGGAAACGGCAGTCAGGAGTGTGGAGAAGAATTAGTGAATAATCAGAGCGAGTATTTGGAACCCTTTTTATCAGCACTGTGGTCTCATCTTCCGGGAATTCCCATATACCCTCAGCGGCATCAAGCGGTGCCGAATCGCAATATCCCAAGGCTTGCTCAAGAGGACTTTGCTCTACGGAGGGAGAAGATGCGTAGGAGGAAAATGAAAAATCATAGCCACTGCCACAAAGCATGGCAATGGCTATGATTATAAGTCTATTATGAAGAGGGTTGGACTTCATGCCGTTTCCTATTTTGTTGAGAAAGCGTAAGAAAGACCGATACTAAGAATCTCCTTCATCATCCAGCGTCCCCACTTATTGTAGTTCGCATATTTGTCAGCCGGTTCACCCTCTTTAGGTGTCGGTTTCACATAGGATGAATCGTAGCGCACATTCCAGAATAATTGTGTGGAGAATAGTTTGGAGAACTGGAAGTTGAGGGTATTTTCCCAGTCACCCATGCCATACTTATAATCTGTAAAGAGGAATAGTCTGGTTTTATAACTGATGATTTTTGTCATCGTCCAGTTAAATGTTACCTCTGCGTTACTACCGACTTCACTGTCGAATTTTGCATCGGGAGACATATTGAAGAGTGCATGGTTCACATTTTTGTCTATTGCACTCCTCAAATTATAAGATAATGGAGCGATGGAAGCATTAAACTGAACTGTCTTAGCCTTATTAGTCTTGCTATAAGTCATACCGAGACCTAAGTTCAAATCACCGGGTGTAAGGAATGATGCGATTCTTGTCTGAGTACCTTTAGTGTAATTATTCAATAGCTGGGTCTTGAACTGACCGGTAATTGAATAGTACCAGTTACGGCGTGCTTTGTAACCGAACTTGACATTATACTGGAAGAGGTCTTGAGATATAGCGTATCGACGATATTGATCCACTTCCTTCTCCACAGAGTTGAGACCCAATTTATAAGATAGGGTGCTTTGGAACAGGATGTTGGGATGCCAAACGGTATTTAGTTGCACATCCCACAAGAAATTCGCGAGCAGCGCCAAGTGGTTGTTACCACCCTGATACCAGTTAGGGGAGAGGTATGCCTGAGAGAATTGTAAAGCGGCATTCACAACATGCAGCCAATGTTTCTTCTCTACGGGCGCTTCGGTGATAACAGCCTGGGTAATATCAATTCCTGATACCGAATGGCGTTTGAGGAATCCGTGGAAAGAATAGTCCTCATCTGCCAATTTCGGAGGCACTGGGAGCATCCAGTAGGCATATTCGATGCGGGAGGGAGTTTCCACCATCATTTCATACATCATATCTTCCTGAAGATTCCAGGCCTCGTATGCCGATTCAAGCCATTGGGGTCGAGGATTAGGGTTGAGAATAGGGAAGTTGTCAAAGATTGGCTCAGCGAGCACATTTTCCTCAGCTACTTCAATCTCCTCCTTTGGGGTAGTTTCGACACCCCACAATTCATCCAATCTCTTTCTTCTCTCGGCAATTGAATCGAGTTCATGTCTCTGCTGCTCATTGAGACGCTTCTGATACTCATAGTTCGCCATAGTCCAGATCTTATACGACTGGGAGTCCGGCGAAGGAATTTCCACTCGTTTCTTCCTATCCAATGCACGGTATTCGGTAAATACCCAAGGTGCAAGCAGGCGGTTGAAGGTCGGTATATCCGGTGTGACAACAGTTGCTTCCAATATTTCAGGCACTGTGCGAATGGTTAGAGTGTCAGATGTGTTCTCGCTTTGTGCGACCGCCGGTATTACCGGAAGTGTCGCAAATAAAGCGGTAGTCAATATGGCAGATTTGAAAGACATGTGATATGTTGTTTGATTTGGGTTAGTGGATAAGTTTAAATAGTGAGAGGAGAGGAGTCTCTGTTTTATCGTTTGTTCAACAGTTTGTTGTATTCATCCGAGTTGATGACTCGCAGGGCTTCGCGGAAAATCGGGTCATACTGATTATATACTTTGAAATAAGTCGCCTGATCGTATATATCGCGGCCGATGAGCCCCTTGATAATCATCTTGAACAATGCATCGCTCTGTTTGGCTTCTGTTTCATTGAATTCTATGCCCTCCTTTTTAGCGCGATCGAATAGATCATTAAGCATTGCTTGGTCAACATTGAATCCCTTCAGGAAGTCTTCATCCGTTTTATATTTCGACAAAATCTCCTTGCGGTGTGTATCAACAAAGTTTATGGCATATTGATTGATTACACCCTTTGCCGTTACATCGCGATAATATTTTGTGTAGTCCATTGTGTCGAGAGGAACGAAGACGTCAGGAGTAATACCACCTCCGCCATATATCGGGCGATGATGTTTTAATGTCTCGACTTTTAAGGAGTCAATATATTTGATTGAATCGGCGTGCATAAGCTCACCGTGGTTGAAACGATCAAGGATGTCGCGGGCATAACCCTTCTGATTCCCTTTCTCATAGGGTTTCTGGATATCACGACCTGTAGGAGTGTAGTAGTGTGCAATCGTCAGTCGCATCATTGATCCATCGGGAAATGGGAATGGACGTTGTACCAATCCTTTTCCATAGGTGCGACGACCCACCACGACTCCGCGGTCCCAATCCTGGATAGCACCGGTTGTGATTTCGGAAGAGGAGGCAGTGTACTGATTAACCATGACAACCAACATGCCGTTTCCAAATAGAGGTTTCTTCCCTTTGGGAGCAGCCTGGAAATCATAGCGTGGAGAGTTTCTTCCTTCTGTGTATACCGCTAAGTTACCCGGCTCGAGGAATTCACCTAAGATATCTACGGCAGGTTGCATATACCCGCCACCATTGTCTACGAGGTCGAGGATGAGTTGAGACATACCATCTTTCTGCAGTTTCTTGAGAGCCTGAGCAATCTCATCGTAGGAATCGGCAGAGAACCGGCTGAGACGAATATATCCTGTCTTCTTATCCACCATATAAGCCGCATCAACGCTGTTGATTGGGATATCGGCGCGAGTGATGACGAAATTAATTGTATCGGCTTTCCCGGCAGAACGGCGCAAAACATCCACATTGACCTTTGTTCCTTTCGGTCCACGAAGACGTTTCATGATATCGGTATTGCGCATTTTCTTACCGGCTATGATTGTATCGTTAACCTTTATAATGCGGTCACCCCCAAGAAGTCCTACTCTTTCCGAAGGACCACCGGCAACGGTGGAGATTACGTAGAGGGTATCTTGATTCATGTTGAATGTTATACCAATTCCACTGAAGTTGCCATCCAAAGGCTCGTTAAGTTCCTTGGTTTCCTCTGCATTCGAATAAGCTGAATGAGGGTCAAGGGATTCAAGCATGGATCGTATGGCAGTCTCAACGAGTTTGTCTTCATTAATAGTGTCTACATAGTATTGGGCAACAGCAGCTTCGGCAATTCTAAGCTTCTGATTTGCCGGCATCTGATTCTCCTTCTTCGCTGTTGCAAATGCTGTGACCACCGCCACTAAAGCAAGTATAGGTAATAATTTCTTCATTATTTCAAGTTATATCATTTATTATCTAAAAGAGGCCACGAAACGGCTTATGTCGTATCCATTTGCCTTTAGTTCCCTTACCATTGAACCGGAAATGTAGGAATACTCCGGAAGCGAAAGGAGGAAACATGTCTCAACCCCTAATACATTTTTATTTATATCTGCCAAATTGCGCTCATATTCAAAGTCCGTGATATTTCTCACGCCCCTCAAAATTGCAACGGCTCCTATCTCTTTAACGAAATCAGCAGTCAAACCTGTATAGCTTGTCACATTTACCGCTTCATTATTGGCAAAAACCTTGCCAATTATTTCGCAACGCTCTGCAATTGACTGAGCCGACATCTTCTCGGGGTTTACCCCCACGGCAATAACGATGCGGTCGAAGATCTGTAATCCTCTTTCCACTATTGACTTATGCCCAATCGTGAAAGGATCGAATGTGCCGGCGAATACTGCAGTTCTCATATCTGTGAATCATCTTCAACGACAAGATTGTTGATAATAAAATTCTGGCGCTCCATAGTGTTCTTACCCATATAGAATTCCAAAAGTTTATCAACGGCGTCATCCTTAATTAGTTTTACTCTATCCAGACGCATGTTGGGACCGATGAACTCAGCAAACTCCGCGTCATTGATCTCACCCAAACCTTTGAATCGGGTAATCTCTGCATTCTGCCCGAATTTGGCAATTGCAGCCTCCCTCTCCTCATCGGTATAGCAATAATAGGTATCCTTTTGCTCCGGATTCTCCTCCTTCTTGCTTTTGCGCTTTTTATTACGCCTAACGGAATTCTTATCCCTGACGCGGAAGAGAGGGGTCTGAAGTATGTATACATGACCCTTCTTTACCAAATCGGGGAAGAACATCAGGAAGAAGGTGATTATGAGTAACCGAATATGCATTCCGTCGACATCAGCATCCGTGGCAATGATGACCTTGTTATATCTCAATCCTTCAATACCCTCCTCGATATTCAGGGCAGCTTGCAGGAGATTGAATTCATCATTTTTGTAGACCACCTCCTGTGTCATGCCGTAGGAATTGAGCGGCTTACCTCTTAAGGAGAAGACGGCTTGAGTCTTGGCATTGCGCACTTTGGTGATGGTTCCTGAAGCGGAGTCTCCCTCGGTAATGAAAATTGCCGATTCCTCGCGGCGGTCATCATCTTTGGCCTTACCTTTCAGAGTATCGTTGTAATGAATATGGCAATCCCTGAGCTTCCGGTTGTGCAGACTCACTTTCTTGGCTTTCTCGCGCGCAAGTTTCGTCACGCCCGCCATAGCTTTGCGCTCCTTCTCGCTGGCAGCAATCTTGCGGAGCATAATCTCTGCCACATCAGGATTTCGGTGAAGATAATCGTCAAGCTCCTTTTTTATGAAATCTCCTATGAATTTATTTACGGTTAGGGAACTATCAGGCGCAACCTCCTTGCTACCGAGCTTTGTCTTCGTCTGAGATTCAAAAACCGGCTCCTGAATGCGAACTGCAACGGCCGCGACAATACCATTTCGGATATCGGAGAATTCATAACCCTTACCGGAAAATTCTTTAATCGTCCGGCTTACATGTTCGCGGAAAGCAGTCAGGTGTGTGCCGCCCTGGGTTGTGTGTTGACCGTTGACGAAGGAATAGTATTCCTCGCCGTACTGGTCGGTGTGGGTGAGCACCACTTCGATATCTTCGCCCTTAAGGTGTATGATAGGGTAGAGTGGCTCGGCAGTCATATTCTCCTTGAGGAGATCGAGCAGACCATGACGCGAAAGATACCTTTTGCCGTTATAAAATATTTGGAGACCGACGTTGAGGTAGGTATAATTATTAATCATCGTCTCCACAAACTCAGAGTTGAACCGATAGTTTGTGAAGAGTGAAGGATCAGGTTTAAACTTAACCATTGTGCCATTGGGCTCCTTGGTGTCAGTCGGTTCAGTGTGACGTATGAGATCACCCTTTTCGAAGTCAACTTCCACCATTTTTCCGTCGCGCACGGAGCAAACCTGACAATAAGTTGAGAGGGCGTTGACAGCTTTAAGACCAACACCATTCAAGCCCACGGACTTCTTGAAGTTTTTATCGTCAAACTTACCACCCGTGTTTATATCTGAAGCAACCTCCTTGACTTTACCTAAAGGGATACCTCGACCGTAGTCGCGGACTGTTACTTCACCCTCCTCAGTAAGAGTGATATCAATGCGTTTCCCCGCACCCATGTTGAACTCATCGATAGAGTTGTCCACCACCTCCTTGATGAGCACATAAATACCATCTTCGGCATGTGTGCCATCACCAAGTTTACCGATATACATACCGGGACGTCTGCGAATATGTTCATTCCATTTCAGGGTCTGAATGGCATCGTCTGTGTATGTACCGGCGGAACTCGTATGATTAGGCTCAGCATCTCCGATAAATTCCTCCTCAATATCCCAAATATCTTCACTCATATTTTTAGCATTTATCACTCACATTTTAAGCATATATATGGAGTCTAATCACAAAATTACAAAAAATATACCAAATTTCCCAACCAATCGCCCTCTCGCCAAATATAAGTTTTTCAGAAAGGTATAATGGGAAGGAAGAGGAGGAAAAATGGGAACGATTGTGAGGAAATTTCAGAACGATGACAACTTTTTAATTTTTATTGATGAATTTTATTGCAAGGGGTAAAGATTATCATTATATTTGAAGTGCAGAAACAGATGCCGGGGTTCATATTTGGAATCTAAAATTATGATTGAAGTTAGAGAAGCCCGGCGGTCAAACCGATAAATTATATACATAATATTCATGAAAACTTTATCTTCTTGCTTGGGATTATCCCTCTTGATTCCTACGGCTGCCGCTTTTGCAGCTGAAAGGGATGCACAAAAGAATCCAAACATTGTTTTCTTTCTCGTAGATGATTACGGATGGAGTGAAACATCTCTGCCGTTTGGTTCAGATACATGTGCCAACAACCGGAAGTTCCATACTCCTAACATGGAGCGCCTTGCACAGCGTGGAACAATGTTTACCAATGCTTATGCTTGTTCAGTTTCTACGCCTACACGCACAAGTCTGATGACAGGTATGAATGCAGCAAATTTGCATGTCACTAATTTCTGTTCACTGTTTAAAGATCGCCCCTCGGATGCTATTGGTGGAGCTCCGGGTACTACGAATCCCAATGAGAGTGATATCTTTGCTAATGCTGAGTGGAATCACAACGCCTTCACGCCGGTTCAATTCCAAGGTGATTCTGCAATCTATGGTTTGAACCATACAGTGTTTGCTACTCCCATGGTGGAACTGCTACGTGATGCCGGATATTACACAATCCATGTCGGCAAGGCTCACTGGTCACCTGCCGGAATGCCGGGCTCAAACCCACTGAATATGGGCTTCATGGTGCAAGTCGCAGGATCCGGCAACGGACATCCGAAGAGCTATCAGCCCGAAGACTACTTTGGTAACATCCCCGGTGGTGGTGATTTCAGCTCTATCCAGAATATGGCTCAGTACTACGATACTCCTATTCATCTGAATGAGGCTTTGACACTCGAGGCACTGAAGGCTCTCGAAACTCCTATCAAGCGTAATGAGCCATTCTATCTATATCTTTCACATTATGCTGTGCACACTCCGATACAGCGTGATAACCGTTTCATCCAGAAGTATCTTGATATGGGGTTGGTTGAGAATGAAGCACGATATGCATCCATGGTAGAGAGTATGGATAAGAGTCTCGGAGATGTGATGGATTATCTTGACAAGAAGGGTATCACAGACGACACAATCATAGTCTTTTATTCAGACAATGGCGGTCACTGTCTTGCTAAGGATAAGGGTGATGAACCACATACGCAGAATCTTCCTCTTCGTGAAGGAAAGGGTTCTTGTTACGAGGGTGGTATTCGCGTGCCGATGATGATTTCATGGCCCGGACAGGTTGCTCCGGGGACTCGCATCAACACTCCTGTGATCAATGAAGACTTCTTCCCATCTATCCTCGAAATGGCGGGAGTTGAGGATTACAAAACTGTTCAGGAACTCGATGGTCAGAGTTTTGTGAAATTGGCAAAACGAGGTTCACAACTTGCCAAAGAGGCTCAGGATGCCGGAAAAATCAAAACAATGGCAGATGCAAATGCTTTTGTGGTTGATAAAAAAGAGACTGGAGTGGATCCTGAAAGAGAATTAATCTTCCACTATCCACATCAGTATAGGGTTGAGGATCAGGACGACATTGATTTCCTCTCTGCTATCCGTAAGGGTGACTGGAAATTGGTTTACCGCATGCATACAGGAGATCTTGAACTTTACAACCTCAAGGAGGATATTGGAGAACGCAACAATGTTGCCAAGAAGAATCCCAAGCTTGTGAAGGAGCTTGCCTCATCACTCGGTCAACGTCTCCGCGCAGTTAACGCTTCCATGCCGACAGTCCGCGCTACCGGTAAGGCTGTTCCTTATCCCGACGAACTATAATATGGTGTGTCATAGCATCTCGTCGGAAACATTCTGACGGCCCAATAGACATAAAAAATCAAGTAATGGAGATGTGTCAAATTTCAAGAATTTGATACATCTCCATTAATTTTTTGTGTAATGATGAACCTACAAATGTGCGAAATGTTTAAAAGTTAAGTAGCTGATAAAAATAAATCAATATATAATTGTGAAGTACGTTAATTCCGGAGAGGGTAAGGTTCCTTTGATTTCTTTGATAGCCATATTGGCTATCTCCCTCACAATAAATATGCCCGGACTCGCCGTAAGTCCGATGTTGGGTAAACTGAAGCATATTTTCGGTTCCTCCGAACTTGAAGTGCAATTGCTGACAAGTCTTCCGAATCTTGTGATGTTTCCATTTGTGATTCTTGCAGGAAAGTGGGCGACACCAAAACACTCTACGTTCGTTTTGGTAACCGGATTACTGATCTTCTTTATATCCGGAGTTGTGAGTCTATTTGCCGATAGCATGTGGATGCTCATCGCCATGGGGTGTTTAGGAGGAATTGGATGCGCATTAGTTGTGCCCATTGCCGCCGGATATATCTCGGAATGGTTTGCCGGAAGTCCACGACAAAGGGACCTTGGACTGAAATCGACCACCTCAAACTTCATGGTTATTGTTGCCAATCTCTATGTAGGTTGGATAGTTATTAGAAATTGGCATGCAGCATTCCTTGTATACCTTGTGCCGATAATACCGCTTCTATTGGTTCCTTTCATGACTCAGAAGTATATCAACAAGCATCGTATACTCGCCGCTCCTGCTCCGGTTGCAGATGATAAGCAGCAGTCTGATGGTTACCACTTTCAGGGGAAGGCTTCTACCCGTTCGCTGGTAATGTTGATGGCGCTATATATCATATTCACATGGGCTACAATGGCAATCTCATATTATGCACCATTCACGATGGATAAATATGGGATGGATTCCTCAGAGGTTGGTATTGTGACTGCAGCGTTCTATGCAACGGTATCGTTTGGAGGGACCATGGTTCCTTGGTTCAGACACCGTTTAGGGAAAGCCTTGGTATGTTTTTGCATCGCACTATCAACAATAGGTCTGTTGGCGATTGGTTTTTCTCACAACTTCTGGATCTATGTCGTAGCTGCTCTGATGACCGGCTTGGGATATGGTGTGATCCAGCCATTGATTTATAACAAAACGACATATATAGCTCCAACCAAAGAGAAAGCAATGCAATTCTTCGGATATGTTTTATCTGCGAATTACATTGCGATCACAATAGTTCCATTTATTGATTCAGGAGTGAAGAGTTTGTTCCATTCATCTTATCCCGGATTTGAATTTATCTTCTCCGGACTGATTGGAGTTGCGTTATTTATCTGGGCTATAATCGAGCGTAAAAATTATGTCTTCTCGGTTAATCCGGACTCCGAGGGCCCGACAAAGGAGCAAGTTGAGGCTTAGTCTTCCGCACAAAAAACACCCGAAGGCAAACGCTTGCTTTCGGGTGAATTTATTAAACATATAGGAAACTTCAATTTCCTAAGAGTTCAGAGTAGGCGTATTAAACTGAAGATTTAGATTTACTTGGTGAGTTGCTCTTTCATTCGGATCTTGAAGGGGGTGCCGGCAAATTTGTAATCGTTGATTAAAGCCGGAAGGGCAGCGAGAGAATCCTCGAAATCTGCAATATATTTATTGATATTTTGAGGATCTTCGGTGATGAAGTTGGCGCATTGTGATACCTTTAGATATCCCTCCGGCAACATCTGCTTACCCTCGCCATTCATGAATGCCTCCTCTTTGAATTGGGGTGTCAGTTCACGGCAACGGCGGAAAATTCCCTGCTTACCGAATAGCTTCTCGTTATATGGTTGACCCTCTCCATAGTCGAGAACAATCTCCACATCCTCAGCCACCGGAAGCATTTCAGTATAAATTATCGGTTGCAGAGTGAGTCCGTCGTAAGTCCAGTCACCCGCCTTCGGGAAGCGAGAATAATTATATTCCTTTCCGGCAACTGTAACTTTTGCCGGAGGCATAGCTGCTGGAAATCTCAATTCATAAGCCCTTTTATCCGTAGCTCCTTCGAAGCCTCCTTGTCGAGCATCGATTTTTACGCGGAGTTTCCCATCAACAAGTTCTCGGCTCACTTTTGTGGTGGCATATGTGTTGCGGTAATCATCGGTATCTCCATCATCTTCATAGAGGCTCATTTCTCCAACAGCGCCGGGAATGAAGGTTAGTGTCAAGGTATCGCAAGGAACCTGCAAAGACTTAACTTTTGACGGGTTCATTGGAATGATTGAGCCGGCCTTCACATAGAAGGGATTCTCCTGGATTGTGTAGGAGAGATCATAGCTGTTATTACCGGCAAGCATCTGACCTGTGGCAAAATCATACCATTCACCATCCGGCATCCACACTGTCTTTGGGGCAAGTGCTGTAATGGAATCAACAGGAGCACAAACAGCAGTAGCAATTATATCGTTACCGAAAAAATATTGTTCAGGACTATTGTAAGCCATTTCAGTTTCCGGATACTCATAATACATCGGGCGACACATAGCGATGCCGGTATCATAGTTCTCGCGTGCTGAATTATAGATATAAGGAGCTAATGCATAACGAAGCTGAATGGCATCGCGCATAGCAAACTGGTGGTCAGGAAAAGCCCAAGGATAGCGAACGATTCTTCTATCTTTGGTCGAATGAGTTTTGAAAATAGGGGTAAATACGCCATATTGCAACCAACGGGTGTAAAGTTCAGGGTCTGTTCCTGTAGCGGGATCATTCTTGTCAAACATATGTCCGCCGATATCGTGTCCCCAATATCCGTAGTTGACGTTAGATGCAGTTGAAGTGAACCAGGGTAGGAACGCAAGTGTCTCCCAGCAGATATGGGTATCACCGGAGAATCCTACGGGGTAACGGTGAGAGCCGAGACCACCCCAGCGGTGGTGAATAATTGACCGTAGATTTTGGTTCTTCTCATTCTTGAGTTCCTTCATGTGATGACTGAAAACATGATTGAGCCAGAAAGTATTGCTCAAGCCGGGAGTATATTTCGATTCAAGCCACTGCTGCCAGTCGAGCCACCAGAAATTTACACCCTGTTGCTCCATAGGATTAAGAACGGTCTTAAAGTAGGAATCGGCCCACTTCTCTTCGTCAATGTGAAATGGAACGCTTTTCCCCGGTTGGTCCCAGTCATAATCCTTGGTAAATGCCTCGTAGCACTGCTCATAGGGTTGAATGCCTGAAGCGGGGTGAAGGTTAAGAGATGTTTTCAGATTCTGATTGGCACACCATTTCAGGAAATTGGCGGGAGCAGGGAACAGCTCCTTTTGCCAAGTGTAGCCGGTCCAGCCCACTCGTTGCCCATACTCGTCAACAGGAGTTTTACCTGACTTGAGTCCAAAGGTATCATGCCAGTCCATATCCACAATCATCACATCCATAGGAATATCGAAAGATCGGAATTTGTTGGCGAGATCGACTAATTCATCATCAGAATACTGCCAGTAGCGGCTCCACCAATATCCGAAAGCATATTTGGGAGGAAGAACCGCCTTGCCTGCAATCTTCTGGTAATCGGACAGAGCCTGTTTGTAATCATGACCATAACCTAAGAAATAGAGGTCTTGACGATTTCCCGGCATCCTGACATCCACCCACTCTTCCCAGTGGCTATCTGAAGGGGACATGGTATTATTGTTGGAATCATCTATCACAGCCCAACCGGAGCGGGATACTAATCCGGACTCCATTGTCTGATTCTTTCCGAGTTTATATCCATGAGCTCCATCGAGGGTGCGGACTGTTCCTTTCAAATTCAGAGAGTCCTTCATGCCCGGTTGCCATTTGACCTTTTTGCCATTGAGCTTCAGCTCTATTGAAAGGTTATTGCTGTCAAAGGGTTTACCGTCGTTCTTGTAGTTCAGTGTCAAAGCATCTGTCTTGATATTAACGCCCGATTTGGAAACAGACTTCCTGAATACGGGCAGGGGAAGATTGCGGTTCACGATTGCTAAAGATTTCCGATCTTCGAATTTGCCGTCTTCACTCCATTCCATGCGGATCAGTTGAGGAGTAAGTACTGTGAATCTTGCATTTCCGCACACAACCGTTGCCTCAGGATTGGCTACCGGATTTTCGGCATCATAGAGTCCCGCTTTGGATTGGAGACATCCCAATAGAGAGATTACCGCAATTAATAAGATTTTCTTCATAGAAAGTATTAGGTTAGAGTTTTCATGTAGTTTAACCCTCGATTAGATCAAGGGATAAGGTCTGAACCGATTCACTGCAGATGGAGCCGCAATGTTTCCAGCCCTCAAAAGTAACAAAAAAATTTCAGAATATCCTCAATATGATAGAAAGAGTCTAATTCAATGTTTCAAAGCGATTCTGTCGCCAAGTTTGACTACTAAGTAAGAGGTCATGGCAACGACAATGAAGGGGAGAATAAAATTGTAACATGCAGAAATTTCAGCAGCGATAAATATACCCATCAGCGGTGCGCGCAGTGCTCCTGACATAACTGCTGCCGTGCCGATTAATGCAAATGTCTGAGGACTCAGTGTTGTTCCGAATACGAAGTTGGTGAGCATGGCAAAGAGAAAACCAGCCAAAGCCCCGGCAAAAACAGTGGGCGCAAACGTTCCGGCTACACCACCTCCACTGTTAGTGGCTCCCACCATTATCCCCTTTATGATTAGAATGCATCCAACGCAGATAAGAATAACGGATGTATCATCTGCGAGTCTCATAAATGGACTATAAGCCAAGAGGGTATCGTTCTGACCATTGACCACGTGTGAGATAACGGAATATCCCTCGCCAAACATGGTTGGCCAGAGGAAAATTACGAGTGCTAACGTGGCGCCACAAATAAGAGCACGAATCCAACGGTTAGGGATTTTGATAAACCATTTGGAGCCGAGCTTTTGCGTGTAGGCATAATATATAGAATAGATGCCGCAGAATATTCCTAATATTACGGTCCATCCGAGCAAATGCGGGTCGAAAGTGTGAGCCTGAAGGAGGGAGAGATCCCAGGTGAAGCCACTGAGGCCGTAGCTGACCACGAATGCGGAGAGTGAAGCACAGATTACGGCAATCACTCCGGTCAATGTGAATTCAATGCATAGAATCTCAAGCGCAAACATCACGCCACCGATCGGGGCGCGAAATATTCCGGCAATTCCGGCAGCTGCACCGGCACCGAAAATAATACGAGTTGCTTGAGGTGACATATGAAACAGTCTGGCTGCGTTTGAGCCGATAGCTGCTCCGGAATAGGCGCTCGGGCCCTCGGAGCCGGCGGACCCTCCAAACCCTATGGTGAGAAAGCAACCTATGAGTGGGGTAAGAATCTCATTTATCTTCATTGAGAATTTACCTTGAGAAAGTCTCTGTTTCAGCTGATCCGTGCCGTGTGCGAGATTTTCCTTTACAAGGAGCTGAAATATCATGGCAAGCAGTACACCAATCACCGGGAAGATAAGGAAGAGAAAATTCCCTCTCATCTCATTCATGTGTGGAGCAATAACTTTCCCAATCCAGGCAATTGCCCATTTAAGTGCAAACGTAGCAGCGCCCGCAAATAGTCCCACAATAGTGGCAACCAATATAATGCGGGTGTTTTCAGAAATATTTCTTTCAAGCCAATTATTTTGCTTCTGCTCTAATGTCTGCATATAATTTTAGGCTTTAGGCTTTAGGAGTTAGGTCAAATGGGTCTAATAGGTCAAATGGGTCTAATAGGTCTAATAGGTCTAATGGGAGTCTCTAACACCTAAAACCTAACGGCTAACACCTCGAAAATCAATTCAACGGAATCGTGAGCACCAAGCGACCCTCTTTTATTTGGCGGTCGCTGCGAAGCTTGATGTCCAAGAGGAAGTGGATCATGCGACAGAAGATCAGAGCTGCTTTCTTCTCCTTTGCTAAAGATTGATAAGAGATGAAATTGTTAAAGATCAGCTCCTCCTTGCCGTCGGGCAGGGATTCTCCGTTATGGGTGAAGATCATATACGCATTTTTTTCATCCTTGTAGCATTCCATACCAATCTTACCGTTGTCCGGAGCGAGTCTGACTGCCAGCTGGAGGATATGGTTTGTGAGCCACTGCATGCAATAGGCATCTGTATAGATTGAGAAATCCTCCTCGGGGAATTTGAAATCTACAGTCACGTTCTTTTTCAACGTAGCAGCTAAAGTATCATAGGAGTTCTGCATGAAATTGACCATATCCAATTTCACCTTGAACTGATTCTCCTCATCCTGTCCGATTGAGGAGATATAGAGCGCATCGTTAAGGATATAATTGATCATGTTCTCCATATTTCTCTCTGATCGCTGGAGAGGTAAAGAGCGATTGGAGGATTCTCCCCTAACAGAGGATTCACCGTAACGTTCTTTCTTCAATTCCTTACGTTCCTTCGAGAGGGTATGGATAAATTCTGTTATCTGGTTGAGAGTCCTGCGGTTTTTGATC
Organism: uncultured Sangeribacter sp.; assembly: GCA_964512705.1. GTDB lineage: Bacteria > Bacteroidota > Bacteroidia > Bacteroidales > Muribaculaceae > Lepagella. Next base: position 4,371 of record CAZEJY010000001.1, on the reverse strand, counting down.
CAGAAATAAAGCATGAACATCAATACCAATGCAAAGGCAATCCAACCGATAATCACGAAAGTCATGATCCCTTTCGCACCCTTTATCTGCTCATTTCTTCGCTCCAATTCCAATCGGGCGTTGTTGGAGAGAAGCATATTAACCTGATATCTGACTTGGAGATCATTGTATTTAGTCAGAGCATCAGCTCTTTCTGCCTCCTCCTTGATATCTTTATAGTGCTTCTCGGCGTATGCGAGGGTTTTCTGGTCACCGGTGTTCTTGGCTGCCGTGATAAGCATTTCATATAGATGCCGACGATGCGGGAAATTATTCTCTGTTTCCAACTGTTTTGTGATCAGCGGTATTGCCTCTACGTAACGCCCGTTTTTCATGGCGTGGTAGATCTTGGCACGATAGTTGGTGCTGATGCTTTGCTTTACATCATCGTTGTTGGCTGCAAGTTCAAGAATCTTTGAGTATATTTCATTTACCTCATCAACAGAGAGCCTTTCATAATTACTCAACATGCGGCGGTAAGAGATATACTTCATTGTGTCGTAATTACGATATTTACGACCCTTGGCTTTATATTCCTTCTCTAACTCATCAATAATTTTGAGAATCTTACGGTCTGCCTCGATAGCTTGTGCCTCGTTGTTGGTAGCCGTGAAGATATTGGCAGACTCAGTATAGTAAAGATTACGAAGGGCGTATAGTTTTACGCCATGCTGGTCCATCAATTGCTCCAAGTCACTGACATACTTAGCCAATAGATCACCCTGAGCGTGGTTACTCAAGAGTGAGCAAATAGCAAACATTCGTTCTATCTGGTCATACTTATTCTTTGCGGCATAGTTCTTGTCGGAAATGATTTCTGTAATCTTTGCCTGACGCGAAGCTTCATCCATTGTACGGGCAACATTGGAGAATCTTTTTATTTTCAGGAAGAGTACGGTCTCCTGTTGAGTGTCGGAATGAGGGATTTTCTTAGCTTTCTCAATCAAGACATTCTGCATGGAGTCGCTACTTGTGACAGTAGACATTTGGCGTAGAATGTCTAACTGGATATTGTAATCATTTGTTCTGCCTGCTAAGTCAAATATTTGTAGACCAATAGGAAGCTGGTCTCTCCGCATTGAGAGGTCCCACAGATCAAACAGTATGCGGATGGAATCTTTCGCAGTCTTAGCTTCTGCCAACTCACTTTTGGTTCTAAGAATCTTAGCCTCGTTGGTGGTGGCATTGGTGCGAACTAACGGTAATAGAATCAGTGCACTGAGAAGGAGAATTATTTTTTTCATATTTTAGTTTTTAGCACTACTCGTACTAATTATTATAAGTAAGTTTTCTAAATTAGTTTACATTATCTCCAACTAAGCTCACATTATATGGCTTATAGCTAATTTTTAAAACTTACTTATAACCAATAGTTTGTGGAATTGGCTATGATTTAAGTTGTTTGTGAATATAAATAGCAAAGCAAAAATAATAAAAAAATTGATAAACACTTTGTATAAGGTGATAAAAATTTTAACATTTCTTCTTGTTAGCTGTAGCTACTTTTGCTGATTATTTGTGGCAGTATAAAAAATTTCCTACTTTTGTATTGAAGAATACAATATTATGACTTTTGATAAACTAAAAGAATTAGGCGCGGGCCTCGCTAAATATTTTGATCTATCCAATGATCTTGTTCCACAGGCGCAGGCAGAACAGACTATCCGCGAGGGCGTTTCGTTTCGAGGTACGAACATAATAATCCTGATTATAGCAATCTTTATTGCTTCTCTTGGACTCAACACCAATTCTACTGCGGTTATAATAGGAGCGATGCTCATCTCTCCGCTGATGGGTCCGATTATCGGTATCGGCTTGGCGGTGGGCATCCATGACTTCGAATTGATGAAGCGCTCATTCCGTAACCTGATGATGGCTACAGCGTTTAGTGTGGCTACATCCTGTCTATTCTTCCTGATTTCCCCGGTAAATGAGGGTCACAGCGAGCTACTTGCGCGCACATCGCCTACAATCTATGATGTCTTTATAGGTTTCTTTGGTGGGGCTGCCGGTATTGTTGCAATAGGAAGCAAGGTTAAAGGGAACGTAATCCCCGGCGTGGCGATTGCAACGGCCTTGATGCCGCCGCTGTGTACTGTCGGCTACGGACTTGCGACCTGGCAGATGCACTATTTCTTCGGAGCGCTCTTCTTATTCTTTATTAACTCGGTATTCATTGCTTGCGCAACAACAGTTGGCGTGAAGTTGATGAAATATCATATTCAGGACTTCTCTAACCCGAAGAGGGCGCGCCGGGTGCGCAATATTGTATATGCCATTGCTATTCTGACAATGATTCCTGCATGCTTTCTGACCTATCGCATGTATGAGCAATCGAGCTTTAAGAATAACTGCGACAGATTTGTCGATCAGCAATTCAACTTCGACGGTACTCAGGTGCTGCAGTCTCAGGCTGTGATGAATGGTAATAACAAAACCTTGACGGTTAGTTTGGTTGGTAAGGTTTTGCCGCAGGACTCTCTGCTGCTTGCATTGACGGACAAATTGCCCGAATATCATCTTGGTGGTACACGCTTGCGAATTATTCAGGGAGATAACGCTGCCGGAAGTTTTGATGCCGGGGAGGCAACATCCACAATGCTGCGCGATATGTACCAAGTTACTCAAAACACTATCAATCGTCAGCAAGAGACCATAGATTCACTTAAAGCAATGACGACATCGGCTGCCCGGTTTGATACCATCTCCGCTGCAATTTCACCGGAGCTGAAGGTGATTTTTCCGGAGGTTTCCGATATTGCAGTGACTCGCGCTATTGTCAGTCAAGTGAAAACTAATCGACTCGACACGCTGCATGTAGCGTTGGTGAATTACAACCGGCCGATGACCGGGAGTCAGGTTGAGAAATTCCGCGAGTACCTTCAGGCGCGTCTGTCATTGAAATCGGTTACGATTGTGTCGACTAATAAGATAGGGGAGTAAACGGGTGTATGCCAATCTGAAATTTGTGCAGGATAGGTTCGGAAGATTCAATGAAGAAATTTTCTCGAATGCACTGCCTGTGATTAAACTACGCATAGGTTCCTCCCGCAGAGCATTGGGTAGTTTGAGCTTTAAGCGGAGGTCTGTGTTAGGGATTATCCGTTATTCTGATTTCACTCTCACTATCAGCAATCGCCTCGACCTGCCGGAAGATGTGATCGAAGACACCATCATCCATGAGATGATTCATCTATATATCCATTATAATCATATCAAGGATACATCGGCTCATGGACGGGAATTTTGCTTCATGATGAATGAAATCAACAGGCGTCATAGACGCAATATCTCGGTTTCTCACCGTAGTTCGACCGAAGAATCCTCCTCCGACAGGTTGAAGCGCTGGCATTATATCCTGCATAGCAGGACTAAAGGGGGTGAGGAGTATATCACACTTTGTGCCCGTACGAGGATTTTTGAGCTTAACCGGATGATTTCACGCGTCGCTGAGATAGCATCGTGGGAATGGCTTGTGTCGTCCGATACCTACTTCAACAGTTTGCCGCGCTCCCGAAGTCTGAAATTCTACAAGATAACGGAAGAGACAAGGAGGTGTCTTGACGGGGCGGTAAAGTGCCGTTGCGATGGGAATCGATTCTATCCTGTATAAAAATTTCTTGCAAAGTATTTTGTAGTTTGGTAATTAAAGAAAAATTATTAACTTTGCATCGCTTTGGGCGAAGTGTGTCCAAACGAGAGTTAATTAAATTATTTATAAACCATTAATCAGCATCTGAGACAGCACAGCCGGATGGCTTGAGATCAAGGATGCATTAATCAAAGCAACAGTTCATTTAATGGCTGAAACAAAAGTACAGACCGCCATCGAAGACTTCGATTGGGAAGCGTATGAGAATGGCGAAACAGCTGGTTCGAAGACTCGTGAGGAGTTGACCAACACCTACGACGAAAGTCTTAAGACAGCTAAAGAAAACGAGGTAGTAAAAGGCACCGTGAAAGCAATCACAAAACGTGAGGTTCGCGTAGATATCGGTATGAAGTCCGATGCCATTATCCCCGTAAGTGAATTCCGCTACAATCCGGACCTCAAGGTAGGTGATGAAGTAGAGGTTTATATCGAGACCTTGGAAGACAAAAACGGTCAGCTCCGTCTTTCACACAAGAAAGCTTGTCAGACTCGCAGCTGGGATCGTGTCAACGAGGCACTTGAGAATGATGAAATCATCAAGGGTTATGTCAAGAGCCGCACTAAGGGCGGTATGATCGTAGACGTATTCGGTATCGAGGCGTTTCTTCCCGGTTCACAGATCGATGTTCGTCCTATCCGCGACTACGATGTATTCGTTGACAAAACTATGGAATTCAAGG